>JAITLV010000223.1 GCA_031277685.1 Sphingobacterium sp. | reverse complement strand
AAAAATGAATTTCCGGTGTAAGACCAACAGGTATTCGATGCCCCCTGTTGCTTTACCGAAGTGCAGCCCAGGTTGATGACATCCGTAAATACATACGCTGTTTTAATCCGTTTGTACTTATTCTTATTGAACATCTTGCGACCGTAGGTCAGGAGCAGTCCTCCGATAAGCAACAGGAGTATGATTACAATGATCCGTTTATATTTCTTCATATGCTTTTACTATCGTCCCCCACAAATTGTAGCCGTAAACCTTGGCCAGACTTGTTTCAACATGCTATAGCCTATTAAGCCAAACACAATTATTATCGCGGGGCAGGCCAGATACAAAAATAGCAAGAGTCCCTCGGACTGCGGACGTAAAACTTTAAATAAAAATTTGATGACAAATATCAGGGGTAGACGATGGAAAGCAAAAATAAAAAAACTCCCATTGGCCAAAAAACTATTGGTATGCCAACTCCCCTTCCTCAGGTAATGAGCACATAGTGCCACTGTAGTGATAAGTCCCATAACAACTGCTGCACAATAGAGATAGGGCCACCAGTCGGAACCGACAAAATAAAACGTCAGTATAATTATCAAGATATATAGCGGTAATGCTCCCCGTAACATGGGTTGCATTACCGCAACAAAATTCATTTTATGCACGCTAAAATAAGCGCCAGCAGTGAAGAAAAATAACGATACTGTGCTCCATCCTGGTTTATAGACATAGGGATTAAAAAACCAGAGTAATCCAAGCGCAATGACAGCGTATACACCGACCTTCCTGATCAAAAAATAAATCAGTGGCGAGAAAACAACCAGTACCATGAGGTCACGAATAAACCAAAATGGCGTATTTATAGGCAAGCTCTTATTGAAATGAGGGTTGACCTGAGAAGTATCCCAAAATGACCAGAGCCAATCCATCACACTATAATCCATGATCAATTTATTTCGACCAGAGACCAAACTCCCGGATAGAAAAGTCTGTGCAAGCAAAAGAAATAGCAGGACTAACAAGTTCCAAAAAATATAAGGAATCAAAAGCGAACGCAGCCGGTTTTTTAATTTCTGCAGGTAAACCGCTTTCGAAAAATCGGTCGTTTTATAGAAAAACAAAAAACCGGATATAAAAAAGAAAAGCGGCACACAAACCTCAAAAATAATATTGGAAAACAGAAAAAAAATATGTGAGAAAATGGGATAATGCGCAAGGCTGAACTGCTTTGCACCAGGGATGACAATATCTGAGAAATTAGTATGGATAAAGACCACTCCTACGATTAAAGGGAACCGCAAAAAATCAATTGTCTTTGACTGCAATTCCTCTCCAGGCATTTTAAAATGATAATCTTTACCCATTAGTTAGATTTTATGGTATTGCTTAGCCTAGTGAAATTACGGATTTCCGATCAAATAATACGCAAGTTATTTTTCACCCATCCTACAAAAACATTAGGTATCAGCGATTTCATTCGAAATAGCGTAACCAACGCAATATTAGCTGTATCAAAAGCGTTACAATGATAACCAAACCCATAGAAAAATGAAACGATTACCGACGTATTACGGTTTAAACTATAGAAATAAATATTAATAAAAAATTAACAGATCATTCTATTTTTTTTTGCAAATACTCAACCTAGACAAACAATGATCCCCTTTATTCAATATTTTTTACCGGTTTCCTGTGTCCTATTCCCACTCTTTGTTTCAGCGCAAGAAGCACTCTTGAGCGGTGTCGTTCGGGATGCTACAACCGGGAAAGCACTTTATGGAGCCATCCTAATTGCCGATAACGACAGTACAGGCATCCAATCCGACCAATGGGGATATTATAAACTCGTACTACCTCAAGGTAGTCACCGTTTGACGGTGAGTTACATGGGTTATGAAACACGGATCATTTCAATTGACGTAGGTCAAGCCCTTGTCAGGAACTTTGATCTACAACCTTCGTCCAGGCGAATAGCGGAGGTCATTGTATCCGCCAAAGAGCAGGGCGAATCCATCGACAAGGCTCAGATGAGCAGCGTCCACCTTACGATGAAAGATATGAAGGATGTACCGATCGTATTTGGTGAAAAAGACCTCTTAAAGACCATACAGCTGTTACCTGGTGTGCAGAGCGCAGGCGAAGGGTCAGCCAATTTTTATGTACGCGGTGGAGATGCTGGACAAAATTTGATCCTGCTCGATCAGGCCACTGTCTATCATCCTTCCCATCTTATGGGATTCTTCTCTACCTTTAATGCTGATGCGATCAAGGATGTACAGCTATACAAGGGTAGCATACCGGCACAGTTTGGTGGACGGATATCTTCTGTACTGGATGTTTCCATGCTCGATGGCAACAAAAAACAGTTTGCAGGTGAAGGCGGTCTGGGCATCATCGCCTCGCGGGTGAAGCTCGAAGGCCCAATTGCAGCAGATAAAAGTTCCTTTCTGTTCAGTGCCCGCCGTTCTTATGCCGATTCATTTTTAAAGCTGGCCAAAAACAAGGATATGGCGGACAATAGCCTGTATTTCTATGACCTGAATGCCAAACTCAATTTTAATCTGGGCAAGAAAAGCACCCTTTATCTATCGGGCTATCATGGGAAAGATAAATTAAAGTACAATGATCTATTTAATATTGCCTGGGGGAATACGACCGCAACGGTACGGCTAAACCACCGATTTAACGAAAAAATAAGCAGCAATACGTCTCTTATCTACAGTGGATTTAATTACGAGGCCGGTGTTTCCAGTGAGCAACTCGATTTTCAGGCTGCTTCAAAAATTCGGAATATTCATGCCAAGCAGGATTTTTCCTATTATGTGAATACAAACCATACCATCCGACTGGGTGTAGGCGCATTGGCACAATCTATTCGTCCGTCCAATCTCTCTTCTGCTAAAAATCAGTCCGTCAATCCGACAGCGATCGAAAGCCAACGCGGTATCGATCTAGGCGGCTATATCTCCCATGAATGGAAGCCTACGGCTAACCTATCTTTATACTATGGTATCCACCTGCATGATTTTATGGTCTTGGGCAAGCGGACGTTCTATCAATTTGACTCCAATGGCAAACCCATTGCTGAAAAGCGTGACAATAGCCAGATTGCCAAACATTATATCAATCTGGAACCGCGTTTCTCCGCCAGCCTGATGCTGGATGAACGGAGCAGCCTAAAAGCGTCGTATAATCGTATTGTACAGAATCTACATCAGTTGACCAATACGACGGCAAGCCTTCCTACCGATCAGTACGTACTGAGCAGCCTCAATATCAAACCACAGCGTGTCGATCAGGCGGCCTTTGGTTACTTTCGTACATTTGAAAACAAACGGTATGACTTCTCGGTCGAAGCCTATTATAAACGACTCGGCAATCAGATTGATGTACGCAATGGAGCAACATTACAAGCCAATGCCCATTTTGAAGGCGAGCTGCTCTTTGGTGTTGGCCGCGCTTACGGACTGGAAGGTTATCTCCGCAAGAACAGTGGCCGACTGAAGGGCTGGATAAGCTATACGCTCTCCAAAAGCCGGCGAAAGTTTAATGGGATCAATAATGGTAACTGGTTCAATGCACGGCAGGATCGTACCCACGACCTCGCCATTGTTGCGAATTACGCGCTTTCGGACAACTGGACTGTCAGTAGCACATTCGCTTTCAATACCGGAAATGCAGTTACTTTCCCCAGCGGAAAATACCTTATCAATGGCAAATCCATGTTCTACTATACTGAACGAAACGGTTACCGTATGCCTGATTATCATCGCTTGGACCTATCAGCAACTTATGATCCGCATAAAACAAAAAAACGCTTTCATTCCAGCTGGACAATTGGTGTATACAATGCCTATAACCGCAAAAATGCGTATACCATCGACTTCCGGGAGGACAAGACCAATCCGAATCTAACCGAAGCCTATAAGATTGTTTTATTTGGTATTATCCCTTCGGTCACCTGGAACTTTAAATTTTAAACCCCATGAAAGCAACACATTTTTCTATCCTATTCGGTCTCCCCCTACTCTTGTTGTCCTGTGAGGAAAAGATGGATATCGATCTCAACAAAGCTGCGGCCCGGATTGTCATTGACGCCCAATTGTCCGATGCTAGTTCCGTTCAGCGCATACGTATTTCCCGATCCGTCGGATTTGATGATCCCGTCAATACGTCGGGGATCAAAGATGCAACAGTCTTGGTCAAAGACAATGAAAACAGAAGTTATTCTTTTCAATATGAAAAAGACGGTTATTATACCCATCCGAACTTTAAGCCTACGGCAGGCCGGAAATATACACTGCTGGCCAATGTACAAAAGCAGCAATACAGCTCGAGCACACAGATGCCAACCTATGTTGCCGTCGATTCCACTCACCTGTCGGAAAAAAATATTGCTGGAAAAACATATTTTTTTGTGGCACTGACCTTTAAAGATCCCGCCAAGATCCCCAATTATTACCTATACAGCTTATCAATCAACGGAGGAGCCTTCCGTTTTGCGAGCGCACAATCGGACCAGTTTAATGACGGGCTGAAAGTAACCCATTATATCTCCGATCTGGAGACCGACCTCTCCCCTGGCGACAATGTCACGGTACGCCGCTACTGTGTGGACGAGAAAACATACCGTTATTGGAATGAATACCAAAACAACAACCTCAGCAATGCCGCGCCCAGCAATCCAAAATCAAATATTTCAAACAATGCGCTGGGTTATTTCTCCGTCGCTTCTGTAAAGGAATATAAGCTAAAGATCGGACACTGACGAAGCGACGACCTGACTAAGGAACCTACTCGCGATTGTCGCTTTCCTCCTGACGGCCTTCGATGATCAGCTCGTTCACCTCGGTCATCTCACCTTGTTCAAGGTGCTCGATATCTTCTGCTTGTTCGTCCGAATAACGATCAATAAAAAAAGTACAACCCATCGGGAAATGATCCGACCCCACTGCAGGATAGATAAACAATTTGTCGATAAACACATTGGGACTATGGAATAGCAGGTCCAAAGGCACCCGAAAAAACCAATAATTAGCGTGGAAGGTGGATAAAATTCCACGTCCTATCCTGGCGTCGATCAGCTTGCTGGTTTTTTTAAACAGGATAGAAGATCTAGCCCAGGCGACATTATTAAAGTCGCCCGTAACCACGACCGGCATTTTATAATCGCGGACCCGCTTTGCCACACTGAGCAGGTCACCATCCCGTTCTTTGGAATTTTCTTCCTCTGTCGGACTAGGTGGCGGCGGATGGACCGCAAAAAAGATAAAACGGTGCCCGTCTGCTGTCTCCAACTCAGCTTCTATACTGGGGATATCGTCAGCTACAAAATAGTGTACCTGACTTTTATTGACCTTGAGCGTTGTATAAAAATGCATCCCATAAGTATTATCTAGGGTCACCTTGACCACATTTGGATAAACTGATTCCAATGTTCGTAAAGCCGATTCCCATGCTGCATCACTTTCCATTGTCAGAAAGATCTGTGGCTTTTCTTTGCGGATCAAATCGATAAAGCGGTCATGCTCCTTATTAAACTGCAGTACATTGCAGGATATAATCTTAATGCTATCCGAAGCGTCTTTTCCTTTATCGTATTTTTCCTTGCGCCAAAATTTCGTGTAACGCACCAGGATAAACACATGATAGCCAATCAGCAATCCCTGAGCAATCTGTATACCCCATATCCAGGGGAATTCAGCAAGCAGATAAAATCCCCAGGCAAACACAGGAACCTGAAAGACCAGCAGCTGCAGTTTAATAAATTCGGACACACGAAAGATCCAGTGCTGAGACCGGATAAAAGGCAGCAGGCTGAGGACAATCAACAGTCCAGCTAAAACAACAAAGAAAATCTGCATATAAATTTCAAAAAATACTTCACAAATATATTGCTTGTAGGAGATATTTTTGCATCACCTTATTGACCTACAAAAGGATAGGACGACCTTGGCTATGCATTCACCATCGCCACGGTATAATCTACCCTTGTTTTGGACAGCGCCTCCGGAAAATTGGCCCGGATATAAGCGATCATCTGTTCACGGATGTAACAGCGCAGGTCAAAAGCCTGTCCCGAATTACGGCAGCTCATCAGGCAGCGTATTTCCATTGTCTGTTCCCTCAAATCAGTGACCTGCAATACATTCACCTTACCATCCCATAGCGGATGCCCATTGAGCAGTACGGTCAACTTTTCGCGCAGTTGCTGTACTGGAATGGTAAAATCGGTGTAAATAAACACCGTCCCCAATATTTCGGCCGTCGTCCGGGTCCAATTCTGGAAAGGTTTTTCAATAAAATAGGTAATCGGAAGCACGAGACGACGCTTATCCCAGATATTGACGACGACATAGGTCAGGTTAATTTCCTCTACCTTGCCCCATTCACCTTCAACCACAAGGACATCGTCCATCCGTATGGGCTGGGTAAATGCAATCTGGAAACCGGCCAACAGATTAGCCAACGATTTCTGTGCAGCAAAACCAATGATTATTCCCCCAACACCGACCCCCGTCAACAGGCCAGCACCGATTTTTTGCATACTGTCAAAGCTCAATAAGATGATTGCCAGCGCGACAACAATAATCATCGTCACGACCACCTTTCGGATAAAGACAATCTGTGTTCGGATCTTCCGCTCACGTAGGTTGTTCTCCTTATTCACATCAAATCGATGATAAAGATAATCTTCGAACACCTTAATGGCCTGGATCAATGCCAGGGCAAAAAAACTGACCAATAAGAGCTCATTGATCTTGGTCACCACCTGTAAAGTGTCCTTATTAAAATGCGCAAGCGGAAGTAAGCTATTAAAAACCAGCAAGGGAATAAATATGCTCAATAGCCTATTAAATCGCTGAATAAATGAGCGGAAAAGTGAATAAGAAGACTGTTCGATGGCCTGCCGACGCAGGAGGGGAACACAAATCAATTTGATCAGGATTCCGATCAGGAATGAAAACAGCATTAATGCCATATTCCAGAGCCATGCCGGCCAAGTCTGTGAAAATTGGATTAATGTTTCAGTCATAATGTTACACTTTTTCTCTCGTTCTACCTCTATTTACTATATGTATAACTGCTGGGGGATCGTAACGTTTGTTTTAATTTGAGAAAACGGCATTTATAGTCACCAATGGCTTGCATTAGGATACAAAATTTAATTCAACGTGGATCTTTGGTATATTTTTTGAAACAAGCTGGACTATTAACAAAAACCGGGGTATCTGAGATAAAGTATACTATTAAATAGACAAATCCGTTTTATACAAATGAAATATTCAGTCGAGGTCACGCACTCTATTTAAAATAAATCATAAGCGAATACTTATAGATGGATTCAACGAAAAAATAGTACTATCCAAAAAGAATTAAACCAAACACACACATAAAAACTATGAGCAAGAAAAAAGACAATTCAAGATGGCTAAATGTGGCCATATCCTGGGGCGCGAGTATCGTCATCATCGGGGTATTGTTCAAAATTCTCCACATCGGCGGCAGCACAGCCAATTATATGATCGGTATCGGACTTGGTGTTGAGGCACTCCTTTTCTTTCTGATGGGTTTCAATCCCCCACCGGCAGAACCAGACTGGAGCCGTGTCTATCCTGAATTGGATGATAATTTTAATGGAGAACTACCCGCCCGTGGCAAAGCCGTTGTCGCACAGCCTGCAGGGCCATCGGCTACAGCCGCATTGGATAAGCTATTTGCAGACGCCAATATTGAGCCGGCCAGTATCGAAAATCTGGGCCGTGGTCTGCGTGACTTCAATGAGAAGGTATCGGCGATCAACAAACTCTCCGATGTTTCGTTGGCAACCGATGAATTTACCCAGAAACTCCGGACCGCAACATCCAAATTTGACAATTTAAGCCTGGCTTTTGAAAAAGCTTCGGAAAATCTGGTGGCGATGTCCAATACTTCTGGTGATACGGCAAATTACCACGATCAGGTAAAAAATCTGACCAGCAATCTCGGCCAGTTAAATTCAATGTATGAGCGCGAACTACGCGACTCCGCATCACACCTACAGTCCATGAATAAGTTTTATGAGAACTTAAGCTATACCATGCAAAACTTTAACGAATCCTTGGATGACTCCAAAGCATTTAAAGAAGAAGTGGGCAAACTGGCTAAAAATCTAAATGCGTTAAATGCCATTTACGGTAATATGCTCAGCGCAATGAACCAGCCACGTGTATAATTTACTCTTGTATCACTTAAACTAGAAAAAATGGCATTAGGAAGAGAAACGCCAAGGCAGCGGATGATCGGCATCCTCTATCTGGTCTTGCTTGCTTTACTGGCACTCAATGTACCGGATTCCATCTTGGACGCATTCAAAAATATCAACAATAGTCTCGAGACATCCAAGTCAAATGTCAATACAGCTGTACAGCAGCTGTTCGCCGCATTTGAAAACACCAAATTAAAAGAAGAGCCGGCGCGAGCCAAGCCTATTTACGATAAAGCGAAAAAGGCACAGGCCATTATTGGCGAACTGGACAAATATATTGTCTCGCTGAAAGAAGAATTTGTCAAACAGGGTGGTGGCTACGATGAAGAAAAAGGCGATTTGGTCAAACGGGAAAATGAGGACATCTCCCCCAATCTGATGATCAATGAGAAAAAAGGAACTCTCCTCAAGGATAAAATCAACGATACCCGAGCCAAATTATTGGCATTGCTAACTCCGGAAGAGCAGAAAATGGTCTCTTTTTCATTGGAAGCTAAAAATCCAGAGAAATCAGTAAACGGCAAAAAGTCCTGGGAAGAAATTAATTTTGGCAGTGGCACACCATTGACCGCAGCGATGACTATCCTGACGAAAATCCAGACCGATGCACAAAATGCGGAGTCAGATGTCGTTAAGATCATCCTGGGAAAAATGGATCAGGCCGTTGTCAATCTAGATAAATTTGCGGCAGTAGCCGTCGCACCAACCTCTTACCTCGTACAAGGTCAACCCTACAAAGCTGAAGTCTTTTTAACAGCATCCGATTCTAAATCCCAACCAGCCATTTCGGTCAACGGATCAGCACTACAGATTGTGGACGGTAAGGGTGTGTACTCCGTACCGACCAATCGGGAGGGTATTTTTAGCTGGAGCGGAGTTATTAAAGTAAAGCAAACAGATGGATCCTTTAAGGAATACCGTACACCACAACAGACCTATCAGGTCGCCCGCCCTTCGGCTGTGGTATCACCCGATAAAATGAATGTACTGTATATTGGTGTCAATAACCCAATTTCCGTTTCTGCACCTGGAACTCCTACAGATAAAGTCCGTGTCAGTATGAGCGGCGGTAGTATATCCGGTGCAGGTGGTGGTAAATATAATGTACGGGTCAGTTCACCGGGCACAGCCCATATCTCCGTATCTGCGGAAGTGGCTCCAGGCAAAACACAAACCTTGAGTTCAACAGAATTCCGCGTGAAGAGAATCCCTGATCCTATTGCCAAATTTGCTGGCAAGACCGGTGGATCTATGGCAACAGTAGCCTTGAAAGCACAAAATGCGTTATTTGCCAAACTGGATAATTTTGATTTTGACGCCACGTTTAAGGTAACCAAGTTTACGATGATCATTGCCAAACCCCGTGCTGATGCGATTGTACTGTCCACCTCAGGCGGCCAATTAAGTTCAAGCATGTCATCAGCCTTAAATGGCATTGTACCGGGCACACGCGTGATCTTTGACAATATTGTTGCTGTGGGGCCTGATGGGACTTCCAGACAACTTAATGCAGTAGCGTTAACAGCGAATTAGCAAAATCACCCCCTACTTTATACATCTGGTCTGTTCTTTTTATAGAGCAGGCCAACAACAAAAAGCCCGCTTGAAGTTTTCAAGCGGGCTTTCCTATTACGAGCTTTTCCTATTAATTATAGATCGCTAGTTTTGGATGGTTTTTATACAAACTTGTATTCGTCGTTTCTTCTACTTCCGGAATGCGGAACAAAAAATATTTGCTATTCTTTTCAAAGGCCGACTTATCTGGAAACTGAAAAATACGATGTCCCTGTGGTGTCAGTGCAACAGTCTGTTCCTGTCCCTTACTATCCGTATACTTGTAATTAACTTTGGGTGACTGTGGATAATCTTTGCGGACGATCGTCTGCTGATTACGGATTATATCTACTAAAGCAAATCCTTCACCGAACAGTTCTTTTCTACGCTCGATCCAAATGGCATCCAGTAGAGACTGACCACTCAACCCCGAAATACTTTTTGCCAAACGGGTAGACTTTAGTTCATTTAGCTTCGCAATTGCTTCCGCATTTCGATTGAGCCGCGCATTGGCTTCCGCGTTGATCAAGACTATTTCCGATACCCGCATCAAAACAATATCTGCTGTAAAATCCGAAGGTGAACGGAATATGAATTTCGGATAGCGCAACCATGCAAAAGTTTCTGTTGCAGGTGGCTTACCGGGATCAGGAGCCCAATAGATCATGCTTTTACGGTAGTCGCCATCATCAAATAAATCCAAGAAGTAGGGATCAGTATTAAAGCTATAATAGTAACTAACGCTGCTGGTGACATCAAGATAATGAAACTGGTAGCTCGCGTCACTCTGTTCAGCCGTTTGCGGATGCCCCCAGATCCACTCTTTGTTTTCCACACTATTGAATCCAGCCTTATATTCCTTTTCAGTCATCAGGTAATTGTTGAGGGCGAGCAGCTGCGCCGAGTAATCGGCAGCTTTTTCCCATTGGCGGGCATACAAGGTCGCACGAGAAAGTAAGCCCAAGGTAACCTGTCGATCGATTTTATATTTCTGATTCCGTGCATAATTGGCTGGGATCAATTTCAATGCTTCTTCAAGATCCGAAATAGCCTGTTCATAAACCTCTTTTACACTAGAGGCGGGTAGTCCCTCTGTTTTTTCATTGGAAGGCTCCGTATAAATTGGAACACATACTGCATTTGGATCTTTATCAATGGCAAACGAATACAGGGAAGCCAAATGCAAGTAGATAAATCCACGTAAACCATAAGCCTGTCCCTTGATGCGTTTTTTTACCTCATCGTCTCCTGTTGTCCCATCAATATATTTGATCACATTGTTTGCGTTATTGATTACAGCGTAGGATAATGTCCAGCTCAATCCATTGGTGCCACCGCGGGAATATATGGCGTTTAATGCATAATGATTTGCAAATCCGTAACGGGTATTCAAAACGACGTCATTTCCCATGGCGTCACCGGCACGTAGAAAAGATCCGTAGCCTGGGTTAGCAAACGTACTAAAATTTTCCATTAAATAGCGCCAGGCGCCATTTAATACCTTTTCCGAGTCCTCTGCTTTATCGAAAACAGCATCCGCACTTAAAGAAGTTGTCGGATCGGTATTCAACTTACATCCGGAGAGGCCGAAAAGAAGCGTGAAACCTCCCAAGAGTGCTATAATTGTTATTTTTTTCATCTTGTACTTTTATAATTTTACATTAAGCCCGAAAGAAAACGTCCGCATTGTTGGATAACGAAAATATGTTCCGCCATCAAAAGTCTGTTCAGGATCCAACCCTTGTTCTTCGGTGAAAGTCAGGAGATTTTCGCCCTGCAGAAATACATTTACACTTTGTAATCCCGCTGGTGCAATCCATCTTTTCGGAAGGCCATAGGAAAGGGTTACGGTTTTCAAACGCAGAAATGAACGATTGACCAAAAAGCGTGTTGAAGAACTTGTCCATGAGCTTTTCGCCTGTGTCGTCAGTCGCGGAAAGTCCGTATCCGGATTTTCGGGCGTCCAACGATTGAGCATATCAGCACTCCAGCTTGTACCAGGCGAACCTTGACTATACAATGTCAACTTGTCGCCATTATAGATTTTTCCGCCTAAGACGTATGAAAATAAAGCTGACAATTCAAAATTCTTATAGGATAAGTTCGACTGGAATCCACCTGAGAGATCTGGTAGAGAAGTACCACTTTTGATGCGGTCTTCTGGTTTTACAGATGTATAATCTTCCGTAATGATTTTCTTACCTTCAGCATCATAACGATACCATTGTGGTTGGCCATTTTCCCTATTGATACCAGCCCATTCAGCCAAATAAAAATCATACAGCGAACCACCTACGATCCATTTTTTATTTCCGCTCCACATTTCACCTTTTGGGAGCGAGGTGATTTTGTTTTTATATGTCGTTGCATTAACAGACAAATTCCATTTCCAATCTTTTGTGGATATTGGTGTCCCGGACAGTGTAAATTCCCAACCATAGTTTTTCAGGGCTCCAATATTTTCACTGATCGTAGGGAATCCTGTAGAAGGCACGAGTTCCCTATTGAAGAGCAGATTTTTACTCCGTCTTTGGAAATATTCAACCGAACCATTCAATCTATTGTTCCAGAAGCCAAAATCCAAACCGATATTGGAGTTTAGATTCGTCTCCCAGGTGAGATCCGGTGTTGCCAAACGCGATGCGCGCAATGCTTGTTCTCCAAGGTTAGTCGTAACAAGGTAAAGCGCCTGATAAGCGTAGTAACCGATATTATCGTTGCCTTGGGCACCATAGCTGGCGCGCAGGCCTAGGTTGTTCAGCCCATGCTCTTTTGCGTTTTGGAGAAATTTCTCGTTAATGAGGCGCCAAGATCCACCGACAGACCAAAATGTCCCCCATCGATTGTTCGGATGAAAGCGTGATGATCCATCCGAGCGTACGGATGCTGAAAGGTAGTAGCGATCATTGTACGAATACTCACCACTACCAAAGAAACTCAATAATTTGTATTGGTCGCTGTTGCCATAAAAGTCATTTAGAACAGCCGCCACATCAGGTTCAAAGAATCCGTTAGCAATTACTTTTGAGCGTGTACCGCCAAACTGGGATGTATTAAACTCATAATACTCCTGGCCGGCAAGCGCTTTAAATCTATGCAAACCATTGATTTCTTTGGAATAATTGATGACGTTATTAAAGGTGAAAGCCGTTGATCTCACATTGGATCTACTTGCACTCCCCCCGCTTTCCAGTCCGGAACCAAATTCCGGATTCGTATAATTATGTCCAAATCGGCTATCATAATCAAGATTGGCCGAAGAACGGAAAGTCAGATTTTGGATAGGAGCAATCTGTAGGTAACCCCGCACAGTAGCCGCATCGCGTTTTGTACGGCTCAGGTCGTAAGGCATCGATCCTGCTAAATTTGACTTTGCAAAGGAGGTTGCCCGATATGCACCATAATCGAATATACGGCCACCGGTCAATTTATTTTCCTCATACGCGCCAGTTTCCCGATTACGTTCATATACTGGGTAGAACGAAGGTATTGCACGGCCAACAAGGATCACGTTTGCAGTATTGGAGTCATCCTGTTTTGGGTAGTCCTGTATCGAGTGTGTTCCAGCAACATTAACACCAACTTCAAGCCATTTTTTGATATTTGAACTGATATTCGCCCGCAAAGTATAGCGTTTGAATCCAGATTCTATGGCCACCCCCTGATCATTTAAGTAGCCTGCGGAAACATAATAGCGGGAGTTATCAGAACCGCCACTGACATTCAGGTTAACATCGGTAAAATGCGCATCTTGCGAAAGTGCATCCGTCCAATTATCATCCCAAAGCGGTTTGAGACCAGCCTTTAATTTTCCGTCAGTGCCTACAGGTTGCGGATTTTTGGTTCCATAAGGATTGATACCGACGAGCCCTGCCAGATTATTTGAAGCATACTCCGCCGCAGCATCCGCCTTCAGACCGTTGTCCAATCTATTGTTACGAACAGCTTCCCAAAGCAGCTCAAAATAATCATCTGTCGATAGCTGATCATAATCTCTCCGTGCGCGATCAGAAAAGCCGAACTTGGAAGTTATATCAATCACAGGACCAGATTTACGTCCCTGCCTTGTGGTGATCATGATGACACCATTTGCGGCACGTGAACCGTACAGTGTCGCAGCAGTAGCGTCTTTCAAGACTGAAATAGACTCGATATCGGCACTGGCGATTGATGATAAATTGCCCGTATAAGGCACACCATCCACAACATACAACGGCGCACTGGAAGCATTGACTGAACCAATACCCCGAATACGTATGGTCGCATCAGAGCCAGGTTGCCCAGACGAAGAAAAAGACTGTAGCCCCGCTACTGTACCCTGTAAGGCTTTACTCACATTACTGACTTGGGATTTTTGTATGGTGGCACCGTCAATATAACCGACAGACCCTGTATATGTAGATTTTTTCACTTGCCCGTATGGTACCGTGATCAGCACTTCATCCAGTTGCTCCGTGTTTTCTGACAACACAACATTGATGGGCGAATTTGATTGTACCAGTCGTTCCACAGACTGAAAGCCAACATGGGAGAAAACGAGTATATCATTTTTTTTCACATTCAGCTTATAATTACCACCGGCATCGCTTGATGTGCCGGTTTGTGGTCTGGCTTTAATATTGACCACAACACCTGCCAATGCAGTTCCTGTGCTGTCGGTCACTTTTCCCCCTATTGAAAAAGTCTGATTTTCCTGTGCCCCTGCTACGGAAAATAGAAAGAATTGCAGTAACAGCAGCAGGCTTACAACGGCTGCTCTGCATTTAAAAAAGGTATAAGATATCATTCTTGGTGATTAGTTAGACAAAAATTGTTCTTGTTAGTATGTGATTCGAATGGTTATTCAGGATGGAGGTTTGGGGAGCATGTAAAATCGTTTCATATCAAAATTATATAGCGTGATAAATTAAATTGGTTGCAAATATAAATATAATCTACAAAACTAGTAGACTTTATTTAATTAAATATTTTCCCCGTTTCGGAGGTCACATATTAAAACGCAAAGTGCCTATTTACGCATCTTTTATAGCTAAACCTCTTGCTTTAAATAGCTATCAAACCTTAACTATGGTCGTAAATGGCACCTGATCTACTATAGATTAAACCAAAATTTGGTACAAAGACGTTAAACTAATCCGGAAATTATCTTTCATAATTCATACTGTTATTAGATTTATTATCAAAAGGTTATAAAGATAAATATAATAATAAAATATAATACTTAAATAGAAATATTCATAAATATTTGCGATTATTTCTCGTTCACCTATTTGTTTACGACAGGCATTTGTTTTATGATTAATAATATAGACAACAGGAGTATTAAGTATCTCCAAAATCGACGCAGCAATATCAGGAAAGATGTTTTATTGCAGGATATGCAGTAAGGATTAACGTAAAAAAAAAGAGCCATTCCCCGATGGAAATG
Organism: Sphingobacterium sp.; assembly: GCA_031277685.1. Lineage (GTDB taxonomy): Bacteria > Bacteroidota > Bacteroidia > Sphingobacteriales > Sphingobacteriaceae > Sphingobacterium. The sequence goes on along the minus strand of JAITLV010000223.1, from coordinate 20,222 downwards.
GCTCTGCAAAAAGAAATACGCGCTATGTTTCTGTTATTTACGTTGACAATCGGCGGTCCACACCTTGTCATCTTTGGTGTAACCGATCGTTAATTTTCCCGCATCAATGCGGATCACACCAGTACCCGCTGAACCTATATTGACCAACACATTGTCTTTCTCTTCGAAGTCAACGCCATTGAGATTGGGGATACTATTGCCAAAAGCAAAGTTGTAGGTATTACCGGTTTTCGTTACTGTAATTGTCCCATCAGCCGAAGATACATCATTGCTGTTATCCTTTAGGTCGTCAAATGCAATCTTCCCCTCGTATTTACCGATAAAAAGATTATTGTCTGCAGGATCATCATCTTTACTGCATGATGTGAAAGCAATTACTGTTGTTAAAATAAGCATTCCTAAGCCCAATGTTTGCATAAATTTTCTCATAGTTCATGTGTATTTGTAAATCTAAATTTTATTAAAATCAATAGGGTAAATCCAATCTTTATGCCATTAGCGGTTGTCCAATACAAGTCCCGTATCAGTCAATGCATAAAAAAGTATAAATACATCTCAGGCGTATAAATACCAATTACCATTCGCAATGGGCACCTACTCGTGTAGATGCCCTACCATCATTTTCGCCTAAATATCCTATTCAGTACCGTGCTCAATAAGAAGCTTATGAGCGTACCTATCAGTGCAGTCAATGCACCATAGAGCAGATCACCGATGGAAAAGGAGACCCATATACTGCATAACGTCCCGCCGATAGCTGAGAATCGTATATCACTGTGTTTCATCCTTTGCTCCTTTCTGCTGTACCAAGTCCTTCCTTTCCTTATCGTTGCGTATTGCCCCGACTGTAGACTGCTTGGTATTATCCAATTGGTTGTCAGGACCTACTTCCCCCCCGGCCCCTAACCCATCGTCTTTTTCGTTTATTACCGTTTCGATGATCCCGAGCCCCAGTGCAATATACCGGGCTATATTTAGTGCCTTTCCAGGCAGTTTTATTGGTGCTGCCAACAGCAGTTGGAGCACATTTCCTATTTTGTTTATGATTTTATTCATTTTGTTTCGTATTTAGTATTGAGATATAAGTATTTAGATTTCAGCTAGCTAAGCCAAAGGCTTTAAAACCTTTAGCCGATTTTTATTGGCAATGAGATATTAGTATTTAGTATTGAGATCTTACTTCGTTAAGCCAAAGGCTTGTTGATAAAAGCATGCTCGATATGTAAAGTCACTTCTCCCCTTTTTACCTTTTCGATGATTGCCTTGTAGAGCTCTTGATATGCTTGAGCAGACTGATAGACTTCGAAGTCATCAGCATCGCTACTTTTATGAAAATAAGTACCCACCAAAAGACAACCGGATGTATCCTCATGCGTATTACCGATATGCATATACACATTGCTAAAATTTGGGATATCCTTTATTTCAATCATGCCCTGATGCATATCCGGGAACCGTTTTTTATAGGCCGTGTTCATTCCCCCCCAATAGTTAAGACCGAGTTTAAATACACCTATGGGAATACAAGTCTGTCCTTTTACCTTGGTATCGCGCAGGCTATCTTCGAGCACGTAACATTGAAAGATGCCATCGCGGTAAAGTTCAGACAGGGTACTCTTCTTCCCCTGTCGAACGCGTTTGAGCGTGAGTCTCATCAGCCTGCTATTTATCTCCGTATTTGAATTCGTACGCATATTGATGCCCCGGTGTATCGGTGAGTGTGACGAGATACTTGGCCTGCAAAAAGTCTGGATTGTCTTGCTGAACCTGATACATCCAAGATACACCAATCCCATCCATGTCCTGCGCAATCCCTGTTTCAATCACCGCATCATTCTGATCGAGGATCTGTATTTCGATTTTGACCACCGCCATCACATCCTTAACCATCATTACGATCTGATCAATTGCATTTCCTTGGTACCCACTATCGTCCCATCGCCGGATTAGGGGTGCTGTAAAGAAATCTTTGAATGCAACATTGTAAGCTGTCTGGTTGATATTGGCCTTTGCCTGATAGGCTGCCTTCAAATCGGGATCTTGAATTGCTGTGCGTGCATACAAAGAAGCATCCATAAATCTATTCTGCACTTCGATCTGCTTGGTCGTTGGTGGCTTTGCATTCAGGTTTTTCTTGGGCCTACGGGCAATAACAGTCTGATCACCCCGCTGGCGGAATACCAGCATCTTACCTACGGTACCTGATGCACCCTGCATCACGATATTATCTTTTGATTTTGCCATTTTGTTTGAATTTTGAGTATTTAAAAATCTGTTTACCAGCAACACAACTGGGCGCCCATTTTGCGTTGACAATACAAATATGCTATCCGAAATAGCCGTTGTCAAGCGCTCGACCATAGCACGTTGCATTGCGGTTATTTGCGTTGAAATACGATCAAAAACGATGGTAAGGAAAAGTAGGATGCCCAATGCTATTGTGCTTGTCTTGCGGTTGTGCTTAACAAGTACTAAGGAAGCAAGTTTGTTGTGTCGAGGGAGTAAGGTTGTTGTGTGGAGGGAGTAAGGTTGTTGTGTGGAGCTAGCAAGACGTAAAAGTTTGCCCAGATCTGGGACGACGAACCTGGGCAAGTAGCATGGGTGAACTATTTTCTATTTTTCGGATTTGCCTTAATATGGGCGATCACCTCCTCTTTGAAATAAAAATCTTTGCCATCCAGACTGTATATGGGCAACTGTGCTTTTAATTCACCAAGCTTGGTATCCCTGATCTTCAAGAAGGATTTTATGTCCGTGTTGTCCATTAACTCGGTGGCGGTACCGAGATAACCCTTGCTTAATTGTTGTGCTTGCGTAGCAATGACCTGAACGGCCTGTACGAGATCCCTTAATTGAGATTTCACTTCTTCAAAAAATTTTTCCATGTTTCATTTAATTTAGTTCATATTTTGATTGTTAGGTTAAATGCTCGGGAATATTTTGGATGGGGTCTGAATGGCAAAGGGTTTAGCTTAAAAGGTTGAGTTTTTTTCGTAATTCCTTGATGTAATTGCGTGTTACCGTGAATTTATGCTGTGGGCCTTCGGTCATACGTATGGTATTTTTATGCAATGATGCTATAAAATCAATATTGACGATCGTTGACTGGTCAACCTGCACGAATCCACCTTCAGGCAAGAAGTGTATGATCTCTTTTATCGTTTTTTTTGCTTTCCGTGGGTTTAAACGTCCATCTTGGCCGATCTCTGTATTTCTTTCAAAAAATGCCGATTCATTGTCCCCTTTTACTTTTTGTATATAATAGATATCCTTAAACTGCATCCGGTGATACATCCGGTCTGACAATTCCAGATATACTGCCTCAGGCTGAGGCTTGTATGCGATGTTAATGGGTAGTGCCATACGGAAAAAAGCATTATTCAGCGCCCGGCATAACATTGGAAAAGTAGCAGGCTTGGATATAAAATCAGCAGCATCCAATGCATAGGAACGCAGGGAAAAGGAATGATGATTTGTAATAAAAACAACCTGCGGTCTTTTTTTGGGATCAATCGACGCATACAGGTCCATTCCGTTGAGCGCGCCCATCTCGGGATCAGCGCCCAAAACAATATCCATAAAAATGACATCATACTTGTTGGCATTGACCTTACCGATGGCTTCCCCCGGACTATCAGCGGTATCTATCTGAAGGTCCAGTTGGGTCTGAGACAATAATTTTTTTAAATGTTGGGCATCATACTGAACATCTTCAACAATAAGAATAGGGATTATTGGCATAACAATTTGTTTTTACATAAAGGTGAGCTGAGCGGTAAACGTGTTGGCATGATGTATATATTCAATCGTATAAGCACCAGGAAGCAGCTGATCAAATAACTGCTGTACCATCTGGGTTCCGGTACCTGTATGCCCATCCGACTTGGAGGAAGCTGTTGTATTGCTCATTTTGAGCTGAAGTCTGTCCTCATTGCGGCACCAGGCGATCCGTATGATGTATTGTTTTCCCTTGGGACTGTGGTCGAGCGCATTTTCAAACCAGGAGAGCAAGGCCGCCGCTGGAATCGACCTGTTCCAATCAGTCCTGGTCAACAGCTGTTCGCCTTCAAATTGAATGATCCTATCGGTAAAACAAGAAGCCATTACCTGGAGTTGCTTCCATTCCTCTGCGATAGCGACTTTTAATTTTTTATTTGCCACCATATCATTCATATATTGTAGCAGATGAAGCGTATCTGAACGATGCAGCACTTTATTATCCAGCACAATCTTGATCCATTGTCTTGTAAAATGTTGCGACAAACGCGCAGCTATCGCTGTCGTATTCAATGCGTTTGAGCGTCTTTGAAAACGTTCTCTAAAGGAAATATAGTGCGTTACTACTTGCACAATACCTGCTACGACCATCACTAAGACATTTCCAACAAATACCTTATTGTTGAATTCTATCAGCTTGCTGGGCGTTATCTCTTTCACAAAAAAAATAATCCCCATTTCGGGTAGCCAGTGATATGCATAATGATACCAAAAGTCAGCAGCATACCTGAACCAAAGAATCAAAACAAACAGTGCGCCTATGCCGATCGTCAATGGTCGTCGCCAACATGCCCGGATGATCAGCCAAAATGCTCCAAAAGAACCAAGATAAGGACCTATTAAGGCGGCCAAATGACGTATGGTAAGACGCCCCCAAACATGTACATTCAGCTTGATCAAAATTGACATAATGATCGCCACCCCGAGAAAGAATAAGATCTGGGCTTTATATAAAACCCAGTAAATATTTAGCTGTCTGGTTATTGTCGTTTTCATACAATAGCGTAACGGATACGTTAATTGGTTATTTGAAATACTAAATATAAATAAATCATAACAGAACATATAATTATCTAGACAGGATCTTTCCTAAAAAGGAAATAAAAGTGTTTTATAAGAAATTTAATCTATAGGCTTTATTTCAAAAAAGCGTTTATTTTTCACATCAAAAAAGAACTGCCTTTGTTGCATATTAATGGGCATTACCCAAACTGGCGCATTTGAAACATTCGCATCTGTTATCGCGAGATCAGGTTGATATAAATGAAGCATGGGCCAGTTTTCCCAAGCCGTCCAATCCTGTTTCATGATCCTATTTAACACCCGTGTGAGTTTCATTTTGAATCTTTTCAAGTAGCCGAGCAGCGGCTCATTTTTCCTGAAAGCCAATTTATTCAGCAAAGCTATTTTCCAACGGCCATCTGTACTACCCCTGTCCATCAGCATAAAAGATACCGGAATACCAAATTTATACGCAAGCCGTGCCGTATTTGAGTGGAAATAAAGTTCTTTCTGTCGTACTGGAACCTTCATCAAGGCCTGGTGATTTTTAGCGGCCATCTGCCGTAGCCCAGCATCCGCATCCAGATAAAGCAGTACTATTCGATGGTCTTGCAGTGCGGAAATAATATTTCTGAGTACTGTGGGACGAGCAGCATCTATGTATTGCAATGTGTCTTTAGGCAGGTTATTGATCAAGAGATCATTAAAAGTTGTATCGCTTTCCCTTCTGATGACCTCAGGAGATGCCACTACAGCTATCCGATAGCCCGCAGCGATGAGGTAGCGAGGCAATTGTCGGTAAGGACCATAATGAAAGGCTATACATATTCCCTTCAGGTCTTTGGGTATTGTTTGTCGTATCTCCTGGTCCAGCACCTGCGTCAATAAAGCAGGCTGAGCCATCTGAGCGAATGAGCCCTGGAGTGCTCTCCATTTCAAATAGTTAATTTCCAGATCATCAATCCCGAGATCAGGAAAAAAGGTCCAGACATTGGCGAACCAAAAAGGCTTGGTCAAGTGATTTTTGTCCATCGGTTTATTCTTTTATTGTCGGCCTCAGCGATCGAATATAGCTTTTGCATTTTCGACGAGATGCTCGTTTATTTCTAGTACAACTATTAGGCATTGCCTCCCTAAAGGGAAGCAATGCTGAGTATGTCGGGAATTTCTACCCAACATTTTTCGTCATCGACCACATCTTCCATTTCAGGAAACATTCCTATCATCTGTTCCATTGTCAATCCCGTTACAGGAGGCGTGTCTTTGATTGTACTATTTACATGATCTTTCATTGGAAAGAATTTAAATATTGGCCTATAACCATGCGGGTCAGGCCAGTCCCGCTGTCGTACGAGCATTTAATAAAACCGGTTAGCTAACAAAACAAATGTTGGATAAAATCGCGAAAAAAGCGAAAGAGATGGTATGTTGCAGCAATGTACATTTTTTATACCGACAGGTCGTCTTTGGGACTAGAAACGTACAGATATCATCATTTTCCCGCATGTTTTTGTTAAAAATTTGTCGTATATCATTTTATTCGTAAAAGTGGAATCGTCGATTTTACCTTTATAAGCAGTATTTAACCTCAAAAGAACTTTTTGCAACCATTCCATTTATGAAAAAAACATTCCATTTCATGCTCCCCGAGGTGGCTACATTTGCCAGCCAGACAAGAGCCTTTCTGCCCAAGCTTCCAGACTCGCAACTACAGCGTTATGAAGGACCAGGCATCCAACTTGTTGAAGAATATATTGATTACCATAGTGTCATATTCTATCGCATCCAGACTCAAGTCCAGCAGCGATTTCAATTGACCGTGCAGACGAATAAATCTGATTATCATCTGTTATACAATCTGCACACCCCTACCGTAGTTATTCTTGAGCAAACGACTCAGTGTAGTCAAGCTCAGCTGCCTTCGGGGCATGACAGTTATATTTATATTCCCAAAGGGAAGATTCAAACAGTTTTGATTCGAGGTGCGTATTTGGTTTATGGTATCCTGATTGATGTCGGCTATATCCGTACAGCAATTTTTAAAGAGGACCACTTTTTATTTGAATTTAGAGCAGCCCATTTACGAGACAAAAAACGTATTTACCAAAGTGCGATCTGGCCTATAAAAGAAAGAACACGGTATCAGCTTATCTATATCGAACAGCATTTTTTTACGTATCATAAAGACAATGAGGCGATGGCCGTAAAACTAGTCTATGACCTATTTGATATTGCCATTTATAAAAATTTTGAACTGTATGAAAAGCTAGATCCGAACCTGTTGCTAGCCGAACGAGCCGAGCAAATGATCAGGTGTGAGGTAATGAAAACTTTTAGCTGTTGCTCCATTCAGGAAATTGCCGAACAACTGCAGGTAGACATAAGCAAATTGAACAGATGCTATAAAGCCATGTATGGCGCAGCCCCTAAGCAAACCTGGAATAAGCTTTTGGTCCTAAAAGCAAAAGAGCTGTTGCTGGCGGGATATTCCATCAAAGAAGTCAGCAATTACTGTGGCTATGGACAGCAGCAAAATTTTTCAACTTTTTTTAAGAAGCAGACAGGAGTCTCTCCGAGTGCATACCAGAAAAGTCAATGAATGGCACTTTATGACACATTCTTCTTTAAAAAGTATAGGGTCATTCCTTAGAGAAATAACCCCATACACTCTATTAGTAACCCGGATTTTGTGCAAGATTACTATTTCCTGCAATAGCCTTATTGGGTACTGGAAAACGGTTGAGATGATTTGCATTGCTGGGCTTATGATCCCACCATTCCTCTGTTGTGAAGGCTTTCCACCTGATCAAATCTGTGCGACGACGTCCTTCCCCTATAAACTCAATGCTCCACTCATCTATGATACGATATTTGTCAATCGTTGCTGCACTTACTGGATTTGGGTCGGCACCATCTATAAAGTTACGTTTTCGGACAGTATTAAACAGGTCTGCTGCACGCTGTTTGTCACCTCGTCTAAAGTTACATTCAGCTAGCATATAGTAAATTTCAGCTAGACGTATAGCTGGCAAATCCGCCCCCCACCGCAATTCATTATTTGCAAGGTTTGGGATTGGCACTTTCACAAGTCTTACGCCAGTATTTTCCTCTCCTTCAGACATTTTTGAGGGTAGCTGATCGATAGAACTGTATTTCTTGCCTGGGCCAACATCGGAAAAACGGGCTACTTGGTCTACAAAAATCAATGGCAGCCTATTGTATTCTTCACCTCCGACGATAGCCTTTCCATCGGGTGTCTTATGTGGGCCGATGATAAACATCCCTTCATACTGATCCGCACTATGATAAACATAAGGCTCCTTGCGCAGATCGCCCTTGTCAAACGTTTCAAAGGGATTGCCTAGCTTAAAGCCACTATACAATGAACCATCGGGTTTTCTAGATGGCGTCAGGTGTGTCCCATTATTTCCGGTCATATCCTGGTCAAAAAATTGGCGTGAGTTATAATGGTAAAAATCGCCATAGAACCAATTGTATTCCAACTTTTTAAATTCAGAAGGCATGGACCAAATAATTTCGGGAGATAAGTTATTCTTAAATCCATGTACACCGTTCCATTTGCTGTCCAGCGCGTAATCACCATAGACCTTATCTATAATATCTTGTGCGATTTTACGGCTTTCTTCGTACATCGGTTTTCCAATGTAAGACTCTGCATTAAAGTAAAGTTGCGCGAGCATTGCAGCCGCTGCTGCTTTTCGGATTGCCCCCTCCTCTTTGTCGTCCGACTTTTTTATAGGGAGATTTTCAATAGCAGCTTTGAGCAGCTTTTCGATATGTTCAAAAAGCTCTTGGTCCGTATTGCGGGGCAGGGATTCTTGTTCTAAGGATTCAAAGATGGGCATACCGCCAAAATAGTCCAGCCCGCGTAAATAAAAGAATGCGATCAATGCATCTAACTGGGCAAGATCCGCAGCCTTCCGTTCAGGTGTCAAAGCGAATTTAGTGTAATCCAATTTGCCCAAGTCGCTTTTTGCGTCGAGTGTCAATGCTACTCCCATTAGTGTTCCACGCCAGCTTTCCCAGATCCAATTGTCATCTGGTGTCCAGCGGTGGTAGTGAAAACGTTCATTTTCGCCACCGTTGTACCAATGGCGCCCTTTGGTTGTCACAGCAAAGTTGTCGGCAGTATATTCCTGCAGACGCCAACGGTCTTCACCCAGGTACCATTTGGCATGTGTAAAAGGCCTAAACAATGCCGCGTTGATGTCCTTTTCACTCTTGAAGAAGGTATCAGGAGTGACCGAACTATAAAATTCCTGATCTAATTTGGTGCATCCTGCCAGGAGAACTACTATTGATAAAGTTGCTATTGAAATATATTTTTTCATGTTGGTCATATAAATGGTTAAAAATTAACTTGAAGTCCCATCATAAAAGTCCGGGTCTTGGGATAGACATTACGCTCCTCAAAACCAGGCTCAAGTCCGTTGATATTCACTTCCGGATCCAGTCCACTGTAATTTGTAAATACAAAGAGATCGCGCGCCGTAGCATAAACACGCATAGATTTAAGCGGTTTGATCCAATGTTGATTGAATCGATAGCCGATATTGAGGGCATCAACCTTGAGGAAAGTACCTTTTTCCAGCCAATAGTCACTCAGCTCTTTTTCACCTTTAACATTCTTATGCTTATCATAAGCCTCTTCAAGGACATTCTGCCCTTTTACATTTGGAAGGCTGTAATACATATTGATCATATTAAAAACATCATGTCCAATCCAGCTACGCATATAGATGCTGGCATCCCAGTTTTTGTAGGTGAATTGGTTATTCCAGGAAAGCTGGAGTGTGGGTATCGCATTGCCCACAAAAGATTTGTCTTCAAGGGTTTTACTTCGATCCCGTACATCAAATGCACTTCCATCTTTATCATATAGCTTCCAGTAACCATCATCGGTGAAACCAGCGAATTTCCAGATAAAAAATTGCCCGATATCCTGACCGGGATATAATCTAACAGCTGATCCCGGAGAACCCGGTGCCGGAAAATCCTTACGGTCAGTAAAAGTCTGGCTGCCCCATAAGGTATTGAGCCTACTTTTGTTATGCGATCCTACAATACTGGTTGTATAGCTAAAGTTTTCGTTATCTACTGCTTTAAAATTAAGCTCAAATTCATAACCTGTATTTTGCATGCTACCCACATTCATCGTTGTTTTGTCGTGAATTGCCGGGGGTTGGGATACGCTGATGTCATAGATGAGGTCATTGATTTTTCGTTTGTATATATCAAAACGGCCGCTCAGGCGGTTGTTCAAGACCGCAAAGTCCAATCCCAGATTATATTCTTTTTTTACTTCCCATTTAATGTCCTGATTTTGATTGTGCATCACACCGTAGGTTTTGAACCATTGTCCATTCTGTAGAAACCAGGTGTCGGCGCTATACATCCGTGTTGCTACTTTGGCATCAAAACCTTCATTTCCTGTTTCACCGTAGCCAGCACGTAGCTTTAGATCATTGATAAATTTAACGTCACGTAAAAAAGGTTCTTGCGATACACGCCAGCCTGCAGAGAGCCCTGGAAAAAATCCCCATCTATTTTTTGGGGCGAACTTGCTCGATCCCTCATATCGTGCTGTAGCGGTAAGGATATAGCGGTCCAGATAAGAATAGTTGACACGTCCAAAGAAGGCCGCAAGTTTGACCCAAGGATTTTTCCATGATCCCAACCCTGCACGCCCGTCCGAAAGGTAAGTTCCGCTATTCATATCATGTTCATTAATGCCGTCTACCGGAAAATCCGAGTTTTCGGCCGAAAATCCCTGTCCATTAAAATCCTGGTAGCTGTAACCGGCAACAGCATTGAGGGCATGCTTATCCCAACGATTGGTATAATTAGCGGTCCATTCAAAAACACGGTCATTGAATCTACTATAGTATTGTTTTGCAAATCCGTCCACGCTATTCTGTCTGGAGATGCGATGCTGGGCAGATCGGTAATAATTGCCATGTTCTGTGTTATTTTTTATGCCAATTGTCGCACTTGTGGTCAGGTGTTCGGTCAGATTTAATTTTAAAGTCGTATTGGCCAGCAGGTATTTAAATTGTTTCTGATCCGATCGTAATCTTGCCTCCGCAACTGGATTCCAAATATCATAACCACCTTCAAGCACATTATATCCACTGACATCACTCGCGTCATAAGGCGTTTCTGTTGGATTCATGACCAAAGCCATATTGAAGATATCGTTGTTATTGAAGATATCCCCGTTTGAGCCAAATGCTTTCACCTCATTATAGCTTATATTGGTATTTAATTCGGCAAAGCCATCAAAAAATTTGAAAGCAGTATTCATACGGCCACCGATTTCATCCCTTTTGGAGGTTATAGCCATACCCGTGGCGTCTCTTTTGGTAAATGTTGTATAGACATTCGCGTTCTCTGAACCTCCGCTGATATTAATTACCTGCCGATGGCTAAATGGATTGTTATTGGTCACTTCATCATACCAGTCCGTACGATGTCCTAGATCTTCACCGATTCCATATTCTACATACTTCTCTGGAGAAAGTACCTGCGGACGCTTTCGGATGCTTTCGATAAAATATTCAGAGGTAAAATTAACTTGAGCTTTACCTACCTGGGGTCGTTTTGTCGTGATCAGTATGACTCCGCCAGAGGCCCTGGTACCATAGATGGCTGCTGCCGATGCGTCACGGAGCACGTTTATTGATTCAATATCTTCTTTAGCGACCGAATTGATGTCGCCACCGGGCACACCATCAATTACAACCAATGGTCCTTGTGAAGCATTGACGGAGTTGACTCCACGGAGCTGCAAAGAGATGCCTGCATTAGGGTCTGTCCCGTTTGTAGAGACAACACTGAGGCCGGGGACTTTACCCTGAATGGCAAGTAACGGAGATACAGCCCCAGCTACCATATCCTTTTGCTTGATACTGGTGACTACACTCGTCACTTCCTTTTTTTCGAGTGAACCATAACCGACTACGACAGCCTCGTCTAGGCTTTGCGTATCGGCGCTAACCTGTATTGCCACTGTGGCTCCTCCAGTGTAGATTACTTCTTTGCTTGCAAATCCGATCATGCGAACTACAAGGATGTCATTTTTTTTAACGTTGGGCAGCGTAAAAACGCCATTGGCATCGGTAGATGTACTGAGGATACTTCCTTTGACCGTGATTGTAGCACCAGGGACGGGCTTCCCCTGTCCGTCCTTGACAGTACCTTTTAGATTGGCCTGTGCTTGCTGCGCATAAAGTGCAGCGGGCATAGTAAAAGTGGTTCCAGCAGCTAGGCTACTGCTGAATAGCAACAATTTAGTAGCCACTTTAAAACTGTTAATTTTAAAATTCATGAGCTATGTTTATTAAAGGGTATTGGATTAAATAAGAAGGTTTAGTAAAAAAGTACCTGAAGAGGTCTTATCAATTGGCTTTGGTGCCCAAAAAAAATTAAATAATTATTGTCCCGATACTGCATATAATTGGTGTGATTGATTCAGCTAAAATTAAAATATTATGTCGCTTAAAATTCATATTGAGACAATTTGATACTATTTTGAGACAGATTGTAAAGTCAAAAAAATCATACAATGGCCTACCAAAAAGTCATACATCTATGGCAGATTGCTGCGCTAACTTTGGTATTAGCTAACCGACCGATCAGATTCAGGAAGAACAAATCGGTCAATAAAGAACAACTCCACGGCCGATCCAGGAGGATAATAAGGATAAGCATCAGGAATAAACTTAAAACATAAGAAATGAAAAAATTAGTAAAAAGAGTCATTGGCACCATGAGTATTGGTGTGATGACATTAGGGATTGCGTTGACTGCGAATGCGCAAAGTATTAAAAGTGAAAAAGAAGTTAAAAGCGAGAAAGAGGTAAAGACCAGGAAAGAAACTAAATCTTTTGCGACGCAAGCTGTGTGGTATGATGTCGTAAAAATCAATCCTTCGGGCGGTGATATTCCTTCCAATTATCGTATTGTTGGTATTGGGTCAGCACCTTCGACATCGCCAAACCCGAACGATTGTGCTCAGCCAAACAGCTCGGGTCAATACTGTGCTTTTCAACTGACATTTGATGAGAATGAAGATAGCGGTTCAGTACTGGAGAAAGATGTATCCACTGCAATGTCAGATCTCTCTGCTACCCAAACCGGACAGGCGCGAAATCCTAGCCATTCCTAATTGTTGGGTATTAAACGAAAGGGAGCCTCGAATAGAACTCCCTTTTGCCTTTTTATCTGATATTCTGCTCATACCCTCCTATCGCTATTGCATTTGGCGGTATCGGAAAGACATACCTCGAATCATTGGGTGCAATTCGGATTAAATCACTATTGAAGGTTTTTTCCAATGTGATCGGATATTCCATTTCTTTGTTTAATCTTCGAAGATCTTCCCAGCGTAGACCGCGAAAAACTAATTCACGTTTCCGCTCTTCAAAGACCCAGTTTATCACTTCCTTTTTGTCACTTGAATAAAGTTTGTAATCAACATTCTTTTCAAATCTATTTTTACGCAATGTATTGAGCCACTCCAGTGCCTTACTGAGATTACCTAAACGCACTTCACATTCCGCGGCTATCAGCTGCAATTCATCTACAGCGAAACCATATAGGGGCCCTCCGGAAAATGAGGTGCTGCCTATAAATATTTTAAAATTATTGAAATCTTTAAAGAACAGTTTTTTCCTCAGATCACCCTCCTGATATTTGTCAAAATACTTTTGGTTGACACAATACAATCCGATGCGCTGTATTTCGGGTATTGATCCCGAAAAATCAAAGATAATTTCAGGGTTTACTGCAGCAAGAGGCTGTAATGTTGCAAAGCTATTGGGGTCAAACGGTACCGTATTAAAGTCAAGTAAGGTACTTTTCCGGCCAAGCACTCCGTTTGCCTCTGCCAATGCTAAATCATACTTTCGCAGTTGAAGGTATATCCTTGCCCGCAAGGCATTAACAGCCAGCCGCGAAGGCCGCTGTTTTATGGTCGGTTCCATCGGCAAGAGTTCTTCAGCCTCACTTAAGTCCTGTAAGATCAAATCATAAGTTTGCTGTAATGTACTACGGGGGATCTTCAGAGAGATATCAGGTTCCGTCCGTAGCGGCAGACCAAGTTGCGCTTTTCCATGCTTCTCGTCGTAGACTTCACAAAACAACTGTACCAGTTGATAATAATTGAATGCACGGAAGAATAGTGCCGATCCTTTGACATTATTCCATGCAACAAGCTGTCCAATATCGGGTTTAATTTTTTGAATACCTTCAATTACCTGATTGGCATATAGGATTCGTCGATAGCCGAAATTCCAGTCATCGGATTGCTCTCCTTCAAATAGATCCTCTTTTTTCCACAGATAGGCATTACGCTGATGCACGGGGGTCAAATTTGTCAATTGCTGTTCATCTACCTGAATTTCATCTGCAGCGATGGTACCCAGCACGATACTTGCCTTTGTATTCATTGTTCGGAAAGCATCGTCCAAAATAGCCTGGTAATCTTCTGTACGGTAAGGAATCACGAGGCTTTGATCTGTTTTTACTTCCAAAAAAGACCCGGAGCAGCTGCTCACCAATATTAAGACAGCTGCATATAATAGCGTTTTCATGATACAAATATTTTAAAGTTCGATATTCAGTGAAAATGATGTTATCCTAGGGTTAGGATACGGTGCCATGGGAATATCCGGATCGAGCCCATATTTATTCTGTCGCCAGATGATGCCGATGTTTGTCATTGACCAGCCGAAGTTTACCGACTTCACAACCGCAGCCCTATTTTTGTTGATCCAATGATAAGACAGTGTTATATCCCGCAACCGTAGGTGGTCGCCCCGCTCCCAGAGCAATGAAGAATACGAAGTCATTGATCCAATTGCCCTAATTTCCGGCGAATTGGCCGTAGCCTTGGGCAGCACATCCGTAAAAACCTCGTCACCAGGCTTTTGCCAGCGACGATAATAATCTTTGTGATAGGCACCTGTGGTCTCACCCAGTGGATCCATGGTTGTCCGCCGGAAATAATAGCCCGATTTCCAGACGATATTGGCCGATACCGACCACTGTCTCCACCGAAAGGTGTTCAGCAAGCCTGCCGTTAAGGTCGGTATCCGCCCTCCTATTTTAGTGAGCTTCTCAATGGGGTAAGCATTATAGTAATTTATATAATCCGCGGTCAACTCACCATCTTTATAAATAATAGGTTTGCCCTCATTGTTCAGCCCATTCCATGGAAATGCGTAGATGACATCCAAGGACTGTCCGACCACCGGTGGCCTGCTGTCTATAAATATGGAAGCAGAAGAGATATCATTGGTATTGTAGTGTGTCACTTTATTGTCCACCTTAGCCAGCTGCAATCTTGTGTCCCAGCTGAACGCTCCAACGCTATTCTTACTATTGACCGTTATATCCCAGCCTTTAGTCTTCAAATTGGCATAGTTGATCCGATTGACAATTGTCGGATATACATTGTCGATAATACCGGTGGTCGGATCCATTAGATCAGCACCAATCAAGTTGTTACCTTTTTTCAGGTAATATTCCAGAGAACCTGTCAAGCGGTTATTCCGTGTTCCGAAATCTACTCCGAGGTTAACCGTATTAACCCGTTCCCATTGTAGGGAAGGATTGCCTACGCTGGTCAGCACCGCAGCTGTATTATTGGTCAGGTCATCGATCGTATACGAGATGATCGGAAA
The DNA here is from genome assembly GCA_031277685.1 of Sphingobacterium sp. Lineage (GTDB taxonomy): Bacteria > Bacteroidota > Bacteroidia > Sphingobacteriales > Sphingobacteriaceae > Sphingobacterium. The sequence continues at coordinate 4,737 of JAITLV010000223.1, read as the reverse complement.
AGTCGACACATTCGGATTAGTATTTCCGCTGCTGCCGTAGGTGGCCCTTAATTTGAAGGAAGGGATGATATCATTCTGGAAAAAATCCTCTTGGCCCATTTGCCAGCCCAGACCGATAGACCAGAGCGGCACCCCCTTTTGATTTGTTTTGACCCCATAGATATTGGAAGCATCCCATCTCAGACTCGCTGTTGCCAGATATTTATCCCGATAACTATAGGCCAGATTGGAGTAATAGGATAGAAATCTATAGGTATTGAGACCATAGCCACCACTTGCCGCCGGTATCAATGCCGTCCCTGTAGGCCTTGTGGTATACCTTTTTGTATAATCAAAATTCGCCCTTCCCGTGAGCAGATTAGGATCGTAGCCGTAGGACCACGCAAAAGGAGAAGTGGTCGTTATGCGATCGAGCAGTTCGGCCCCCAGAAGGTAATTCAGCTGATGCTGGTTTCGATGATTCCATTCCCCCGACAGCTGGGTACGGATGGAGTGCGATCTTGCACCTGTACGTCCCCCTTCCCTTCGGATAGCACCATAGGGAATTACCTTCGTCATATTCGCCTGCGTAAACTTGTTGACCAGATCACGTGCATAATAACTGTCTTTATCATACAAGGTACTTTGTCCACTCAGGTTATTGAGATATTGATAAAAGACCTCCCAACGGATCAATTTTGAAAACTCATATGAGAGCCCCATTTGCATGCGCAGTTCCTGATCCGAGGATCTGTTGTCATTTAGCCTTAGCTCGTCCAAGGGCCGATACATCCAGTCCAACAAACCGAGGCCAGCAGCCGATTCCTGATACCCGTAACGGAGCCCCTTCACGATTGGTAGGCTTTGTCCGCTTTCATTCTGAAACCGGTAATAAGGTACCACGGAATTCCCACCACCGGTAAAACTGCTAACGCCTATCCCGTTCTGCACATTGAATTGCTGTGTATACCATATGGATGGCGTAATTTTAAACTTTTCACCCCAGTGAATCGTCCCCTGCATGTTGCCATTCCATCTGGTGTAGGTATCCCCTTTCAAAAAAGAACGGTTTCTATCGTAGGAAGCGGAGGAGCGGAATGCATAGCTTTTTCCACCACCGGTAAACGCGATGTCCTGATGCTGGTTAAATCCTTTTTGGTAAAAATAGCTGAGGCTTTCCTTCCGGGTGTCCGTTGCAGCCAATTGATCCCTAAAATTCAGCAATTCCTGATCCGAAATCTTTTTATCCCGGTGTTTTATCAGCCATTCTGTATAGAGCGGGATTGGCGTCTGATTGCGCTCGAGGTAGTTTGCACGGCTGAACATCTCATCTTCGATATCCAGCACTGTCGCTGCAGGAAGATAATTTGGTGCATCGTATAAATTCGGTTTATCCTGCAATTGGAATACTGCCCCATATTGTATACGTGTCGGCTGGTTGGTGGTCCCCTTTTTGGTCGAGATGACGATAACGCCATTTCCAGCTCTTGCCCCCCAGATGGAAGCAGCTGCAGCATCTTTGAGCACTGTTATGCTGGCGATATCCGAGGGATTAATCGTGGCCAGACCCTGCTCGTAAGCAAAACCATCCAGGATAATTAGCGGCTCGCTATTTGACTGAATTGTGGAGAGTCCACGAAGCCGTAACTTGGGATCTGCGGCACGTTCCCCACTCGTGCTGGAGCGATCCATGGTCAGGCTGTTCACGATTCCGTCCAATCTATCCAGAATATTGGTAGCCGGTACACGTGCTATATCCTCCTTGCTTACAAATCCAAAAGATCCTGTCGCGCGCTCTTTGGGAATCCTGTAGTACCCAGTATTAAGCACTTCGACCTCTTCTAAAATAGTTGATCGGTGATTCAATTTGATCAGTAAGTGGCCATCGTTCTGATCCACAGTGATTGTATCGGATCTGTATCCCACATGAGAGAAAACCAATGTCTTGACTGTAGCTGATAATAATGCCTGAAATTGACCTAAGGAGTCAGATTTGGACACTACCTTTCCTCCAGGGACCTGAACAGAAACATTACCTACAGGTGTCCCTGTTTTTCCATCAACCACTCTTCCCTTAACGTTCACCGTCTGCTGCGCAAAAAGGGAGGTCGTAACTACGGAATTAAAAAGAAACAGTATGAATACTAATTTTATCTTCATGACTATTGGATTTGGTTGTCGAGATCCCAGTTAATAAAATCAGGTATATGATCGAGCTTGCCTTCCAGAATACGAAATATATAGTCAGGATCTACCGGCTTTGAAGAGGTTCTTCCGAAAAGCTTTCCATTTTTGATCCATATTGATGGACCTACACCACCGTACAGTGTGAAATAACGGGCCAATATTGGAGCTGTGGGGCCAATAATCTGTGGGCGTGTCCAATGTCTCTCATGAACTTTTACTATTCCCTTGTATTCAGCGTCATTTACTACACCTACTACTTGCATTTTATTTTTAATTTTTGGATATAAGGCTTCCCACTTGTCCATAGATTTTATACAGGGCGCACAATACTCCGCCCAAAGATCTAGCACCAGGAATTCTTGATTTGATAATTCGCGCAATGTTGTTGTCGTCTGTCCATTGGGCATGTTTAACATTCTCAAGGGCATATCCAAAATGCGGTCGGGAATTGTCTCCCCCTTGCGTATATAGCCTATTTTCGTTGTGTCTACATTATAAATGTAAAAGGGATATCTCTTAAAGTCTATGTAAGGATACTTCACCCTTAATCTGGTATCCGAATACCTTTTTTTTGAAATGGCGGTTTCAACATCCAGTAAATTCCTTCTTAACGAATCCGTCGTCGATTCCCGAGTAAATAGCCCATTGGCCCCGCTGTCCTGGCGGGGCGTCTGAGCCGATAAACTAAACATAGAAACTAAGCATAGGATAGATAGTAGGGCACTAAATATTTTTATTGTCTTCAGCATGGGCAAGACCTCTCCTGCCCTAAAAAAATGTCTCATTTTTTAAGTTTTAATGGAATGACCTAAGGCAAAGATTATCCTGTCCGATCGGAATCAGCAATATCATCCCAGGGTCTGGCCTGAGCCACTCCGGTAAATAAATAGCACTATTAATAGGTCTTCAGAAGCGGTGCTAGACAGTTACATGTGAATACATAGGGACGATACCGCATCCGTATAAAAATGAAAAACCGACCTTTAATATAGAATATCTATAATGATGTTTTTCTAAAATCTTTGTTTCTGAACTACAAAATTCCTACTTTTAAGATGGTAAAATAAAAGAATGAGAACAGTGCACTTGTCGGGGCATTGATCTTAAAGAAAAACAGGTCGGCAAAATCAACAATTGACATGCTTTAAATATGTCATTAAGGCATTTTTATGTGCATTCCGCTACCGTAGGGTATCGGCTTTGTTGATTTTAATATTGTTAGTTTTTACTCTGGCGCACAGAATTTGTTTTTGGTGAGCAGAATTACTGCATGTTGTCGAAGCTGATCCTTGATCTGCTGCCGCACGGTGAATGTTTTCGACTCTTTTATCATAATCTATGAATTGGGTTATTAACAAGAGTCTCGAGGGGAAGAAAGAGGAAGCCTCTATATAAGATAGGCTCCTGCTTTCAGCCAACAGAAGGGTACTAGCAAAGACCACGACGCAGCATCCAGCAGGAGCCTATCCCACAATTGCAAATATAGGCAAAAGTAAGGATAAAACTCCCAGTGGTCTCGCGTCTGTAAAATTGCTAGTTTTTTCTGTCGAGACTATAACCAGCGAACTGTTTATTAAACAAATATAGCTAATTACCAATAATAATGAAAAATATTATTCAAGAAAATACAGAATCATCTGATTATAAAGATATTAAATTTAAAGAATTAAGAAAATATGCTTATGATTTGATTAGATCAAGTGACCTAAGCAAAGTTAAGAAAGAAGATAAAAAGGACAAAATTCAAGACCTAATTGCAAGTAATGGAGGAGATATTTTTTCTGGACGTATGTTTTACTTGGTCTTGAAAGAACTCGACAGGGATATCAATATTGCTTGCGAGGACTTATTCCATGACTACACCTATCCAGGGCTTAGATCTCCGACAGAAAATCTAACTCAGTTCGCAAAATTTATCTCAGGTATTAGCCTTACAGATGGAGAAATAGCATTTGCAATTGGTGCCAGTGGAAGTCGAATAAGCAGAATCCGACATGCCAATGATGAAACCGATTTTTATCCCTATCAAGTGTATGCTTTAGCAAAAATATCACAAATTAAACCTAGTCAACTCTTCGACTACTTTTACGGCGATGGTGAGCGTCCAGTAATTGGATTAAGCTAAGACACGCCTTACTTTATTAGGGCACTTTATTATTAACGATAAGATTTTCTCATAACATAGTCCGTATTTAAAATTGTTTCTCTTTTATCGTCGGTAAAAGAGGATTTTTTGTTGTGCCCCCCAATCTTATAAAATTAAAAAGCCACTCCCTTTCGGAAATGGCTCACAACAAATATTATAAACTTTAAAGTTGATTACAGTTCTTATGCTCCCTTGAAATACTTCTCCACATCAGGCTTGGCCAGACCGAGCTTTTGGCAGATCTCAGCAATGGTAAAACCTAGCTCTCTAAGCATTTCGATCTTGCCTTCAATTTTACCTTCAATCTTGCCTTTCTGAATTCCTTTTTTTTCAGCCTTATCTAATAAATATTCTTGAGTCCCCATAGTATCGCTCCTTCCTATTTTTGTTTTTATTTCTTCTTCAAAGATACTCAAAACTTCCTC
>JAITLV010000179.1 GCA_031277685.1 Sphingobacterium sp. | reverse complement strand
GGCTATGTTATTATTGTAATATAAGATTTTTAATTCTTTTCTAAAAAAAAATCCCGTTCAGCGAACGGGATTTTTTTTAAGCGACTTTAAGCTTTTTTAAATCGGACTTTTCGAATTTTGTCTTCGCATAGTCCAAGGTAATTTCTAATGCTTTCTGTCCCGTTTGCTCTTTTGTTGACGGAATCTCAAACATGGCGTCCAGCATAATGGCTTCGCAGATACTGCGGAGGCCACGGGCTCCAAGTTTAAATTCGTCAGCTTTATCAACAATAAACGTATATACGTCAGGATCAAATTTTAGTTCGATACCTTCGTATTCAAACAACTTCTTATATTGTTTTACCAATGCATTTTTTGGTTCAGTCAAAATGCTCAGTAAAGTTTCCTTATCCAATGGATTTAAGTAAGTCAATACAGGAAGACGGCCAATTAACTCTGGAATTAAACCAAAGTTCTTCAAGTCTTGAGGTGTAATATACTTGTATAGATTGTTCAAGTCAATTTCCTCTTCGTCTTCGTTCATTTTATAACCTACTGTTTGCGTGCGCAGACGGTTTGCAATTTTCTTTTGAATACCGTCGAATGCACCACCACAGATAAATAGAATATTACTTGTATTGACTGCGATCATTTTTTGATCCGGGTGTTTACGGCCGCCTTGAGGTGGAACGTTTACAACTGTACCTTCCAGAATCTTCAATAAAGCTTGCTGCACACCTTCACCCGATACATCTCTTGTAATAGACGGATTATCGCTTTTACGTGCAATTTTATCAATCTCATCGATATAGATAATACCGCGTTCTGCAGAGGCTACATCATAATCTGCCGCTTGCAATAAACGTGTTAATATACTTTCTACGTCTTCCCCTACATACCCTGCTTCTGTCAATACAGTTGCATCCACAATACAGAAGGGGACGTTGAGTATCTTGGCAACAGTTTTTGCCAGCAAGGTTTTACCTGTACCTGTTTCACCAACGATAATCAAATTGGATTTTTCGATTTCAATCTCGTCTTTATCCACTTTCTGATTTAAACGTTTATAGTGATTATAAACTGCTACTGAAATTACTTTTTTCGCATCATCCTGACCGATTACATATTGATCCAGGTGAGTTTTAATCTCCAAAGGGCGGATCAACTTTAAAGCAGTCTGTAAAGTTTTACTTTTTCGTTGTTTTAATTCTTCGGCCAAGATTTCGCCTGCCTGCTGGATACATCTGTCACAGATGTGTGCTCCGTTGCCTGCAATAAGCATCTGGGCCTCATTTTTGCTTATGCCACAAAACGAACAGTGAATGTCTCTATCGTTATTCTTTGCCATTGTTATTTAATAATCTCCTTCTTAGGAAGTAAAATCTCGTCAATCATACCGAATTCTTTGGCTTCATTGGCTCTCATCCAGTAATCGCGATCTGAAGATTTTTCTACCCATTCGTAAGTTTGTCCAGAATGATCTGAAATAATGGTGTATAATTCTTCTTTCAATTTCATCATTTCACGTAAGTTGATTTCCATATCGGCTGCAACTCCTTGTGCGCCACCCGAAGGTTGGTGAATCATGACGCGTGAATGACGTAAGGCTGCACGTTTGCCTTTTGCACCAGCAACCAAAAGAACAGCTCCCATAGAAGCAGCAATACCCGTACAGATAGTAGCTACATCTGGCGTGATATATTGCATGGTATCATAAATTCCTAGTCCAGCATATACGCTTCCACCTGGTGAATTGATGTAGATCTGGATATCACGTTGTGCATCGGTAGATTGTAGGAACAAGAGCTGTGCCTGAATAATGTTGGCTACCTGATCATCAATACCGCTGCCTAAAAATATGATACGATCCATCATCAAACGCGAAAATACATCCATCTGTGCAACGTTCAGTTGACGTTCTTCAACGATGTAAGGTGTCAGGTTTGTCGGAATGCTAGTCTCTGTACGAGCAATGAAGCTATCAACATGTTGGCTTCCAATACGGTGATGCTTTACTGCATATTTTCTGAATTCGTTTTTATCTATATTCATCTTTTTACTTTTTTCTATTTTGTAGGACTAATATAAAACTATATTTTAAAAATCAAATAAATTGAAAAGATGTTTTACATGTACTTTACATTTTTTCGCTGATCCGTCTTTAAGTGCTGGGGATACCATTTATCTGCGCTAATTTTTTATCTGTTTCATGCATAGCCTCTTAGCTAATTTCGTTGTAGTTGGGGAGGTCTTCCAAAAATTCGTAAGACTCCGTATTAAAATCAATTTTACAATAGTAATGACTCATACCATTGCTCACTAACAAGTATGGTATACGGTGCACCGTGTTATAATTTGCAATTTGCTCGAAAACCTGCTGGGTAATTTTTATATGTGGTGCCTTAAATTCGGCTAAAACAACCTTATGTCCACTGTTATTATAAATCAACAAATCACTTCGTTTCTGGAGGCTATTTAATTTTAACCCACCTTCAATATGCATCAGTGATTTGGGGTAATTTTTAGTAAGCGACAAATAGTTGATCCAGTGCTGTCTAACCCATTCTTCGGGAGTTAACACCAGATCCTTTTTCCTAAGTTCGTCAAAGATGTAAATCGCATTGTTCTTTTTGGATATTTTAGCTTTAAACGGCGGTAAGTTCAGTGGAGTCGGTGAAAACATACACAAATATACTAAAATTTTAGCAAAAAAAATAAATCCATTCCTCCTGAAATAGCTTGTTTTTTTGCTGAATGGTGTGTCTCTATCGCTTAGAAAAATCCGGAGTCCACTGTTATGATTGTTGTAGTCAGGTCAAATGATGAGGGTAGTTTGGCGTCATGCTCATCATTTTATACCAATTGCTTAACGTAATCGTAAGACATGAACCAAAAGTAAAATGCGTAAATTTACAGAATTTACCCGGTTGGTTTGCCGTTAAAATCGTAATTTTGCTTCGCATAAATGCGCTTGATTGGCAAATTGAACACTTATCGACAGTTTTAACATATGAACATAAATCCGATCTTATCCGATATTAAGAACAGGTCTTTCAAACCAGTGTATTTATTGCAAGGGGAGGAGAGTTATTTCATTGATACCATTGCCGATGCGTTGGAAACAACAGTATTGAATGATGCGCAGAAAGGCTTTGATCAATCTATTTTTTACGGAAAAGATATTGATATATCAACCATTGTCAATGCGGCAAAACGGTACCCCATGCTCAGTGACTATCAGGTGATTATTATCAAGGAAGCACAGGAGCTAAAATGGAAATCGGATACAGAAGAACTGCTTACTAAATACCTGGAACATCTGACACCGACCACCATTCTTGTATTTTGTTATAAACATGGCAAATTTGATAAGCGTAAAAAGGTCTATAAAGTTTTTGAGAAAGCTGGATTGGTGATTGATGCGGCCAAGCTTTACGATGATAAGGTAGCACCCTGGATTGGGGCTTATATGAAAGATGCAGGTTGGCGTATTCATCCACAAGCTACCGTACTGATTGCAGATTATCTCGGTAATGATCTGTCCAAAGTGTCCAATGAACTTGACAAGCTCATGCTTAATGTTCCAAAGAGTCAAGAGATCAGCATGGAAGATGTTGAACGAAATATTGGTATCTCCAAAGATTATAATGTTTTTGAATTAAATACAGCATTGGCTAAACGTAATGCCTTAAAAGCTTATCAGATTGTCGATTATTTTGTGGCCAACCCCAAAAATAATCCGCTGGTAATGGTCATTGGACAAATTGCCACCTACTTCACGAAAATCCTTAAATACCATTACCTGATCGACAAATCGGTCGCCGCGAAAGAATTGGGGGTACATCCTTTCTTCTTGAAAGAATACGAGCTTGCTGCAAGAAATTACAATCGAAGGAAAACTTTTGATGTGCTCAATGTGTTGAAAGAAACAGATTTAAAATCCAAGGGAGTCAATGTCCCGAGCAATTTCAGCAGTGAGGAAATTCTAAAAGAAATGGTCTACAAGATCCTCAACTGATTCCATCCCGCATAGCAAACACCAGAAATGGTGTTTTT
>JAITLV010000164.1 GCA_031277685.1 Sphingobacterium sp. | reverse complement strand
ATGAATTACGACATCATTGTAATCGGTAGTGGTCCAGGCGGGTATGTTGCTGCCATTAGAGCCGCTCAGTTAGGGTTCAAAACAGCGATTATTGAACGCGAATCATTAGGCGGAATCTGCCTAAACTGGGGCTGTATCCCTACAAAAGCATTATTGAAAAGTGCTCAGGTATTTGAATATTTAAACCATGCCGCGGATTACGGCATCAATGTTCAAGGTGGTGAGGCTGATTTCGAAGCGATCATCAAAAGAAGCCGCGGCGTCGCTGAAGGAATGAGTAAAGGAATTCAGTTCTTGATGAAAAAGAATAAAATCGATGTCATCAATGGTACTGCAAAAATTAAAAAAGCTGGTAAAATCGATGTGAAAGGCGCAGACGGTTCTACTAAAGAATATTCGGCAAAACATACCATTCTAGCGACTGGTGCACGTTCTCGTGAATTGCCTAATTTACCACAAGATGGTAAAAAAATCGTTGGTTACCGTCAAGCAATGACATTACCTAACCAACCAAAATCTTTAGTTGTGGTTGGTTCTGGTGCCATTGGTGTTGAATTTGCCCATTTCTACAACGCAATCGGAACAAAAGTAACTATCGTCGAATTTATGGATAGAGTTGTTCCTGTTGAAGACGAAGAAATTTCTAAACAATTAGAAAAAAGCTTAAAGAAACAAGGTATCAACATCTTGACCAAATCCGAAGTTCAGTCCGTTGATACAACGGGTGAACTGAGCAAGGTTTCTATCAAAACTGAAAAAGGTATTGAAATCATCGAGGCAGAAGTTGTATTATCTGCAGTGGGCATCGCTCCAAATATCGAAAACATAGGTCTAGAGGAAGTCGGTGTAAAAACTGATCGTGGTCGTGTTGTAGTAGATGATTTCTACAAAACAAACGTTGAAGGCGTATATGCTATTGGCGATATTGTCAAAGGACAAGCACTGGCTCACGTTGCTTCAGCAGAAGGTATCACATGTGTTGAAAAAATCAAAGGTCTTCATGTAGACCCTATTGACTATAACAATATCCCAGGATGTACCTATTGTTCTCCTGAAATTGCTTCTGTAGGATATACTGAAAAAGCAGCAAAAGAGGCTGGATATGAAATTAAAGTGGGTAAATTCCCATTCTCTGCTTCAGGAAAAGCTTCTGCAGCAGGAGCAAAAGATGGTTTTGTAAAAGTAATCTTTGATGCAAAATATGGTGAATTCCTAGGTGCTCACTTGATCGGAGCAAATGTCACTGAAATGATCGCCGAAGTTGTCGTTGCCCGTAAATTAGAAACAACAGGCCACGAAATGATCAAAACAATTCATCCGCATCCAACAATGAGTGAAGCTATCATGGAAGCATGTGCTGATGCATATGGTGAAGTTATTCACTTATAATCCACAACGGCTACAAGCATAAAAAAGAGCGGAAAATTGAATAATTTGCCGCTCTTTTTTATATTATTTAAGCAAAGGAATTACATCACCAATCTAGATTTAAAGACAATTTGCTGATCTGCTAATTCTGTATTCTCAATACGTTCAAATAAAATTTCAGCAGCCTTACGCGCCTGCATTCCTGGGAACTGCTCTATACGTCCCATTGGCGGATTTTCCATATACTGCCAAAGGGGATAATTGGCATAACTAATAAAAAAGATATCTTGGTTTAAGACCAATCCTTTATGTCGAGCTGCCTTCATTAAATCCAATGTAACAAAGTCATTAAAAGAAATAATCGCTGATGGTCTTTCAGACATCGCAAAGATACTGTCCATTGCTTTTTCGTTCCCTTCTGTACTCAGGTCTGTTTCAATAATATTCTTTTCTAGAATATCCATACCATTCCGCTTCATTGCAGATAAATAAGCTACTTTCCGATCCTCGCTAGCGGGTAAGGTCTTTGGCCCATTGACTAAGGCGATTACCTTATGCCCCCGGGCAACAAAAGCATCAACGGCCTCATTCATTCCTGTTGATAAATCGCTTTGGACTTTATTGATGTTCGACAAGCTAGGAACACAGTCAAAAAAGACAACTGGGATTCCGGAAGACTCTAATTTTTCAATAAATTCCAAATTGGTCGTCTTCTTTCCTATCGACATCAAGATACCATCAACGCGATGATTTTTAAACGTTTTTAAGATTTGCTCTTCCCGATCCGGATCATCCAACGACTGCCCCATTAAAACAGTATATCGTTGTGCTGAAGCAACGTTTTCGATTTCGCTGATCGCAAAAGAAAAAAATGGCTCTGATAAACTAGGTAGGATAACAGCGATCGTAAATGTCTTTCGTTGTTTAAAGAAAATGGCTGTCTGATTGGGTTCGTAGTTCAGCTCTTCAGCCATTTTTTTTACCCGCATTGTTGTTACCAATCCAATACTCGGATGGTCATTCAATGCTCTCGAAACCGTGGAAGGACTGATTTTCAGCTTCTTGGCAATTTCTTTAATCGTGGCAGGCTTGTTCACTTTATTCATAAATCCAAGGGCTTTATATAAAAATAGGGCTTTTATATCCCTAATCATAATTTCTTTTCAACAATGTTTTCCTGTTTATTTTGAATCAACACATTGTTGGTAGATAGTACAAAGATAATCAATGCAAACTTAGTCCACAAATTGAATTGCAGCCGCATCGACCTCAAATTCTTGAGCCAAGAATTGAACAGGATCGATTTGTCGAAAAACAAGTTCATCCTGAAAGTAAATCTTTATCTGGTCACTAAACGCTCCCCATTCGACAAATTTCACCTTGTTTATTTGTTCCAGTGGATTTCCTTTTGTCAAAACACATATTCTTTTATTCGCTGCGTTTAATTGAGAGAATAATGCTGCAATATGGTCAAAAAGATGAAGTTTTAGCGGTAATACAGCATTCACATGCAGTCGCTCAAAATTCTCTTTATACTTGATATCAAATCCAAATGTCTCTTGTGCATGTTCAAATAACGATTCCTCCCCTTGGCTTTCTAAATGCTTTTTCATAAAGTTTACCAAATCGCCCTGCGGTGGAAATGTTTCTGTAAACTCGATAAAGTTGGCAAAGAGATAATAAACTTGAAGCAGATAGTCTTTCTTCGGAAAAATAACATCATCTAATTCAAAGACATACACCTTTTTTTCTTCTGGAAACATCATCACATATAAACCTTTAAATTAGTAAAAACGTTGTACATATCATATGTCCAACAAGTAGCAAACAGCGAATAAAACTATTTATTTCGCTACACAGACTAAGGCAAAATCTTCCTCAGAATCCGAAGATACCAACAGTCCATCCAATGTATTTCCATACCCTCCAGCACCCAATAAATCAGCACCTTTTGAAAGCAGGACATAAGGAAGATCAGCGGGTGGATTTTCAATAATAGGGAATGCCTCTAGGATATCCTTATCTGGCACAAGAACTGAAATCTGATACTCCTCAAATAAAACTTTGGCTTCAGCTAATGGTTCCAGCTCGAACCCACCTAAGGGCAAAACATAGTCTACCTGTTGGTCTAAACTCAATTTAAGTAGTTCGTGTGCAAAAGTGGGTAACAATCCTTTTGGGATAGACACATAATTTCCAGACTTTAACAGTAACTCGGGAATCTCTTCTGAACTCGCATATAAAACTTCAAACCTATTTGAAAGCTTTTTGGCGATACGCATTGCTAGCGGTCTAGTTCCAAAAGTTATCAATATTTTTTTCATCAATAATAGTTGTTTTTCCTTGGCAATCAAAGCGCCATAGATTTATCTGATCAAATCAGCATGGGTTTCCTTCTACACCACCAATCCATCACGCATATGAATTGTTCGGTCAGATATACGAGCCAATTCTTCGTTATGGGTTACAATGATAAATGTCTGTTTAAATTTATTTCGAAGATCGAAAAACAGCTGATGTAGTGCCGCTGCATTTTCGGAATCCAGATTGCCGGAAGGTTCATCCGCTAAAATAATAGATGGATCATTCATCAACGCACGTGCAACTGACACACGTTGCTGCTCACCACCGGACATTTCAGCAGGTTTATGATTAATTCGACTCGAAACACCTAGCAATTCCAATAGCTCTTTTGCTTTTACCTCAGCCTCCGCTCGCCCCTTTCCATGGATAAACGCAGGAATACAAACATTTTCCAATGCTGTGAATTCAGGCAATAAATGATGAAATTGGAAAACAAAACCAATATGTTCATTTCGAAATGCACTCAATTTTTTAGCGCTCAGTTTATGAATATCAACCCCATCAATAAATATCGACCCTTGATCAGGTTTATCCAAGGTTCCGATAATATGTAAAAGTGTACTTTTACCAGCTCCTGACGCACCAACAATACTAACAATTTCACCCTTTTCGACGGTTAAATCAACCCCTTTTAAGATAGGCAATGCCCCGTAAGCTTTGTGAATTCCTTTGGCTTGTAACATCATAGGGCAAAGATAAATAAATTTACGATATCACGCCTTTGAATAAATAAGCTGTTATTTCTCTATTTCAGCCATTTTATTTTTCACAAATGTCAAAAAATAGATAAAAGAGCAATTTATCCCTTGTCTTATCCCTCAAAAAAACATATTTTTACGCCAAATATTTTTGCAAATGAACATTCACGAATATCAAGGAAAACAAATACTAAAGAGCTTTGGTGTGCGCGTACAGGAAGGTATCGTAGCAGATACTCCAGAGCAAGCTGTGGAAGCGGCTAAAAAAATGAAAGAAGACTACAATTCCGACTGGGTTGTTGTCAAAGCTCAAATTCACGCTGGTGGCCGTGGTAAAGGTGGTGGTGTTAAGTTGGCTAAGAACTTAGATGAAGTCAAACAAAGAGCAACTGACATCATTGGCATGCAATTAGTAACGCCTCAAACTGGACCTGAAGGTAAAAAAGTAAACAAAGTTTTGGTCGCTCAAGACGTTTACTATCCAGGTGAAAGCGAAACGAAAGAATTCTACATGTCTGTATTGTTAGACCGTGCTAAGGGACGTAACATCGTAATGTACTCTACGGAAGGCGGTATGGATATTGAAGAAGTTGCAGAAAAAACACCGCACTTGATTTTCAAAGAAGAAATCGATCCAAAAGTAGGCTTACAAGGATTCCAAGCACGTAAAATTGCTTTTAACCTAGGTCTTTCTGGTGCTGCGCACAAAGAGATGGTAAAATTTGTTGCTGCGCTTTACAAAGCATACGATTCTACAGACTCTTCAATGTTCGAGATCAATCCGGTATTAAAAACTTCTGATGACAAGATTTTAGCTGTTGATGCTAAAGTAAATCTTGATGAGAACGCGTTATACCGTCACCCAGATTACGCAGCTATGCGCGACGTAACAGAGGAAGATCCAACAGAAGTTGAAGCTGGCGAATCAAACCTTAACTACGTTAAATTAGATGGTAACGTAGGTTGTATGGTCAATGGAGCTGGTTTAGCAATGGCTACAATGGATATCATCAAATTGGCTGGTGGTGAGCCTGCTAACTTCCTAGACGTTGGTGGTACTGCAAATGCTGAAACTGTAAAAGCTGGTTTCAATATCATTTTGAAGGATCCAAACGTAAAAGCAATCTTAATTAACATCTTCGGTGGTATCGTTCGTTGTGACCGTGTTGCTCAAGGTGTCATTGATGCTTACAGCGAAATTGGTAACATCCCTGTTCCTATCATTGTTCGTCTTCAAGGTACAAATGCCGAAGAAGCGAAAAAATTAATTGATGAGTCTGGTTTACAGGTTTATTCTGCAATCTTATTGAAAGAAGCTGCTGAATTAGTAACTAAAGTATTGAAAGGATAGTCCTTCAATCAGCATAACATAAAAAACGCGGA
>JAITLV010000162.1 GCA_031277685.1 Sphingobacterium sp. | reverse complement strand
AATTTATTGATAAAAATATGAAAAAAATCAGTTTATGGATTGTTTTACTTGGTTTGGTCTTCTTTAATTCCTGTACGACCCCAAAGAAAATTGTATATGTCAATGACATGGTTCCAAATATAGACTATCGTATGCTTGATGTCCCGATGTTGAAATTGCAAAAAAGCGATCGGCTAAGCATCAAAATCAGTGCGAAGAATCCCGAGCTCGCTGCTCCCTTTAATGTGATAGGGGGAAATTACAGTTTGAGTGAAAAAGAAAATGGTATGAGGGGCAGTGCTACTGGACAGGAAAACCAGAGCTATTTAATCGATCAACAGGGAAATATCACGTTTCCAATTTTGGGTAATTTTCATTTAGAAGGGCTCACTTTGGAACAGGTACGTGATTTATTGGCCAAGCGCCTATCGGAGGGCGGGTTTATTAAAGATGCGATTGTCAAAGTTGAACTGCTCAACCTCAAAGTGAATGTGATGGGAGAAGTAAATCGTGTAGGCATTATTGATGTTCCAGATGCGCGTATTAATTTACTGGAGGCTATATCAAAGGCTGGTGGATTGACCCGCAATGCAGCTTCGGATCGCGTGACGGTCATACGTGAGGAGAATGGTGTGCGTAAAAAGTTGATCAGCAATATTGGATCTCAGGATATTTTTGATTCGCCAGCTTATTACCTGCAGCAAAATGATATCGTATATGTAGAGCCGATTGCTGCGGAGAATACGCCGCGGGAGGATCGGACCTGGAGATTTACCTCCATTGCTACTGGTGTGGTTACCGTCATATTAACTGCATTGAATCTATTAAAATAAAGCGAACAAATAATTTAGTGATGAAAGCGACAGAAAATACCACGTTACAAAAAGACAGATCCATAAATATATTGGATGTGCTAAAGCATTTGTTCTACCATTGGAAATGGTTTGCTTTGTCCATCCTGTTGTTTGGAGCGTATTATTATTATCAATATGCAAAATCTCCCTTCATCTATCGGAGCGCGGAAACAATCATTATAAAAACGCCGATGAATACACCCAGAACCGCACGGATTTCAAGAACCAATGAGGCCTACAATTCAATCAGCGTGGCAAGCGAGATTCTGCAGCTAAAATCCAAAGAGTTAATGCGGCAGACAGTGACACGTATTGGGGCAGAAATGAGCTATTCCATTGTAGAAGGATTAAGACAAAAGGAGCTCTATAAAAATAGCCCGGTGCTCGTAATTGCCCCGCAGGTTAAACCGGAGGAATCCTTTTCGTTTACGGTGACCATACTGGGAAACAAAAATGTATTGTTGTCTAATTGGAGTACAGGAAATAAAGATTTGGAAATTAAAGCTCTACTGGACGAGACGGTTAAGACTCCAGTCGGACAGCTGGTCATTCAGGCAAATAAGGAGCTGACAGATCTTGCTGTCGATCAGGAGATCAAGGTAAGCAAATTTGCGCTGGAAGATATGGTGAACTATTTTGTTTCGACTATATCGATAACACAGATGGAGGAGGATGCCTCTCTACTTCAGTTGGTCTGTGAGGATACAAATCCTAGGCGTGCAATGGCCCTTATTGGGGAGATGGTGGTCGTATATAATGAAATCGCACTGCAGGATAAGAATCAGATCGGTATAAACACCGCTAATTTTATCAGGGATCGTTTATTCATCATCGAACAGGAACTTGGGGCTGTAGAATCAAATATTCAGAACCTGCGGGTACAGAACCAGGGAATGGATGCCACAACAGTAGGTGAAGCCTATTTTTCAGATACCCGTACTTATCAGGCCGAAAGAACAAAAGTAGAAACTGATATGAAGTTGGCACAGATGATGCATAAATATTTGTCGGATGGCGCTAAGAGAACTGATTTGATTCCTAATAATACCGGCTTGGTGGACGCAAGTGTAGAGGGCCAGATCAGCGATTACAATACAACACTACTACGACGCAATCGTCTGATTGAAGGGAGCAGTGATGCTAATCCCGTTGTTCAAGATCTTGATAAAGGGCTTAATGCCATGCGTAATAATATTGCCCGAGCGGTAGATAACCTAATTGGTGGTCTTCACATCAAAGCTAATAATATGAAAAGTGAAGAAAATCAGGCACGGGGAAAAGTACTACAGCTGCCGCAAAAACAACGAGTAATGCTATCGGTGGAACGGCAACAAAAAGTAAAGGAAGAACTTTATCTATACCTCTTGAATAAACGTGAGGAAAATGCGATAAATCAGGCAATGACAGAAGATAACATTCGGGTTATTGACCCAGCAACAGCATCCTTTCAGCCGATCGGTCCCAGTAAAATACGTAAATTAAGCCTGGGGATAGGAATTGGGTTTATTTTGCCCGCTATTATTATTTTATCCCTGTCCATACTTGATACCGGAGTCAGACGCAGGCAGGACATTGAAGAAGCAATCACTGTACCCTTGCTAGGTGAAATACCTTTCATCAGGACTAGACGATCCTTGCAGGACAATATATTGGTGAGTGGTATGGGACGGGATCCGTTAACAGAAGCATTTCGTATTCTGCGCACGAACATCAGTTTTATGTCCAGAGAGGGAAAGTATCCAAAAGTAATTACACTCACTTCATTTATTCCCGGTGTTGGAAAAACATTTACTTCATTAAATCTTTCCAATACGCTGTCTTTTCTGGATAAAAAAGTCGTTGTTATCGACTTGGATTTACGTAAGGGGACGTTGAGTAAACGTATCGGAATCAAGTCAGGAAAAGGTGTGAGTCATTACCTCTCTGACGTTAATCTTACAATCGAAGAAATAATACGTAAAAATTTACGCAGTGAAAATGTGGATTATATTTCAATTGGTACGGAAGCACCAAACCCTGTTGAGTTGTTATTGAGCAAAAGACTTGATCAAATGATAAGTGAGCTAAGTAGTCTATACGATTATATCATTATCGATGGGGTACCGATGGGAATAGTCGCGGATGCCACTGTTGTGGACCGAATTTCGGATCTGACTTTATTTGTGATACGTGCAGGGAAAATGGATAAACGTCAATTGCCAGAAATACAGAAAATCTATACCGAAAAGAGGCTCTCTAATCTCGCGGTTATCCTCAATGGACTTCAGATGGGGCAATCCCGTTATGGTTATGGCTACGGCTATGGTTACGGTTATGGTGTCAACGAAGGCCAGGGCTTTTGGAAAAGAATCACCCGAAAGATTGCTAATCTTTTAAGGAGGTAAAAGGTTGCTAAGATGTGAAATAGCTATTGATTTCAATTTACATTTTAAGAATTTTTATATATAAAATTAAGTGTTTCTCGAAAATATCTTTTTAGTCTATGAAAATTTATTTGGCATACCGACCGGCTTATAGTTAATGAATCGAATTTAATTGGGTTTTCGTTAATCATGATTTACATTAACTGAAAGTTTCGGTGATTGGTAATTTGAAATCAATAAAATTCTCCTAAAATTTGTTTGATTGTTCTGGTAAATTCTTTGATGGCATCTTGATAATGGATATAATAGGGGGCATCAAAGAATATGAATGAGTAGACAAACCAGCATAATCACATGATCTTTCATGTTTTATTTGGATGAATGAAGCCGTGGTCTGATTGCGTAAGAGATCACGGTCCTTCATTGATAAAAATAACTAATCACTTTACCAATTATATAGGCATAAATCACTGTTGTAAAAGTTTTAACCTAGTGTCAACTTGTATGAATGAAAAGAAGTCGCTTATGTTACATGTCGCTAGACAAGTGTTAATGGGCAAATTGACTATTGAGGAAGCTATGGAGCAAAGTCAGGTCAAAGACAGGAGAACAATAGTAAGTTGGGCAAAGCGTGCCATTAAAGAAGACCAAATCGAAAAGGACCGAAGTAAAGTTGTGAATTTTGAAATTATCGGGACTGAAAAGCTGCGCCCGACAGCAGAGGATGAAGTGATACGACTGGAAGCGGAGCTGGCTAATTTTAAGAATAGAAACTTAGAATTATTACGTTATCAAAATGTATTAACCAATAAAATTAATGATCTTGAAATCTTGATCAATTATGCAGAGAAAACCTATAAAATTAATATTATGCGGATAAAAAGAAAAAAGAACAATTGATCATAAAAACGGTCAAACGCAACGGAGTTTATTGCCAAGTTCTGCATTATCCAAATAGGGAAGATTCCCTATGATGAAAAACAAAAAAAAGTATATTTTTCTTGTTATTTAAAAAATAATAATAAAAAATATTATTTTGTTTTAATAATAACTTTTTATAAATTTAATATATCTATCTGTGAAACTGTACATTGAATGGCCGATTCAAAATGAGTTACACAATTTTTTAAATTTTTCGCTGGACAAAGGGATTTGTATTTCACAGAAAATATAATAGCAAAATCCAATGATGAAAGCACGTGGCAATATCTAAAAAAGAACAAGATCCTGCATGTGAATGGATAAAACAGTATAGAAGAGCTGAAACACAATTTAATACCGTTGGTTCCCTGAGCTACCCTGTTAAGGATGAGTTGCCACGATTTCACTTGGAATTTCTGGTTGTTGTATAGAAAGTTTTCGTATTAAGCATAGTGAATTGGCACCCTTTGGTTATGGTTATATAACCCTGTAGATGATTATTCTCATACACAGCGCGAATATTTGTAGCGATCTGTCTACGCGGAGGTATCATTGCTCTAAAATATGCTGACTTGTATTTGTCAATATCTGAAAGAAAGTTTTTAATGCCCGTAAAACAGATTTTTCTAGACAAGGAAAATCTTAGCAAAATGTTCATTTATTAACTATTCAAACAGCATATTTTACCCAACAGAAATCTCCTGTGTGTTTTTTTTCAGAAAATGGAAAGCTTGATCAACTATCTGAAATAGTCAATATGGACTTTGTTTTATTGAATTTTGGGTTGTGTTCAGCGTTTCAATAGATATCCATCAAGATAGCGCTGTGATGATAGAAGAAGATAATTCTGAAGAAAATTAAATGCTCCAGGGACGGTTTTATCTCTGGGATATTAGTCAACTAGCCATGATCTCAATAGGATTAACTGTTTGATTGGAATGATTTGGTTCAAAAACTATATGATAACCGCTTATAGTAATAATACTTAATGTAAGGCGAATTAATGATATTTATGGAAGGTAATTACAATAATCTAATTTTCATCTTGAATGTGATCATTTGCATAATCAATGTGCTTTTGTTATTAATAACCTATAAACAAAGGCAATTGAAAAAAGAGCAAAAGAATGTACCGCTTTTAAATCCAGCAATCAAGGCGGAGGAAGAATTTGATGAAACCATTCCTGATAAAATTGAAACGGAAGAATCCAAAAGGGCCGAGGTTTTAATAAGCAAAGTTACTGCGGACCGCTTGATCGAAGAATTTAATAAGGCACATAGCAATAGGTTCTTTTTGAAGAAAGGAGTGAGTTTGGGTGATCTCGCTGACTTACTTTGTACGAATCAGCGATATGCCTCCTATATTGTCAATATGGTCACTGGCCTGGATTTTAACAATTATGTCCAGCAAGCGCGGATCGCTTATTTGATTGAAAGAGTAGAACGTGATCCGGAATTGCTCAACGTTAAATTTTCTATTCTTGCTGAAAGTGCTGGCTTTTCAAGTATAAGCAAGTTTTCTTCTGTATTTAAATCTGTAATGGGGGTACCCCCATCCGAGTATTTTCAGAAAAAATAGATGTATGTTATACTTTCGGGCTTGCGCGATGTCCTGAAGAAATCCCTTGAAACAAAATTGAAACCCTACATTGATCTTACTTATTTTATTGTATTGTATTCTGGCATGACGATCGATTGGTGTGACAACGATCGAAACTTGGTTTAATAATGAATGTCGCGGGGGTATACATCGTATAGTAAATCGCATTATCTCATTGAATTTGTCAGCGTTGAGCAGTGTTGTTTTGCTCCGTAGGGGGACGTAGGAAACTACTTATGCTATACAAACTGGCGTATGGAGCATTTCAGTAAGTGAACATTCCATCATAGGATTACGACAAGATTGCATTGAATTTATTGGGAACGCAATTGATACGGTATTTTTATCAATGGTTGGAAACGGCGAGTCATCAACCTTTTACAGGAGTAGCGAAAGGAATCTACCAAGCTTTTTCCGCAATGTTTTGATCGCTTTTCCAATATGTGCTTCCACCGTTTTTTCGGTGATATCCAGCTCCCTTGCGATCTCTTTCTGTGACATATGCCGGTCACGGCTCATTCTAAAAACGAGTTGACATTTTTCTGGAAGTTCCGCGACCGTTTTTTCGAGTATCTCCTTGAGATCGAGAAACTCCAGCCACTGTTGTGTCGAATCATCCAATATGGATTTGGTAATGCTCTCCACATACTTTTGTTGATTGTAGTGTTTGTCCAATACTTTGATGATCCTGTACTTGACAGACATGGCCAGATAGGCATTTAAACTTGTAGTGATTTCGAGCTTTTCTCTCCGGTCCCACAAGGTAACAAAAATATTTTGGACCACCTCTTCAGCTTCTTCCGGATCATTGAGTCTTAAACTTGCGATATGAAATAGTCGTTTCCAATACCTTTTATAGATTTCAGTAAAAGCATCATGATCTCCTTGGGCCATCAGAGTGGTCAGGTCAGTATCGGTATATGTTTTTAGTTCAATCATTAGTCTATAGCATACGTTCTAATCCCAGCACTTCAGGCAATATGCAAATCTGTATATTATTTTCAAAATAATGGAAAAAAAATCATTCCATGTGAATAATAAGTTTTTGGATCACCAGATTCTGTTTAATGAGGTAATCCTAAAGGGAGCTCCTTAGTCCTGCTGAAATTTTTTTAGTAGCACTAAGGGATTTACATTTCACAGGAGACATAGTTGTAAAGCCCCATTTATGGAACCGAACGATAATATACAAAAGTATCAATATTTAGCTTCAAAATGGATGAATAAAACCATTACAGAAGAAGAACTCCAGCTATTCAATTCGTGGTATGACAGCGACATTGAGAAAGAGGTTGAATTATCGGAGGAATTTGCGGAATCTGAAGAACGGCTCCAGGCGAGAATGCTAAGAGGGATCAATCAAAAGATCAATAAGCCTAAGGAGTTCGTGCTGTGGCCACGCTTAGCAGTCGCAATGTCTTTCTTGATACTCTTGAGCGTAACCTTTTATATCTATCGGTATCGCAAAGTAGATGAAGGTTTGCTGGTGACCATGGGAACGGATAATCGTATTCTACCGGGACAAACCGGGGCAACATTGACCTTGGCTGACGGAAAAAAGATTTCCTTATCGGGCCGGGCGGCAGGAGAATTGGCCAATGAAAATGGGGTACGGATTTCCAAAACGGACGATGGTCAACTCCAGTATGAATTAGGAAACGATCTCCCTCATGGGAAGGGCATAAACAACTTGAGCACGTCAATGGGCGAGACCTATATGGTCATCTTGCCGGATAAATCAAAGGTATGGTTAAACGCCGCCTCTTCTATAGAATTTGAAGCAGGGCTGAATAATCCCAAAAGCAGATTGATTAAGTTAACAGGTGAGGCTTATTTTGAGGTAGCAAAGGATAAAAGCCGACCTTTTATTGTATCCTCTGATAAGCAGCAAGTAGTTGTCCTAGGCACGCATTTCAATATCAATGCCTATCCGGATCAGCAATATGCCGAAACGACACTGGTCGAGGGATCCGTGGAAGTAACTGATTTAAGAACAAAAGAATTCAAGATACTCAAACCATTGCAACAGGCCCATGTGGGCGTTCATCGAATTAACATCCAGACAGTAGATGTTGACGAAATGCTTGCCTGGAGAAATGGAGAGTTTGCTTTGGGGGCGGAAAATTTCGAAAGTACGTTACAGCATATCGAAAGATGGTATAATGTAAAATTTGATCATAGGGGGGTACCAATTAAAGATATTGCGTTGGATGGCTGGATTTCACGTAGCAGTGAGCTTTCTGAAGTACTGCGCAAAATAGAAATGGGTACAAATTTACGATTTGAAATCAAAGGAAGGAGGATTGTTATAATAAGATAAAATAAACTAAAAACAAACTAAAAAGCCAGAAGGGCAAAGACCACTTCTGACTGTGAAAAGTAAATATCAATTATAAATCCAGAACACTACAGCTTGGAACCTCATAGTGTTTTGTTAACCAATATTTAACTCAAATGTATAAAAAATTTTGTTTTAAATTGATCATTATGCGCCTAACCACCGTCATATTATTTATGTCCATGATGCAAGTGTATGCCATCACAACCTTTGGACAACGGGTGACTCTGAATGAAAAGAATAGCACTTTAAAAAGTGTCCTTCGCAAGATCAGGAACCAAACAGGCTATGATTTTATCTTTGATCGTAAACTGATGGACGGGGTTGGTCCAGTGAAAATCAATGTAGCGAACGTAAAATTAGATGATGCGTTAAGGGAACTTTTCGAAACCAAAGGACTTACCTATCAAATGGATGGAAAATTGGTCATTGTCAAACCCTCCAGTCCCATAATCAATAAAAATATGATTAAGGCCCAGAAGGACATTGATGTGCGTGGCCGGGTATTAGATCAATATGGTAAGCCTCTCCAGGGGGCGACTATTTCGGTTGTCGTCATGAAGTCTACAGAAGACAAAAAGACGGGGGTCTTCACGATGGTAGCTGTAGGAAGAAAAGCTGCACAGGTTACGGATCAGAATGGGGACTTTATGCTAAAAGATGTTGATGATCAGTCCTATATCTCTATTACATATATCGGTTATCAGGACTATCATGGTAAAGCATCTTCTGATATGGGAACCATCAAACTTAAGCTTGCGGGTGCACTGGATGAGGTTTTGGTCAATACAGGATATCAAAAGATTTCCAAAGAAAGAAGCGCGGGTTCATTTTCCAAACCAGATATGCATATTGTTGAAGACCGTGTGACGAGTAATAATATTATTCAGCGGTTAGATGGGCTAATTCCTGGGTTGGTAATCAACAATTCACCTACTACTGGCAAACAACAGTTTCTGATACGTGGGATGACTACATTGCCCGGGACGGCCAATTATACGAATGCGGCACCATTATTTGTGGTAGACGGTGTTGCTATGCCGGATGTAGCCTTGATAAATCCGCAAGATGTGCTCGATGTTACCGTGCTGAAAGACGCGACTGCAAGCTCTATCTGGGGAGCAAGAGCCTCAAACGGTGTTATCGTGATTACAACAAAAAAAGGTGGAAATAATCAGAAATTAAAAGTGCAGTACAATGCTTTTGTCAATCTGCAGGGAAAACCACAAATTGATTATTTTCCCGTTCTGAACAGTTCGCAATATATTCAGGCTGCTAAAGAAACATTTGATCCTGTCAACTATACGTACAATCCTATTTATTCTCCTATGACGGGAAGTACAGGGTACACGCCCGATCGGCAGATCTTGTGGGATCATTTTCGCGGCTTGAACAGCGATGCTCAGATGGAATCTAAATTGGATAGCCTAGCCGGCATAAACAATGTGCAGCAGATCAAAGACCTGATGTACCGAAATCAATTGCTTCATAACCAAAATCTGACCTTCAGCGGTGGTACAGACAAGTTTGCAAATTATACCTCACTGACTTATACCAACGACCGCAATTCCACACCGGGAGATAAGAATAATCAATTTAAATTAAATACCCGAAACGACTATACATTCAATAAGATGATTCGAGCTTACATCATCGGAGATCTGACCAATCAACGGACCAGCACCGATAGACCGGATCTAATTATTAAAAACTTAGGTTACGATCGCTCTGTTGTACCAGATAGTAGATTTTTACCTTATCAACTTTTTCGGGATAATGCCGGTAATAACCTTGATGCATCTTATTTAGGATATATGCCCAATGAAGCAGCTACAGAAATTATGAACTTAACAGGACGTAATCTCCTGTACAATCCTTTAGACAATCAGAAAACCGGATTTAGCAAAATGAATTTGTTTTCTGCCCGGCTTAATTCTGGTATAACAGTTGATCTTTTTAAAGGTTTGCGTTATGAAGGGGTATTCGGATATTATAGGGGAACCTCCCGGAGTACCAACTACAATGACAATACGAATTATGAGCAAACTTTTCAGCTGTTACAATTTGCGCAAAATAATAATGGCTCGATCAAATACAATTTACCGAATACAGGCGGGAGGTATATCCAGACCAATTTGACGGAGGAAAACTGGACAGTCAGAAATCAGCTGGCTTACGATTTTACATCTGTAAACCAACTGCATCAAATTACCGCATTGGCCGGCTATGAAGCACAGGATCAACAATATATGACCAATATGAATATGGTATTTGGGTACGATCAAAATGCGCTTACATCCACCTTGTTGGATTACAATACATTGTCAAGTATCGGCGTGGCAGGTGGGATTATTCCGCATGTGGAAGGCAACGCCAGATTAAAGGACAAACCCTATACTGAATCTGAATCCCAACTTCGCTTCAGATCGTATTATGGCAACGTTGGATATACTTATGACAAACGTTATACGTTTAATGCGAGCATTAGGCAGGATAAAAGCAATCTCTTCGGGATTAATAAATCGGCTCAACGCAGACCCGCATGGAGCGTAGGAGCGAAGTGGACAATCAGTAACGAGGCTTTTAGCAAGGGAAATAATGTATTCGATAATTTAGCCCTGCGGGCGACCTATGGCGTGAGCGGAAATTCTCCACTTCCCGGCAAAAGTGCTAGCCAAGATGTGCTCAGTTCCATTTCAAATCCCTATGTTCCGGGAGGACAGGGCTACTTTGTGCTGACCGCCGGGAACAAAAATCTTACCTGGGAAAAGACGGGAACATTTAATCTGGGACTGGACTTTTCGATACTTAGTCACCGCATTAACGGTTCGATAGATTACTATAAAAAGAAGACAAGCGATCTGATCGGACCATTGGAAGTCAATCCGTTGACAGGCTTTACAACGATCGTCGGGAATGTCGGGGACTTGTCCAACACAGGAGTCGAATTGTCACTCAGTTCGGTGAATATTCAAAATGAACATTTCCGTTGGTCAAGTTTATTCACAACTTCATTCAATAAAAATAAAATTACCAAAGTAAACTTATTGACGCCTATCGCTACAGGAAAAAACAAAATAGATGCTCCCTACTTACAGGGCTACCCTGCCTTTTCAGTTTTTGCTTACGATTATGCCGGACTGAATGATAAGGGGGATCCATTGGTCAGACTTGCTGATGGCACTGTTTCATTAGGTATGGAGGAATCGGAGCTGCCTAAGCCAGATGACGTACTCTTCAAAGGGGTATATCAGCCCAAATGGAGTGGCGGACTGTCCAATAATTTTCAGTACAAAAATATCTCTTTTGATATTAATATTATCTACAACCTGGGGCATGTCATGTTTAAGGATGTCAATGCAACCTATACCGAAGGTTATGGCTACGGTTTTATTGAGAGCCAGACACCGTTTCAGAGTGGTAATCTACATGCTGAATTTGCGGACCGTTGGAAAGTTCCCGGAGATGAAAATAGGACCGATATCCCAAGATTTGCATCACAGAGTGAAAATATAATGAGAAATACAGACTATTACCGATATGCAGGGAATAATGTTGTGAGCGCATCCTATATGAAAATTAGGGATCTAGGTTTTTCCTATAATTTGCCAACCTCCCTGATCAAGAAAATAGGTGTGGAATCATTGCGTCTGCGTGCTGGTATGAGCAATATTATGCTCTGGAAAGCCAACGATAACGGTATTGATCCGGAGTTTCAGAATGCCCGTCTAGGCCTAAGGTCTACTCCGTTCGCTCAGAATGCAGTCAATTTTGGAATCTTTTTAACACTCTAAAAAATATTATATCATGATATCTATAAACAAAAGTCGAATCTATGGTACTATCCTAATGGTATGTGCTGTAGGCTTGTTCTCATCCTGTGGAAAAGATTTTTTGGAGGTCGTACCAAAAGGCGTCGCAATCGCTAAGAAGACTTCAGATTATGAGCTGTTACTAAATGACCGTAATCTTACTTTTTTACAACGGGCTCCACAGGTGGTAATGTCAGATGAAATTGCGGGATTCTCCCCCTTATATACCATTGGATCCGGACTCAGCCTGATCAGTGATAAAAACGCATTTGAGTATAAAGATGACATTTACCTGCCTACGGAAAACATGTCTGAATTAACGCAGCTAGAAAAGCAGCTGTATTCATACAATAAAGTAATTAATGAGGTAATGGATGCCGAAGGGAATGACAATAGACAGAAAAGTGCGCTGCGCGCAGAAGCATTGGCCGGAAGAGCATGGGCGCATTTTATGCTTGTTAATTATTACGGTAAACCTTACAATAAAGCGACTGCAGCATCCGACCTGGGCATTCCACTGGTTACAGTCGCAGATGTCACCCAGAATATGTTTAAACGTTCCACTATACAGGAAGCTTATGATTTGATTATTGCGGATCTGAGGGAGGCTATTCCTAATTTAACAACGCAGGTAGTAAGTAGACATCGCATGTCCCGATCGGCAGCCGAAGCGATACTTGGGAAAGTATATGTCTATATGCAGCAGTTTGAACAAGCACTGCCCTTATTGGAGTCTTCTTTGGCTAACCTGCACAGTAATAGTCTTGCTGTGGGACTGTATGATTTTAATAAGGAATTGTCCAGTGGTGGCGCTTTCTATCCGATCAGCCCTTTTACAGGCCCGAACAGATTGAATCTGGATATTGATAAAGAAGTGCTGTACTTAAAAAGTTACCTCAATACCTATACGTTGCTTTTGAGCGGACTACCCCTGACAGGGCAGACCGCAGCCTTGTATAGTGCTGCCGATCTGAGACAGCAATTTATGACTGCTCTCCCTTTTCCGCCGACAATGGTCTATCCCGGTGGAATGAAAAGGTGCTATGGAAAGTATAGCAATGTAGGTGTTAATGTCTCCGATATTTATCTTTTAAAGGCTGAATGCGAGGCTCGCGGTGGGCAACTTTCTGCCGCTACCAGTACATTGGAAGCTTTTCGTCTGAGCAGAATGAACAATAAAATCCTAAACGCGGAAAAAATACCCGTATCAATTGCTGCAGATAAAATCCTGCTCACCAAGTTTATATTGGAGGAAAGAATCCGGGAATTTGCCGGTAGTGGGGAGCGCTGGTGGGATATGAGACGGCTGATCGTGGACGATCAATATAAATCCACCGTTGGACTGGAACATCATGTGTATGATGCCACGGGAAAACTGGTTCAATCATTTCCATTAAAGGTAGATCGTTTGGTGCTTAGATTTCCGCAATACGTAATGAATGCGAACCCCGATTTACAGCAAAATCCTTGATGTTATGCTTTTAAATCGGGTGGAGACCCGGTTCAAAATATAGCATGAATAAGAAGTGTCTTACTGCAAAAATTAAAACTATAACAATTAAAAAAATCATGAAAAAGATAACAGCAATTATTTGTTTGTTCCTTTGTAGCTTATGTATCTATGCGCAAGGAAAAAAAACGCGTGTTCGGATAGCGCTGGATTCACTGGATGGCAAATCTATTTTTTTTACTATCGAAGATGGAAATAGGGAAACTAAAATTCTCAAACCCGATGCAAACGGGATTTTTGAATATGCAGGTATGCTTGAACATCCCATAGATGTGAGTGTTGCCATGGATGAACCCGTGAAAGGAGGGTTTAATTTGTATGTAGAACCGGGTGACGACCTTTCGATAAAAACAAATTTTAAGGATGTAACCACTTTCACGGGAAAGGGAAGCCAAAATGCGAAAGTTTTAAAAGAGCTTACTGATCTTTATCTGTCCAGTTATTCTCAGCTCGATGCGACGAAGGTATCCACATCTGTTTTATTTGAACAATTGGCGCAAATAAATAAGGATAACCTGGCGTTTTTGGAGCGCAACAAATCCGGTGTTACCCAAGGATTCTATGACTATCAACGTGTCAAATTTTACTATGATGTACTGGGATTAGAAATAATCTTTCCAAATATTATAGCCCAGGGTTTAGGGAAGAAATTTTCAGAGGTTCTACCAGCAGGTTATATGACCAAAGGTGAAAACGTTGTGTTTTCCGATGATCTTTTAAAATACCCATCATATAAGCGATTTATGATTGGCTCATATGTGGCGTTTTTGCGCTACAAACATATGTATGACCTCGGCAAAATTGATAGTATTGCAGCTCAGACGGAGGAGGAAAAACGTCAGATGGAATATCAGCTCGCTAAAACACAATTAAAAGGGGAAATAAGAGAAATAGCATTATTTTCTATTTTGAATAATTTGTTGAAAAAGGCAAAAGACGTACGTGAATATCAGCCTATGATCGATCAGTTTATTGTAGACGTTGGAAATAAGGATAAAGCAAAAGAACTGCAAGCTGTATACGATCAAGCCTTAAACCTAGCTTCTGGGAAGACTCCCCCGCCGTTTGAATTGGACGATCTCAATGGCAATAAGGTTTCATTAAAGGATTTTGCAGGTAAAGTAGTATATGTTGATTTCTGGGCAAGCTGGTGCGGCCCATGTAGACAGCAAATGCAGGAAGGAAGTCCAAAGCTGCATGCAAAGTTTGCGGACAATAAAGATTTGGTTTTCCTATATATCAGTATTGATGATAACGAAGAGAAATGGCGTAAAGCAATTGCCGAAGATAAGATTGAAGGTATTCATCTGATCTCGAAAGGAGGAACGAACAGTGTTGTCGCCAAAGCCTTCAATATTTCAGGGATTCCGAGATATGTGATCATTGGCCGGGATGGTAAAATATTGGATAATGATGCCACCAGACCCAGTCAGGATGTGACTTATGAAACACTAAAAACACTGTTGCAACAGAAATAGAAAAATCGCGAATTAAAATAGAACAACCATCGAGACACCGCTTTGTATAGAATCCGCATCATAAAATATCGACAATAAATAATTTTAACGGGGCAATAAAGTCGGGGGATAACATGGTAAGAGGGGGTAGCTGTGGCAGCTGCCCCTTCTGTATAAAAAAGTGCTGGGTATGCTGTATCGTGCGAATAACGATGTCGTAAAAAAATGATTAATACAGTGTCTTCAACCGAATTCAATCGGGTAACACATCAGGTGTCATTAATAGAATTTTTATAAAAAGTATTGTTATCTTTATATGGATTCGCCAAAATTTACCTAAGAAAAATTTAAATCATGAAAGTCTTCCTGATCTACATCTTGTTGATATTCTTTTTCTTGAACGAGTGTTTTTCGCAGATTCCGGAGGCCAATACGTATTATTTTCACACCAAGCAATCTGCTGATTACTACCATGGTATCCGGTCAATTGTAAAAGATAGTATCGGAAGGATCTGGTATAGTGGGCGAGATGGACTTTTTATGTATGATGGCAATAATTCCTATGCAAAACATACTAATTTAGAGCAACTCGTCGGTCATTCTTCGGTTACGATATCTCAATTGTATGTTACTAAAAAGAAGCAACTGTTCGTTGCAACGAATAAAGGACTTTTTCTGTATGACAATCGGAAGGCGGGTTTTAGTTTGATGACAGGTGGGACAGTCCATTTTATTATTGGCGATGGTGACAAGTTGTGGATATTAAGAGATAATCAGGTCGATCGTTTTTCAATATCAAAAAGAGCTGTGCTCCGTAGTTATCAATTGCCGACCAACAATGGTAATCCCATCCGGGAATACATCATGCCCCATATGAGCGAGGTTAATGGTACGCTTTACATTACTCATGGAAAAGATATCTTTAGTGGTTCGGAAAAAGGCGCGACGTTAAAACAATTCGCAACAATTCCTGTAGCCGATCTGCTTCAGATTATTTCAGAAGGAAATGATTTATATGTATTATCAGAAAAGAATGGCGTTTATGTAATTGACAGATCTGGAAAGGTCAAAGCCCGTATAGATCCGAATATCGACGCAAGTGCAAAACAGATTTATATTGACAAGAATAAAATTCTATGGATCGCAACGCAAAGAGGCCTCTACTTATACAATTTAAATACCGGGAAATCTGATTTGAAACAGTATTCTCCTGATTTTCCAAATGAGATTCCACATAATTCAGTCTGGTCTATTTATCCAGATCCTGCCGGAGGTGTTTGGATAGGTACCTTTGGAGGAAAACTCGCTTATACTAAATTAGGAGAAGAAGAGATGAATTATGTCTCACCGTCGACGTACGGGCTGAATACGCCAATTGTAAGCTGTTTTATAGAGGATGAAGAAAAGAACATTTGGATAGGTACAGAAGGGGGCGGGATTTCAATATGGAACAGAACCCGGAATACCTTTGCTCATTTTATGCATAAAAATGAAAACAGTGTGCTCGGATCCAATCTTATAAAATCGTTTGCATATGACCACAATAATCATTTGGGAATAGCATGCTATAACGATGGAATAAGGACCTATGATCCTGAAAAACATTATTTTTCAGATGAAAAAATCAGTTATCCTCCCGATTTCTCAAAAAAAATAAATGCTTACGATCTCGCATTTGAGGCTGATTCTGGTATTTGGGTTATTGATAGTGATATATCTGAGAGTCTATATTACAAAAATAAAAGAAGTGGCAAAGTAAATTATATCCCTTTAGAGTTTGGAGATGGAACAGTAATACATGATCGAATTAATTGCCTTTACAGGGCACCCAATG
This sequence comes from Sphingobacterium sp., assembly GCA_031277685.1. GTDB lineage: Bacteria > Bacteroidota > Bacteroidia > Sphingobacteriales > Sphingobacteriaceae > Sphingobacterium. The sequence continues at coordinate 78,714 of JAITLV010000162.1, read as the reverse complement.
ATTATCTATACCTATTTGGTACTAAGGGACTATATAAATTCGATGTCCGAAAAAGAAAAGTTGAACAAAAATATACTACCGGGGATCCGCTAGGCAATGGTAATTATTTGACCTGTTTTTCGGTAGGAAAGGATAACACAATCTGGATAGGTACCCGGAACAACGGTATATTACGATTTAAGGAAAATGAGGGCTTAACAAAACTAAAACCCGAAAGAGGCGAGATCCCAACTATTGTTTTCAGCATAAATCTTGATGCTAGCACAAATACATTATGGTTTACGGGTACAGAAGGACTTTTCTATTATTCAAACTTGGAAAATCGTGCTTTTAAGTACAATAAATTTGATCAAAAGAAAATTGGCGCATTTTATCCGAAAGCGATGTACCAAGTTTCATCCGGTGAAATTTATATCGGTGGGACAAATGGTTTTATCTATTTTTCACCTAAAGAATTATTAAATAGGGTTGTTGCTCATCATATTTATTTTACAAGATTCTTAATCAACAATCAGATTGTTTCATCTTTAAATAAAGACTCCCCTTTGAAATATGACATTTCATGCTTTAACAGTACGGATGAACCCATTAAACTAAATTATAAACAGGCGAATATAACGATCGAATTTTCCAATACGGATTATTCCGAAGCTTCTCATGATGAACAGTACTATTATCGCCTTACGAATGGAAGTAACAACTGGATGCCATTGGATATTGGTCAACGGATCATACAGTTCTTTAACCTACCGGCGGGCCACTATACATTTGAAATTGCAATAGCTGGAAAATTACCCGATCAATATCAGCCACTTTCATCCCTTCAATTCTCCATTTCCCCCGCACCTTGGGCATCTCTTTGGGCTAAAAGTGCATATATCCTTTTCGCTCTGGCAATTGTTTTCTTTCTTTGGAGATACTACACCGAAAAAGAGCTGCTTAAACAAAAATTAGAAGTGGAAAAAATGAAGGAACAGGAGCTGGTAGCAATAAATAAATTACGAACAGCCTTCTTCACCCGAATAACGCATGATTTAAAGACGCCATTAACGTTGATCCTTAACCCAATTAAGGAACTTAAAGAAATTATGGGAACGGATGGCCTATATCGTTATTATGTAGACCTAATTGAGAATAATTCGCTAAAAATACAGCACAAAATCAGTCAGCTGCTAAAGTTGCGACAGATTGAAAGTGACAATCTCATCCTACATTCCAAAGTGGGAGATATAGCTGAGCATCTGGAGCGCTCATTTAAACCTTTTGCCCATTATGCCCATAAAAATGCGGTGCAAACTGCTGTTTCTTATCCAATGGGAAAGCTTCCTCTGGCAAATTATGATCATGAGATCCTGGATCAAATCTATACGAACTTATTTTCAAATGCAGTAAAATACACCCCCGCAGCTGGATTTATTGAGGTCGAAGCGAGTTTGCTGGAAAAAGTAGGTGAAAGTATAAAGTCAAAAACGGGCACCTTAATTCTGAAAGTATCTAATTCGGGAGTATCTTTAGAAGAAAGAGACAAAGAGTTCATATTTAATGCCTTCAATAAAGTAGGAGTTCACAATTCAGCTTTTGAGGAAAGAACAGGATTGGGATTGTCTATCGTAAAAGAGCTGGTCAGACGCTTAACAGGTACCATACTGGTAGATTTAAATGAGGATATTCTTTCATTTATTGTATACATTCCTTTAGAGATCATAAATGATATGCCTTCTGCAGTAAGCGATCAAGATCTCATTTCGGTACATACACCAATCACAATCAAAGATGAAGAAGATAGCCTAAATTCGAGTCGGAAGTTTAATAAACATACAATAGTGCTGATCGAAGACAACAAGGTGCTCAACAAATATATTTGTCTGGAACTCAAAAAGAGATTTAATGTCTACGGTGCCTTGGATGGAAAGTCAGGATTGGCGCATATCAAGAAATACTCACCCACATTAATAATCACTGATATCGATCTGCCCGATATTTCAGGCTATGAGATATGCCGGACACTAAGAACGGATCTGGAGACCAGTCATATTCCCATTGTCATGCTTTCGGGCATGGAGGGCAATGACGAAGTCAAAATCGAAGGGTTATCTTCTGGAGCAGATGCATTTATTGGAAAACCCTTTCAGCTAAAATTTCTTTTACAGCAGATAGATAATCTGATTCAAGGGCGCGAAAAACTCAAGGAGTTGTATGGTCAGCGCTATATTATCGACCCAAGGAAGATTTCCATTTCTTCTTTGGATGATGAACTGATCGCCCGCGTTGTCAAAACCATTGATGAAAATCTCGGAGAGGCGGAGTTCGACGTGGAATCATTGGTGTCAAAAATAGGAATGAGCAGAACCTTACTGTACCGAAAGGTCAATAACTTTACAGGTATGGGCGTTAAGGAACTTATCCTTGATTTAAGACTCAAGCGCGCAAAACAATTATTGGAAGAATCATCCTATTCTATTTCCGAGATAGCCTATGAGTCCGGCTTCAACGATCCCAAATATTTCAGTGTATGTTTCAAAAAGCACTTTGGCGTATCACCTTCAGAATTCAAAAAACAATAAAAAATACATCTTAAATCATGCATAGGCCGCGATTGTACAAAATCAAACTTTTTATGTACAGAATCAAACCCTGAAAATTTTCTGGTCATTTAGTTTTGAGGAACTAATTGATTAACCAGATGATGATAATGTCTTTTAATTCAAAGAAAACAGAGATCGGTTTACGATGTAGGTCTGATTTCAAAAATGCACCTGTACCTTTTCGCGGGGCTGTGACTGTCAATACGAATTGTTCTATCGAAATTTTTACTACATGAGTGGAAATAGAACAAAAGTATTTAAGAAGGTAGCCCTATGGACTATTCTTCTTTCTCCTATCAGCTCATTGACCTTGGCCCCAATCCAAATAAATGCGCAGCAGCAGGTATCAAAAGTTGAAGGTACAATTCGTGATCGCGAGGGCAAGGTCATTGCCGGAGCTACCATTCGCGAATCCGGAACCAAAAATACTGTCACTACCAGCCCAGATGGATCATTTACCATTCAGGTATCCAGCCAGTTTGCGGAGTTAGAAATTTCACACGTAGGGAGTGAACCTGCTCGTATAGCTATAAACGGCAAAAAAAGACTGGATGTTGTATTGCTAAGAAAGGAAACTGCATTGGGAGAGGTCGTTGTAACGGCATTGGGGATCAAGCGGGAAACAAAAGCCCTGGGATATGCTGTCGCGGAGGTCAATGCCGAAAGCCTTACAGCGGGGCGGGAACAGAACATGGTCAGCGCGCTTTCGGGAAAAGTAGCTGGAGTGGATATTTCCAGTACAAGTGGTGGCCCCGCAGGATCTACGCGAGTAATTATAAGGGGTAACTCACAGCTTTCCGGAACAAATAATCCGCTGTATGTCATTGATGGAGTTCCGATGGATAATAGTCAAATGGGGGATGCCGGAAAATTCGGAGGATATGACTTTGGTGATGGCATATCCTCAATTTCACCATCCGATATTGAAACGGTGTCCGTGCTAAAAGGAGCGTCTGCCGCAGCGCTTTATGGATCTAGAGCGTCCAACGGTGTGGTCCTGATCACGACTAAAAGCGGAAAAAAAAATAAGAAAATAGGTATCGACTTTTCAAGCAGTGCAAACGTTGTAAATCTGTTGTCCAAATTTGATGATTATCAACGCATGTATGGGCAGGGACGAGATGGAATGCCGCCATTAAATGACGACGATGCGCAGAGTACCAGTATGTCCGCTTGGGGCCCAAGGCTTGATCCCAACATTTCCTTCCCGATCTATAATGGAGAAATAAAGGATTATGGGAATAAAGATAATAATGTACTTTCATTTTTCCGCACCGGAAGCACCCTCAATAATACGGTTTCTTTTGACGGCGGAGGGGAATCGACATCGTTTCGCATGTCTGTTTCAGATATGCGAAATAAAGATATTATTCCAAGTTCCACCTTTAACAGAACAACGTTTATGATCCGTGGGAATTCTAAACTGGGCAAAAAGCTTACGATCAATTCCAGAGTCAACTATAGTGTGGAAGATGTGAATAATAGACCCGGCCTGTCCGATGTATCCTCGAATATCGGCAATGCAATCATTGGTTTAGCGCCTAATTTTGATCAAAAATGGCTGTCTGAGAATTATAAAGATGAACTCGGAAGATATATGCCATGGAATGACCAAGGGATATATAGGTTAAATCCATATTGGGTAATTAATGAGATGGCCAATACAACTGCAAGAAACCGCGTTCTGGGCCACCTACAGTTAGATTATAATTTTCTTCCCGGATTTAATCTTACAGCCAGGGCCGGAACTGATTTTTATGACTTTAATATCATGCAGTTCGCATCACGGTATACACCCACAGCACAGGCCGGAGAGATGTCCAATACAGATCGCAATGTGCGTGAGGATAATTACGAAGCAATACTTAGGTATTCGACGAAATTTAAAGAAAAATGGGATATATCCGCGTTTATTGGCGGTAATATTAGAAGATCGAGCGCCAAAAATATAACCAATCTTGGTAGAGATCAGGTACTCGATGATATTCGTTCGATTACAAACTACAAAGAACATGTGCTGTCACATTCCCTGATCCGCAAACGGGTAAATTCAGTTTACGGAGCGGTGAATTTGGGGTATAATGATTTTCTTTATGTAGATCTAACCTTGAGAAATGACGTATCTTCGACCCTTTCTGCGGACAATCGATCCTATACCTATCCTTCGGCTTCAGGAAGCTTTATTTTTTCCAAGTTATTGAAAATGGACAATCATATCCTTTCATTTGGGAAATTGCGGGCTTCCGTTGCTAAGGTTGGCGGAGATACCGATCCTTATCAGCTATCATTGGTCTACGGACTGGCAGATATCACTTTTCAGGGAATGAGACTGGGAGAAATCAAGTCCAAGGTAATACCAAATCAGCAGCTGAAGCCGACTTCTACCTATTCCTATGAGATCGGTACAGACCTTAGATTTTTAAAAGAGCGCCTGACACTGGATTTCTCCTATTATAAGCAATCTACAAAGGATCAGATTTTAAGTCTGCCGAGTTCATTGGCTACCGGCTACAGCAAAGGAATGATCAATGCTGGAGAAATCGTAAACAGAGGTGTTGAAATAGCATTGAATGCAACAGCGATAAAGACCAAGGACTGGGAATGGAGCACAGGAATAAATTTTGCTAGAAACAGAAACTTGGTTAAAAGCCTTCACCCGGATCTTAAAAATTATGAACTGGCGAGTGCACGCTGGGCAAATGCATTTATTTACGCACAAGAGGGGGAAACTTATGGTGTTATTGCTGGAACAGCTTTTCAGCGAGCGCCCAATGGCGAAATTATCCATAAATCAGGCCTCCCACAATATGAAAAAGATCTAAAAGTCCTCGGCAAAGGAGTGTATGATTTTACTTTGGGATTTAAGCAGGGGCTACGTTATCAGGATTTTAATTTAAGTATGTTGTTTGACGTGAAGTGGGGTGGAGAAATCTACGCCATGACTGCCCTGCAGTCCTACAAATATGGAACGTCTACATCTACGCTGGAAGGAAGGGAAGGATGGAATGCATCGGAAGAACAACGGTTGGCCAGCGGCAAAACAGCGCAGGAATGGGTACCAACCGGGGGCTATATTGGTAAAGGTGTTAAAAATATTGGCACCGATGATCAACCTGAATATGTTCCCAATGATGAGTTTATCAACCCCAATGCATACTGGAACAACGTGACAAACAATACTGCCGAACCTTTTATATATGACGCTTCATTTATCAAATTGAGAGAACTCAATTTGACTTATTCTCTGCCTGTAAAAAAAATGTTTGGAAAAGCTCCCGTTCAGTCCGCATCGATTTTTGTCTATGGCCGCAATTTATGGACTGTATATGATAAAGTAGTCAATATTGATCCTGAATCCAATTATAGTTCTGGCAACGGACAGGGATTCGAATATGGTTCCCTACCATCACGCAGGACTTTTGGAATAGGTATAGATATCAAGTTTTGATCTTAAACCACATAACACATGAAATCAAGAATTTTAGTATACATACTGTCAGTGTTTTTATTGTCGTCCTGTGAAAACATGGACAATTTAAATATGGATCCCGATAATCCCGGAACAATTGATCCTGACCTGCTTATATCAACAATCCAATATACTCCTGGTGCTGAGTGGCAGGAGATTAACCGATATTTTATTTATCCTGGGGGATTTATGAACCAGTGGACGGGCCCTTTTGCCGTTGTGGAGTATGGAGGAATTGGTCAGAAACATGCTAATTACCATGAAAGGTTGTGGACAACCTATTATCCGGAAGGAGTAAAAAATAGTCTTGATATTATCAGCCAGCATGGAGGCAATCCCGATAAAGTCAATATCGTGGCAATGGCACGTATTCTAAAAGTGCAGAATTTCCTTCGGATTACGGATTATTATGGAGATGTTCCTTATAGTGAGGCTGGCTTGGGGTATTACGACCGTATATTAAAACCAAAATACGATACACAAGAATCCATTTATATGGATTTCTTTGAAGAATTGAAAAAAGCAGTAAGCTCATTTGATGCGACAAAACCCTTATCCAAGAATGATCTATTCTATCATGGTGATATTGAACAATGGAAGCGTTATGCAAACTCTTTACGGTTGCGTATCGCGATGAGATTGGTAAAAGTTGCTCCTGAAATCGCAAAGAAGGAAGCTGAAGACGCTATCCGGGCAGGTGTTTTTCAATCTAATTCGGATATCTGTTTTGTGAAATATGAGAACACCGAAAATCCGGTTTCCGGAAAAGGGAAGGGAAATGCCGTTTCCTATTATCTCTATGGTAATGCGGCAAATGGCAGTCAGATGTGGTTAACCACTGAATTGGTTTCAGCACTGGAAAATAATAATGATCCACGTTTGCTTATGATCGGTGGCGTCTATCTGCGCGATGCTGCACGTACAGACATTACGGCATTGGTACGTGCCAAACGTCCCAATTACGCCTCCATGACGGTGCAGGCGCAGAAATACTCTTATGACCCCAATACAGTGTATCCGACACAGAATAATGGGCTTACGCTGAATGTGAATGGTAGTAATATTTCTGTTCCTTTGGCCTATACGAGACTTAGGGCATCCAAATATGTTACAGCATTTGATGCGCCCTATATCTACATTGGGTTTGCCGAAACAGAGTTTCTTAAAGCTGAAGTTGCAGCAAGAGGGTGGAACGCCGGCGGAGGAACAGCAGCGAGTTATTATGAAAGTGCGCTCAAGGCAGCCTTAAAACAATGGCAAATATTTGGAGTCAACGTAACAGATCAGCAGGTAAACAATTTCCTACAGGAACCCAATGTTAGATTTAGTGCTAGTGATGCAATCAAACAGATCAATACGCAACTATGGATACTTCATTTCCTCGATCCATTGGAAACATGGTCTAATTATAGGAGATCAGGCTATCCCGAATTGATCTTTCATAATTATGTTCCCAGTAAAAATCAATCAAATGGAACATTCCCAAACCGGATGCCTTACCCGCTGGATGAACAGATAAAAAATTTAGAAAACTATCAGGAAGCGGTAGGAAGATTGGGTGCCGATGATTGGACAAAACATGTATGGTGGGATAAATGAGTATCACAAAGAAAAGAAGAAAAATGAAAAATTTATTTAGCTATTTAATTGTTGGCTCGCTACTGTTTACGATTTATTCTTGCCAAAAAGAGGATAAGCCAATTCGCTTAACGCGTGAAGATAGCCCCAAAATATTCTATAATTGGGCAAAGGCAATAGATGTTCAGGTTGGTCAAAAGCTTGAAATCAGTCCTGTCGTATCCCCGGCTGATGGGGCTAAATTTAGCTGGACTCTGGATGATGAAATAATTGCTGTTGAAAAGGATCTGAATTATACTGTGAATAAACCAAAGGGAAGTTATATGCTTACATTCAGGGTGGAAAGATACGACCAATCAACCAGTAGGTCCGCGACAATGAATGTAAAGTAAGGATAGGTATGAATAGGATCAAAAACATGATGTTGATTTTTTTATTTGCTTTTTTGGGCGATAAGTTGACTTATGGCAATTCCCAGGATACCGCTGATTTTTCTAAAATAAGATCGCGAATCGTTGAGGATGAATATAATAGTTCATCCAATAACCTAGACAGTGAAATCTTCGAGAAGCTGGCATTTATGCGCTCAGATGGGTCGTTTTCCTTTATAGATTATTCAAGTCGAAATATGACCAAATGGCCACCTTCCGAACATCTGGCTTATCTACAGCGTTTTGCACTTGCCTATGTTCGGGAAGAAAGCCATTACTATTCGTCTAAGGTATTACATCGCCTTATCTGCAATGGACTTGATTATTGGCTGCAAAAGGTACCCATTTGTGACAACTGGTGGTACAATACAATTGATGCCGGTCAAAAAATGGGAATGATCCTTTTGCTTATGGACAAGGGAAAAAAAAGTCTGCCCAAACGATTGTTGAGGGAAAGCCTAACCTACATGATAGATCATTGTGGCTCACCCAAAGATTATCTTGGGGCCAATAAACTAGATATCGCTTTGCACTGGTTGTACAGAGGTCTTGTTCAAAAGGATGAAGCAGTAGTTGCCATGGCCTGTTCAGAATTATTCGAGCCAACAAAGTTAACAGTTTATGATGATGGTATACAGCACGATCTCTCCTATGGTGCACATCGCCATCAGATCTATTTAGGTGGATACGGAGAGGTATATGTCAATGGTACTGTTAAAGTCGCAGATTATTTGAGAGAAACGCGTTTCGCTATTCATCCTGAAAAATTGAAACTCTTGGATCAATTTGTCCGAAGCTCTTACCTACCTGTTATCAGAGGGCAATATCGACTCTATAATGTAATGGGGAGAAGTTTTACACGTATTGAAAATGATTCAATATTTAGAACTGGCACACTTCAAACTTTATCGCGGTTCAAACGACTGGTGCCGCAACACGCACCGGAATATGAAAATGCGATAAAAAGAATAACTGGTACCAAAGGAGCCGATTTCAAGGTTATTGAAGGACATCGGTACTATTGGCGCACGGATTATACCTTTTGCCAAAGAAAAGGGTACAGTATAGATCTGCGGACAACATCTTTAAGAACAGCTCGTAGCGAATCGTTAAATGGAGAGAATCTCAAAGGGTATTTTTTAGCTGAAGGCGGAATGTCTATCAATGTGGATGGTGCTGAATATACAGATGTAAGCGTAGTTTGGGATTGGTCCAAAATTCCAGGTACTACCGTTGCTGCATATCCATTGGAGCAGATCCCAGATCATCCCTGGCCTGCTTATGGACAGACGCTTTTTTCCGGAGGGGTGAGCAATGGGAGATATGGAGTTACGGGTTTTGGTTTCAAAAACAATTTCGGAGATGCCTATAGCAAAGCAAAAAAAGGCTGGTTTTTTCTAGATGACCTCGTGGTATGTCTGGGCAATGGAATTAGTTCAAGAAATGAGTTTCCCATAGCGACCACGCTCAATCAAACCCGTCGAAAAGGAAACGTGTCTGTTCTTCATTCGACAGGCAAACTGCAAACTCTTTATGATCATCATAGCGGTCGTTTTTCGTTTGAAAAATTAAAATGGATCCATCACGACAAGATTGGCTATTTCTTCCTTGATTCAGATAAAATTGAACTTTCAATAGAAAACAAGATCGGAAATTGGAAAGCAATAAATACATCGAATATGGATAAAGTAGTGGCAAAAGATATTTTCTGTCTATGGAAAGATCATGGTATAAAGCCGAGGGAGGGAACGTATGCCTATGTTATCGTTCCGAATCTCACACTCGATGAAATGCAACGGACTGATGAAATACTTAGCAATTTTGAGGTAATTAAAAATTTGGACAGCCTTCAGGTCGTGCATGACAAAAGAAATGATATTTGGCAAATTATTGCCTATCAGGCTGCATCGTTTAAGCTTGGTGCTGTAACTGTTTGCCTGGATGCTCCTTGTACGCTCATGCTGGAGGGTCTCCTGTCCAAGCATATAAAGGGATTTATTTCAGATCCGACTCAGATAGCTGATTCCATAACGATACAGCTGCTGTTTCCAGATAATGTTTTTTATAGCAAAGAAATTTTGATCGACAACTATTTTAAAAATCGGGCCAAATCGGGCATGACTTATGAATTTGAATTTTGAAATCTATGATTAGGCAAATAGAAATAAAGAAAAATATGAATTATAGCAAGAAAATAGGAGAAATAGGGTCAAAGATGCTCATATTTTATCCGTGGAATAGAAGATGTATTAGCGTACTGCTCATGGGCCTCATTTTGATTCTGAACTCATGTCGTACCAAAAATAAGAGTATCATAGAAAGTGACTTTGAGCATATCGGCCATCAGCTTTCTCTTGCTGTCAGTTTGGCTGATAGCAATTTCATAAAAGTTAATCCCAAAAGTGGCAGAGATCCGATTATACCGAGAAGCATTTCTCCGGAGCACAAAATGATCTATGTCGGTACTGACGACTGGTGCAGTGGATTTTTTCCGGGTTCGCTCTGGTATATGTATGAGTATACCAAAGACCCAAAATGGGAAGAGGCAGCGAAAAAGTATACCGCAATGCTGGAGCAGGAAAAAAATAATAAGAGTACCCACGACCTTGGTTTTATGATGTATTGCAGCTACGGAAATGGGTATAGAATTAACAAAGACAGCAGCTACCGAAAAATTTTACTGCAAACGGCGATGAATTTAAAATCTCGTTATAACCCGAAGCTAAAGGTCATTCGTTCCTGGGATTTTGGTTCCGACGTATGGCAATTTCCTGTTATTATAGATAATATGATGAACCTGGAATTGTTGTTTTGGGCTTTTCGTGAAACCAGGGATTCATCCTATTTCAATGTTGCATTAAATCATGCCTTGACGACCAAGAATAATCATTTTAGAGCTGATTACAGTACTTACCACGTCGTGGATTATGATACAATAACAGGTCATGTACGTCAAAAAATGACCCATCAAGGCTATTCCGATGAATCGGCTTGGGCCCGTGGGCAGGCATGGGCACTATATGGCTATGCTATGTGCTACCGTGAAACGGGACGGACAGAATTTTTGGATCAGGCGAAAAATGTAGCCAACTTTCTGAATGACCATCAGAATATGCCGCCAGATAGGATACCTTATTGGGATTTTAACTCGCCTAAGATTCCAGATGAACCCCGAGACGCCTCTGCAGCGGCAATTATAGCCTCAGCACTCTTTGACCTATGTAAATCAGATGCCAAAAATCAGGGAGAGTACAAAAAAATTGGGGATAAGATTATTCAGAATCTTTCTGACAATTATCTGGTTCCTCAAAATAAACTTTTTGGATTTATATTAAATCATAGCACGGGTTCAAAACCACATCATTCCGAAGTTGATGTACCACTTTCTTATGCGGATTACTATTTTTTGGAAGCATTGATAAGAAAATCTGAATTGGATAAAAATCATGGAAACTAACACAATAAACCGATAAATTATGACTAAGTTTTTCAAAAGAAGGAGATTGAGCATCTTTTTTTTCTTCAAATTAGCAACATGTATGTCAGCCGTTGTCCTTGGAGGATGTGAGAAGCCTGAGGTAGAGCCAAAGTATGCTTTGGATTCCATAAGATTAGATACCACTTATGACGATCTGGTAAAAGCAGATAATCCAGTGGGGTACTGGATGTTGATTAAAGGATATCAATCCGATGCCTCCGGACATGGAATGACAGGCACATATGGTGGATCTGGACGGGGGGAGGCTATATTGCCAAATGGTGAAACTGCGAGTATTTTCAATGGCGTAGATAACTACTTTCAAATAGCTGACAATGATTATTTAGAGGTAACGAGCACAGGGATACTTACCATCGAGGCCTGGGTAAGACCGGACGTCCTAGATTTTCCCAAGGTAGAAGGTGACGGCTATGTACATTGGATGGGAAAAGGCACAACGGGACAGCAATCGTGGGTTGCGCGTATGTACAATGCGAATCATACTTCTCGCCCTCAGCGTATCAGCGGATATTCGTTTAATTTATCTGGTGGTTTGGGGTCTGGTTCATATTTTCAGGATTCAATTCCTCCGGGTACTTGGATACATTATGTTCTTGTGATTAATACAGTTAATTTGGATGGCACATATACGACGGGGTACACTAAATTATACCGGAACGGTATCTTAAGAGACAAAGATAAATTAAGTGATTATAATGTAATTCCCGGAAACGGAACAGCGCCAATGCGCGTAGCAACACGAGATTTCAGTTCATACTTTAAGGGGGCAATAGGTAAAGTTGCTATTTATGATTACGAATTGCCTGCAAACAAAATATTGTCGCACAATAATAAAATGCGTGAGTAAATAAGGACTTCAAGCCGTATAGATTTTGGTGGGTTTAGCTGGGTTTAATTGGATGGGGCAATGGGGACATTGCCCCTTTTTGCGGAGGCTGTAAGGTAAACTTTGTCAGCGGAATAGCTCGATAAGATTTTTTATGTTCAATTATCCAAACGAAATGGCCATTAAGTAAAGAGCATTCGATTTTTCGGTAGCTCTTTTTCATAGTTAACTCGGCATGAAACTTGTAAAAGTTTAACACTATATTTAATAATTCTTTTATGAAACTAAACTATCCAAAGCAAGTATTTGTAAATGGTGAATGGTTGACCGCAGAAAATGCGAAAATATCAATATTCGACAGAGGTTTTTTATTGGGTGATGGTATATATGATGTTGTACCTTACTATAAGGGTAAATTTTTTAGGATGAAAGACCATCTGGATCGATTAGCTAATGGTTTATCTATTGTGGGAATAAAATTTGATGTTAACCAAATAATTAAAGATTTAGAAGATGCTTTAGCAGGCGCAGAAACCGAGGATGGCATTTTATATATTCAGATCACACGTGGTATAGCGCCACGAAGTCATTCGTTTCCATCACATTCAAAACCTTCTGTTATCATCTATTCGCAGCCCTATTTATTTGAGGGTTTTAGCGATCGAAAGGTAGACGTGACACTTGAACCCGATTTCAGGTGGCATAGATGTGATATCAAAAGCATTTCTTTAATAGCCAATGTACTACTTAATCAAATGGGGGCGAGTGAAGGCTATTACGAGACCTTGTTAAATCGGGAGGGTTTGATTACCGAGGGTACTTATACGTCCGTTTTCTTTATTAAAGATAATAAGGTATATACGCACCCAAATGGATTTCATATTTTACCTGGAATAACCCGTAAAATTGTTCTGGAATTGTGTGAAAAGGCTGAAATTGAGTTTTTTGAAAATGCAGTTTCGGTGGAGGAGTTAGATAAAATGGATGGTGCTTTTTTGGCAGGAACCACTGCGCAGATTACCGAGATAGCGTGTATTCATCTTGCCGGAGAACAGCAACGTAAAATTTGTTATCAAAGTAGCCCTTTAACTAAAAAATTGCAGAACTTGTTTTATATCGCTACTCAAGAAGCTTAAGTAGATTATGTAACAATGTTTTCCTTTTCATTTTACAATTACTAACATAGGAACAATAATCATTTTTTTATTCGTTGGTATATCCAGAGGGTTCACTTTTTAAACTTAAGTACTTTTGGTCCTTAGGTTTTGTTTTAGGCCTACTTATATGACCATTCCTGACTTATTGATAGAGATCAATACAGTATATTATTTCCGGTTTCGGAAATGGTCCGAGCAAATTTTCGCATGAAAAAACTAGCTCCAGTTATTTTAAATATATTTTTCTAAGCTATTTCTGATACAATTTAGATAGTCACCTTGCATTTGCTCAAAGGTACTATTTCGCTAACTGGGGTCCATATCTTTGAATCTACTCATGCTAACCGCTCGTGCATATCGGAAAAACAGGCAGGCGCTGGAGAGCGCCTGCTAAAAAGGCTTACGGACTGTTCTCAAAAATTGCTGCAAGTTTCTTATCAAGTGCCGCATCATTTTCACCGCCGCCACCATAACGGCCAATAATTATTCCATTTTTATCGATCAGTATTTTTGTGGGCAATAAACGGATGCTATATCCCTTTGTGATATCATTCGTATCATCAAAACCTTTATTTGATCCCTTAAATCCCCTTAAAACGTGCTTCCATACGCCAATCTGGTCGTTTTCAACGGCCTTCTTCCAGCCTTCAACATTGCCATCATCAGAAGCGATCCCGATAATCTCCAGACCTTGATCCCTATATTTATTGTACAAAGTCAATAGATGTGGATTGCCCTTCCTGCAGGGAAGACACCAGCTTGCCCAAAAATCAAGTAGTACATACTTCTTCCCGTTGAAATCAGCCAAATGAAGTTGTTCTCCATTGATATCTGTCGCAGAAAATACCCTGGCCAAACTTCCGGGCGCTCCACTTTCCATCTCAAGAATTTCTTTTTGCAGTTGTTTACCCAAGTCACTCGTCTTAATCCTTGCGGTCCATGAATTGTAAATAAGCTTTGCCTCTTCAAGTGTCAGCGAACTTATTTTAGATTTCATCAAATAAGCCGAAACATAAGAATCAGGATGGCTACGTATAAATGCAAGATCTAATTTGCCCATCCTGTCTTTAAAAGGACCTAATTTCTGATAGAGTAGAGGCTTCTTTTCGTGATCCTTTTCATTCCTGTAAGCTGCTTCTGCCGGTTCCATTTCTTTGTATATCGGTGCTTTCTCCCGGTTTAAACCATCTAGTTCATCCTGGCTTTCCGAACCTTTTAAAATCACTTTTTTGAAAGCATCATAATGGACTGTCATCGCCATTGTGCCGGGCTCAATAAAAACATTGGCGATATTTGGGTCGTCAATACGCCTAATATTGCTAGAGGCCGCAATACTGACCATAACTGGCTCTTCGAGCCTGCCCTTAAAGACAAAAATCCCGTTGCGGATCAGCACACTATCCGTTTTGAAGCCCTCCGCTACCGGATAGGAAAGGTAGATATAACCCGTTTCCTTACCGGTGATTTTTCCATTGATCGTGAAATCAGAAACGGTTCTTTCCTGGGCAAAACCCGGCAGGCTTAAAAAGGCGGCCAGGCTATACAACACTAATCTCTTCATTTCGTTAAAGTTTATAAAACAAGCAGGGGCAAAGATTTGCCCTAGCTCATTTCTTCTTGCTTTTCTTTATCTTTTCTTCAGAACTGTTAATATGAATTTTGAACAAGCTGACCCTGACTGGCATTCATCTCAACAGTGTTTAGAGGTACCAGCAACCGTTTGGCATCCAACGTATAGGTCTTGGGACTGTTTACGTTTATTCCTGTAGTATTTACCTCAAAGAAGTCACGTGTTAAAGTAACATCATCTGCAGGGTAATCATTGACGCTGAACCTGCGAATGTCATACCAGCGCATGACGAATGGCAATTCCCTTCTTCGTTCTTCCAATACTTTTTTAATAGCATCATCCTTATTGGCAGCGGTTAATGCAATATAAGTGCTCATCCTTTTTAGGCGCAATGTATTTACGGCATCCATTGCCCCGGCAACATCACCTTTTCTGGCCAGCACTTCAGCCTTATTCAACAGCACCTCCGCGACAGTAAAGCCAGCCGGAAGATAACGGCCATCATTAAATATGGTGTATCTGGCTGTAGCGGGATTGATGACCGAAAATCTCCTTCCACCGTTCTGGATCATAAAATCTTTGTATCTCAGATCATTCTCGGTGTCGTATAGGGCCATTAAAGCTGTGGACGGAACATACCACTGGGCTGCGGTAGAAATATAGCGGGTATAATAGGACTCGGGCCAGTATAAAAATTTTACCGCTGCCCAGTCATTCAGTTCGGTAAACGTCAGGACTGCGGTGGGATTGGTATAGTTTGCGGAATTTCCCGTCTTTAGGGTTTTGAAATCAACCAGTTTGGTAGTCGAACTGCCCAGGGCAGTATTGGCCTGGGCGAGACTGTTGTCCAGTTCACCGGTGAACAGGTAGAAACGGCTCATAAACGCGGCAATGGCTTTTTTGCTCACACGCCAGGGTTTCAGCGATTCCACATCATCAACAGCGACCTTTTGGGCTTCGGCAATATCGGACAAAATAAAATCGTAGGTTTCTTTTAAAGTGGCCCGTTTCAAAGACTCCGCATACTCCACCGTTTTTTTGATGGGCAAGCCCAGGCTGTTCATGTTGGCTGTCGCATAAGGTGCACAGTAATGATTGGCCAGCACCCAGTACGAATAAGCCCTGATGAAATGCGCATCAGCCTTTACTCGCTGTCTTGTGGCCTCATCACCACTTACCTCGTCTATGTTTGCCAAAATTAAGTTAGCAGTGAATATCTTTTTAAATTCTCCGTTCCACAGCTGATCAGAAACCTGGTTGACTAATCCGTCCACATCCCATACATAATATTGCATCCTGTCAACAGCGACAACGGATTGTGTTTTGTAATTTTGGTAAAGCAGCTTGCTGATTTCCGTATCATCTGTAGAATAGGCCGCTGTGTAGTTCACTTCATAAGAAAAAGTAGTCGCGTTATCAATCAAGGCCTCCAGTTGTGCAGCAGTTTTGATGCTGACTTGTTTTTTAGGTTCTTCAGAAAGGTACTTTTTGCACCCTGCAAGAAAAAATACGCTTATAATTGAATATTTTAATAGTTTCATGGTTGTTATTCTTAAAATTGAAGGTTAATGCCTAAAGTATAGGTTTGTAGCGGCCTATTGGTTCCGGGAAGCCAATCTGGATTATATCCTTTGTTGTTGGCTCGCCATAGAAGGCCTACATCACGTGTCTGGGCAAAGAATTTAACATTGTTTACCTTGATTTGCTCGGCAATTTTTCTGGGCAGGTTGTACTCCAAGGTCAGCTCTTTTAATTCGATATAAGATGAGCTTTCTATCAGGGTATTCAGCACGGGTGAGTAACGGTTCCATCGATAAAGCTGCGGTTCGCCTGGATTGGCAAAACCGGGCAAGTCCGGGTTACCTGCCAGTACTTCATTGACAAAACGGTTTACCTGTGTTTTTGATGAACCAATGACAGTGGCATAATCAAAGGTCGGATTGCGGTATATTCCACCCATTTTTCCAATCAAAATAGCTGTCAGGTTAAAGTTCTGCACGCGGATGTTGTTTGTCCACCCGAGTGTATGGGGCGGGGTTGCAGTGCCTTCGTAATTTAAAAATTGTAAACCGTTGCCCCCATTATAGAAGGTGAGGTCGTTAAAACTTTGTAAACTGCCGTTCGGCCCCGCTACCTGAGGAACACCGTCCTTCATTCCCATATAGGTGTAGGTATATATGGGGTTAACAGGTCTGCCCTCTACAAACGTATTTCCTAGAAGCTGGTAGGGCAGATAAGTCGGGTTGTACAGTTTATCAACATTATTGTAATTGTAAGCATAGTTGAAGGATGTGCTATAACCAATATTTGTATTCGGAATGGTTAAATTTGTTCCCAGGCTAAGCTCAATACCACGGTTAGTAATTTCTGCATTATTAAATTTCTGCTGGGTTGTTCCTGTTGCTGCGGCCAGGGCAATATTACCGGTAATGTCTTTGCCTTTTTTATTGTATAAATCTATTGTACCAAAAAGTTTATGATTGAACAGCGTGAAATCAATTCCTAGGTTTGTGCTTGTTGTTTTCTCCCAGCGCAGCAATGGATTACCGTTATCTGCTATGGAAGCTACAATCGTTCCTGTGGTGACACTTGGGCTGTTCCCAAGACTGAGCAGGGCTTTTGTCGAAGTAGAGCCTTCAACGTTTCCATTTTTTCCATAGGTCAGCCGAAGTTCAAGTCGGTTAAACAAGCCGTTCTTGGCCATAAAATCTTCCTTCATCACATTCCATTTCGCACCCACAGACCAGAGGGGAGACCAGCGTAATTTGGGATTATCCGTGATGAAATTTGAGGCATCACTCCTTATACTCCCGCTTACGGTATATTTACTGTCGTAGGTGTAGGAAGCATTTCCATAAAAGGAAACATATTTGTTTTTGAGCCAGTCAAATACAGTATTCCCTCCGGGGACGGAATTATAAAATGCGCCTCCTGTGAAATCCATAATTGGATCAACGGAACTACCGTAACCATAAGGAGGAGTTGTAGCCTGTAGTTTATCACCGAAATATCCATATACATAAGGATTACCCCGGGAAGAAGTTGTATAATTCGAGATTTCCATACCTGCAATGGCAGATAGCTGATGTTTGTCGGCAATGAGTTTATCGTAGTTAAGCTGATTGCGCCATAGATAGCTTTCCAGGTCCACATTATTCAAGCTATAGGTGGCACCATTTGGTTGGACAAAATCTTTCCCCTTTAAAATACCTCCCTTTGGTATATAGGATTTTTTAACCACTTTGGCATTATAGTCATAATCGGTCAGCATAGTGGCAAGGTCCCTGACGAAAAAGGTACTTTCATCATAAATCTCTTCATAGCTAGTTTTAGAACGTTCATACTGGAATCTGGTGTTGAAGGTAAGACCTTTAAGAATAGTTAGGTTTAAGCCTGTCTGTACCCTACTGCTGAGCACCTCATTTTTTCGGCTTCTTCCCCGTACTTCACGCAAAAGATTATAAGACATGTCAGAATAGGTGAATTTATCCAGGGGCATCTGTGAAAGTTGCTCCCGACTGTAGGTTTTCAGGTTGACACCATAACTTCCATCAGGATTTAGCAGTACCTCATAAGGCGATAGTTCTTTCAGTTCGGCTACAGTGGCGCCACTTGTTTCCTGTTTCTTATATTGCAAGTTGGCCGAAATATTAAAATTTAGGTATTTGGTAATCTGGAAATCATTATTGAAATTCAGATTAAAGCGGTCGTAGCCACTTTTGATATAACCAGTTTTATTTTTTTCATACATCACCGAGGTATAGGTTTTGGTGCGCTCTGTACCGGTCTGGATGTTTACATTGTACTGGTTCAGAATTACCTTTTGAAGCAACTGGTCTTTGATCTGTTGACGGTTGTCAATTGTACTTAAGCGGTCAAGACCGGCATTCATATCTGCGGTACTTATTCTTCCAAATTTATTGGCATACATTAGTTCCTGTGCGAGGGTAAGTGGGCCGAAGATATCAAAGAAGGAGTTTGTCGGGGGATTCAATTCCCATTTGTTCTCGAAAGCCTTACGCTCATAGGCCACGTGGTCAGCCGAATTGGCTGTGGTCAGTAGTTGATTGAGGTTTGGTCTTCCGGCAATTCTCGAAAAAGCGCTTCCTTCTATACTTAACTTACTGGCACCTTTTAGCTTTTTTGTCACGATAACGATCACACCATTTGCGGAGCGCGCACCCCAGATGGAAGCAGCAGCGGCATCTTTCAGCACCGTGATGGTTTCGATGTCATTGGGGTTGATATCGGAAAAATCACTCCCTGATATCGGAAAACCATCCACGACAACCAGCGGCCTTGCTTCTGCATATAATGAGCTGTTTCCCCTGATCAGGAAATCTACGCTTCCGTCTTCTTTTTCCTTGGCTTGCATGCCCGCAACCATACCCTGAAGTGCCGAAGAAATATTAGAAACAGGACGATGGTCGAGTGTAGCCCTGCTTACAGAACCAAATGCTCCCGTGGCTCTTTCTTTAGGTAGGTTCTGGTAACCGGTACTTACCGTGACATTTACGTCTTCCAGCTTATTGTCGGAAAGGAGCAGTACGATATCGCCCACATTGTTGCTCACATTTATTTCTCGTGTACTATAGCCCATATAAGCAATCACCAGAACTGCTTTTTCATCTACATTTCTAAAAAGAAACTGACCCATTTCATCTGTAATAGTAGCCTGATTCGTTCCTTTTACGGTGACAGTTGCCCCTGTCAAAGGTCTTTTCTGCGGATCTAGAATCCTCCCCCTGACATCCATACGCTGAAATGGGGCAATGATATGATCAAGTATAGAACCCCCTTCTTTCTGTTTGATCACAATAGACCGGCCATCGATTTTATACGTTAATGCAAAGTCCTTTAACACTGTCTGCAGCGCGACATCAACACTGGCATTATTCAGAGAAATATCCAGAGACTTATTTCTCGGCATGATTTTACCATCATAGTAAAGATCATATTTGCTTTGCTTTCGGATTTCGTTCAGCGCTTTTTCAAGACTGAGGTTCCTTTTACTAATATTGATGCGCTGCGCAAATCCAGCGGCACTAACCTGCATGAAGGATGCTATTAATATTGCGGTAGTTAATTGCATAATTAGCAATGTTTTATGATATAGCGGTGCTATACCCCTTTTCATAGTATTAATTCCGTACATTTGTTGTTTGGTTTGGTTAAGCATTTTGCCTGTACTTTCCACGGTTGAGGCTTTTTGCTGCTATTGGTTAATTCGTTAATTGGTCCAAACTGAGACCAGGGGTGCTCCAAGCATTCCTGGTTCGTTTTTTAGCTTAGTTTTGTTCTTGTAGTTTTTTACACTGTTAATTTATTATAGTTAATAACTTGGTTAGTTGGATTTATTGTTCATAAAGATCGTGTAGGTTATTTTGATACGTAGACTTTTCTGCCTTCAATTTTAAAACGCACTTGTCCGCTTGATTCTATAAGCTTTAATACTTCTGAAAGTTTATTGTTCCGGGAAATCCAGCCCCCGGTTTCCAGTTCATTGGGCACGGAAGAATCATACAGTACTTCTACATCATACCATCTGGCAATTTCTTTCATGGCAGTTCTCAAATTTTCTCCACTGAGCGCAAAACCGCCATCTTTCCAGGCTGTAATTCTTTCAACATCTACGGTAGCTATATTGATCGCATGCTTCGTATTTAATGCCTGCTCACCAGGTTTGATAATCTTAGAGATGTGTGTATCTGTGCTAACTTTGACCGAACCTTCCAGTAGCGTTGTTGCAATGGCTGGTCCATCGCCATAAGCGTTGATATTGAAATGGGTACCTAGCACTTCAACTTCCTGATCCTTGCTTTCAACGACAAAGGGATGTGCGCTATCTTTTGCAATTTCAAAATATCCCTCACCCTCAAGTTTTACCCTACGTTTGCCATCTACATTGAGGTCGGTAGAATAGGTTAAGCTCGAGCCAGCGTTTAACCAGACCTTGGATTTATCCGATAGGATTAAACCATAGGTTTCCCCATTAGTGGTGGAAAGTGTATTGATCTGATGTTCGTTTCCCGTACTTCCTTTGATCAGGTACAGGAGCTGACCATCGGCTGTTTTGCGCACACTTATACCTGCATCAGCTGTGATTTCCCCATTGGCCGCATCGCCCAGTTTTATTTTTTTTCCATTTGCCAAAGTCAACGTGGCACCCAGCTTCCCTGGAGAAATATCGTTATTGTGGGCAAGCTGCCTTTGTCCGGTATTCAGCTTGAAATAAAGCAGTCCGGCGCCAATGGATAGAACCACAATTGCCGCGGCTGCCACGACACGTAGCCATGACTTGAACGTAATTTGTCTGACCTTTGGCCTTGGTTGTGTAAGGTTTAGAGCAATTCCTTGATCCTTAAGCTGTTCCCATTTTTGGTCAATATCAAAAGATTGATATAATTCAAATGCATCTGAAGTTTCATCCACCAATGCCTTGAGCTCAGCTAGTCGCTGGAGCTCTTTATCGGATAATGGATCTCCTTTTTGTTGGCTGGACTCCAGATAATCCAGCAACAGTTCCCAATTTTTATCTATCGACATATAATACTTAGGTAGCCTTTTTATAGGATGTCGTTAAAACGTTAAGGAAATGTGACAAAAAAGTTTATTTATTATTACGATATGCTGTAAATAATTGTAAATCAGCTAAAAATATTTTAGTAGTGAAAGCAAGATTAAGCCAGAGGCTGATTTGCGTAAGGAGCGGTATGCACGTGTAAGTTGGGTGCGGACTGTATTGATGGAGATCCCTTGTCTTTCTGCGATCTGGGCATAGGTCAACTTTTCCAGGGCGTGAAGTTTAAGTATCTGCTTTTGTCCTTCGGGAAGATCATCTATCAGTTCAAAAATACGTACCAGCCGGGCATGTCGCTGGTCAAGATCGTCTTGGTCTTTCTGAGGATCAAAAGCCTCAGGAAAATCAGGAATCCATGCCTCGCGTTTTTGCTGTACGCTTCTCTTGCGTACAAAGTCAATGCTGATATTTTTGGTTGCCCTTGTTGCATAAGATTTAAAGTTATCTGGATCGGGGCGGTCCCAATGCTGTTCCCAGTATTTAATAAAAAATTCCTGGACTAGATCCTCAGCAATATCTTTATCGTGCACATAGTTCATGGCTACAAGACATAAATAGCGGTAGTATTTGCGAAACAGCAATTCAATATCATATTCGCTTATTTGTACCTGACTATTCATTATTTTAAAAATACTTTATTTTAGTATAAGTATCCAATAATAAGTAAAATATTGGCATTCTTCTAATCTTTATAGTGCTCAGGGCAGATAGCTGGGGATATTCGATTTTTTGATGAAATTGATAATAGGACAATTTATAGCAATAATGCTATTTTATATAAATAGAATTTGCTGTTTAGTCAAAATAGAAACTCCCGACTGCTTATTGTGCAACTGCTTGGGGTATTTGGAGAAAATTTAGAAGGATTCGGATTTAACAGTTGTAAGTATTATATGTCTTCACATATAATTTTGTATAACTTCAGTGTTTTATATGTAAAAGCATATATTAGGACTCAAACTCAAAACAACTAGCACTGTGTAAATTGCAGTGCTAGTTGTTTTTCTAAAACTTTAAGCTTATATTTCTTTATTGTCGCGCATCATTTTGATGATATTGTGTGCTTCAAGCTGTTTGCTAAGCTGGGTGTTGATGAGACTATGTACATGTTGCGAAAGCTCGTTTGATCCTTCCGCAAGGGCCGTCTGATACGTCGATTTGAAGGCATCTTCACCTTGTTCACAAGTTTGCAACAAACTTTTTTCGTCGTCGCCCGTGATAGTTACTTTTATGCCCATCCAAACTCGGAATAGCTTACCGCTAAGCATTGTGCTGTCTGTCGGCTCCTTGCCTTCTAGTTCCACATAAGGTGTCAGCTCGGCGATAAATTCTGTGGATTGTTCAATGCATTTCTGGAATGTCGGCAGCAATTTATCTAAACCATGGCTGGTAGCCAGGTCAATTGCTTTTCGATAGCCCTCAATACGGTCGTTATTGATTTGGATAATGTCATTGATGATTTCTGGATTATTGATGTTGTTTTCCATAATATTGCTGTTTTTATCATTTTTATTATTCGAAAAACAGCCCGTAACCAATGATCGTTTGAAAAATCCAAGATTTAGGTATTTAATTCACGCCCCGTATTTATTACATTTTTTATTGTTTTGGAGTGAAAATATAAAAAAACTAGCGGGCTGAAAATGATTTCCGAATAAGTTTTTAGGTTAACATAGCGCAATCTTTGGGTAATATATTGAAATAGTATCTCGTTTTTTTAATCTTATTTAGCATAAATTAATGAACCTTTTAGAGAAGCAGCAGATGATCCGCCAGCAGGGATGATGCAACCTATGTGATGAAGATCGTATTTGTTTATATATGATTAAATTTTATCTTATTTTGTTAAATATGCTTGATTTATTTAGATTTAGGATAAAGGGTAAAGTTATACTTATAGAATCTATTTGTATATACATTGTGATGATAAGGGGGAAGTTTGTAAATTAGGCAAAGAAGAAACCCAAACGAATGAAAAATAGTAGTGACCAATCATTGTGTCTGTTATTAAACGAAGGGTCCGAAAAGGCTTATACCGAGATCTATAATAGATACTGGGCGAGCATGTATTTGGTTGCAAAAAATAGGGTGAGCGACCAGGTGATAGCTGAGGAAATTGTGCAAACTATCTTTTTAAATCTTTGGAAACGAAAGGCGGTCATCCAGATAGCGGATTCATTCCGGGCATATTTCGCTCGGGCAGTTAAATTTGAGATCATCAATTATTATTCACATGGCAAGCACCGCGAAAATTACCTCACATGGCTGGCCACCAATAAAGAACAATTTTCGTTAACAATAGAGGAGGAACTCGATGCGAAATTATTGCATGATATGATCGAAAAAACGGTTTGTGTGCTCCCTGAACGATGTCAATTGATCTTTAGACTGCGGGTGGAAGAAGGTTATAGCCAGAAGGAAATTGCTGCGGAATTGTCGATTTCAGAGAAAACAGTCGAAATACAATTGTCAAAGGCCCGCAAACGCATTCGGAATATGTTAGGAACAACAGGTGTGATTAAAGCCTTATTGTTCTTTTTGAATGCATAGCAACGCCTAATTTTTAGATACCAAAAAAAAATAAAGTTTGCAGTAGGGGATAAGATCGTTTCGATTGGTTAGTATAATATAAACCCAAGTACTGACCAATTATGAAGGATGATTTGAAGATCCAGCGCATTCAGGAACTTTCCCGGAAAATTCTTGATCGCACCATATCAGCAGAAGAACTAAAAGAATATGACCAATGGTATACTTCCTACGATGATTACATCGTAGAAGATATGTCGGCGGAAGATCTCCAAATGATCGGAGATAGATTATACCAACGAATAGACCAGCAGAAAAGACCAGCTCGCAAATACCTTAAACTTATTGCATTCCTGACACGCAGTGCAGCGGTGTTGGCTATATGCTGTTTAGCCTATTGGACATACAGTTCATTGGAGTCTATCAACCCGCAGGTTGAGCCGTTGCATAAGCAGGCTTTTGTCAGAGATGCTGCAGGAAATGAACATAATTTCAACGAACTTAAAGTTGGTGATAGCAAAGAGATCGGAAGTCTTTCCTTCACCAAGCAAATAGATGGAACGATCATTTTTACAGAAAACAAAGCAAAACCGGTGAACAATGAGATCTCTGAAGTGATCACACCAAAAGGTGGAGAATATAAGATTTGCCTTCCTGATGGGACACTCGTATGGATGAACGCAGATACGAAACTGGAATTTAAAACTGCTTTTACCGAAAATGAACGTCATGTCCGTATCCAGGGCGAAGCCTATTTTGAGGTTAAACATTGGTTGGACAAACCATTTGTTGTTGAAACTCCTTGGGAAAAAATCCGTGTTCTAGGAACAAAATTTAACGTGTTTGCCTATCGTTCGGATCGTTCGGCCACCTCACTGACCGAAGGAACGGTGCAGATTGCCGCTAGCAATAATAAGGAAAGACAAGTTATATTGAGACCTGGACAGCAGGCCCTTCAGATTAACCATCAGATAGTCGTTAAAAATTTCGACCGGGATCAGGTGCTCGCCTGGAAAAATGGAGAGCTTACCTTTGACCAGGTTCCATTGGAAGAAGTGACTGCCGCATTGGCAAGATGGTACGATGTCGAATTTGAATTTGAAAATCCAGCATTAAAAGAAATTCCATTCTGGGGCACTTTCTCTAAAAACGAGCGACTACAAGAGCATCTCAGTAACATGGAGTACGCAAAAATAGCAAAATTCAAACTTAAAGGAAGGAGGATAATAGTAACGAAATAACTCATGTAGGATAATAAAGCCAGAGAGGGGCAAACTCTCCGGCCAAATATCAAAACCAACCAATAAAATTATATCAGTTAATTTTTTAATCTAAACAAATATAATGAAAGTAAATAACTATTGTCGAGGGCTTGAAAAGTATCGACATTTCCAACAACGGAAAAAATTGAAGCTTACGGCCACCTTTGTCTGCTCGCTGCTGTTATATGCAAATTCCAATGTATTTGGTCAATCTATTTCCTATTCGAAGCCAAATGTTCCGCTCGCTGAGTTTTTTAAAGTTGTCAAATCGCAAACGGATTATAATGTGATTACCGAAGGTACTCTCATCCGTGGCAAACTCGTCCGGAATGTAGATCTAAAAAATGTAAAACTTGAAGAAGCTTTAGCGCAAGTATTATTTCCATTGGACCTGGATTTTGTCGTAAAGAAAAAGTCGATTATCATCACCGCTAAAGCAAAGAAAATAATAGAATCCAAAGAGCCTGTATCAACGGCCGATACACTGAAGAAAGTAGGCTTTTCTCCTGTCAGACAGGAAAAAATAGAGGTCTCCGGCATTGTAAAAGATTCATTGGGGAGCATTCTTTCGCAAGTATCGGTTTTGGTCAAAGGCCGCCCAAAAGCCGGAACCGTTTCAGATAAAAATGGCCGTTACATTTTGGAAATCAATAGCGGTGAAACCCTCATTTTTCGATCTGTTGGTTTTGTGTCCCAGGAGTTCGCAGATGTCAGCGATGGAAAGCTCAACGTAACATTGAAAGCGGAAAGTCAGAATATTGATGAAGTACAGGTAGTCGCCTATGGGATCCAGAAAAAATCAAGTGTTGTGGGATCGGTCACCAGTGTCAAGCCCAGTGACTTAAAGGTGCCGTCGAGCAATCTGACTACGGCATTTGCAGGCCGTATCGCAGGGATGATCGCTTATCAGCGTAGCGGAGAACCCGGTAAAGATAATGCGCAATTCTTTATCCGTGGTATTACAACCTTCGGAGTAAATAACGTACCGCTTATTCTTATCGATAATATTGAGCTGACGGCAAATGACTTGGCAAGAATGCAAGTGGACGATATTGAGAGTTTTTCGGTATTAAAAGATGCCAGTGCAACGGCTCTCTATGGTGCCCGTGGGGCAAATGGAGTGATCCTCGTAACCACCAAACAGGGGAAAGAAGGAAAGGCAAAGATCAATTTCCGGGCTGAAAACACGATGTCACAACCCACCCGAAATATTGCATTGGCTGATCCGATTACTTACATGAAGCTGTACCGTGAAGGCCAGTTGACAAGGGGGGACCTAAGTGAGCGCTATACTTTATCACAGATAGATCATACCCTTGCGGGGGATAATCCTTATGTGTATCCTAACGTGAATTGGCAAAAGCTTTTGTTGAAGCAAACGGCCATAAATCAAAGGGCCAACGGAAGTGTCAGCGGTGGTGGTGGCGTAGCCCAATATTATGTATCGGGAAGTGTGAACCGGGACAATGGGATACTCAACGTGCCAAAAGTCAATAGTTATAATAATAACATCCGCTTAAATACATATCTGCTGCGCTCGAATGTAAATATCAATCTTGGGCCAAGCACAAAAATGGTCGTCCGCCTTTCCGGTACATTTGATGACTATAATGGTCCAATTGATGGTGGGGAGGGGGTGTACAATAAGATCCTGAAAGCTAGCCCTACTGCTTTTCCTGCGTTTTATGCAGCAGACAGTGCCAATATACATACAAAGCATATTCTCTTCGGAAATAGCGGTGACGGAGCCTCATTCATCAATCCCTATGCCGATATGGTAAGGGGATATCGCGAGTCTTCTTCTTCACGTATGCTGGCGCAGCTGGAATTTTCACAAAATCTGGACGCTATTACCAAAGGCTTGTCGTTCCGGGCGATCGGCAGTACAAACCGTTATGCTTATTTTGAGCTTGTCAGAAGTACTGTTCCTTATTTTTATAATATCGGGATGTGGGATCCCTATACGAACCAGTATACACTGGAATTGCTCAACCGGGACAAGGGACCAACCGAGTATCTCAATTTTTACCCTACGGTACGTGTAGCCACGGCTCAGATCTATGGACTTGCGGCATTTGATTATGCGCGCACTTTTGGCAAACATACGGTGTCAGGAAGCTTGATCGGAACAATAGAAGAAAGCCAAAACCCGAGTGCCTGGGAGCTGAGCCTGGCATTGCCGCACCGAAATTTGGGTATTTCAGGACGTGCAACATACAATTTTGACAACCGCTATTTTACGGAGTTCAACTTCGGTTACAATGGCTCTGAACGTTTTTACAAGGACAAGCAATTCGGTTTTTTTCCGACTATAGGCGCCGGTTGGATGGTTTCCAATGAGAAATTCTGGAAAGACCTTGCACCTACTATTACCAAGTTGAAATTGCGGGGTTCGTACGGTCTGGTCGGTAATGATGCCATCGGGACGGCCGACCAGCGGTTTTTCTATTTATCAAGTGTGAATATGAACGACGGTGGTATGGGAGCTAGCTTTGGCTACAATAATGGCGCATATGCCAAGCCAGGGATCTCGATTGCAGCCTATGGTAATAATCAGATTACATGGGAAACTTCCAAACAACTGAATCTAGCGATGGAAATCGGTGCCTGGAACAAACTCAATCTGGTGGCGGAATATTGGCAGCAAAACCGATCTAATATTTTGATGAAACGCGCTTCGATTCCGACCACAATGGGGCTTTCGGCCTTTACTTATGCCAACGTGGGAGCTGCCCAGTCCAAAGGAGTCGATCTGACCATGGATTACGCGACCAATATTGGTACTGATTTTTCCCTCTCACTCCGCGGTAACCTGACCTATGCGACCAGTAAGTTCTCAATTTATGAAGAGCCTGAGTATCTGAATGCTCCTTACCTCAGCCATGTCGGCAGATCCTTATCCCAAAATTGGGGTTATATTGCCGAACGTCTTTTTATTGACGACAAAGATGTACTGAATTCCCCTAAACAGAACTTTGGAACTTATGGTGCTGGTGATATTAAATATACCGATGTAAACGGTGATGGGCAGATCACAAAATTGGATCAGGTACCTTTAGGTTTACCGACTTCTCCCGAAATTGTATATGGTTTTGGTTTCTCGGCCACTTATAAACAGTTTGATATTTCGGCCTTTGCCCAAGGGCTGGCACGGGAATCTTTTTGGATTGATCCGAGGGCAACAGCTCCTTTTGTCAATAATGCCAGCGATGCTACGGGGGAAAATGCCTTGTTACAAGCCTATGCGGACAACCACTGGTCCGAAGAGAATAGAAACTTGTATGCTTTATGGCCCAGACTTGGTACAACACACGAGGCAAATAATAATAATTATCAGACAAGTTCATGGTTTATGCGTGACGGAAGCTTTCTGCGCCTAAAATCGGTTGAATTTGGCTATACCCTTCCAAAGCGAATCGTCAATAAACTTAAAATGGAAAACTTACGCTTCTATATGAACGGAACCAACCTGCTTACCTTCAGCGGCTTTAAGCTTTGGGATGTCGAAATGGGTGGTTATGGCTTAGGCTATCCCGTTCAGCGGGTCTTTAACCTGGGGATTAACATCAATTTTTAAAAAGCCTCTAATCGATGAATAAATGCTGTTTTGGCGATCATGTAAGACAAAGCAGCAACAAAACTAACACGTTATGAAAAAGATGATTTCAGAGAAATATTTTGCGCTTGCATTGTTGACGCTTACCTTGTTCAGTTCCTGTAAGAAGTACTTGGATGTCGTACCGGACAATGTGGCTACGATCGACTACGCTTTCCGCAACCGGGACGAAGCCGAGAAATTTCTATTTACCTGTTACAGTTACTTGCCCAAACTTGGCGATCCATCTTATAATATAGGCATGATGGGAAGCGATGAGTTTGTCGTCAATTATCCAACTAAATATGCTTACGATCTTGATCCCGCACTCTTTGCCATACAGCTCGGCAACCAGAATATCGTGGATCCCTATGCAAACTATTGGGATGGCAAAAATTATGGAAAACCTTACTTCCGTGCCCTGCGGGATTGTAATATCTTTTTCGAGAATGTAGATAAGGTCGTTGACCTCAATGCCGGGGAGAAAAAAAGATGGGTTGCCGAAGTCAAGTTTCTGAAGGCTTACTATCATTATTTCCTGTTGCGGATGTATGGGCCTATACCTTTGATCAAGACCAATTTACCGATCTCCAGTGATGTTAATCAGGTAAAGGTATTCCGCGAACCCGTGGATGATGTGGTCAATTATATTGTGCAGCTGCTGGATGAAGCAGCTCCAGATCTGCCGACGAAGTTTATGAGTGATGCTTCCGAACTGGGCCGTATTACCAAGACTATTGCGCTCAGTATCAAGGCGGAGGTATTGGTGACTGCCGCGAGCCCTCTTTTTAATGGAAATACGGACTATTCAACTTTCAAAAATGCAGACGGTACACAGCTCTTTAACCAAACTTATTCGAAAGAAAAGTGGGATCGTGCTGCCAAAGCGTGCAAAGACGCGCTCGCGATCTGTGAAGAGGTCAAAATGAAACTTCACGAGTTTGTTGCCAGAACGAATACGTACACGCTGTCCGATGTGACAAAAAAACAAATGGATATCCGGGGCGCAATTACGGAAAAGTGGAACTCAGAAATTATCTGGGGATCATCCAATTCGTATTCATATCCGGGCTGGAGAGGACTGCAGGCCAATGCACAGGCACAGCTTTCACCGGTAGGGCTGGTATCTACCGTTTCTCAAAATCTTGCGGTACCGATGAAAATTGCCGATCTCTTTTATAGCAGCAACGGTGTGCCAATTGAAGAAGATCCCTCATTTAACTATGCACAACGGTTTACAAAGACCAGAACCGGGGGGGCAGATACCAAATATTATATTAAGGAGGGGATGACAACAGCGGAGGTCAACTTTAACCGTGAACCTCGCTTTTATGCTGATCTGGGGTTTGATGGTGGCGTATGGTATGGTTCGGGACAGCTCGACGACAATAATCCCTACTATGTAGAACATAAACTGGGAAAAAATGCCGGTACAGGAAATGCCAAGAATTTTAATATCAGTGGCTACTTCCCTAAGAAGCTGGTCAATTATGCGAATGCAATTACCTATGCCAGTAATTCCTATACGATGGAAGATTACCCTTGGCCGATCATGCGCCTTGCCGAGCTATATCTGCTCTACGCTGAGGCGGTCAATGAAGCCACTGGACCTTCTGCTGAAGTCTACGATTATATTGATCGTGTCAGGACCAGGGCCGGATTAAATGGTATCCTGGCGTCCTATGCGGGACATTCCAAATACCCCAGCAAACCGCTTTCCAAGGACGGTTTGAGAGAAATTATCCAACGGGAACGCCTGATTGAAATTGCACTGGAGGGAAAAAGATACTGGGATATCCGCCGCTGGAAGACTGCTCCGAACTATCTGAACCAGCCTTTGACCGGCTGGACGATCCTTGGCGCCACGAATGATACTTACTATAGGGTCAGAGTGATCTATTCAACAGCGTTTAAACAAAGGGATTATTTTTCTCCCATCTCTGAGGAGGCCATCGTGACAAATAAAAATTTGGTGCAAAATCCGGGGTGGTAGTTTGATATACTTCTTATCATGTGAACAGTTAAAAGCAATTTATTCCAATGAAAATGACAATAAAGAGTTATACATTCTCAGCAAATTTAATTTTGCTTCTTAGCCTGTTTGTTCTGTCATGTACCAAGATAGATACACAGCAGCCTATTCATGCTAAAAAAGGCCGGCCTGGTTTGGTGACCGATGTTTCGGTCAAAAATTCCAATGGAAGTGCAACGATTACCTACAGCTTGCCCAAGGGCAATGGGGCGGTGGATCCCCTGTATGTGATGGCCGAATATGAGATTAATAAGGTGACTCATAGAAAAAGACAGGCAAAGGCCTCGATCTATGACAACCAGATTCTTGTAGACGGTTTTAATACAGCTGGTGAATACACGGTGACACTGTACTCCGTGAGCGCTGCCGAGGAAAAATCCGATCCCGTCCAGGTTAAAGTAAATCCAGGAACACCGCCCTTTAGGGAGATTCTATCATCGGTCAATATGATGACCGATTTTGGTGGAATAGCGGCTACTTTTGACAATCCGACAAAATCAAAGGTTGCAGTCTCGATAATCACTTTGGATAAGAATAATGAATATTATCCAGCGCAGACATTGTATACTGCGTCCGAAGAAGGAAATATCGTCGCAAGGGGATTCGAAAATAAACTGCGTAAATTTGGTTTATTCATCCGCGACGGATTCGATAATTATTCGGATACACTGTGGCTAGAAACCATCCCATTTTTTGAAAAGCAGCTCGATAAAACGAAGTTCCGAGAATACAATACACCGGGTGACAATGCCGTTGGCTACAATTGGGTGGTATCAAACCTATGGGATAACAATCTCGGAACAGGATATCACACCCAGGAGGGAATTACGATGCCGGCCCGCGTGACATTTGATCTGGGGGAGCTGGTTAAATTGAGCCGGTTTAAAATCTATCAGCGAGATGGCGATGAATATTTGTTCAATCATGCCAATCCACGATTATGGACGATGTGGGGAAGTGTCAATCCTGCTGCGGACGGTTCGTATAGCGGCTGGACCAAATTAATGGATTGTGAATCGGTAAAACCATCTAAAAGTCCTTTGGGGATTCTTACGGCCGAAGACAAGGCTGTTGCCAAGGCCGGTGAAGAATTTGTGTTTCCGCTTTCAATACCCGAAGTCCGCTATATCCGTGTCGAATGTCAACAGAACTGGTCCAATTCGTCCATGCTCCATATTATGGAATTCACGTTTTGGGGAGATCGGTAAATTAATCAATCAATATTGTTATGAATATGAAAAATCTAAAGAGATATATTTTCCCATCTATCCTATTGTCATTCCTGCTGACCAGCTGTCATAAGTGGGATGAATATAAAGATGCCCTTCCGGAAGGGAGTAAGGTTTATCCGGGTATCGATACTGCGATCATTTATCAGGCAGGCTACAATAAAGCGCGATTGGTATGGAAAGCAAGTCCCGATCAGCGGGTGGCAAAATATGCGGTGTATTGGAATAATCGCAAAGATTCTGTCGTCCTCGATGCTGTCGGCCATGATGCAAAGGACACGATAAAAGCACTTCTCGAAAATCTATCGGAAGGATTCTATACATTTATTATCCATTCGTACGATTCCAAGGGAAGAAAATCCGTTCCTGTCGAAAAGAACAACGTTCGGATTTATGGACCCATCTATCAAAAATCCCTGCTGAACAGGGATCCAAAGAGTGTTCGCTACGATACAGATACCAAAGAAATCGACATTGATTTTAATGTCGCAGAGGAAGAAACGGCTTATACCGAATTGTCCTATATCGCGCTCAATAATAATACGGCAAAAATAAAAGTGCCATCTGAGCAATCTACGGTTACGATCAAGGACCGAAAAAAAGGAGCTAAAATTTATTATCAGTCGTATTATAAGCCCACGCAAGAGGTCATTGAATTGTTCAGTACGGTAAATAGAGATTCGATCATTATTGCCGATTAGGGAAAATAAAGAAAATATATACTTCAAAAAATAATGATACATGAAACAAGTTAAATGGTTATTCTTCTTTTTGTGCATTTTTTTGTGCGGATCGGCACATGCGCAAATTGGTCCGCTAAACGAAAGCAATGCTGATTTTGATAGACGGTTAAAATGGTTTAAAGACGCCAAATATGGCATGTTTGTGCATTTCGGCCTATACAGCCAACTGGCCGGCAAATATAATGGAAAAGAGGTGGATGGATACGCCGAGTGGATTCAGGCAACAGCCGATATACCAAAAGAGGAATATGCAAAGATAATAGCAGACTGGAACCCCAAAGACTTCAATGCCGAAACTATTGTTCTGCTAGCGAAAGAAGCGGGCATGAAATACCTGGTTATTACGACAAAACACCACGATGGATTCTGTCTCTGGGACTCAAAATATACGGAATTTGATATTGCAAATTCACCGATGAAAGGAAGGGACTTTATTAAGGAACTTGCCGAGGCATGCCACAAATACGGTTTAAAATTCTGTACCTATTACAGTATTATCGATTGGCATCACGATTCGCAATACCGTAATACGGGTGATAATAGCTGGGCACGTTGGGGGCAGGTGGCGATGAAACCAGATCATAAACAGGAATATATTACCTATATGAAAAACCAGCTAAGGGAACTGATTGAAACGTACAATACAGAAATGATCTGGTTTGATGGAGATTGGGTAGCATGGTGGGATATGGAACAGGGAATGGATTTATATGCGTATTTGCGAAAGCTAAAACCGTCATTGATCATCAATAACCGTGTTGCAAAAAGGGATCATTTTAAGTATGATTTTGGGACTCCTGAACAGGAACATCCGGACAGTGCACAGCGCTATCTTTGGGAAGCCTGTTATACGATGAATGATTCCTGGGGATTTAAACAACAGGATCACAATTGGAAAACACCGGAAGACATTTTTGTAAAACTTGGGGAGATCAATGGAAAAGGCGGAAATCTGTTGCTCAATATCGGACCCGATGGCGATGGCCGGATCCCTCCTGCAAGTGTGACAATTCTAAAAGAAGTAGGAAACAAGTTGGACGGCAATCGCCAAGCTAAGGCAGGCGTCGCTAAGCAGAAAAAAAGTAACAAGAAAATTAAATAATTAATAAAATATCATGAAATTGACTATTGTACTGTCAGTCTTGAGCATGGCCTGCTGTACGGGCTACAGCTTTGGACAGCAACAGATCCATGAAACCTCCGCGGGTTACGACAAGCCGACGGAAGCATTGGTGAATGAAAATCTTGACCAATGGCAAGATCTAAAATTTGGTTTGTTTATGCATTGGGGGACATATAGCCAATGGGGAGTGATCGAGAGCTGGACGCTTTGCCCAGAAGATTGGATCGACCGCAAGCCCGAACATGGGAAAACATATTTTGACTATGTTACAAATTATGAAAACCTGCAGAAAACGTTTAATCCAACAGATTTTAACCCGAAAAAATGGGCTGATGCCGCGAAAGCTGCGGGGATGAAATATGTTGTTTTCACGACCAAACATCACGACGGGTTTGCGATGTATGATACCAAGGAATCGGATTATAAAATCACCTCGCCCAATACGCCGTTTTCAAGCAATCCAAAAGCTGATGTGACAAAGGAAATTTTTAATACTTTCCGTACCGATGGGTTTAAAATAGGTGCGTATTTTTCGAAACCGGACTGGCATTCTGATTACTATTGGTGGCGTTATTTCCCACCGAAGGATCGTAATGTCAATTATGAGACTAAAAAATACCCTGAGCGTTGGGAAAAATTTAAAAACTTTACCTATAATCAGATCAATGAACTGACTTCAAATTATGGAAAGGTGGATATTCTTTGGTTGGATGGGGGACAGGTACGCCCTTCCGAGACCAACAACCAAGATATTGATATGGATCGTATTGGTGGCATGGCCAGGAAAAACCAGCCTGGAATTATTGTTGTCGATCGGACGGTACCTGGTAAATGGGAAAATTATGTGACACCTGAGCAGGCGATTCCCGAGCGTCCACTGGATAAACCCTGGGAAAGCTGCATCACAATGGGGGACTCGTTTAGCTATGTTCCCAATGATAAGTACAAATCTTCGAAAACAATAGTTGAAACATTGATACGTATTATTTCCCGTGGCGGGAATTATCTATTGAATATTGCCCCTGGACCAAAGGGTGATTTTGACCAAGTTGCCTATGATCGGCTGAAAGATCTGGCTGACTGGATGAAGATTAACGGATCAGCAGTTTTCGCGACACGAACAATAGCTCCTTTTCACCAGGGCGACTACTATTATACCAGAAGTAAAGACAATAAGGAAATAAATGTTTTCCATCTGAGTGAAGGTGATGTGTACCAAAAACCTGTGGAATATGTTTTTGAAGTGCCCGAAAATTTTAAGGTCGGACAGCTTCATATTTTGGGACATAAAGGCAAGCTAAAGTGGTCGCAACAGGGAAATCAGGTTCATGTGCAGCGTCCAGCTACTGATTTGAAGTATGCTGCGACAATTCAATTGCACAGTAAATAAATACCTGTTTTTGTATCCATTACTTCATGTATTACCGCTAAAAGCACGCTAAGATTAGCGTGCTTTTTATGTAGATGGTTTTGAAATCCTTCAATTCGGACATTTATCAAAGGGATGTCCTGTATCTATTATTTATTTAGTTTCTAATTTTGATAATAACATGCAGGTCCCGAATGCATTAGGAACTGCTGATTTACAATTAAAAGAGTTTGAATTTACTGTTCCGACGGCAGGGCCGGTTAGTATTGGTTTCTTGGCGAATATGACCGGTGACCAGTATTGGCGAATTTCAAAAGTCAGCCTGTTTAGGCATTTTTAAAAAATAACCGTGTATATTCGAATCATGATAGTTAATATACCAAAATACCATACCTCTTCGAAATGTTCTATCATTCGAAGAGGTATTTTATGAATAGCTTACACTATAATTCAATATTATGAACAAATTTCTTTTTTTTCTGATTCCATATTTTTTTGTGTTCTCATCGCATGCGAACATCCGGTTACCGAGTGTCCTAGCAAACAATATGGTACTACAGCAACAATCGACTGCTCAATTATGGGGATGGTCAAAACCGGGAGAAAAGGTCAAAATAACCACGTCTTGGGACAATAAGAGTGCAGAGGTAACAGCTGATGGAAATGCCAAATGGCAAACATCAGTTCAAACTCCGAAAGCTGGAGGACCTTACACCATTGTATTTGAAGGTGAAAATAAAATTGTTCTTGACAATGTATTTATTGGTGAAGTATGGGTTTGCAGTGGGCAGTCCAATATGGAATGGAATTATTACAATGGTATTTCCAGTATTAAAGATGAGTTTTCACAACTTGACAAGCTCAATATCAAATTATTTCAAGTGACTAAGACGACTGCACAGACAGCACAAGATAATAATGAAGGAAATTGGATGGTTTGTGACAGTAATACCCTGAAAAATTTCAGTGCAGTTGCTTATTATTT
Organism: Sphingobacterium sp.; assembly: GCA_031277685.1. Classification (GTDB taxonomy): domain Bacteria; phylum Bacteroidota; class Bacteroidia; order Sphingobacteriales; family Sphingobacteriaceae; genus Sphingobacterium. The sequence goes on along the minus strand of JAITLV010000162.1, from coordinate 42,152 downwards.
TGGAAAAGTACTCAACAAGGAATTGAACGTTCCGATAGGTTTGATCAGCAGTAACTGGGGAGGCACACCTGCTGAAGTATGGACACCGGCTGAACTGGTTGAAAATAATAGCATTTTGAAAGATGCGGCGGTTCAAAAGAAACCTTCTTCATGGTGGCCTATTGCGCCGGGCTATGCTTACAACGCAATGATTGCACCATTTACTAATTTTAATATAGCTGGTGCGATCTGGTATCAAGGAGAAAGCAACGTTGAAACAGCATCAAGCTATAGCCAACTAATGGATACCATGATTGCATCCTGGCGTACGTCTTGGCATAAAAATTTTCCCTTCTATTATGTACAGATTGCGCCAAATAGGTATTTCAATCATCATGTAGGAGCTTTACTCCGAGAAGCGCAGACTAGGAATCTGGCGATCGAAAATACAGGTATGGTTGTCATTTCAGATTTGGTCAACGATACATTGAATATCCATCCGACAAATAAGAGAGACGTTGGTTTACGTCTTGCAAACTATGCTTTGTCGGAGACTTATGGCCTAAGTAGAGGAAATTACAAAAGTCCAATGTTCAAGTCATTCACCGTGCGAAATAATCAAATTGTGATTGATTTAGACCATGCTGAGTCCGGTCTGATAATAAAAGGAAACGAAGGAAAGGAAATTTTTATTTCGGGAGCTGACAAGATATTTTATCCCGCCACCGTAGAACTAAAGGGTAAACAGATGATTGTTTCAAATAAGCAGGTAAAAAATCCAGTGGCTGTTCGCTATCAATTTAGTAATACGGGGATTGGTAATTTATTTAGTAAAGAGGGCTTACCTGTGGCTCCATTTAGAACTGATGCTTGGCCTGTTGATACGAGCAAAATTAAATAACATAAACATAGTTCGAATATCGGGATTTTGATCGAATAAGTATATGATAGATAACTATATCATGAAATTGACTATTGTTCTGCAATAGCTTTGAGAAGGTGGTAAATGATAGAAAGAGCAGGCTCTGTCCTGCTCTTTCTATGCCTTTTTCTTAAATCATTTCAAGCTTAGCATGCTCGCCTTTGTTCAGCTGGATTTCGACAAAACCATTGTCGATGGACAGTGTTTTTTCGCCCTGTTTGATCGTGCTAATGTATTCCGGAACCTTCAGCTTGAAGCTGTTTTTTAAAGAAGCTTTTAAGGTTAGGGTAGTGATTTTCTTGTTCACCCAAGCTACGCTTACCTCTGCGCCTCCACGTACACGGAAACCTTTAAAATTTCCATTCGCCCATACATCAGGAAGCGAAGGAAGCACTTCAATATACCCATTTTGACTTTGGATAAGCATCTCCGCGATACCTGCTGTTCCGCCAAAGTTGCCATCTATTTGAAACGGTGGATGCGCGCAAAATAAATTAGGATATGTTCCACCACCACTGTTCATCTTTATTTCATTGCCAGCGGTTGGCTCCAGTAAACTTTTTAATAATTTATAGGCACGATTACCATCATGTAGCCTTGCCCAAAAATTGATTTTCCAGGCTCTTGACCAGCCCGTACCTTCATCTCCACGACGATTCAGTGTTTCCCGGGCAGCAGCGGCCAACGCAGGGGTTGAGCTAGGAGAAATTTGGTTGGAAGGATATAGCCCGTAGAGATGGGATACATGACGGTGGTGAGGTTCGACCTCTTGATAATCTTCAAGCCATTCCTGTAAATATCCTTTCGGACTGATCTGCATAGGAGGGAGCTTGGGTAATACTGTTTTGATTTTGGCTGTATATTGATCTGTTATACCCAAAATTTCTGCAGCGGCGAGAATATTTGTAAACAGTTCGCGGGTAATCTGCACGTCCATGGTCGGTCCCATACAAACATATACCGGCTCTTTGCTTCCGGGCAAATAGAAACCATTTTCGGGAGAGCTTGATGGAGCTGTTACCAACCAACCCTGTTTGGGTTCGGCAATCATACTGCTCAGGAAAAAATCAGCTGCACCAGTAAGTACTGGATAGATAGTCCGTAAATAGTCTTTATCCTGCGTAAAACTATAATGTTCCCACAGGTGTGAACACAACCATGCCCCGCCTGTATTGGTGGCTCCCCATGACGCGTGTTCACCAGGTGCAGTAAATTTCCAGGGATTAGTCATCATATGAGCTATCCATCCTTGAGCGCCGTAAAATTCTCTCGCTGAGGTTTGTCCGGATGGTACCAAGGATCTTGTGAAATCAATCAGAGGCTTATGGAGTTCTGAAAGATTACAGACTTCTGCTGGCCAATAGTTCATCTGCAGATTGATGTTCAAGTGGTAGTCTCCGTTCCATGGTGTCTGCACCTGATTTGCCCAGAGACCCTGCAAATTAAGGGGTAGTGATTTTTCATTCGTTCCACTGATCATGAGATAACGTCCAAACTGAAAATATAAGGCCGCAAAAGCGGGGTCATCACTAGACTGAAAACGAACCAGTCGGGATGGGGTAGAGGCCGTATTGTCCTGCAGGCCTAAATGTAGTTCAACGCGATTAAATTTTTCCTGATATGCTGCGATATGCTGCTGTTTTAATTTGTCGAATGAATGCTTTGCTGCTTTTGTTAATAAATTAGCCACGGTTCCTTTGTAGTCTTTATCGAGCATATCGGTGGAGGTGGAAATCAAAACAATCACCTCATCCGCAGACTTGACAGCAAGAGAACTGTCGCCTGCGATCAAAGTCCCGCCCTTTTGGAGTACTTGTAACTTTGTGATATACTGTACACCTTTGGTACCGTTATTCCCATCGTTTAACTGCCCCGTCATAAATAGGGTATTGTCTTTCACCCATACTTTTGCCCGTTCGGGCCTATTGAGGCTAAGGTCAAGTGAAATAGATTTTTTCTTATCTGCAGTCATCCGGGTACCAAGTATGTCATTGGCATGTGAAGCAAAATATTCACGTTGGTAGCTGATACCGCCTTTTGTAAATTTTGTTGTGGCGACAGCATCATTCAATGAAAGTGCGCGCTCGTAGTTCGTAGTTTTCTCCGAAGAAGGGTATATATACCGGATGGACATATTTCCGAGCATCTGAAAAGAGCCATAGGGCGCGTCTTTTCCCTGACCAAAGGCCGAGCCGAGACCTCCACTGCGGAAGTTGGCATACATCAGCTTCTGTGCTTCTATATTTTTGCCTGCGAGAAGAAGCTGCTGGATATCCTGTAAATAGGTATGTGCGTCCTGGTTTACTGCTGTCGGATCTACACTGCCAGACCACATGCTTATATCATTCAATACAATATGCTCACTGTCAATTCCCCCATCGGGCATCATGCCGATACGGCCATTGCCCAAAGGAAGTGTTTCTTCCCATGTTGTTGCTGGTTCATGATAGCGCAGGGCCAATTTGTTGGGTTGCTGGGCCCAAACCGAAAGCGTTAATATGGTTATAAAAAAGGTTAATAGATTCCTTTTCATCGCGATGTGTTCTTTAAATCGTGAATGGATAAAAAAGATGCCCAAATACGTTGTGGGCATCTTTTCTCGATTGTTATTTATAATTGGGGTTTTGGGTGAGAATTCCCTGGTTTTTGTCAATCTCGGATTGTGGCAGAGGCCATAGGTAATGTTTGTCCTCAAATTTGTAAACTATTGGTGCATCTTGAACAGCATTCAATACTGTTTTAGCTGTTTTCCATCTTTTCAGATCAAAATAATGTTCACCTTCAAAAGCAAGCTCTACCCGTCTTTCATGACGTATTTTTTGCCGCATAGCTTCTTTGGATAGATTTTGGGATAGCTTTGGCATACCCGCGCGCTTGCGAACTGCGTCAACCGATGTATAAACCAGCGCGGTAGGGCCGTTCAGTTCGTTTTCGACTTCTGCAAGCATCAATAAAACATCTGCATAACGCATAATGACCCAGTCTTGTTGGCTTAATGTACTATAGCCAAATGGGGCAATTTGATTGTGAGACAAAAACTTGCTTAATCCAACACCCGTAGGTCTTGCATTGCCCGGGGTATATTCTACTCCATTGATTACATATTTGTCAATGAAAACTGTTTTTGCCAAACGTGAATCGCGGTTTGCCGAGGATGCGTTCGTGAAAATTTCGGAATTTACAGTGAACTTACTTGTTCCTTTCTTCGGAACAGCTAAACCAGGACTGCCATCCAACATTTCAAATTCCTCGATTAAATTAATCAATGGACTCACAACGAGCCAGTCTGCATACCACATATCTGCGGATGATGACGCATTCGGAGCCAAGAATTTAACCGACATCATAATCTCGGGTGAAGTTTCCTGCGCTGGATCATTAAAATTATCGCGAAAGTCATTGGCCAGCGAATAACCAGCGATTTCACTCAGCAATGTTTTAGCTTCGTTCATTTTAGCCTGGATCATCTGCCCTGCATCATTGTAGGCCGTGTATAAAATCATACGTGCCTTATATGCCTTTGCAGCATTTTTCGTCCATTTTCCTTTTGCTTCTTTATATGTTATATCCGATAAGTTTGCAATAGCAAAATCAATGTCGCCCATCATAAACTGATATACATCGTCGGCAGGTTTTTTTGCCTGATATTGTGTTTCGAGTGTCAACGGCTCACTGACAATGGGCACTTCTCCATAGCCACGATAAAGAAAACTATAGTAAAATGCGCGTATCATACGACCTTCAGCTTCGTAGCGTTTTTTCGTATTTTCATCAAATCCAGTAAATTCCTTCAGTTTATTCAGAAAAATATTGACGCGAGCGACGCCTGCTAATGCTTCCAGGTAAGTATTGTAAACAAAACCTGTTGAAGTAGCGTCTATGGTTCCCTGAACCATATTGGTTGTCATTCCATATTGTCCCTCGGCATGTTGACCATAAGCATTGTCTGTCAGATTATCCCAGCAGGGCAATGCCGTAGAATAGCCGCTGCGCTGCAGACTGCCGTAACTTGCGGTCAACGCGAGGTCAAAATCTTGTGGGGTCTGCCAGAAAGTGCCCGAAGAAGGTCTGTCATTTGGATTTAAGTCGAGGTCACTACAAGCTGTCAAACTTAAAGCCCCAATCAGTATATATATAATTTTTTTCATTTTATCCCTTATTTAGAATTCAACATTTAGTCCGAACGAAATAATCTTATTTTGCGGATATTGTGCAAATCTGCCATCACCTGATCGTTCTGGATCAAGCCCCTTAAACTTGGTCTTGGTGAAAAGATTATCGCCTGCGAAATAAAGTCTGACGCGATTGATATTCACCCGTGACGTAAGTTGTTGAGGAAGTGTGTAGCCTACAGTAAGGTTTTTCAGGCGTAAGAAAGATGCATCTTGCAGATACCATGTACTTGGTCTTCTGTTTGGATTTGTTCCGTCCCAACCATAATATAAGCGCGGGTTTTCATTTGTGCTACCCGCTCCAGTCCAGCGGTTGTTGACAAAATCTACCGTTGGCGGTGTTCCCTGTATAAAAGGTTCCAAGCCCCATCCGTCTGTAAAAATTTTCCGGCCTTGTACACCCTGCAATAAAAAGGAAACGTCTATGCCTTTCCAGGCAATATTCCCGTTAAAAGCATACTCAAATTTTGGAAATCTGCCCGGAATAATGGTACGATCATCGTTATTAATGACATTGTCACCATTTACATCCCGGTATTTGAAATCTCCGGGACGAAACTCACCTGAAAATTGTTTTGGGGAGTTGGCTATTTCTTCCGGTGTTTGGAAGATACCGACAACTTCCAGCATGTAAAAGGAATTGTATGGAAGGTTATTCTCGCGGATTTGATAACCATCAATTTCCCGTGTACCAAATTTGATAAGTTTATTTTTAAACTTATCTATATAAAAACCACCACCAAAGGTTAATCCTTCAAACCTACCTTCATGAATGCGGTCATTATATTGGACAGCGAGTTCGTGGCCAGTATTCAACATATCGCCACTATTAATAAAAGGCGCTGATAATCCTAATGCACCGGTTACCTGTGCTTGACGCAGAATGTCGGAGGTATGCTTTCTGTACCAATCATAAGTAATATTCAGTTTATTGAACAAGCGAATGTCTACACCGAAATCGGCAACAGCGGTGGACTCCCATTTTATGGACGAGTTGGAAAGAGCAGATTGTGCTACTCCAGGACTCAGGACAGCGTTGTCAAATGGATAATCTCCAGTAAAATCCAATAAATCCTGGTAGGGGTAGGGAAAGGCATAACCTATATCAATGTTGATATTTTGATTACCTAAGAGACCATAAGAACCTCTAAATTTTAAATCTGTCAACCAGCTGAAATCTGCATTTTTTATAAATTCTTCTTCAGATACCCTCCATCCGGCGGAGAATGAAGGAAAAAAGCCCCAACGGCTGCCTTTTGTAATTCTTGATGTTCCATCGTAGCGGATATTTGCTTCTAACAAATATTTCTCTGAAAAATTGTAATTCAATCGTCCAAAGAAAGATTGTAGCGCCCATTCCGTCGTATTGCCTTCGTTTGTCTGAATAGCTGCCGTGCCGGCATTTAGTTCATGAAGATTGTTTGTGATATATTTTTGACGGTATCCCTGTAAGTATTGATAGTTATTGTATTCTTGGCTATATCCGGCTTGTACAGCAAAATTATGTTTCTGGGCGATGTTGAAATCGTATTTCAAATAGGAGAACAAATTTGTATAATAATTTCTGCTATTATTGGAAATTAAACCTTCGCCCCCTACATCCAATGTCCGCGTAAAATCCCCAGAATGGAAATTGTAAAGATTCACTACCGGTCGCCAGTCTTTATAAGAGACATCCCCTAGGTTCACCGCAAGTTTGGAATACCATTGAAGTCCCTTGGTGAGCTTAATGTCTGCCCACAACTGCGAGGAAATATCATAGTTGGTTGTTTTTCGAAGGACATCATTCTCCACAATAGCGACCATGTTCTTGTTATAACTTTCAAAATTATAGGCCGAACTTACATAGCGTCCATCAGGCAAAAACGGTGCATAAGTAGGTGCTTGTGCTAAGGTTGATAAAAATGCATCATCTTGGCTTTGTCTTGGATTTCGTTGATTCCCTTTTTCCATGGCGAGGTTTACGCCCACAGTTACCCAATCTTTTAGACTCGACTTAATATTTGTCCTGAAATTATATTTTTCAAAGTTAAATCCTTTCATTGTACCCGGTTGATCTATATACCCGGCGGTAATATTATAAGTCGTTCCTTTATTTCCACCATTCAATGATAAACTGTGGTTTTGGACCGTTGCTGTATTGAACATATAATCCAACCAATCGAAGTTGGGGTACTTTGTTCTATCGGTAGCATTGCGGTAGGAATTAATCATCTCTTCGGTATATAGCCCAGTAGAAATTCCAGAGTTTGTTTTTGCCTCATTGGTCAATTCCATGTACTCTGCAGAATTGGTCACAATCTTTAGCATTTTCGTCGGTGAATGAAATCCTAGATTGGTATTATAATTAATCTTGAATCCACCTTCCTTACCAGACTTGGTTGTTACAAGAACAACACCATTAGCAGCTCTTGCTCCATAGATAGATGCGGATGCCGCATCCTTTAATACCGATACACTTTCAATATCATTTGCGTTTAATGCGGAGAGTGAGCCCGGAACGCCATCAATCAAGACCAAGGGATCTGATCCAGCCGCACTATAGGTACCCTGTCCACGCACCCGGATCTGAACCCCTTCACTGCCGGGTTGTCCAAGTCCCTGTACAATACGCACACCGGGCATCTGTCCTTGCAGCATCGTACTTGGATTGGTAACGGGGCGCTTGACCATTTCATCTCCTGAGATTGACGAAACGGCTCCTGTTAAATTGACCTTTTTCTGTGTACCGTAACCGACCACAACAACTTCTTCGAGCTGAGTTAAGTCTTGCTTTAATATAATATTGATATTCCCCCGTTGGAAAGACTGTTCTTTCGTTAGATAACCAACGTAGGTAAACTGGAGTACAGCATCATCTTTATCCACCACAAGCGAAAATTGACCATCACTGTTGGAAAGAGTTGCCCGCGAGGTTCCTTTTTGCTTTACTGAAACCGATGCCAAAGGTTTTCCCTGCTCATCGGTCACTGTACCTGATGCGACCAATTCTTGTTGGGATGCTTTTTTGCGCAGTAATACACGATTGTCTTTTACAAAATCTGCAGTCAGTCCTTCTTCTTCCAATAGCGGGAATAAAACTTTGCTCCAGGGTTTGTTATAAACATCGACATTTTTTATCCGAATGTGCCGAATGAGATTATCATTGTAAATAAAAGAAACGTCAGTCTGTTCTTCAATTGACAGCAGTAGATTTTTTAATGATATTTCGTTGTAGCGAACAGAAATAGTTCCTTGAGCTTTTGATGGTCCTGCAAACAAATTGCAAGAAAAAACCATCAAAATGAACACCGTTAACTTAATCATGAGGAGCCATTTTAGGTAATAGGGGATTGGCACATGAATTTGAGCATGTGAGTTTTTTTTCATACTTTTAAAAGTTTAAAATTGATCAATAGAGCATCTTACTTTCCTAGGGCACGATGCTCATGGTTAACATTTTGGGGTATATCTTCTGGGTATACCCTTGTTGTTTTTATATAGTTTCTTTATGTCATATGTGGTTATTTTATATAGATAATTCCATCTTCAACTGTATATTTAAAGTTTCCTCCAGTTTGTTGCAATAAATTCAAGACTTGCTCGCAGGTTCGCTCTTCAAAAACACCCGAAAATGATTCTTTTTTTAAACGGTCGTTTTCAATTATAATAGTTCTATTGTACCAGCGTTCCATCTTTTTTACCATATCTTCCAATGGATCGTCATTAAAAACTAATTTGTTTTTAACCCACAAGAGTTCAGGGACTTCCTCATTCTCTAGAGTGATCTTTTTATAGTCCACATCGTCTGCAACAATTCGGGAGGATACAACATCTTCCTTAAAAGAAACCTTTTTGTTTTGTTCAGCGACTTGCTTATTGGGGATTTCTACCTTGTCGCCGGGGTTCATTGAATAGTCACGTTTGCCATCTTCGCCATTGATATGCAGTTTTACCTTTCCTTCGATTAAGGATGTTGCCATCTTTTTTTCTTCGGGATAAGCTCTTACATTGAAGACAGTTCCCAATACTTCTATTTCATTTCCTGAAGCATATACATGCAATGGTAGTTTCTTATTTTTGGCAACCGAAAAGTAGGCTTCTCCTTTTAGTGCTATGATGCGATGCTTCTTGCCATAGCCTTTTTTTACCCGCAAGGTACTTTCGCTGTTTAACCAAATTTCTGTGCCATCGCTCATCCGAAAAAATTTGCGTTCACCTTTGCCTGCCACGATTTGTTCCCATTCACCGCTGACTGCCATGGCTGTCTGGGATTTATTGGAGAACCACCATAATCCGACAAGGCAAACCAAGCAAGCAGCTGCAATGGAAATATACTTTTTCCAGATTTTTCGGATAATAGGTGGATTTTGGGCGGGAGAAGTTTTTAAGTATAAATCGTTCGGTTGTGTTTTTTCATAAATTATTTCAGCCCTTAACTTTGCTTCTGCATGCTCTTGACTATCGTTTAGATATTTAAAAAAAAAGGCCTTATTGGAATCATTTTTCACCAAAATATCCAATGTCTCACGCTCCTCAGGTGAGAGTGTACCCTTCAAGTGTTTATTTAATAATTCTAAATAATATTCTTCCTCGTTTGCTTGCATCATATAAAGCCTGAATCCTTAATGACACATCGAAATCGCAAAATCCCCAATAAGGAATAAATTATTTTTTAAATTTTATGGAGTCCCACAGTTTTTGGAGGGCTATCTGTATATGGCGGTCGATGGTTTTGGTAGAAATCCCCATGATGTTGGCGGCCTCCTTATAGCTATGGTTTTCATCTTTGACCAATATAAAAGCTTGCTGGGTCTTTGGGGGAAGCGCTTCGATAGCCTGTTTGATGTGCCTAATTTTTTCGGTTGAAATAAGAGCATCCTCCGGACTGGGATAATCGGAACTTGCATAGTTTGCCAGTTCATCGTGTCCGACAAGGAGCGCTTGTTGCACACGTAAATAATTGAGGCATTTATTCTTTACCGCACGTGTCAGATAGGATTCTATAGACGCAATGGACATTAAATCAGAGCCCAAATGCCACATTTTCCACATGATTTCAGAAGCAATATCCTCAGCAACATGTTCATCTTTTACAAAATTGAAAGCATAATCTTCCAATGACCTCAAATTAGCCACAAAAAAAGCTTTAAAAATGGGTTCATCCCGATCTATTGCTATTCCCCTTTTCTGTTCTTCCGTCAGTAGTTTAAGAAACATGGTTATTTGCTGCGTTGCTGTTTGCAAGATAATAAATATCTTTAAACATAGGTTATATCATGCAAAATTCGATCGGGCGTATCCAATTTTTCGCAATCAGAATAATGATGTGTTTAGCTATCTGGATACGCTTTCCCACCGCTGATAGAAAAAATGATTTTTACCTCCCACATCTCTGTCATACTGTTCACGGCAAATTCGGATGATTCGTAACGGTTCAAAGGACCTGAGATGGGAGCAGATGATTATTTTTCAGCAGCATTTCGACAATATTATGGACGCATGCCCTCAGAATATCTGGAGTAGCATAGAACCAAATATCGGAAACTATAGCATTTGAAGTAAAACTTAAGCCAATGCCTCCAATAAATTCTTTACATCCCCTAAAGAATTTAATAAAAAATTTCTACATTAGTTTGAAGACATACAGTGATATGCCAGATAATCAATTAACAGATCGTCAAAAGGAGGATGCTTTTATAATGCGTAAGCTGCATGACCGGCAGTGGCAGAGATTATTGTATTTCTGTTACAATATAATCGGTGAGGAAGCAGAGGCACAGGATATCGTGCAAGATTCTTTTATGGCCATATGGAAGATAAGAGACCGTTGGGAAGCGATCGAAAATCTGGATAATTATCTCTTTATGATCTGTAGAAATAATGCATTGGCTTTACTCAAAAAGCAAATGGAGATCAGACGTCTTGCTGAAGATATTGCAATTCATCTGCAAAATCAGATACAGCACAGTGCGCTGGAACATATCTATGCGTCCGAAACGAATCAACGTATACAGGGACAAATTCAGGCCTTCCCGCCAAAGATGAAGGAGATTTTTCTATTGAGCCGCGAAAAAGAACTAAGCCAGAAAGAGATTGCAACGAAGTTAGATATCTCGGAAAATACAGTCAAAAAGCAGATAAACAACGTGTTAAAGGTTTTGAGGAAAAAACTTTAAAAAAAATACATTTTTATATACTACCTACTTGAGTTTTTTCACTCTTTATCTCAAATAAAGAATGATGGACCCAAAGCAAATTGAAGCGCTTATACGTAAATGCCTCCATGGTGAAGCAACTGATGAAGAACAGCAATTGCTTAATTCTTATCTAGAACAGGTAAGCCGGAATAAGCTGCCGATTTCTGAGGACCGTCTTTCTGATATGAAACATGAATCATGGACACAATTACAGCAACAATTTTCTGAAAAGGAACTTCCGCAATACAATAAAGGTAGCAAACGCTGGCTCTGGATTGCCGCTGCAACGGTCGTTTTTGTCCTGATCACTGGACTGTTATTTTTACAAACTCCAGAAGTTGAAAAACAACTGTTGTCCGCAAAAAAGGAATCCGCAGATACGGTGGTGTATCCGGCGGCAGATAAAGCCTATCTCATGCTCGCAAATGGTGGTACAATAGATCTGGAAACACCTGAAAATGCACAAAAAGAAATCAGCCAGCAACTGGAAGCAAATATCAATATAGCTCATGGCATGATCTCCTTTGGAAATACAGCTAAGAACAATGAAGCTGTTGAATCGTACCAGACTCTTATCGTGCCGGCAGGAGCAACTTATAAGCTCACACTACCGGATGGAACCCGAGTCTGCATGAACGCCGCTTCCAGCATAAAATTTCCTTTGGCATTTGAAAAGAACAGAAGACTGGTGGAAATGGATGGCGAGGCTTATTTTGAAGTAACTAAAGATAAAGACAGACCATTTATTATAAAAAGCAGGCGGCAGGAAGTAAAAGTGCTTGGTACTTCTTTCAACTTAACAGATTTTGCAGATGACAAAAGCAGCAAAACAACATTGGTAGAGGGATCCGTAGAAATAACCAATCTTAAAAATAACCAAAAGCTGCATATGAAGCCGGGAGAACAAACTATCGTTGGAGATCAGTTCAGAAAATTGAAAGTGGATCCGTCTACTTATATCGCCTGGAAAAACGGATATTTTGATTTTACGGAATCAAAGAGCCTGGTCGATATAATGAAACAGATTGAACGCTGGTATGCTGTGAAAGTGATTTTCATTAATCCGAATGAAAATAGAGTATGGTCCGGAAAAATCAAAAGAAATATGACATTAAATGAACTGGTTGGACAGCTCAACTTTGCCGGAATCAAGTGTAAAATTGAAAACAGAACGACAATTAAAAACCTAATAATACAGTAAAATATGAGATAAAAATTTAGACCTAAAAAAAGGGTTGCTACCAACAACCCTCTTATTCAAGTAAAGACAATACCCGATAGATCCAAGTTCCAATTACATCTAAATGGGTATGCTATGTATTCACTTAACCTAATCAAAACTAATGAAAATTAATCAATTGCCCAAAGAATTAGGGCATAGAAAAGACTGCTCTTATCTCGTGTCCGCGATAGAGCGAACAGGACATTATATCCACCAACATCGTATCGTAATCATGAAACTCAAACTACTCGTACTATTTGCATGTATTGCAATAGGACATAGTAAAGCGACCGTTTTTGCCCAAAAATTTACTTTACACGAACGAAATGTCCCGTTAAAAGTGATTTTTGACAAAATCGAAAAAAGCTCAAATTATGTTTTCTTCTATGACCGTAAAGAATTAGAAGAAATAGGCAGAATTAATGTAAATGTTAATGAAATGCCACTGGAGCATCTGTTGTCCATACTGGAAAAAGAAAATGGATTTACCTATAGAATCGTGAAGAATAATATCGCTATTAAGAAGAGCGATAAACCCAAAAGGCAGGAGACCATTCCGATCAGTGGAATTGTTCGGGATTCCACAGGGATCATTCAGGGGGTTTCAATACAGGTGAAAAACAAACCCACAGTGGCCACTTCCACAGATGTCAATGGCCGGTTTATTTTAATGGTACCACCGGAAGCGGTATTGACCATTAGTATGGTTGGATACAAGCGCCAGGAAATACAGCTCAATACGAAGCAAACGACAGTTGATATTTTTCTTGAAAAGGATGATGCCCACCTGGATGAAGTTGTCGTGATCGGGTTTGGGACACAAAAGAAACAAAGTCTGGTCAGTTCTGTCGCAACGGTAAAAGGAGAAGAGTTGAAAGGATCAAACCGGAGTCTGAGTAACAGCCTGGCCGGAAAGTTACCAGGGCTAATTGCTGTACAGAGATCTGGAGAACCTGGTTATGATAACTCAGAGTTTTGGATACGGGGTACCAGCTCGTTCTCCGGAGGTACCAGCCCGCTTATACTGGTCGATGGGATACCGCGAACGATGAATGATATAGAGCCTGACGAGATCGAGACATTTACCTTGCTCAAAGATGCCGCAGCAACAGCAGTATATGGTGCTGAAGGTGCAAATGGTGTCGTGCTGATTACTTCCAAAAGAGGTATTGCGCAGAAAACAACGATTGCCTACCGAGGAGAATATACCACCTTGAGACCTACACGTATTCCTAAATTTGCGAGTTCGGCAGACTATCTGAGTATCTACAACGAAGGACTTATGAATGAGGGTAAACCGGCTATGTTTTCGGATGAATTGATCGCCAGGTACAGGTCTGGAGAGGATCCGGATCTATATCCCAATAGCCAATGGTGGGATTTGTTGATGAAAGAAAATACAAATAATACCAGACATACGCTGAGCTTCAGGGGTGGGGGAGAACGTATGAAATTCTTCGTGTCGGGTGCTTATTTCGGCGAAAGCGGACTGTATAAAGTGTCCAATGATTATAACAACAATGCTGGTATCAAGCGATACAATCTTCGCTCAAATATAGATCTGGATGTGACGAAAACAACTTCCTTAAGAGTGGATCTCAGTGGTCAGTATTTACAGGGAAACTATCCCTACAATTCGGCAACTAATATTTTTGAGCGTTTTTCTAGGATTCCACCTTACCTATTTCCAGCAAAATATTCGGACGGAACACTCGCTGGCCATCCGGCGCAGGATGCTAATAAAGTAAACCCTTACAACCAGCTGATGGAATATGGCTATCGCAAAGAATGGCGTTCATTTATCCAGTCCAGAATAGACCTAAACCAAAAAATGGATTTCCTGACTGAAGGTTTAAAGGTTAGGGGGACAATTAGTTATGATTCGGAGGGCTTCTTCAATATGTCGCGATACAAAGCGCCAAAAACATTCTATGCAACGGGAAGGGATGATGCCGGAAAGTTGATTTTCAGGCAAATAAGTAACGAAACTACCATTGGAGAGCCACAAGAAAGCAGCTCGGGGCTCAAAAAAATCTATATGGAAGCTGCCATCAATTATGACCGTTTGTTTGGGAGTAAACATCAGGTAAATGGGATGCTATTGACTTACCAGAAAGAGCAACAATCTAATTCGGATGCGTTGGCTGTACGTAAACAGGCTTATATTGGTAGAGGAGTCTATACCTTTGACAATCGGTATGCAATTGAAGCCAACTTTGGTATTACCGGATCAGAAAAATTTGCAGAAGGCTATCGTTATGGGTTTTTCCCAGCCGTAGGTATTGCCTATAATATTTCCAATGAACCTTTTTTCGGAACTGAGATGAAGAAAATCATCAATAACCTGAAAGTAAGAGCATCCATCGGTAAAACCGGAAACGATGATACCGGAGGCGCACGATTTCTCTACCGTCCTACATTCTCAGATGCTGCAGACAATGGATACAGTTGGGGAATAGGAAGTACTGGAACCCTGAATAAAATCAATGGTATAGTCGAGGGACGCTTTGCTTCACCTTCCCTTTCATGGGAGATTGAGATCAAAAGAAATTATGGCATAGATCTGGGATTTTTCAATAATGCGATTACTTTACAGGTTGATTATTTCGACAACAGAAGAAGCAATATTCTTATGCAACGTCGGACAATATCCGGTGTAGCAGGATTCAGACAAGCTCCTTTCCAGAATTTTGGTGTGGTTACCAATAAAGGGATAGAGGGCGGAATGAACATCAACCATACCCTGGGCGAATTCAAAATAGGAGCACTGGGTAATTTTACATTTGCCCGGAACAAAATAATAGAAATGGATGAGATACCACAATTACATCCATGGATGAATACGACGGGGACACGTATCAATGCGCTGAACGGTATGTGGATTTCCGATGGCCTCTATAGAGAAAATGATTTTAATGTTACGCTGGATCCCGAAGGTAAAAAACAATATACACTGAAAGATGGAATTCCTACAGCAACGACGATGCCTAGTCCCCTGCCCGGAGATCTGAAGTTCAAGGATCTGAATGGCGATGGAATTGTAAATGAATTTGACCGTTCACAGGATGTTGCTAACCCGATAGTGCCTGAGATTATTTATGGATTTGGACTTAATCTGCAATACAAAGGAATCTACGCTAGTGTATTTTTCCAGGGTGCAAACAATGTGTCGACCAATCTTAATAACCAGGGAAATGCGTTTTTGCCTTTTCAATGGGGGTTGACGGAAAGTAATGTCAGGCAGGAAATTCTGGAAAGCCGCTGGACCGAACAAAATCCTTCGGATGATGTTTTCTTTCCCCGTGTCCGTGTAGAGAACCTGGGAAACACAAATACTGCGACGACCTGGTGGGTACGTGATGCTTCATTTTTAAGATTGAAAAATGTAGAGATCGGTTATACCTTGCCCAAATCTCTTATCGAACGTCTGAAGTTCAGAAATACCCGATTGTATATCATGGGGCAGAACCTCTATGTGTGGGATAAAGTGAAAATGTATGATCCGGAACTTGGGAATAGTGCAGCAGGGACGAAATATCCGCTGCCTCGTACATGGACGTTCGGATTGGAAATCACACTTTAATTAATTGCAAAATACATCATTCACGATATGAAAACATTATTAAAACTACTTATATGCATCAGTCTGACATTGGTTTTCTCGTCTTGCGAGAAGTATCTCAATGTTTCGGACGAACTGGCTGAAGAGATGGATATGGAGAAGATCTTTTCCAATCCCGCCAATGTGCGCAAATTTCACCGAAATATCTACACCGGTATACCCAATACGGCTGACTATGCCCGGGGACTCACAGGACTGAATCTGCCCTGGCCGCAGATGTCTGACGAAATCGATAAGACCTCTGATGGGACAGATGATAATACATTTCAGTACAATGCAGGTTCGACTACATTCGGACGCTGGTCACTCTATCAGCAGATCAGACAGGCAAACATTTTCCTTGAAAATGTAAGGGAAATTCCGAATAAAGGGGATGCAGATTTTCTGGCGCAGCAAGAGGTAAATGAACTAAAGGCGCAAGCTAGGTTCCTGAGAGCTTATTATCACTTTTTACTTTTCGAGCTTTACGGGCCTATACCGGTTATGAATACCATTGCAGATCCATCTCAGAAAGATATTGACTATGCCCGAAACTCGGTAGATGAGGTTGTGGACTATATTGACAACGAATTGATCGCATGTGTTGCAGATCTCAAAGATCCCAATCTGGCAGACCAGCAAAATCTGGCTGTACCTACCAAAGGGACAGCGCGTGCGTTACGCACAGTTTTACTGGCCTATGCCGCAAGTCCACTTTATAATGGTGGATACCAGGATGCCTTGAATCTCAGTAATAAAGATGGCAAAAAACTATTCCCAGCATATTCAAAAGAAAAATGGAATAGAGCGCTTGTTGCGGCTAAAGAATTTATTGATTATGCCAATTCAGGGGTGTATGAACTCTACAAAGTATACGATGCGGGCAAATACAATCCGGACAGAAGTCTCTACGAGTTATTTATGACCTATAATAAAGAAACGATATTTGCGCGTTCGGACGTATCCTGGGGATCGGTACCACGGGTGGGGGTAGATGGATTCTCGGTCCCTAGAGGAGCTCGCAGCGGTGGCACCACGACGGGTTATCTTTCTGTGTTGCAGGAGCTGGTAGATGATTTCTTTATGATTGATGGGAAAAGTATTGAAGAATCACCTAAATATGTAGAAGAAGGTTTTTCCAAAGACGGCGATGACCCTTCCGGGCGGACAAAAGTCGGTACCTACAATATGTATGTGAACAGAGAACCCCGTTTTTATCAGACAGTATTCTATAATACCCGCAACTGGCATGTTGGTAATGAAGTCATTACTTTCCAGAAAGGCGGCAACTCCGATAATTCATTGACAAAGATTTACCCTAAGGCAGGAACAATTCTCTATAAAAGGCTGAGTAAGAAAGTATATGATCAGGGAAGCAATCCGAAAAGTGAATACAGACCCGGGATGATCTTCAGACTGGCAGATATCTACTTATTGTACGCTGAAATTTTGAATGAGGTCGATCCTTCTCATCCCGATATCGTAGAATACATAGATCGTGTACGTTCCCGTGCTGGTATACCTTTGCTTAAAGATAGCAATCCCAGTATTTTGGGACAACAGCAGAAATTAAGAGAAGCAATCCGAAGAGAGCGCAGAGTGGAACTTGCGACCGAAGGACAGCGTTATTTTGACGTGCGCCGCTGGATGCTGGCTGAATCAGAAGGATACAAGCAGGGCGGGCAAATGCACGGAATGGATATGGAAGCCCCTACATTAAGTGGTTTTTATAAACGTGTCCCCATTGAAACCAGACTATTTTCCAAAGCGATGTATCTCTATCCTATTCCGCTGACCGAAATACAAAAAAGCAGATTGTTGGTGCAGAATCCGGGCTATTAAAGATGTGTATTGGTTTAATAAAACAAAGAGGGGTATGGATTTTCATACCCTTCTTTGTTTTAAACTCTTTAAATCCAGTGAATTCTTCAGTACTCATGCATACTCTAATTTGAGCTTAAATTCTAGCGGTTTATCTAAAGACGGTTATTTCCATGATCATCCGAACCTATTGTTTTGTTAACGGAGCATTTCCAGTAGATAAGGTAAGGCCGGATTCGTATTCGTTTCTTTCCAGACCGCATATAAGGCCGTTTGTTGTGGGATATCTTTTAGCTCGATAAAGCAAATGTTGGGGTTTTCGGTCGTGGCTAGGGAAGTGGGGATGATCGATAGCCCCATCCCGTTTTCGACCAATCTAAAAATAGTAGGTGCATGGATGGAACGATGGGCTACTTTGGGCATAAACCCCTGATCGGCACACAGATCAATAATTTGCTGATAGTATAATTGGCTTTGCTCATTTGGAAATAAAATAAAGTTTTCATCTTTGAACTGGCCTACATGGCTGAATGTTTCCTTGGTCACGGCATGGTCTGCGGGTAAGACCAAGGAGAACGTTTCCGTATATACTTTCTGATGGACAAAGCCATTCGGTAAATGATTGGAGCGCATAAATCCCAGATCTAATGTCTCATTTTGCAAGGCAACAATCTGCTCCGCATTGTTGAGTTCATCTAATCTAAATCGGATATTGGGGCAGTCCTGATGGAATGATTTTAATAGATCAGGTAAAATTGATGCCATGGCTGAAGCGACAAATCCAATGGCGATCTGTCCTGTATTACCCGCGGTATAGCGTTTGATGTTAGACACGGCAGTCTCCACCTTGTTCAATAGCTGTATCACATCGCTATAAAATAGCCTGCCAGCATCACTCAACATTACTTTTCGGTTAGTCCGTTCAAAAAGCGATACTTTCAGAATACCTTCCAGCTGTTTGATCTGTTGACTTAAAGCAGACTGCGAGATAAAGAGAATTTCGGACGCTTTTCGGTAATGAAGTTCTTCTGCCAATACCCTAAAATAGCTGAGCTGCCGAAGTTCTAATTGATTAGTCATACTTATCATTTGTTAATTATTATGTGTCGTTTGCTAATGATAAATTTAAAGATATTTGAGCTGAATTACCAAAATATAGACAAATGATTGAAAAAGTTTTGACCCTCGGCCTAGGTAAAGTAGGAACCCTCGTGGGTGTATTGTTGAGCAAGCAGTTTCAGGTAACTGGTATGGACAAACAGAAACCTCATTATCCGTACGAATTGCCCTTTGATGTGATTACCGGAGATGTAAGCGATGAGAAATTGATGCAGCAATTGATTGCTGATCATGATGCGGTTGTTTCAGCTCTTCCCTATTTTTTAAATAAAACCATCGCAAGAATT
Source organism: Sphingobacterium sp. (assembly GCA_031277685.1). Lineage (GTDB taxonomy): Bacteria > Bacteroidota > Bacteroidia > Sphingobacteriales > Sphingobacteriaceae > Sphingobacterium. The sequence goes on along the minus strand of JAITLV010000162.1, from coordinate 22,850 downwards.
GCCCATCAGGAAGGCAAAAGTTATTTTGACCTGACGGAGGATGTGGAAACGACCAAATACATTATTGATCTGAGTAAAACGGCGACAGCAGTAATGGCTCCCCAGTGCGGGTTAGCGCCGGGTCTAATCGGAATTGTTGGCGCGCACCTGGCAAATGATTTTGAAAAATTGCGTTCTATTGAAATGCGTGTCGGTGCCTTACCCAAATATCCGAATGGCGAACTGGGTTATTCTTTTACATGGTCGGCGGCGGGTGTTGTAAACGAATATATCAACGACGCAGAAGCAATACATCATGGACAACTAAAGCAAATGACGAGTTTGCAGGGCAAGGAAACCATCACGATAAATGGAGCATCTTACGAGGCTTTTTATACTTCGGGTGGGCTAGGCACTATGTGTGAGACGTATGCCGGACGGGTAGATAAACTGAATTATAAAACCATCCGATATCCCGGACACTGTGACCTGATGAATTTTTTGATCCACGAGTTACACCTGAAAGATCAAAAACAAAGCTTGGAAGATATCCTCAAAAATGCTAAACCTGAAGTGGATGAAGATGTCGTGCTCGTGTATGCAGTGGCTGAAGGCTGGAAAAATGGTCAGCTGAAACGAAACGAGTTCTGTGAATCCTACGATCCTTTGACCATAGATGGGCAGACATGGCGGGCAATTTCATGGACTACGGCGGCAAGTCTGGTCGCTGTTATTGAAATGGTCGCCAGCGGTGCTTTACCAAACAAGGGCTTTATTAAACAGGAGGATATTCCATTTCAGGGATTATTGAACACACAAACAGGCCAGTTTTTTCAAAAACAGGCATTACGTGAAATTGAAATCGCATAAAAAACAAAACCTATGATTTTCCAGAATGAAAGTCCGCTTGACCTATTTTTAAGTATTCTTTTCGAAAAATACAGTAGGCAGGTACCGGCAGTCAACAAGATAACCAATGCCTTAATCAGCAGCGGCATCATTAAAGGGCAGGAGGAGATTGTCAACGATCACATTGCTTTCCGAACATTGGGCGTACCGCATTTGGGTATTGCCTCTTTTGAAAAAATATTCCTGCATCATGGCTACGAAAAAAAGGACAATTATTATTTTGAAGGCAAAAAGCTCAATGCGTATTGGTATGCTCCACCCGCAGCCGGGTATCCGAGGATTTTTATGAGTGAGCTTTTGGTCGACCAGCTTTCAGATCCTGCGCAGTTGTTGATTGAAAAATATACTTCGCATATCGTGACTGATCCCGTGGATGCACTCGACTTGGATAATGGAACAGCAATTGGTGCGTTTTTCCATAAGCCGCTGTGGCAATTGCCTGAAAAAGCCGATTATCAGGAGCTGCTCAATGAAAGCGAATATGCGGCCTGGGTCATCTATAACCGGTATTACCTGAACCATTATACCATCAGTGTACATGATCTGAAACCTGGTTATTCGAATCTCGAAGATTTTAATCTTTTTGTCGAGTCTTTGGGCTTAAAGCTTAATTCGGAAGGGGGGAAAATTAAAGTGAGCCCCGATGGGCTGCTGCGCCAAAGCAGTACGGTAGCCGAGATGCAGGAAGCAGTGTTTGCACAGGGCGAAACAATGGAAATTGCCGGGAGCTATGTGGAATTTTCTGAAAGGCTTGTATTGCCCGAATATGCAGACTTGGCTAACGATGAAATCCGGTCCATACACAGAAGGGAAGGTTTCGAAACAGGCAATGCAGATAAAATCTTCGAGAGTACCTATACAAAACAAACCAGAGGTTAAAAGAAATGATCAATATAGAAGAGATATTAGCCCGATTGGGCATTAAAGAACAGAATTGCGGCACATCGACCGGTAATACCTGGATGGGAACAGGCGCTGAAGCTATTGTATCCTATTCGCCGGTCAATGGACAGGTCGTGGCAAGTGTAGCGTCAACCAGTGCTGAGGCCTATGAGGAAGTCATTAAAAAGGCCCAGGAAGCTTTTGTCTTTTGGCGTGATGTACCCGCTCCAAAACGCGGAGAAATCGTCAGGCAGTTTGGGGATGCATTACGTCGGCATAAAGAAGATCTTGGCGCGCTTGTATCTTACGAAATGGGGAAAAGCCTACAGGAAGGTTTGGGGGAAGTACAGGAGATGATCGATATCTGTGATTTTGCCGTGGGCCTTTCCCGGCAGTTACATGGTTTGACCATGCACTCCGAACGCGAACAGCACCGCATGTATGAACAATGGCATCCGATCGGAATCGTTGGGATCATTTCGGCGTTCAATTTTCCCGTTGCGGTATGGAGCTGGAATACTGCGCTGGCTTGGGTATGTGGTGATGTATGTGTCTGGAAACCGTCTTCAAAGACCCCGATATGCGCGGTCGCTTGTCAGTTGATTATAGCGAAAGTACTTCAAGATAACGCGATGCCCGAAGGTATAAGTTGTCTGTTGACGGGCAATAGTGTAGGCGATCGCATGAATAATGATCAACGGATTCCACTGATTTCTTTTACAGGGTCAACGCGGATCGGGCGAATCGTTTCTGCTGCCGTAGCAACGAGGTTTGGTCGTAGTATTCTTGAATTAGGTGGAAATAACGCGATCATTGTTTCCAAAGATGCTGACTTGGATATGGCGATCATTGGAGCCGTGTTTGGTGCAGTAGGTACTGCCGGGCAACGTTGTACTTCGACAAGAAGATTGATCATACAGGAAGATATCTATGAAGAATTTAAGGACAAATTGCTTCATGCCTACAAGCAACTGCGTATAGGAGATCCACTGGATCAACACAATCATGTTGGCCCGCTGATCGACCGTTCAGCCGTCGAACAGTATCAGCAGGCGATCCTAAAAGGCAAAAAAGAAGGCGCCAAATTTCTGCTTGAAGGTGGCGTGCTGACGGGGCATGCATTTTCTTCAGGCTGCTATGTAAAACCCTGTATTGCAGAAGTGGAAAATTATTACGAGATTGTACAAGAGGAAACATTCGCGCCGATATTATATCTCATAAAATACAAAACGATAGCGGAAGCTATAGCATTGCAAAATGCTGTTCCGCAGGGATTATCATCTTCCATTATGACGTTAAACTTACGGGAAGCAGAACGTTTTTTGTCTGCTGCAGGATCGGATTGTGGTATAGCCAATGTCAATATCGGTACCTCGGGAGCAGAGATAGGTGGAGCATTTGGCGGCGAGAAAGAAACAGGGGGCGGCCGGGAAAGCGGATCCGACGCCTGGAAAGCCTACATGCGCCGACAAACAAATACAATTAATTATTCAGCGACTTTACCTTTGGCTCAGGGGATTAAATTTCAGCTGTAAGAAATACAATGAAAAACAAGTTAGCACAGTTGGCCAAAACGCTTGGGGGAGAATTTTATAGCGATGATCTGATGCGTATACTGTACGCTACGGATGCTTCAGTGTATGCTGAAATGCCCCTGGCTGTGAGTATTCCAGCAACAATTGGGGATCTGAAAAAACTGATTTCATTTGCTGCAAATGAAGGTGTTTCGCTTATACCAAGAGCCGCCGGTACATCACTTGCTGGCCAGGTGGTCGGTAACGGTATCGTGGTTGACATCTCCAAATACTTTAACAAAATCCTTGATCTGGATACCGCTAAGCGGGAGGTGCGTGTACAGCCCGGTGTAGTCCGTGATGAACTGAACCAGTTTTTGAAGCCTTATGGACTTTTCTTCGGCCCGGAAACCTCTACAGCAAACCGTGCGACCATTGGTGGTATGGTGGGTAACAATTCCTGCGGTTCCAACTCTGTTGTTTATAAAAGTACCCGTGAACATACACTTTCGCTAAGAGCCATCTTGAGTGATGGATCGGAAGTGGAGTTTAAAGCATTGCCTTTCGATGAATTTATTGCCAAATGTGAGGGGGATACCTTAGAAGCGAAATTGTACCGCTCCATACGGAGTCAATTGGGGAATTATGAAAACCAGGTCGAGATACGTAAAGAGTTTCCCAAACAAACGATTGAAAGAAGAAATACGGGATATGCCATTGACCTGCTGTTGGAAACGGCACCATTTACCGCTGGCGGGCCAGATTTTAACTTCTGTCAACTCATCTGTGGATCGGAGGGTACATTGGCTTTTGTGACTGAAATTACGCTGTCGCTAGCGCCTTTGCCGCCCGCGCACAGTGGTCTGTTATGTGCGCATTTTTCATCTGTTGAAGAAGCATTAAAGGCCAACTTGATCGCCCTCAAATTCAAACCTTATGCAGTAGAGTTGATAGACCATTATATTCTGGAGTGTACCAAAAGTAACCTAGAACAATCGCAGAATCGCTTTTTTGTTAAAGGCGATCCTGCGGCACTGCTGGTGATGGAGTATGCCGCAGATAGCAAGGCAGAAGTAGAACGGCAAACGGCCTTGGTGGTCGTAGAATTAGAAGCTATGGGGTTGGGCTATCATTTCCCGGTATTGTACGGGGCTGATACCAAAAAGGTCTGGATGCTCCGAAAGGCGGGATTAGGTTTACTGAGTAATCTTCCCGGGGATGCAAAAGCTGTTCCCGTGATTGAAGATACAGCCGTTGATGTACGGGATTTACCCGCTTATATCCGTGAATTTAACCAGTTATTGGAAAAAAATGGACTCCATTCGGTACATTATGCCCATGCAGGCTCAGGTGAATTACATCTGCGCCCCATATTAAACTTGAAAACGGAAGCGGGCCATAAAATGTTTCGCCGTATAGCAGATGAGGTTGCCACGTTGGTGAAAAAATATAATGGCTCTTTAAGTGGAGAACACGGCGATGGTAGGCTTCGGGCTGAGTTTATCGAAAAAATGATTGGAACACAGAATTATCGCTTGCTCGGAGAACTGAAACGTACCTGGGATCCGCAGGCTATTTTTAACCCCGGAAAGATCATTGATACGCCGCCAATGGATACGATGCTCCGCTATACGGTAGGGGCCAAGGAAAAGCAGATTCCAACACTATTTAGGTACCAAGGGCAGAATATCTTACAGCATGCCGAGCAATGCAATGGTTCCGGTGACTGCCGTAAGTCGCAGCTCGCGGGGGGAACGATGTGCCCTTCTTTTATGGCGACGCGAAATGAAAAAGATACCACGCGGGCCAGGGCGAATGTGCTCCGTACTTTTTTGACGAATTCAACGAAGGAAAATCCTTTTGATCACCCAGAGATTAAAGCCGTAATGGACCTCTGTTTGGGCTGTAAAGGGTGCAAATCCGAATGTCCCTCGAATGTCGATATGGCAAAACTAAAAGCTGAATTTTTAAATGCCTATCAGGATGCAAATGGTATTCCGTTCCGGTCGCGTATGGTCGCTGGTTTTGCTGAAATATCTGGGTATATGGCCTGGATGCCAGGTCTCTATAATGTTATGGTGACGAGTAAACTATCCAGTGCCTTGGTCAAAAAAACACTGGGTTTTGCAACGGAAAGAAGTCTACCAAAGCTGGCACGAATAACGTTAAAAAGCTGGTATACCAAGGCATTCAAACAACTGGCCGAAAAAACATCAACTAAAAAGGTCTATTTATTTTGTGACGAGTTTACGAATTACCAGGATGCAGAAATCGGTATCAAGGCAGTGAAACTGCTGACAAAACTCGGATACGAAGTGGTTATCCCAGTGCATAAAGAAAGTGGGCGGGCCAGTATTTCGAAAGGTTTATTACGTAATGCGAAGAAATTGGCCGATTTTAATGTCAGCCATCTGGCGCCTCTAATTTCGAAAGAGACACCTTTGATCGGAATAGAACCTTCTGCTATTCTCACCTTTAGAGATGAATACCCGGATCTCGTGGCGGAAAATCTAATCCCTGCGGCAAAAGAGCTGGCCTTGAACAGCCTATTGTTCGATGAATTTTTGCTACGTGAAATACATGCTGGAAACATTGCTAAAGATCAGTTCGCGGCTGATCACAAAGTCATTAAACTGCATGGCCACTGCCAGCAGAAAGCTTTGGGACTATTGTCCGCTACAGAACAGATGCTGTCGTTTCCAGAAAATTATACGGTAGAAACCATTCCCTCGGGCTGTTGTGGTATGGCCGGTTCTTTTGGTTATGAAAAAGAACATTTTGATTTATCCATGAAGATTGGGGAACTTGTTTTATTCCCCGAAATAAGAAAGAAGGAAGAAACCCATCTGGTCGCAGCACCCGGTACGAGCTGTAGACATCAGATTAAAGATGGTACGGGAGCAATCGCTCTGCATCCCGTTGAAATTTTGTATAGTGCGCTGTCTTAAATAGGGGGCGGTATACCTTATTGATCGGCTTTATAAAATAAAATCTGCCTCTGGATCGAGGCAGACTTACTCGCATTTCTCAATAACATTAACCTTTATACGGTTTTTTAGCTGCTTCAATCAGCTCTTTCATTTCCAATTTGATATAGTCCACGTTGGGTGTGGATCCAGTCAGAAAATAGCGGATATTTCCTTCCTTATCAATGATGAATTTGGCCGGGATACCATTGACATCATATTTGGCAGCCATCACTTTTCCGGTCTGTGGATCTTTTTGATCGTCGTACAGTACCTCAAACGGATAATTGTTCTTGCTGATAAAAGAAACGACATTTTCTTTGTAGTTCTTGTCCCGCTCCCAGGTATTAATAAATAGGAATTGGACCTCTTGATCGTTGGCGTAAGACTCTTGCGCAGCTTTCATGCCGGGGAAAGAGCGTACACAGGGCTGACACCAGGTGGCCCAGAAATCCAGAATCACTACTTTTCCTTTTAGACTAGCCAAGGATACCTTTTCACCCTTTAGATTGAGCAGTTCAAAATCCGGAGCTGGTTTAAAGGTGGCCATCTCTTTGATATGGTTGCGGATGTTCTGGGTTAACTCCGTTTTCAGGGAAGCATTGAACTGCTCATACCCTGCAGCTGATCCGTTGAGTTCGGTATATAATCTTTTCAGGTCATCCTCAACCACAAACTGCCCTTTGGCATATAACTTTGTTAAAATATTATAAGCTTCAAGCTTTCTGCCTGTTCCCATCAACGATTTATAGTAGACCATGGCCAATCCATCCGCCTGTTCTGGTGCTGCTTTCAGTGTATTTTCGATATCCGTAAGTGCTTCAGCATATTTTTTCTGCGCGACAAGGATATTGATATAGGATGACATGGCACTTGCGTAACCCATTGCCGCAAAGCGGGCTTTATTGTCCTTTTGTTCTTCGGGCAGCGTGAGGTAATAATAACCGTCGTCCATGGCGGTTTTCAGCAGCGGGGTGGCAGTCGTTGTATCACCAGCTTGCAAAAGAGCCTGACCAACTGGAATATACCCATTGCCACGCCAGAATCGCTCTTTCATCTCGCTAAGGTAATACACGGCCTTTGGCGCATTTCCATCATGGGCAAAACTCCGCGCCAAACTAGCCAAAACGTAATCATAGGTCAGAGGTTCCTCACTGAAATTTTTAACAGGCCATTTTTTGATCAGGTCATTGTAGGCTTTTTCTTTCTCCTGTGACGTTCCGGCATTGTAGAAGACATCCGTAATAAAGGCATCACGCGTTATTGCACCCTTTGGGTATTTTTTCTTCGCGATATTTTCAACGGTAGTCATTTCCTCTTCTTTGTCCAATGAACGGAGTATATTGATGGTGGTACTATATTCCGCTTCCGTTTTGTAACCTTTTATTTCCGCGAGCAGTTCCTTTGCCAAGGAATCTTTTTGTACCAATGTGCCTTTCTCAATAATGGGAAGGTATTGTTGGTATCTATTCGCGGTTTGTTGTTGCGCATAACCGACTGTCGTTGCAAGTAGGAGTGCTAGTGTCAAAGCTTTTACTTTCATGGTATTTTGTTTTTATTTTTCAACATTCTGTTTAATAGATCCATTGCCTGGATTCTCCGTTGCTCCTAATGGAAAAGGCATAATCCAGAGGTGTGATGCTGGGCTCAGTTGGACTGTCTTGCCGTCGATCGTTTTCGTCAGTGTTGTCGCAAAAGCACTTTCTTTGTTGAGACGTTTGTAATCAGCAAAAGGGATAATGGAATGAATCAATTCATTCTGTTTAAGCCGCTGAATTTTTTTAATGGCATCCGTGGCATTTTGTGCCGTCAGGTCCGTATAGTCTGCCGCGAGGATCCTGGTCTTGCGGACCTTGTTGACAAGGTCCATTGCTTTTTGGATATTTCCCTGACGTGCCTGACATTCTGCGGCGATCAGATAGACTTCGACTGTGGTCAAGCCCTGTGTGTTATAGAAACCGGTCATCGTGCTGGTATAATAGGTATTGGGAACGACGGTACGCAACTTCCAGCGCGAAGCGAATTTACTGTCCCCTTTTTCAAATCCAGCAGCGCGTTCTACCTGAAGGGATAACTCTGCAGCGGTATAGTTTGGTGATTGGCCATGTCTGAAGTAGTAATTCTCGACATAGGCAAAATCCATGGGTGTTTTCTTCAACGTATAGTTGGTTGGCTCTTCGATCTGCGATTTATTGGCCTGATAGTAGGCTGTCCAGTCGTAGAGTTTATCGTTGTATTCCAGTGCTTTTTCGCTATTTTCCAGTGCATCCGGATAGTTGTCCATCTGCAGGTAAATCCGTGCTAGTAAGGCGTAAGCTGCTCCTTTGCCTGGATGTAGGATGGTTAGCCCCGTGTTAGGCAAGGTGGATAAAGCGCTTTTGATATCATTGATCATGTAATCGTATAGTTCCGCGATAGTGACCTGCTTTGAAGGGGCGCCTATATCCGCACTTTCGATCAAGGGAACCGATAGCAATTGGTCCGCCGTTTTACTGTCATAATTCGCCGCATAATAATTTGCTAAAGTAAAATAACTGATGGCCCGGAGTACTTTGGCAGTAGCCATCAGTTCATCGCGTTGTTGGGCTGTGGCCTCTGTTACCGTCGGTCCATGCTCAAGGATCAGATTGCAGACAGATATGCTCGAATAGGCATAATAATAGGTGCTTTCATCGGCATTGTTGTAGATCTTGCGGTCTTCCTCTCCCTTCCAGTTATAGTTAATGTCCCACAATTTATAATAATTGAGATTGGCAGGGGAGACAAAACGATCATTGGGCAAAATAATAGCCTGGGGGATAGGAACCTGATGAACAGCTGCTTCATCGCGCAAGAGCGCCTCAAAATCCGCATAGGTCTGTGGGATTTTCTTGCCTTTGGGTAATATGTCCAAATATTTATTACAGGAAGCGAAAAATAGAAGGGGTATGATCACAAATACGTATATTATCTTTTTCATAAGAATTTTAAATTAGAAAGTTAGGTAAGCGCCAAAAACATAATTCGGAGCACGATAGCCTTCCAGCATATATTTTGCATTGCTGGATTTGGTAAACATGGCTACATTCTCCGCGTTGAACTGCAACCGGGCCTGTGCCAAGCGCAACCTTTTTACCCAGTCAGCCGGTAACCGATAGGCGAGACTAATGTTGCGGATCTGTACATTACGGGCATCGAGCACATTGAGGTCTGCATACTGGTAGATGGTACCACTTGCGGAGTTGTAAAGATTAGTCTCTTCAGGAAACACCAGACGGGGTATATCGGTTTTCAGTTCATCACCTTCCTGTTGCCAACGGTTACGAATGTCCTTATTCATCGGCGCAAGCGTTGTAAATGTGAGGTAATTTCCGATTCCCATATAAGGTAAATCCTTATTTCTGATTTTATGTCCGCCTTCGTACGTCAGCATCATCGAAAAATCAAAGTTTTTGTAGGAAAGGCTATTTGTCCAGGAAAGGGTGTGCGTAGGCACTTTTGTACCGGCATACACAATAGACTCCAATGTCGTCGGCGTTTGTGTGCTTTTGTTGCCATTTTCATCATACACCTGTGGTAAGCCCTGCTGATCGAGGCCAGCCCATTTGTAGGCATAGATGGCTTCGTATGGATTTCCTATGCGTGGATAGGCATCGGGGTAATCCAATTGTAGGATATAAAATGGTGCTTTGACATTGACGTAGGTGACTTTGTTTTTATTATAAGCATACAAGACACTGCTGTTCCAGCTTACAGCCTTGTGTTGCAGGATGTTGGCGTTCAGCGTCAGTTCCAGTCCATGATTGGTCATCTCCCCATTGTTGATCGCATAGGTGGAATAGCCAAAGCCTTCTGTGGGTACACCCATGGAGGAGGCAAAGAGGTCTTTTCCTTGTTTTCTATAATAATCCAAGCTTCCCGAAATACGGCTTCTAAACAAACCAAAATCCAACCCAATATTTGTGGTCGTTGTTTTCTCCCAGGAAAGAGATGGGTTGGGACGGTCAGAGATTGTACCTTGTGTTCCGCCAACATGCGAATTGGTATTGTAGTAGGCCGTCATAAAGGGAGCAACATTCTGCAATATATTGCCACCAATACCATAGGAAGTTCTCAGCTTAAGTTGGTTTAACCAATCCAGCTGCATGAAATTTTCTTCGTTCAGATTCCATCCGGCACCCACAGACCAGATCGGTTTGTTCTGATATTTTGAGCTTGTTCCCCATAGGTTTGACCGGTCCCAGCGTAAGCTTCCTGTGAGGAGGTATTTTTTTGAATAGGCATAGCCAACATTACCATAAAAGGAAACAAAGCGATTGATAGCTTCGTATTGACTGGCGTTGTCATAATTTTGATTGAAAGAGCTCACGGTACCTATCGCTGGATCGAGCATGGTGTAGGTGAGTGCATCGGGATCAAAATTGTAGAGATTTTGAAGTTGAGAACGCATACGGTTGTTCTTGAGCTCGCTACCCAATATGGCATTTAGGCTGTGTTTTTCGCCAAAGTCCTTGTCAATATTGATCTGTTGCCTAAAATTAAATGCATTATTCTTGAGATCCGTTGTTTTATTGATATTGCCATTGGGCATCATCAGTGTCGCTTTTCCGTCCGCGATTAATGCAAATTGGTTAACGCGTGATCGTGTATAGTACGAGTTTTTTCCATAGAGAAGTTCTAATTTTTTATTGCTGATTTCATACTGAAAAGAGGCGGAATAGCTGATCCAGTCTGCAATCTTCGCATTCAATTTGAGGAAACTTCGGTTCGAAAAACCATTTGCGTGTTCGATATTGTTTTTTAGCTCATCCAATGGCGTGATGTCCAGCGTATTCAGGCCATACTGTTTGATGCTGTTGATATTTGCCAGGCTCATATAATCGGCCATATAGGCGGTATAATTACTGCCGTCGTCATTTTTTAACGGATTGTAAGGCAGAAAGGAAAATCCGGGTTCTAGCACATTATAGGTTTGCCGGTCATTATCTACATAATTGAGAAAAGAGCTCATTTCTACTTCCAACCATTTGTTGATCTGGGTGATATTCCGGAGGTTGATGCCCAGATTCTGGTTTTTACTGAAGCGGTCTTCCAGCAGATCCTTTTTATAGGTCGTTGAAAAGTAGAATTTACTCTTTTCCGTACCATTGGAGAGATTGAGGTTGTACTGTTGCGAAAAAGGATTGCGTTTGGCATACCTGGCCACATCGTCGTAATAACGATAGCCTTGTTGAGAGAGACGGTCCAGTTCGGCATTCATTTCAGATTCATTGAACTGACCGGCATATTTTTTAAGGATGGTGCGGATACCGAGACTTCTGTAAGACATGTCCTCTAATGTACTTTTTGCCTGCTCGGCTGTCATTGTTTTTAAATTCGGATTTTTTGTTGCCCATTCCCGTTCAATGCCGATCATGTCCGCAGCAGAAGCCAAACGATCCGTATTAAAATAATAAGGTGTATGCGTCAGTGTTGTCGAAACATTGATTTCGGTTCCTTTATTTTTCCCTTTTTTCGTGACAATAATGACAACCCCATTGGCTGCACGCGAGCCATAAATGGAGGCTGCAGCAGCATCTTTTAAGACGGTAATAGACTCAATGTCTTCCAGATTGAGATCAGGAAGATTTTCGACTACACGGCCATTGAAATCCATGGCTGCATTATCTACAGGGAAACCATCAATCACATACAAAGGAGAGGTAACTCCTCTCATGGAGGTTGTTCCTCGAAGCAAGCCATTGTGGTATCCTGCGATACGGCCTTCCAGCAAGCTTCCTAGGTTGTTGAGCCGTTGCTGTTGCAGACTGTTTTTGGGCAAGCTGGAGAATGCACCGGTAGCACGTTCTTTGGAAATGGTCTGATATCCCGTGTTGATGGTCACATCCACTTCCGAAAGACTGGTCATACTTGGCTTAAGTACGATCGTTGCCGATTCTTCATTGGCCTTGATTTCAAGGGATTCATAGCCTAAGAAGGTGACGATCAGTACAGCACTACGGTTGGGAGAGGTCAATTCAAATTGTCCATTTTGATCAGATTTTGTTGAGATCGTTGTGTTTTTGATGGTAATGGTGGCACCGCTTAATGCTATCCCCTCGGCATTGGAAATCGTGCCACGCAAGGTGTACTGTTGGTTGGGTACTGCGGGCGCTGTGGAAGTTGATTTTCCGGCGGCGGCATTTTTTAATAAAATGGTGTTTTTGACAATCTTGTATTGGATGTTGTTGGCAGTAAATGTCGCATCCAGTGCTTCCTTGAGCGAGACATCGTTGAGGCGAAGTTTAACTTTTGGAATCGTCAGTTGCGCCTCGTCATAGACGAAATGATAGGCCGATTGTTTTTCGATCTGTTTCATGACAGCAAGTGCTGATTCGTTATTGGCCTGAATGTTAATCTGCCCAAAACTGTAGGAACTGCACAGTACCGAAAAGCCATAGAGTAGCACGGCCCTGGCTTTTTTGTTGAGCCTGGACGAATAGGTTTGTTTCATATAGGTGTAGGGTTAAGTTATCTGTTTATGCTATTGTTTTTTGATTGTTAAATACACTTTATTGTTTTTCATTTGGCCTTGGATGTCAAAATAAGAAAGGATCTGCATGACATCGTCAAGATTGACGTTTCTAGGGATTTCTCCTGTTATAAGACGATTTTCGGCAGCTGTTTGGTCAACGACAAAATCAATATTATACCAGCGTTCCAATTCACGGACAATATTTTTTACCGAGCTCCGTTTGAAGCTGAAAAGTCCATTTTTCCAGGCGATAATTCCACTGATATCCGTGTTTGCCTTTTGTAGATTTGCCTGTGCTAAAGTTTGTTGTCCAGGCTGTAAGATCAGTGTTTGCTGTGCTTTATTATTACGCGTGACTTTTACCTTTCCATGGACTAATGTGGTGATCGGAGTCAGGTTGTCAGCGTAACTTTGGATGTTAAATCCTGTACCCAGTACTTGAATTTCATCGTTTCCAACGGTCACTTTAAATGGTTTTTTTGCATTGTGTGCAACTTCAAAATAAGCTTCACCTTTTAAAATGACTGATCGTTCATTGGTAATAAATTTGGCGGGGTAACTGATGGTTGATCCGGCATTGAGCCAGACTTTGGTGCCATCTTCCAGTTGAACCTGAAACTGTCCGCCACGGGGTGTCTCCAGTGTGATCATTTGATTGCCTGCCGCTGTGCTGAGATCGAGATTGCCTGTATTCAGCTGTACCATACCATCTTTATTGATCAGTTTGTCTTGTTGTCCTAAAGCGATGACCTTTCCATTGGGCAGACGGAGTGTTGCCTGGTCATGTCCCGGTTTTATGGCGGCAAACTGTTCAGTAGCCTGTTGGGTTTCTTTTTCGGCAAGTTGCTGCTGCGTATACTGATATAGTCCAAATGCTGAGCTGAGTATGAGGACTGCTGCCGCGGCATATTTCCATACCGCAATACGTTTTGTTTTTTGTGGAAATAAATTCCTGTCCATTGCATCAAGCTGCTCCTGAACAAACTGATCGTCCAACTCCGCTGATGAACGCTTTGCTTTGTGCAGATAGAAGCTATGAATGATTCGCAGTTCTTCTCGCGATGCGGTTCCCGCTTTATATTTTCGGAATAATTCCTGTATTGTTTCTTTATCCATTCTTTAGGCGGATAGCCATAAGAAGGCTATCTAATAGTAATGACGGGCGAGCAGGGAAAAGGGAGTATTAAAAAAATAAAAATAAATGATTTAGAAAAAAAAGAAGGAGCCAAATTTCGTGCGCAGTATCCGTAAGGCATTATGTACCTGTTTTTTAATTGTTTTTTCGGAAGTAGAAAAGAGCTCACTGATTTCTTTATAACTATGGCCTTGCTCGCGATTGAGTTCAAAAACTTCCCTTGTACGGGGTGACAGTTTACTCTTTTCGCGTTCGATCATAGCGGCAAGCTCTTTTTCCAGCAGGAAGTCATCGGTATAGCAGATACCCTGCTCCTCGAAAGATAAGATATCCGCCCGATATTTTTCGACCACCTCCTGATGGCTAAAATAATCCAGTATTTTATTGCGGATGGATTTGACCAGATACGACTCAAGTGATTGGCTAATTTCAATGGATGCTCTTTTATTCCAGAGGATAAGGAAAACGTCCTGAACGATATCCTGGCTAAGTTCGCTATCCTGGGTCATTCGGTACGCATGACGAAACAACAGTTCTTTATAACGATCAAACAATTCCTTGTAGGCTAAGGCATCGTTAGTCTTTACAAGTTGGAAGAGTGTTTCTTCTTTTAAATTGTGGTAATCGTACTGCACCGAATTGTCGAGTTGATCCTAGTTTGTAGCGCTAATTTAGGACATTGTTTTCAAAAATAAAAAACGAAACTTGCAAAGCCTATCAAGTAGTTAGGCATTTACTTTATTTTTTGTTGTTAGGGATGCACTAGGCTGATGATCCTGAAAGGGGATTATGGCTGCCTGAAACCTCTTATGCTTACGGTGAAAAATTACCACTGATTCCGGATAATATCCCCTTGGAGTTAACCTTTTCTTATTATTAAGACAATACAATGTTAATGGATTTTTTGAATGTTTGTAATTATTTGTTAGTCAATAGAATGTGTTGTCTTTTTGTGTTGTTGCTGCTGTTCTGTTAACGGCTTGTTTATGGGCCGTTCCTTTTTGTAACGCTACTTTTAGTAGGCTTGACCGGCATAATTTTCAATTTCGTATCGATCCGTAAGGACGACGAAATTCTAAACAATTTAAGAGTAATTATGAAAACACTTTTTACATCGGTACTTGTCTTTTTCACGCTGTTACTGTGCCAGGCGCAGCAGGGCAGCGGTGTTATTACGGGCAAGGTCATGGAGAAAATGACCAAGGCATCCCTACCGGGTGCTACGGTGCGATTAAATGTCGGCAATCGCTACACCATCTCAGACCAGACTGGGGACTATGAATTTTTAAAAGTACCGGCAGGAACTTACACAGTTGAAGTCGTCTATATGGGCTACCAGCCGCAACGGCAGACTGTAACGGTAGTCAAAGGGGAGAATACGATAGTCAACTTTTCACTGGAGGATGCCTCGCTCCGGATGGATCAGGTAGAGGTCATGAGTGATCGGGTACGGGGACAGGCCCGGGCACTGAACCAGCAGAAAAATAAATCGAATATTACCAATATTATTTCCTCCGATCAGGTTGGCCGTTTTCCCGATGCCAACATTGGTGAAGCACTGCGTCGTGTGCCTGGTATTACCATGCAGAATGATCAGGGCGAAGCCCGTAATATTATTATCCGCGGTCTTGCACCTGAACTCAACTCCGTCATGCTGAACGGCGATCGTATTCCATCGGCTGAAGGTGATAACCGACGTGTACAGATGGATTTGATCCCTTCCGATATGATCTCCAGTATTGAGGTCAACAAAACCCTGACATCAGATATGGATGCCGATGCGATCGGCGGATCAGTTAATCTGATTACCCGTGCCTCACCCAATGGCGAGCGTATTTCAGCGACATTATCTTCGGGTTACAACCCAATTCGAGATAAAGCTCTTTATACAGGTGGATTTGTCTATGGCAATCGTTTTGCAAAAAGTGCTATCGGCATGGTTCTGAGCGGTTCCTACAACAACAATGTATACGGTTCGGACAATGTTGAAGCAGTGTGGGCAAAGGATGATTTCGGCAATGCGTTTATTGAGGAAACAGATATTCGTAAATATGACGTCCAGCGGATTCGTCGCAGCGTGGCGGCGGCTTTTGATTTCAAACTAGGTCAGAACCATACCATTTTTGCGAATGCCATGTACAACTGGCGGGATGACCGAGAGAACAGGTACCGTATGCGTATCGACGATATCGAACCACAGTATAATGACGGCAATCAGATCACAGGTTACAAAGGTCGTATCGGGTTTCAGACCAAAGGCGGGATTGACAATGACCGTAACAAAATGGCTCGTTTAGAAGATCAGCGGGTACAGAATTATTCCCTGCGTGGTGAACACCTGCTTGCTTCGGATTTGGACATGGACTGGACCGTAAGTTATTCCAAGGCCAGAGAATACCGTCCCAATGAACGGTACATGCTCTTTCGTCAGAGTAACCGGGTCTTTGATTTTGCCGGATCCAGTGAATTTCCTGTATTTAATACGCTTAACTTTGATGCAAATGCGGTCGGTCTGAATACCATTTCGGAAAATAATGACCTGACCGAAGAAAGTGAATTTGGAGCGAAATTAAATTTTAGACTGCCGCTTTCGGTTGTTGCCGGTCAGAAAGGCCGCTTGCGTTTTGGTGGTCGTTTGCGTGTGAAGGACAAGGATAGAAATAACATGTTTACAACCTATAAACCTGTCAATAGTGCACTGATTCCCAATTTAGGATCGATTCCAAATGTGTTTTATGATGGCAAAAATTTCCAGGCCGGCGAACAGTATGTTCCAGGATTGTTTGCGAGCAGAGCCTATTTAGCCGGTTTAAATTTGACCAACAGTAATGTATTTACAGGTGAAGAAGATCCCACAGAATTCCTGGCACTGAATTATTCCGCCAAAGAAAATATTTATGCGGGCTATCTGCGCTGGGATCAGGATATCAACGACAAATTATCGGTGATTACTGGTTTACGTCTGGAGCATACCAATATCAATTACACGGGTAATATCATCGAAAATGAGGAAGATCTGGCAGGTACCCGCAGTTCGAAAAACAGTTACACGGACCTGTTGCCGAGCATAGCTGTGAAATACCAAGCCAAAGAAGATCTAGTCTTGCGGGGTGCTTTTACAACGGCCTTGGCCCGGCCCAACTATTATGCACTGACACCTTTTGTCGGTATTGTAGCAGGGGATGAGCAGATCACAGCTGGTAATCCCAATCTGGATGCCACGAATGCTTATAATCTGGACTTCATGGCTGAGCAGTATTTCAAATCGGTAGGATTGCTGTCGGGAGGCCTATTTTACAAGCGGCTGAATAACTTTATCTATACTTATGCCGATCGTGCATATACCACGGAAAAGTTTAGCAACGATTTTCCTGATCTGGCCAATCCGATTCCAGCAGGTGAACAGTGGGCATTTACACAGAGCCGCAATGGGGAAAGTGTCAATGTCTATGGTTTCGAGGTTGCGGTACAACGCCAATTGGATTTTTTACCGGGCAGATTCCTGAGTGGTTTTGGTATCTATGCCAATTATACATTCACCAAGTCAAAGGCAAAAGGTGTGGCAAACAGCGATGGTGAACTGCGTGAGGATATGACACTGCCTGGAACGGCACCTCATATGCTGAATACTTCACTTTCCTGGGAAGACAAGCGCTTTTCGGCACGCATCTCCGCAAATTATACCGCTGCTTACATCGATGAACTAGGTGGGGATGCTTTTGGGGATGTGTTTTACGACAAGCAGTTCTTTCTGGATGCCAATGCTTCGTTTAAGTTCTCCAAAGTCACCCGTTTTTTTGCAGAGGCGACCAATTTGACCAATCAGCCGCTAAGATATTACCAGGGTGTGGCTGGTCAGACCCGACAGATGGAATATTATCGTCCACGGTATAATTTCGGAGTGAAGTTTGATTTTTAAATTAACGAATGAATAGCGCAGCATGATAAAAATATACATCGGTTTAGTATGGATGATATTTTGTGTATGGGGATTTACCCATGCACAAAATGCGGCTGCCATTCATGAAATTGCCGAGGACCTGCTGGTAGAACGTGAGCCACAGCGTTCTGACGAATTGTTTATCCGGCAGGACGAGCTTTTCAAGCGGGCACGGGGCAAGGGTGATCTGCTGCAGGAGGCACGGGCATTGCAACGCATGGGACAAATCTGTTACCAGATGGGACTATTTCCTCAGTCGCTGCATTATCATCTCAAAGCCGATGAAATCTTGCGTTCAGATAAAAATGAACAGCAGATGGCGGACAACCTCAACGATCTGGCTTTACTGTTTCTATTGACCAAACAGGAAAATGATTCCCGGCAGAATTATTTTAAAGCTTTGGCAGCGTTTCAGCGCCTACGAGACCAGAAGGGGATTGCACGTACCTTTGCCAATATCGGTCACCTGTATGAGAAAATCGGTAATTACGATAGTGCTTACTTCTATCAGGATAAAGCTATGCACGTTTTTGATCGTATGGGGGATGCCGAAGGAGTTGCCTTGGTACACGAGAATCTGGGCAGCATCTATGAAGATAAATTGCAGCTAGACAAAGCCTATTTTCATTTTTCCAAAGCCTTGACCTGGTTTGATCAAGGCGGCAATACGGAGATGCGCATCGATGTGTATAACAATCTAGGCGATGTGCATCGGAAGAAAGGACAGTACAAACAGGCTTTGCACTATACACGGCAGGCTGAAGTGCTGGCTAAAAGTACCAATTCATACAGCCGGCTGAGCAGTGCCTATCGGGATTTGGGAAAGACCTATAACTTTCTAAACCGTAGTGACAGTACCTTTCATTACTTGGAATTGAGCAGGACTTATTTTCTCAAATCATATTCGGAGGAGAGCCGAAATCAGGAAGCTTTATTAAAAGTAATCTATGGATTGGACCGCAAAGAATTGCAGCTGGCTGAAATGGAACGACAGGAGAAGATCTCCTGGGCGATTTATCTCGTTTCGGGTATCATTGCAACATTTTTTATTTTGGCAGCTGGTATTATTATTCGCAATCAGCGGCATCGAATGCGCCTGGAGACCGAGAAACGCCAGCGCGAAGAGGCCATGCTCAAAACACAGCAAGAACTGCTGGAAATAGATCTGAACAACAAGAAACTGCAGGAAGAACAGCTGAAGGAAAGCGTACACAATAAAGCCCGCGAAATTACGGTACATACGCTGCAGTCCATCCAGAAAAATCAATTATTGGAAGATATCAGTGAGGCCTTGAAGGAGATGATCAAAAGCAATGGCCGCAGTTATAAAAAAGAACTACGCAGTTTATTGAATAAGATTAACCAAAACTTTAACAAAGATAATTATTGGGAAGATTTTAGACGGATTTTCGAGGAAATCAATCAAGATTTTTTTGATCAACTACAACAGATCAATCCCGGACTTTCGGCAACCGAAATCAAATTTATTTCCCTTATTAAACTGAATATGGATGGGAAGGATATTGCGACACTATTGGGGATTTCAAGCGATAGCCTCCGGGTGGCGAGGTATCGCCTCCGCAAAAAATTGAAACTGGAGCAGGGCAGTAGTCTAACAGCCTTTATACAATCGATTTAACAGGCCTTGTTGCTTTTTTGTTGCTTATAAAAAGCTTGCTGTTCACTATTTGTAACGGCATGTTTAATTGGAATTGATGACAAAAGCAGCATTTTAGCCTAACTCAAAAATAAACGACGTATGATTAATTCGAGAAGATTAATTTACCTGGTACTGGCTGTATCGCTACTGGGATGTAAGAATAAAAAACAATCCAAAAATGCGGATAATCCCGACACCGTCCAGGCGACGGTGATCACCGAACAAGTGCAGCATGACAGCGATGATCCGGCGATCTGGATTAATCCTGCTGATGCAAGTAAGAGTCTGATTATTGGTACCGACAAAGACAAGGATGGTGCCCTCTATGCCTTTGACCTTACGGGTAAAATCGTGAAGCGTGTTGGCGGTATCCAGCGGCCCAATAATGTGGATATTGCCTATGGGATGCTCGTGAATGGTAAAAAAATTGATATTGCAGTCACTACGGAGCGAGAAGCCAACAAAATCCGCATTTTTACCCTGCCTGATCTTCAACCGATCGATAATGGCGGGATAGCTGTTTTTGAGGGGGAGCAAGAACGTGCTCCAATGGGAATTGCCCTTTATACACGACCTTCGGATCAAGCTATTTTTGCTGTTGTTGGTCGTAAGTCGGGACCACAGGACGGATATTTATGGCAGTACGAGTTGAAGACTGCGGATGGAGCGGTCACAGGTAGTTTGGTGCGCAAATTTGGAAAGTACAGTGGAAAGAAAGAAATCGAAGCAATTGCCGTAGACAATGAGCTGGGTTTTATCTATTATTCTGATGAACAGTTTGGCATACGGAAATATCTGGCTGATCCAGGGGCAGGGGATAATCGTGAACTTGCCGTGTTTGCCCAGACAGGATTTTCTGCTGATCATGAAGGGATTGCGATTTATAAGACTGGTGCAAAAACAGGCTATATTTTGGTTTCCAATCAAGGTTCTCAAAGTTTTATGGTTTATCCGCGAGAGGGAAGTAACGGAAATCCCGACCAGTATGCATTGTTGGCAGAGATTCCCGTCAGCGCAATGGAAACGGATGGGGCAGATGCGACGCACGTTAGTTTAGGGGACAATTATCCACAGGGAATTTTCGTCGCCATGAGTACGGACCGGACCTTTCATCTATATGATTGGCGATTACTGGACAAGATCTTGGCCATGAGCAAAAAATAATGCTTTATTACCTATCTTTATGCTAAGTTGTATTCAGATTAATATGGGTGTACCAGTATTTCCAAAAAAATACCTTCAGCAGGTCGCTTTGACTCCAAAAGATCATTTCAATGCGGACAGAGATTCTTTTTTAGATGACAAGACAATTCGGGTAGTAATTTTTTGATATGATCCGGGGAATTCGCGATATTAATACGTTCTGAAATAAAAATTGAGGTATGAATTCTACATTAATAAAACAGTTTTTTATTATATGCTTGTTAATCCTGGTTTTAATAATAATCGGGTTTTGCATTTCTTTTCAAAATGTAGTTCTTTCAGGATGGAATACATTCATTATCCCTGGGGCTATACTGAAGTATTCCATTATGGCTATACTGTCAATTGTTTTAGTCTGGCGAGGAATACTTCTCTTGTCGGGCACAGCGAGGTTTGGGAAGTAATATTGATATAATACTATTTTTTAACAAAGGTAATATTCAGTACTTGACTTCAGAATTATCTGAAAAGTATCACTTTTCTATTTCTCTGTACGGAATGACAACGACCTCAATTAGGGGGTGAGGATAGAGATTTTCGAATATGCTTTCGCAATAGGACGTCTATTACGAAAGCATATTGAAAGGAAAGCATTAGATTTTCGTAATCTTTTGAACAGTATCGCCATTCACTAAACCTTCTTCAGTTTTGCGTGCACTTTTATTGGTTACGTAGACACTACCATCCTTTTCGTTCAGCACGATAGTATTTGGTAATCCCATAGTCGCAACACGCTCGACTACTTTATAATCTTTCATATTGACAATAGCCACTTCTTTTTTGTTGCGGTTAGCAACATAGACTAAGTCATTTTTGCTGTCGTAGACTAAACCAATGGGGGAGGCGTCATAGCCTAGATATATCTTGTTGATAATGTTGCCCGTTTTACCATCTAGTACAGTAATGTTATTGTCATTTGACTGGCTTACAAAGAGACGGTTGTTTGATTTGTCCAAAGCAATATTCAGGGGGCAATAAGACCAGGTTTTCCATTTACCCAGCAGTTTATGGTCTTTTGTGTCATACACCAGGATATTACCTTCCATTGTTTCGCTGTCGCTACTGTAAATTCTACCGCGCTGCTGATCTACATTTAAGCCTAAAAGAGAGGTCCCCGGCGCGTTGATAGTTTTTTTATACGTGTTGGTCGCACCATCAACAACCCAGATTGACGGATCGCCGTGATCTGACACATAGACCATGTTGTCTTTCTCATCTACAGCAATCTCTCTGATCTTAGACTTCTCACGACCACTGGGGATGAGTGTTTGCTTCTTTGTTTTCAGATCAATGGCACTGATGCTTTGTTGCAGACTATGTCCTACATACAAGGTCTGCGTTTTATTATTGATAGCAACACCAAATGGTGTGTTTTTGCCGATGTTGATTGAATCGACAACAGAGAGATCCTGACCGGACAATACATAGACATACTGGTCGCTTTCAGATTTAAATCCACCTTTCGGACCAACGACGTAGATCTGGTCATTGGCTGTATTGAAGGCCAATTGATATAGGCTGGCATTGATTTTTTGATTGGATGCAATCTTATACGACGGAGCAGGGTTTTCTTTCCTACCTTGCGCAAATACACTGCCCGCTACGAGCAATGAAAAAAATAATACGGATGATTTTAATCTCATATCGAGTGAAAATTAGTGGGACACAGAGTTTTGTGCCCCACAGGTGAATTAATATTGGACTATAAAATATTGTGTTGAACTATTTAATGATGATCTTGTGTAGGCCTGAAACAGATCCACCAGCAGTGACATTAAACAAGGGGCTAGCCTGTGTCCCTTTCAGCTCGTAGTAACCGTTGATATCTCCTTTTTTTGTCGTTGCCCGAAGTAAGATTTTACCATCGATTTCGATGGCACAAAAAGCGGCTCCGGGATTAGTTACGGTAGGGATACCACTGATTTTGGTACGCTCACGCGTGGCAATGTCGATGCTGTAAAAATCCCAAACATCCTCAAAGTTTATATTGCCTGTAGGACCACCTGTCAATGCTGTATTGGGAATAACAGTGATAATTTTGCCATCTTTCGCAAAAACAGAAACAAACTTTCCTCCAGGTGTGATATCATCCATATTTAGTGACCAGCTCTTATCAACGTCAGTTTCATTGGCTTTAATCCGGACAATCTTTGACTTTCCGCCGGTGGC
>JAITLV010000111.1 GCA_031277685.1 Sphingobacterium sp. | reverse complement strand
AGTATGTATTTTTTATACATAGCTTGAGGTTAAATAGTGAAATGTATTTAGATGACAAATGCAACACATTTTACATGTGTTGCATTTGAAGATGTTTTTATTGTATTTTATTTTTGGCCTTTAAGAGAAATATTGTCAATACGGATACCAACAGTATTATTTGTTGCTGTCGTTGAGAATGTTAATTTGGAGCTAGCAGGAACTGATGTTGCTGCCGAAAGATCAACTTCTACCGTGTAAAAAATATTTGCATCATTATTGTCTTTCGACAATACTTTGGAAATGGAGCTAAATTTTTGGCCATTTAGATCTATTGACAAGTCTTTCACATCGAATTTCGTACCTGCATTGAATACATTGGCTGCGATGTCAAATGTAAGGTTCAATTTAGCAGCTTTTTCTGTATTGATGTTGCTGATAGCCAATTCAGCTTCCTTATTAGCAGGTAGCCATACGTGATTTGTGAGATTGTCCCCAGATTTCAATACGCGGATGTCGGAAGCTGCATATTGATCTGTGTAAACGACGGAAGTATTAGACCAACCTGTGAATGAAGCGATTTTAGTATTAGAAGTAACAGTTGTACTTCCAAAATTCTCTTCATATAAGGTTTGTTCTACAGGGTCGGTTGTACCGCCATTATCTTCGTCTTTACCGATTACGTATGAACCAGAAGGAACATCTGTCCAGTCTGTAATGTTACCTGTCGCTACAATTGCGGTATTTCCAACCGGGCTTGTTTGTAAGGTAATATTATAGCTGTATTTTTTACCGGATTCATAAGTTGTTGATGATGGCAAAGTCCATGTATAGGTTTCATTGCCAATCTTAAATTCAACTTTTGCACCAGCTACGCTCGCAGTAGGCAATAAGATCGCTTCTGCTGCGGTTGTAGTTGTTCCGGCTGTCGTCTTTGCTTTGATCGCCGCTGGATTGGCTCCTGACGCTAGTGTACCTGTTGCTAGATCGAAGTTTGCTGTCGTATTAAATCCGTTGTAAGTCACTGTAAGTCCAGTTAAAGAGCTTACACCTGTTCCAGCGGCAATAGTCAATTCAACTTTGCTGAGTTTGTGGCTAAATTGCAGCTGGGCATTTGGCTTATTCTTGTTGGCTCCAGTTACATTATTCGCATATAATAGATCAATTTTATTTTGTTGGGTTTGATCAGCTACGTTAACTGGATAAATGTTGTTTGTGATTGTTGTTTGGTAAGGATAGTAAGCAATAAAATCTACATTGGAACCATCCGCAGGATACATGATTTCTTCAGTCGTACTGACTGCGCTAAAATTTCCATCTCCTTTTGTTGTAGCATACTGCTTGTTGCTAGCCAATGCAGTGCTTAGACCACTCCCGGTCTTCATGAAGACACCGATTGCATCGTTGCTTTCCCAATTTGCGCCAGCAGCTTTTGTTGTTACTTGATTAGAGATTGTTGAAGAAAAGGTCACCGCTTTGGTGATTTCTTGTTCCGAAACAGGTGCCTTTTGGCAAGAGCTTGTCACGGCAGCTGCCGCAGTCGCTAGGAATAAAAGTTGGTTTACTTTCATAATTAAAATGAATTGATATGACTAAATCGTTTATTAATTATTTCCAAATGGAGGTATTGATATTTCCTTTTTGTGTTTCATTCAGATCTGGGAAAAATGTGAAGCCTGTAGCTTTTTCCAGATCATTTACTGTTAATCTATAATTTTCAAAGGTTACTCCAGAAGGAGGGGTTTCATTGTTTATCTTATAGGCAATGGTATAATATTCGGATCCTTTTTTCATCGCTAAGGCTTTGAAATAATATTTTGGTTTCGCAATATCTTTTCCATCATTATCCTGTGCAAAGTCGAGGAGGTTATCGGTACTTGTCTTAGGTATTGCGCCAGTTACAATATACATGGTATCGCATTGGGCCGTCCATGTTCTGACTTTTGTTTCTAGATTTGCCCAAATTCCTTGGTTAAGACGTGATACCTGAGCGGTCATGTTGGTAAAATAAAAGGTTGTTTTATTTTGGGTTGTATTTAAGTTGCGGTCTGCACTTGGCAACTGGTGCCCTCTGTCGTAGCCGGTTGGCTGGAACCCTTTAAATAGATTGGGTTGAAATGCTGTTGAGACAGCAGGATCATATCCCCAGGCATCTGTCCGATTGCCTGATCCAAGAATACTGTTGTATAGCGGATATGCTACCCAATAAGCCATTTTTAGCTTTTTGTCATATAACATAGCATAGTTTCTGTTGTCGCTCGCGTCTGGCATAAAATGCTGTATAAATACCTCATCATTGCTTAAATTACTCATTTTGGGAATCTCCAAATAGGCCTGTGAGTCTCCGATCCCACCAGTTGGTTTGCCATTGTCTATTTTGATGTCAAAACTGTAGCTATTGCCACCGATCAAGTTCTTTAAGTTCTGATTTTGTGGGACAGTCCAGGTGTAGCTATCACCATTAGGGGCAATAAACTTAATTGCTTTTCCCGTGATATCTTCGCCTGGAAGAAGGATAAATTCGATCGTCGCGGTTTTATTGATGTTTACAGCCACTTGTCCTTGGACATCTTTTTTCTCGCTCGTGTTAACAGTCAATTTCCCGGATGTCAAGTCGAATGTACCCTGCGTATTTATTGTTGGCATCTTTACAGTAATCTGATTAGCTTCCAAAGCAGCTGTATTCGTAATGGAAAGATGTATTGTCACCTTACTTAACTGTCTTACAAAATTAAGTGGAACGGTATTGTTGGTCTTGTTGATGTTCTTTGCGTTGTTGGCATACATGAAATCCAATGCTGGTAGGTTTGTCTGATCAGCCAGATCGATGGGATACTGAAAATCAGTAATGGATTTGTATGGATAGTAGGCGATGAAATCTACCTCTTCATTTGGTAAGAAAATAGGTGATTTGCTTTGAAATACAGCACCGTTAATAGTAAAAAGATGATTGTTTGTTCCATTTACTATTGAAGTAGTACTTAGGGGCTGGCCTGTTTTAATCATATAGACACCAATTTGGTCATTTTTATCCCAAGAGGTTCCTGTAGCTTTTGTATTGATTTGACCAACGATGGTAGGTGTAAATTGGAGGGCAGCTTGTTCAATTCTAGCATCATTTTTTTGACATGAATTGAATATTAGCAATGCAATCATAAAATAAACTATTCGACACAATTTATGCTGTGGAACAGTTATCGGGTTGTGAATCATATTGATAGTTAGTGTTTGTTAATAACGCAACGACAAAAATACCTAAGAAAAGTTAAATTAACATGAAGCTAATGTGTCTTTTTCTGTAAATAAATGTTTTGATAATGTATGTATTTGATTTTAAGGTATATTTGTCTGATTTTAAATAATTTTTAATGAATATCAGTTATTTTAAGTGTTTAGGACTGTATTGTCTGTCATTAATTTTTTTATTGGGTAGTTGCAAAGGCAAAGAAGATGAGAAAAATTATCGGGATAGTCGTGCCCTTTTAGTTTATATTGCTGCTAATAATGATCTCGTTTCGGATGCTTATAATAGTATAAATGCCATGGAAGAAGGGATGGATGGTTTGGATGCGGATGTTTATGTCTATGCAGCGTTGGCCGGAACATCCCCTAAAATATATAAAATCATAGCTGATCATAGCCCCGAAATAAAAAGCAGGGTTGTCAGGTCTTATGGCGATCAGGACTCAGCAGACCCAGCTGTCATGAAGCAGATTTTGGAAACCATGCATGCTTATGTTGCTGATCGGCCTGTTGGACTCGTTTTATGGTCGCACGCAACAAATTGGTTGCCCAATACACCTATTAAGCTGATGTCGTTCAATAATGACCACGGCAATAAAACAGATTTAAAAGACCTGCAAAAGATTATTCCTGCTGGACTTGATTTTCTGATGTTTGACGCCTGTTCAATGGCTAGTGTTGAGGTTTTATACGAGTTGCGGGAGAAATCGAAATATACCATTGCTTCACCAGCAGAAGTCCTGTCGACAAGCATGCCCTATCATTTGGTTTTAAAAGATTTAGTGAAATCCGATCTTGAATCTGGTTTACGCGCTGCGGCGGAAACATATTTTAATTATTATAACCAACAAACGGGCTTATATCAGTCTGCGACCATTTCCGTAATCAATAACCAGTATTGGCCCGACTTAGCGAATCGTGTTCATGAAGCAATAACTGCACAGCCGATCAAGACGGTTTATCGGGATAATTTGCAACGACTGGATTTTGATGATAAGTCTCCATCAGCGGGTTTTGATTTTCTGGATTTCATTGCTCAAAATATGAGGCCTACTGAAATTGAACCTATCACCGCTATAATTTCGAAATTGGTTATCTATAAGGCGCACACGCCAGCTTTTTTGGGAAAACCAATTTTAAAATTTTCGGGACTTTCCTGTTATGTGCCTAGTGACTTGAATAAGTGGGTGCATCCCTATTATAATTCACTCCAATGGTCGAAGGATAGTGGTTTTACTTCTTTTGTTAAGGAATAGAAGTTATCCAGCGTTCCTTTAATATAACGAAATATAGCGTGCTCTAGAAATATTTCTTTTAGGGTATTATCAACGTATTTGTATTTAAAATGTATTTTTTGTTGGTCTTTTGATTAAAATTTTCCTAAAGTAAAGAAAATAGCACACTATTTGCTGTTAATGCCCGAACATATATTGATTTGATAATTTATTAATCGGTACTGAAAAGTAATGAAGGAAGTATTTAAGTTAAAAGGACGATTTAATAGGCTTTACCTACCTATATGTGCACTGTTGATGACATTTTCATTGTCCAGTTGTTTTGATTTTGTTGAGCAGATTGATCTTAAACCAAATGGTTCGGGCCACATTGCGGCAACGTTAAATTTGAGTAAAAGCAAAACAAAGGTCGCTTCGTTGATGAAAATGAAGAGTATAAAAGGTATACAGATTCCAACACAGGCCGATATGGAAAAGGAAATTAAGGCGGCGGTACAGCTTCTCAAGCAGACAAAAGGTATCTCCAATGTGCAGTACCAAACCGATTTCACAAATTTTATCGTCAATATTTCCTGTGATTTTAGCCAGATTGAGTCATTGAATGCTTTTTCAGATATCTTGGCAAATCGATTTAAGACAAAGATATCAAATTCTAATAGATACTACTTTAATGCACAGACAGATGTCTTTGAACGTAAGTTTGTGACCTCCAATGATTGGAAGGCTAAATTCAATCAATTGGGAAGCGATAATACCACACAGTTTGCCGATGCTTTTTATACACAGATCGTTCGTTTTGAAAAACCAATTGCATCTCAGACAAATAGTAAGGCAAAAGTTGCTGGAAATAAGAAAGCTGTATTATTGAAACTGCAGTTTACGGATCTGGTATATGGTAAATCAACTTTGGCAAATAAAATCACATTAACAAAATAACCTATATGAAATCAAAAATTTTATTGACTGGATTAACATGCTTCTCGTTGATGGGAAGTGTAAAGTCACAAGACCTGATCAAATATATTCCGGAAGATGCGGAAATTATTGCGGCGTTTAATGTGAAGGAAATCGTCCAGAAGGCCAATGCAAATAAGTTAAATGAACTGCTTCAGAAAGCTGGCCTTTTTAAGCAGATTGAAAAATCAGGAGCTTCAGTTGGAAATGACATCAAAAATCTGGGTATTGACTTGACACAAACCTCTTATTTCTATAGCAGAAAGACTGATAGTGTGAGTTTTATGGAGTTTATATTTCCGCTGGCAGATAAAGGTCAATTCGAAAAACTGCTACAAGATGCTGGTAAACCCAAACCTTTTGCCAATGGATATTCAAGTATAGGACTGAAAGCAGGGAGCTTGCTGGTTTACAATGACCGTGTTGCCCGTTTTATTTCCTCGACAATGAATACAACTTTCTTCGATAACGATTCGGTTGCAAGTCGATATGGGATAAAAAAGGTGGCTTATATGGCGCCTGCGGCAGAAGCATATCCTTATGAAGTAGATTCGGCAGCAGCTGTCGTAGATTCTGCCGCTGTCGCATGGCCGGAAGGCTCTGTGGAAATCGACCCACCAGCTCCACCAACAGTCATGGAAAGCGTACCAGATACGGTGGTAGCGAATGCTGAGGCGGCTGGGCCGATGATTGTGGATGTGGCGCCTGTCGAGATGCATGATCCGGGTTATTATGATTCGCTTTATACGGATTATGAAAATCAAAATAGAAAAAATGATTCCATCCGCAATGCACTTCGTGACAAATGGTTGATGGGCGAAGCGACGCATCTGCTATCTGCTTCTTATAAACCGCTAACACATTCGGATCAAGAGAAAGTCCTTAAAAACTTGGGGTTGATCCGTCTATATGTACCGCATGTTGAGGAGCTTTATCGTGGTCTTATGCCCTATAAATCTATTCCTTATCTCTACATGGGCATTAACATGGATAAGTTTAAAACAGGTTATCAAGATGGAGTACTGGATTTATCCCAGGAAGGAAATGTTTTGAAATTAAGAGGCTCCATGGGGCTGGATAAAGATCTGGCTGACATGTCTAAACGATTCTATTCAAGAAAACCAAACGGCAAATTCAGTAAATATTTGACAGATAAAACTCTTGGTTTTTTTAATGTCAATATCAATTCAGAAGCTTATCTACGCGATATGCCTAGCTATATGGCAAAATATTATGGCGGATTACTAGGGCCTCAGCAAGATTTGGTGGAGTGGGGATTAATGGCACTTGAAGTGGCATTGGATGAGAAAGCAATTGCTCAGGTGATGCCAGGGGATCATCTTTTTGTAGTCAATGGTTTACGTAAATTCAGAAAAGAATATATTGATTATACGTATGACGATGACTACAATGCTACAGAAGTAAAGAAAACAAAGGACGAAACTTTACCTGTCTTTATCTGGATGTTTACCTCAAAGGATCAGCGCCTGATTAAAAAAGGGCTCGATCTTGCAGTTCGGAAAACTTTAGGTAAGACCCAAGATGGTATCTATGCATTTGCAGCTAAAAGGGGAATGGATTTTCCTATGTATGTGCTTTTAAAAGAAGATTTAGTGATGGTAAGCAACGACTCTTTATCCTTGCATGATATCCGCCAAAATAAGCTGACTGCTCCTGCCAATAAGGATTTTATTAAGTTGATGAAACAAAATAAAATGTCAGCTGCTTTTGATCTGCAAAAATTACCAGCTATGTTGAAGGAAATGGGGGTTAGTCCGGGGAGACAATGGGATCAGACTGTGGAACAATTGAATCAATATGGCAGTACAGCCATCACCTCGAGAGGAATTGTGGGTAACCGCATGGAGGCTGAAATGTCAACAAAACTTCCCCAAACAAAAGAAGGGGCGATTGGTTACATGATCGATCAAATTTTAAAAGAGATCGGTAAATAGCCTTAGAAACCTTACATCAAACAGTTTAATGTTGAAATTGTTTGATGTAAAGTTTGTAATATTATGGTTATATTTTTATAATGTTAATATAATGTTACGCTCTTTTAGCCCGATTTGGTATTTTTGTGGTTTATTATTTGCGAATAATAAGATAACTAAACGATTTATATTGTATATAATATGGGGATATTTTCAAAACTGTTTGGAAACAAAACTCAAGATTCAAAAATAAAGGTTGTAGGTACACTCTCCTTTTTAGAAGTCGATATGCATAACCATATCCTTCCAGGAATAGATGATGGAAGCCAGTCCATCGAACAATCTCTTGATTTATTGAAAGGCCTGGGTCGAATGGGATTTGAGAAATTTATTTGTACACCGCATATTATGGAAGGCGTGCACCCGAATTCAATCCAAACCATTGAAGATGCCAAAGATAGATTGGTGAATGGTATCAAACATCTACCTCATATTCCTGAGATTTATCCTGCTGCTGAGCATATGATAGACGATGGAATTGCAAGATTGATCGAGACCAATGAGCTTTGTGTGATGCCTGGTGGATATGTCCTTATCGAGATGTCTTACCTACAAGAATCTAAGGCTTTATTCCAAACTATTTTAGATATACAAAAATTAGGTTATCAACCTATTTTAGCACACCCCGAACGTTATAATTATTATCACTATAATTTCAATATGTATAAACAGATTAAAGATGCTGGCTGTATGTTGCAGCTGAATCTGCTGTCTATCAGTAGATATTATGGCGTTGAAGTGAAGTCTGCTGCTTTGACTATGATCAAGTCGGGCATGTATGATTTTGTCGGGACAGACGTGCATCATAGCCGACACCTGTCTGCATTGGAAGAGATCGTCGCAAAATATCCTGTTCGCGATTTATTGAAAACCTGCAATATCTTGAACCCATCACTCCAGGATCATTTGGGAAACAATGAAAATGTGATTGCTGCAGGATAAATAAAATACAAAATTTAAGAAAAAGAGATGCTCATAAGGCATCTCTTTTTTGTTGCTTTAAAACGCTCCCGTATGATCATTGAACGAATCCATCTGCGTTCATGCTGTCCTTTATTGGCCAGATTAATGAGTTGAAATTATTTTCGTTTATGCATGTGTTTTGTCATCATGGAAATTTCGAAAATTTGGCTACTTTTGGATTTAGCATTTTTCATATGAGAGGAAACAGAATTTTTATTCAAGATTGGATTGCACATCATACCTACCAGAAAGCAAACGATATAGATAGCTATTATTTAAAAGTTGCCAACCAGATCAATGATAATTTATCGACATTGTGGTTTGAAGAGCCGGAGACAAATGATCTAATTCATACTGACGCCTTAAAGACATTAAGTATTTACCTGACCTGTTATTTGGAGGATGTCATTGCCAATACAGGAATATTTGCAGCTTTTCGGACTATTCATTCTGAATTATATAACCAGTTCTTACCTTTCTACAAGGATAAAGACCTATTAGACTACTATCCTGAGGACATCAACAGTGAAGATGTTGCGGTATTAACCTGGTTATTTTTTAGTGAACGTAACCCACATCTGTTTATTGATCCCCATGGTCGTTTGATACAATTGATAACAGATCTTGCTTATGCTATTTTGGAGGAACATTATGAGGTCGCTCCTGAGAATCCAAAATTGAAATTGGAATATACCCTAGATGAAACTGCGAATTATTTTGAGGTTCGTAATTTTATAGAAAAACTCGTAGCGACAAATTATCTCACTGCGGGTGAATATAATACCAATCTTAATCATCTGATGCAGGTTGCCGAATTGGGGCGATACCAACACGATCAAGCTCAATTGCAGCAAATGATTTATCGTGTTCGTGATAATCATTTTAATAATTATAGGCTACACCTATTCGCCCTCAAATCATCTGAATTTGTTGCGGAGATTGTAGGGAAGGGGCATGTGTTATATCCCTCTGTCAAAACCTTAGGTAATCGTATTCATAGTTTTTTTGAATATGTAAAAGCGGATGAACAATTTATCCATGTTAAGCATATCGGTACAAAGACTGCATTCAAGATTTACAAAGATTCTATCCAGGAGTTTGCTGAGCCAACAGATGTACTCTCTTTCTATATGGAAATCGTTCCCTGGAAAGATGCCTGGAACTTATCGGGTATAATGACAGTCGTTAGTCCTGAAGAAATCAATTTCGATCTGCCTGAGCAATATGAGATGACTTATCGTATCGAAGCAATGAGTGGTAAGGACAAGAGCCTAAAAAAGACAGAAAAGCAATTGAAAGATATGGGTAAATTATTCCAGTCTGAACAAAAGGCTACTGTTGCTTTTATGGAGGGCCGAGAAGTGAAGGAATTTGCAAATGAATTCTTTAAAAGGTATCAGCAAAAATATCCAAATAAAGAAGAGTCCCCACTTCCAGAATCGAATTTGGAACTGACCGCAGATGCGAAAGTGACGGTCTTCTTCAATCCGAAAACAGGCTTAGAGGTCTTTGGTGGAATAGAAGAATTTTTTCCATTGGAAAATAATCCATTTATAGAGAAGAATGAAGAAGGAACGGAAGCAGATGTCCCATTTGCACGCTATTTCTTGAATCTATTGGTTGAAGACTTTTTTCCAAGTGAGTTGCCTAAGTACTATGCAAACGTGTTTAAAACAGAAGTAGATAAACAGTTCTTTTTCCCGTTGGAAGAATCGGTGCTCGATTTTTTCCTGCGTTTTTATAAGCGGGGTAGTTACTTTTTGGGGCCATTCCCACTAATAAAATAGTCTCTTCCAATTTAACGAGCATTTATTTTTTATTTAAATCCCATTGTGTCTACAGTGGGATTTTTTATTGAATTGGTTATAGATAGTGGAGCTTATTCTGAAGATGAATTTATATAAACTAATTGTATCTAAATCGTTATCACTGTACTAAACAAGAATAAGCGTTGGTATATGCTGTACTTTAGTTCCGATAATTTGAAAAATTCTACCTAAACTTGTAGGATCAATTATACGTGATGAAGGATGCCTATTGAAAATAATGATATTCCAGATTTTAAAAACTTCTTTTTGTCCTATAAAGACAAAGTTTATAAATATGCCCTGTTGCATCTAAAAGAAGAGGATACTGCTGCCGATTTGGTTCAGGAGACATTTTCTCGTATTTGGAAAAAATGGGAAGAATTAGAGGGTAATAAAAATCCGCAATCTTATTTATATACCGTCGCAAAGAATCTCGTGTTTGACGAACTTAGGAAGCGAAAAGTGCGTTTCCAGTTTAATGTTGAGGGAATCGATGCTTCTAAGTTGGTGGACAATTCCAATGAAGAGTCTATTCGTTTTAAAGATTTGGAACATGTTTATCGGACAGCAATCGCAAAACTTCCCAAAGCACGTTTGGAGATTTTTTTGTTGAGTAAAGAAGAGTTTTTGGACAATCAGGAGATTGCAGATCGTTTGGGTATCTCCGTCAATACCGTTCGTGATCAATTGGTCAAGGGAAATAAGTTTGTCCGGCAGTATATCCTTGATAATTTCGAGATTTCAATAGCCTTATTGATTTTCTTAACTATTTTTTAGTGTAGCGTCGTCTTATCGTCTTTTAGATACGTATATGTATTTAAACGATGGCGAAGATGAAGGATCCCAAAATAGCTGCATTATACAAAAAATACCTGCTTGGGGAGTTGACCCCACAGGAAAACACGATATTTTTAGATTTACTTACTTCTAGTAATGAAGATGAGCTCCTGGATCTGGATGAGGTTTTAGCCCTAGACAAGACAGATTATACATTGGATACATCTACTTCTGATGATATTTTTTATGCCATTACCGGAACTGAGTTAAGTCCTAAAGTTCAACCAATTTGGAGGCGGTCAAAGCTACTTATGAGTTTTGCAGCGACCTTGTTACTGATTGGTTTTGCCTTTTTGTATTTACTCGTTATAAAATCGGTACATACGGAAACGACGTTTACTGCCATTCAATACACTAATCCGACCAAGTTTGTCAAACGTATTATTTTGCGGGATGGTACCCATATTTCTTTACGGCAAGGTGCTCATGTTTCGGTCATATCCGATTTTGACAGGGACAGCCTGCGGCGCATAAAGTTATCAGGTGAGGCCTTTTTTGAAGTCGCCAAAGATCCACATAAAGCTTTTGTGATTGTCAATTCAGGTAATTTTGATGTACGGGTTTTGGGGACGGCGTTCAATCTGACTTGTTCCCCGCAACGAACGCGTTTAGTTTTAAATCATGGGAAAGTTCAGGTTAAACATGGTGAGCAACAATCCATTATTATCCCCGGACAGCAGGTGGATTATGATTCACGCCGTATGCAATTTAATGTTGTTGCCGTTGACACGGTAGGAGCATCCAATTGGAAAAGCGACCTTTTGTCATTTAGCCAAGTTCCACTTTCGCAGATTGTAAATGACCTTAACAATCTTTATCCAGATAGCGACCTAATATTGATTGATTCGTTTCAAACGAAAAGTTTCACCGGCTATCTACCTGCGAGTGATCTAGAAAAATCATTAAAAATTCTTAATACAGCGTTTAATCAAATCATTATCCATAAAAAGTAATTTATGAAAAGAACCAATTACTATTTAAAACTTATAGGAGGAGCATTGCTATTTCAGTCTTTAGCGCTTCAAAGTATGGCCTCGCAATTTGCTAAAAGTGAAGGTATAGGAAAGATCCTAGCCCGAATGGAACAGAAATTCAATGTCAAATTTGGTTATGATGCATCAATATCTGATCAGAAAATCAATGCGGCAGCTGATGTTGATCAGCTAAAAAGAGATCAGATCGTTCAGTTTATACAGACGATTTCAAATGGTAACCTTGAGGTCAAGAAAATTGATGATAAGCTTTATGTTGTTTCAAAGAAAAATAATGTTGGCTCCAAGTATGAAATAGGAAAAGTGGCAACTGTGCAAAAAGAGCTGCGTGGCAAAGTCATAGATCAAGAGACAGGTTTGCCTATTATGGGGGTAACTGTTCGGTTAAAGGGTGGGACTGTCGCTGCGACAACTGATGAACAAGGTGTATTCAAGCTTTTAGTAAAGGGGGATAGTGATATTCTTCAGATTTCCTATGTTGGATATGAGACGGTGGATATTCCAGTGGCACAGGCTGGGATAATTAAACTGCTTAGATCGTCGGAAGCATTGGAAGAAGTTGTTGTGACAGCCTTGGGTGTAAAGCGTGAACAAAGGGCACTGGGTTATGCAACACAAAGTGTAAAAGGTGAGGACCTAACCCGTGTAAAAGGTGTGGATGTCGGAACGACCCTAACCGGACGTGTTTCGGGGGTTCGTGTGATGAATAGTTCTGAGTTCAATGCAACACCAGAAATTCAGGTGCGTGGGCTTACACCACTTTTGGTCATTGACGGGGTTGCTTATGAAAATATGACTTTGCGTGATGTGCCTGTAGACAATATTCAGGAAATGACTGTCTTAAAAGGGGCTACTGCAACGGCACTGTATGGAAGCAGAGGAGAAGGTGGAGCCATCATGATCACCACCAAAAAGGGACTAGCAGATAAGGGGGCTGAAATTACTGTCAATACAAATAACATGTTTTTTTCGGGATATCTCGCACTTCCTGAGGTGCAACATAGCTATTCTGCCGGAGAGGGAGGACATTTTAACAACAACGATTACGTATGGGGAGATAAGCTGGATATTGGCCGTCGAGCGCAACAGTGGAATCCCATTACCAAGCAATTGGAGGATCAGGAATTAACCTCAAGAGGGAAAAACAATTTCAAGAATTTTTTGGAGCCTGGTTTTATCAGTAACAATACGGTGAGCTTTACCACTCAAGGGGAGCATGGAAGCGTGCGCACCTCGATCAATCATATCTACAATAAAGGGCAGTATCCAAATCAAAAATTAAAC
The DNA here is from genome assembly GCA_031277685.1 of Sphingobacterium sp. Lineage (GTDB taxonomy): Bacteria > Bacteroidota > Bacteroidia > Sphingobacteriales > Sphingobacteriaceae > Sphingobacterium. The sequence goes on along the minus strand of JAITLV010000111.1, from coordinate 39,877 downwards.
TTGACAAATATTTCGCTAACAGGAACAACTAAGCTAAGTGATAAAGTCGATTTGGAAGCCCGTTTAGGATATAATCGTAGTTCGTCTTCAAGTAATTTCGGAAGTGGTTACAGTGATCAGGGGTATATTTATAATATTTTGGTTTGGACAGGGCCGGAATATGACTTACGGGATTACAAGGACTACTGGCTCGTAAAAGATCAACAGCAAAATTGGATGTATAAGGGCTGGTACGATAATCCATACCTCATTGCTTATGAGAAGACAACGCCAGAGGTTATCAACAAGATGAATGCGGCATTAACCTTGAATTATAAGGTTAATGACTGGGCTAAGTTTATGGTACGTTCGGGATATGACTACCAAGGGAAATCCAGGACTCAAAAAAATCCAATGGGTATCTATGGTACCAGAGGTGGTTTTAAAGATTGGGGAGGTTTTGATAATAAGGGGAAATATATGAAAGGTGACTATGATGCTTTTAGCACCACCAATGATTTCATCTTTACCGCTAAAAAGAATTTTGGTGATTTTGGAATAGATGGGTTGTTTGGTGGATCCATTTTTTATAGACAGGATAACAATCTGATCTCGAAAACGGTCAATGGGCTCTCGATCCCAGGATACTACTCACTGCGAAATTCTATCGGGCCGGTCAACTCTGTGGAATCACGAATAAAGGAAATGCGTAATGGAATTTATGGTCGCCTTTCCCTTTCTTGGAGAAATGCTGTCTTTGTGGAAGCGACCGGCCGGAATGATTGGTCTTCTACTTTACCGGCAGAAAATCGTTCGTATTTCTATCCTTCAGTGTCAGGAAGTGTTGTCGTCAGTGATTTTCTGTCGAGCAAACCGAGTTGGTTAGACATGTTAAAGGTTCGGGGATCATGGGCTATCACAAAATCTGTACTGGATCCTTACGAAATCAATCGGGCTTTTTCGATTACGCCAAATGCTTGGGATGGCCTGCCTACGGCATCGTATCCAAATTTGATTAAAGATTATTCGATATCACCGACACAGCGAAATTTAACAGAATTTGGATTTGATTTTGGTTTGCTGCGCAATCGTCTTTACGGGAACTACACACGTTATTACCGTTTATTAAAAAATGAGATCATTAAGTCCGAATTATCAGAGACAACAGGATTTAAAGAGCGGCTACTCAATACGCGGGAGCAGGAAATGACCAAGGGACACGAGATCACTCTGGGGGGCGTGCCCATTAAGCGTGAGGATTTCCAATGGGATGTCAGTGTGAACTTTTCGCAGAATATGCGGTATTTCCACCAGATAGATCCCGAGTATTCAAAAGATGCACTATATGTACGCAAAGGTTTACGTGCAGATTACATTGCTTATAGCGATTGGGAGTGGTCGCCAGACGGACAACTGGTGATCGGCGATGATGGTTTACCTGTAAGTGCTCAGTATAAAGATGAGGTCGTTGGTTACACAGCACCAAAATGGTTCTGGGGATTGAATAACCAATTTCGTTATAAAGATTTTTCGCTGAGTCTAAGTATAGACGGGCGTATTAATGGTATGTCATATTCGACAACCAACGATTATCTGTGGAATACGGGGGCACATGTGGATTCTGATACGAAATATAGATATGAAGAGGTTGTAAACGGCAAGAAGACCTTTATTGCTCCTGGTGTTAAGGTGATTTCTGGAGAGGTAATCCGTGATGATTATGGGCGTATTACTGAGGATACACGTGCTTTTGCTCCAAATGAAACAACTGTTTCATACGAAACGTATTATAGGAATGCCAGTGGTGGACGATGGAACTATTGGGACGAAACCTTCATTAAGCTCCGGGAACTCTCATTGAATTATCGTGTGCCGGAAAAAATAGCGTCAAAGATCCGAGCTAAACGTGCTAGCGTGGGTGTTACAGGACAAAATTTGCTCCTATGGTCTAAAGAATACCGATTTTCTGATCCAGATAGAGGTAGCGAAGATCTTAATTCTCCTTCTATGCGTTATATTGGATTTAACTTAAACCTTACTTTTTAACACGTTTTAATGATCAAGAATATGAAAAGATTATGGACCTTATTCACGTTGATGACCTTGTTGGTTACAACGGGTTGCTCCAAATTTGATGAAATAAATACCAATCCAGAGACCCCTGAGCGGGTTAAATCTTCTCAACTGGCCACACGTATCGTCTTGAATTTGGCAAGGCAGTCTCGTTCCAAAGGGTTTATGCAGCCCTATATGTTAACAAAATCCATTGTTTGGTCAGAAAGTAGGGATGCCAATCAGTATAATGGGTGGTCAACTTATGACCTTTCTTTAACAAGCATAAACGATGCTCATTTTATGGGAGAATTTGCTGAAAATGAAGGATTGGCTAAATCGTACAATGGACTGATGCATTTTGCACGCGCCATGAAATTTTTTGACCAGACTATGCATGTGGGGGAAATACCTTATCAAGAAGCATTAAAAGGGGAGACGGAAAAAATCTATTTTCCAAAATATGATAAACAAAAAGATGTGTTTCTGGGGATATTGAGCGAATTGGAGTTGGCCGATAAGCTGTTTTCCGAAGGTAGCAATTTTGCTGGTGATCCGTTATTTGGCGGTAACACCGAGAAATGGCGTAAAATCGTAAATAGCTTTACACTGCATGTCCTGATGCAGCTTAGTCCTAAGGACGATGATGCTGATTTACAGATTAAAGCCCGTTTCAAAGATATTTTGACGAAAAAGCCCATCTTTACTTCCAATGCTGACAACTTTCAGGTGACGCATTCGGACAAGGCCGGGCAGACATATCCGTTTTATAAGATTGATAATAGCTTTATTATTTATCCTATTATGTCAACAGAGGTTATTGATAGGCTTAAACTCTTACAGGATCGTAGATTGTTTTATTATGCAAATCCTTCTCCTTTACAGTTGAAAAACGGTCGTAAAGAAAATGAATTCGAGGCCTATACAGGTATCGATCCGGCTATATTGTTTTCAGGAATTAGTGAGATAATGAAAACAAATGATTATTCGGGCATCAACAATCGGTATACGGAAACAGTAGAGGGAGAGCCTACTCAACAATTGGGCTATGGTCATCTATGTTTTGTCATTGCAGAAGCTGCGTCTCGCGGCTGGATTGCTGACTCTGCGGTTGAGTGGTATAAAAAAGGTATTGAAGCTTCGATGACCTTTATCGCCAATAATACACCCAATACAGTGAAGTTCAACCATGGAATGCCGTTGGATGCCGCTTATATTACTGCTGCGGTAACGAAATATGGCACTATATTTCCATCGGGGCGTGAAGGACAGATTGAAGCAATTATCACCCAAAAATACCTGGCAAGTTTTCTGCAGGGATTAATTACACCTTATTATGATTATCGTAGGACTGGTTATCCAAAATGGAAAATCAATCCCGCATCGAACATGAATGTTAATGAATCGACTAAAATTCCTGTCCGTTGGAAATATCCTGATATAGAATACGAAAAAAATAGAGCGAATGTGAATGAAGCACTGACCCGACAATTTAAAGGTCAAGATGAAGTAAACCAACTGATGTGGCTATTGAAGCCATAAGTTTCGCAGCCCGAAAAAACAAAATATTATAAATAGTTAGTAGCCCAGGTAGGATTCTCCATCCTGCCTGGGCTTTTAATAAGAGCTACTATCGCCAATTAGTAGTGTCTTAAACTTAAATTTTAGAAAAGTATGAGAAAGATCACGTTAAAAGATATCGGGATAGCGTTGAATAAATCCGCCGCTACTGTATCCAAAGCTTTGTCCAATAGTCCCGAAATAAGTGAGCAAACGAAAAAACTGGTTTGGGATTATGCCAATAAGCATAATTTTCGTTTCAATACCATTGCGAGAACACTAAGAAAAGGACATAGTAAAATAATTGGTCTTATTTTACCCTATATTAATACTCCTTTTTTTTCAGAGCTGGTTGGACAGATTGAGACGCGGATGACATTATTGGGCTATAACTTGATAGTCATGCAGAGCAGTAAAAACCCAGTGAAAGAATTGGATTGTATTGAGTCGTGCCTGACTAAAGGAGTAGATGGATTAATTATTTCTTCGTTGGGACGGAACCCTTCCTTAGCTTATCTCAAACGTCTATCGTATGATCGTTTTCCAGTAGTTAATATTGGAAATATCTATTCGCAAACAGATGGCGGTATCGTAGAAACACCCTGGGGCGATTTGCAGCAAACAAACGTCTGTCAACTAGCGGAGATGACAAGTAAAATCGCCATAGAACAGTTAGATAAATTGCTAGCTCCATAAATAAGATAATCCTAATGATCAATAGTAACATATTAGATACTTAATCGGTTACGTAAAATATAGTCAATCGGTTGCGCAGGAAATGCTATTTGAAAGCTAGCTACTGTTGTTTATAATTGATTCAACAAGATATTTTATATACCCTATACAGGATATGATATCAGCGAATATTTCCCCAGCAAAGGTTTGTCGCGACACCAAGCTGAAGAGATAATCGGTATAATAAATAACCAATAAATACGACAAATTATGATTGCACTAAAATAAAGACTTGCAGACTCATATAGCCAAAACAAGACAAAATTAACCAGCTTGTCTTGGTAAACTAACAACCAAGTGTACTTAAAAATGAAATTAGATTATATGAAAAGACTAACCTACGTCATTTTCCTGCTATTTCTATGCCTTTCGTGTAGAAAATCGGTGGAAAATACAAACGATGGAAAAGAGATTCCCATTGACCTAAATAAGCCTATTGTCGTGGATGATATCAAACCCCGAGAGGGGGGTATCGGTACCGGCGTAATTATCAACGGTGAAAATTTTGGAAATGATACCGCACAGATCGAGGTCTATTTTAACCAAAAAAAGGCAACGTTAATTAAAGTAAAACCTACGGTAATTTATGCCCTCGTGCCAAAGCAACCAGGAGATCTTTCCGAGATTAAAGTTGTTGCAAAAAATACCGATAAACTTTTGACAGGGGTACTGCAAGACACCAGGTTTCAATATCATATAAAAGCATCCGTGACAACGCTTGCGGGTGTATTCAATGAATCTGCAGAGAAAGACGGACCCGCATTAGAAGCGAAGTTTAAGCGGCCTTCTTTTATTGCTGTCAGCGATAAGAATGATATTATTATTACCGACGATGATGCGGGTAGAATGGCAGCACTCTCTTTACAGGATAATAAAGTCTATACATTGTCAAAGGATTTTAATTATCCATGGCAATCTGCTTATTCTAAGGATCAGTCTGTTCTCTTTGTTACTGAAAGGAATCCGACATCCAAGCCAACATTATTTAAAGGGATGTATGGAAGTAACAGTTGGCTGGAGCCAGTTCCCTTTTATGACCAAAAAGATAACAATGGGAACTATATCCTGGGGGCGCAACAAATTACAGGGCTTGCTGCCGATGATGAATATGTCTATTTAATTACACTTAATGCGAAAAAACTTGTACGGGTACATCAGCAAAGCCGGAAGGTGGAGTTGATCGGTCAGGATCTTAATTTATCAGCTTGGAGTTATTTAGCTTACAACAAGAGTGATGGGTATGTGTATATCTCTTCCGAAGAATGGGGACGTATCTATCGGTTCAATCCAAAGAACATACCCGCTGGCCGTCCAACGCCTTGGGTAAGCAATGCCGATTTGGAACATCTCGTCGGAACTGGTAAAGGAGCGGCAAAAGAAGGTGTTGGGACGGCGGCTCAGTTGGGAAATTTATCGGGAATCAGCTGTGATGGTGAAGGAAATGTCTATACGGCTGACTATAGCAACCACGTGATCTGGAAGATCGATCCTCAATTGTCGGCAACCGTGGTGGCCGGAACACCAGGAGTAGGGGGGTATAAGGATGGTCTGCCCAAAGAGGCTCAATTTAATAAACCTTACTGTGTGTATGCAACAACGGACGGTATCCTCTATGTTGCGGATACGTTCAACCGGCTGATTCGATGTATTGCTATCCAATAACTTAAACCCCTGTTATATGAAAATTGAAAATTTTAAATATATTATCCTCTTTTCGTGCCTACTGCCCTTTATGGTATTTGGGCAACTAAAGATCAAGGGTACTATTGTAGATGCCTCGACCAAAGCCCCTATGGCAGGTGTTGTCGTTTTCCCAAAAAAAGATTCAACGACTATGGTTGCATCCGATGCTAATGGAAGGTATGAAATGAGCGTTGCCCCTAAAACAGTATTGGCATTTCGTTCGGTAGGTTTTGTCCTGAAAGAGGTTGAAGTGTCAGCACAAGCGATACAAATTATCAATGTCGAACTTGATGCCAAAGAATCTTCGCTTGAAGAGGTACAAGTGGTAGGACATGGTACACAACGTAAAATCAGTGTCACCGGAGCTATTTCTACCGTTAACGTCAAGGAACTAAATCGTGGTAGTGTCACTTCCCTATCCAATATGTTGGCGGGCCGTATCGCAGGCTTAATTGGTGTACAAGGAAGTGGTGAACCAGGTAAAGATGTTTCAGAATTCTGGATCCGTGGTATCAGTACGTTTGGTGCCAACAGTAGTGCGCTGGTCCTCATTGATGGTGTAGACCGCGGTGCCGGGAGCCTGAATGATTTGGATCCTCAGGATATAGAAAGCTTTTCTATTCTAAAAGATGCTTCTGCAACTGCTGTATATGGCGCACGGGGCGCTAATGGAGTTGTTCTTATCAATACAAAACGTGGAAGTGAAGATAAGATGGCCATCAATGCCAATGTAAAGACAATGGTTGAATGGTTGCCCCGCCTTCCTAAATATTTGGGAGCCTATGATTATGCTAGACTGGCTAACGAAGCACGGATTGTCCGTGGCGAGAAATCCGTTTATTCTGATGAAATATTTGATATTATCAAATATAATATGGATCCTGACCTCTATCCAGATGTGAATTGGCAGGAAGAGATCTTAAATCCGAGAACGTTTGGCACACAAGCAAATCTTAATATTGCTGGTGGAAGCAAGATTGCTCGATATTACATGAGTGGAAGTTACCGGAGCAATGATGCAATTTATAAACAGAATGGTATGGAACAATATGATTCTAACGTGAAACGCAAGCAGTATGGTTTTCGCTCCAATATCGATGTGGATGTAACCAAAACAACACAGTTATCGTTGACACTCTCAGCTAAGCTGATTGATATGAACCGTCCGGGTATCGGTACCACCGATCGAATATGGAACGCAGTTTCAAATCTGACACCTTTGACTGTTCCTGTTGTTTTCTCAAACGGTCAATTCCCGGCCTACGGTAAAGAAGAAAATCAGACCTCTCCAAGCGTTTTGTTGAACCAGACTGGATTTTATACCGATAAAAGTAATGCAATTGAATCAATTATCAATTTAAAACAGGATCTCTCGGTGATTACCGAAGGGCTCTCTGCATCAGCGCTGATATCGTTTGACAATGCGAATTATTACACGACGGGGCGTACTAAAATGCCTGATCTTTATAAAGCTGTAGGCCGAGACTGGAATACTGGTAAATTGCTGACCCAAAAAACGGTTGTTGCTACTCCTGCAGGTTTCTTTTCGAACTCTTATGGTGTAAAGACTATTTATATAGAGGCCAAAACTAATTATGCGCGTAATTTTATGGATGAGCGTCTCCGAATCGGAGGAATGTTGCTTTATAATCAACGCGATTTACAGCGCACAGATGCCTCCACATCTTTATATGCGATCCCAAAACGAAGTCAGGGTATAGCTGCCCGTGCAACAGTATCATTTGATGATATTTATTTTCTCGAGGGAAATTTTGGATATAATGGTTCCGAAAATTTCCCTAAAGGTCAACGTATGGGTTTTTTTCCATCGCTTTCTGCGGGATGGGTGCCTTCTAGCTATAAGTTTTTTCAAGAGCATTTACCGTTCATTTCTTTTCTGAAATTCCGCTATTCTTATGGACTAGTGGGGAATGACCAAATTAGTGGTGATGCACGGTTTCCTTATTTGACTACAATTGATGTGAACGCACCTGCTTACACTTTTGGAGATCAAGGTCAGACCAATTATGGTGGGGTTGCCGAAAGTGTATTGGGTTCTACAGGGTTGGTATGGGAGAAAGCGATTAAGCAGAACTTTGGACTTGATCTGACACTTTTGTCAAATATCAATATCACGATTGATGCTTTTTTGGATAAGCGTAATAATATTTTTATGCGTAGATCGACCCTTCCGGGGACTATTGGAACCTCTACCATTCCTTGGGGAAATGTTGGTAAGATGAAGAGCTGGGGAGCTGATGGTACTATCTCCTACCGGAAGACGGTTGGCGAATTTACCTTTGAAAGCCGAGGTAATTTTACGGTTACGCGCGATAAAATTTTGGACTATGATGAAGTGAAGCCAAAATATCCGTATTTGGGTAGAAAAGGTACAAGTAACAATGTCACGCGTGGGCTTATTGCATTGGGACTTTTTAAAGATGAAGCAGATATTGCCAATAGCCCCACCCAATTTGGTAATTTGTTGCCTGGAGACATTAAATATCAGGATGTTAATGGTGATGGTAAAGTCGATACAGATGATATTGTACCCATAGGTAACTCCAATATTCCAAAGCTGATGTATGGATTTGCTTTAAGTACGAGTTGGAAAGATCTGGATCTCAATATATTTTTTAGGGGAGCCAGTCAAGTTGATTATTTTAGAGGGGGAATAGGTTATTATCCGTTTGCTGGTGGAGCAACCGGAAATGTGCTAGCCATTGCCAACGACCCAAACAACCGATATATTCCAGCTTCGTATTCGGGTGATCCGGGTACTGAAAATCTAAATGCACTTTTCCCACGATTAACTTATGGTGACAATAGCAATAATAACCGCGCATCCACGCATTGGTTGGGAGATGCAAGTTATCTGCGGCTCAAGACAGTGGAGCTCGGTTATACACTGCCCAAACAACTGGCTAAACGAATCCATACAAAGAATATTAGGCTTTCGGTCATCGGAGATAATTTGAATGTATGGGATAATGTGAAACTGTGGGATCCTGAGCAAGCCAGTTATAATGGTGCTGCTTATCCATTGACAAGATCATTCACATTAAATGCACAAATAACCTTTTAATGTTATCGTATTTTCAATGATGAATTGATTCCATTTTTCGCAATGGTCAAATGCCCAATAAATGTATTAAGCCATCTAAAGAGCAAAAGCATTGCTATGCTAATGAAAAATCGGATCGTTTCATCGCCAATAAAATAAATTTATACAGATGAGAAAATATATTAGAAATCTATTTATTGTTGTCGGGGGGCTCCTATTCTTTGGGTTGCACTCCTGTAATTATCTCGATATAGATCCCTATATTCATGATCAATTTACGCTGGATTCAGTTTTTACCAGACGAGAATATACTCAAAAATATTTGTCGAATATTTATACCCATTTACCAGACTACGCGTCATCCAATTATTATACGTCGCACGCTATGCCATTTTCGCTGATTACGGATGAAGCAACAAGTACGTTGGATAAAGCTGGAACCCATAATTACAATCGGTTTACTAATAACTTGATGACCGCAGAAGGTCTGGGGATCTTTGGCGATCAGTGGAATTATTTATACCAAGGTGTCAGAAAAGCGAACGTTTTTTTAGCGAATGTGGATAAATGTGTTGAAGTCTCAGAATATAAACGGGCCGAATGGAAAGGCGAGGCTCTTTTTCTAAAGGCTAACTTTTATTTCGAGTTGATGTTGGCCTTTGGTCCAGTACCGATTTTACCTGATGATCCGGTGAGTTTTGATACACCAATAGATCAGATGATGGTGTCCCGTAATACTTGGGATGAATGCAACACTTATGTGACTAACCTTTTGGTCGACGCAGAAAAGTTTCTTCCCGAAACCGTACAGGACAATTCCGAATTTGGTAAAGCAACTAAAAATGCTGCGCTTGCCGTGTTATCCCGTTTGAGTCTTTATACAGCAAGTCCTCTTTATAATGGTTTAAACAGTGAGTTTTCAGGACTTAAAAATAAAGAAGGTAAACCTTTATTAAATCCCGCATTTGAGGAAAGTAAATGGGCCGTTGCTGCAGTTTACGCAAAAAAATTGGTGACAAAAAAGCCTAATGATTTATATACTGTCTCAAAGCTGCCTAATACACCACAAATCCCCGTTCCAGCAAGAGATCAAGGCGATTTTCCAAATGGAGTTGGGGGGATTGATCCTTACCATTCTTACGCAGATATTTTTAATGGTGAATGTGTTTTACCCACCTCAAATCCAGAGATATTATTTGCCAGAATGAATTCGCAGTTTAGTACCCGGCACATGATGCCACGCATGGTGGGAGGGTATTCGGATTTTGTGCTCACACAAAACTTGGTTGATGAATTTCGTATGATTGATGGCCGTGATATCACTAATTCTAGTGATGATTATCCTTATGAGTTCGGTTATACGACGACTGAGCGGATATTCTCTGGGGACCGCGAAGGAAATGGGGTAACTTTATTGACCGGTACACACAAATGGTACACGAATAGGGAAATGCGCTTTTATGCGGTTGTCGCATTTAATAACACCTATTATCCTTCGACATCAACACCCCCAAATGCAATAGATCCACAAGATGGAAAAGTTGCAAAGTATTTTAGGGACTCCAAAAGTGGTAAGGACTATGCGCTGAACGGTTCGAATGCAGATCCTGAAGATTATCCAATGACAGGCTATTTATGTAAGAAATTTGTGCATTACGAAGATTCCTATAATACCGGGGGAAGACAAAAACGAAAGTATAGTGTCCCTTATCGTATGGCTGAGGTTTATCTGAACTATGTGGAAGCACTCAACGAATTAACGACATCTTATACAATTGATGGCATCACGGTAAAGAGAGATGTGGAGGAGATCAAAAAATATTTTAATATGATCCGCTACCGTGCGGGCCAGCCCGGATTAACCGATAGTGAAGCCAATGATAGAGAGTCATTGCGTAAAACAATCTTAAGGGAAAGGCGTGTGGAGATGGTTTGGGAGCAACGTCGTTACCATGACCTACGTCGAACGAAACAAGCAATCGTATATGAAAATGAAGTGCCTAGAGGTCTTAATGTAAATGCTAAAGAATCTGAAAAGGATAAGTTCTATTCAATTGTTCGGTTGAATGAACGGCCTTATCTGTACAAGGTATTTACGGCAAGACAGACGTTCTTACCTATTCCGAAGGCTGAGGTCGATAAAAATTATAATTTGCAACAAAATATTGGATTTTAATTAGAAGGGTTATGTTTACAGGAAAGAAATCAATGCTCCTTATGTTAATATTAGGTGTCGCAGCAGGAAGTCTGGCGAGTTCTTGCAGAAAGGATGCCGTTGTCAAATTTGGCGAACAATATAAAAAGAACATTTACATTGTACATGCAGAAAATATTGAATATGTGAAAGAACATTCTTTTGAAAAGGAGAACGATACGATTACCCTATCGGTTTATTGTGCGTCATCCGAGCCGATATCCAAAAATGTGTCGGTACTTTTAAAAAAAGATATTCAGGTATTGGATTCATTAAACTATCTAAATAGTCTGAGTGATGCAAATTACGTTGCGAAGAGTCTATTAGAAGATACACGTTACAATTTTGAAGAGGGAAGAGCGACTATTGGATCCGGACGACAATACGGTTTGCTAAAAATACCGGTAAACCTAATTGGAATTGATGTCGATAAGGAGTATGTCCTGCCAATTCGTTTAGTAGGAAATGATGCAGGATTTGATATGAACTCAAAATTGAGCACAATCGGTTATCGACCTAAAATGATCAATCGATTCTCAGGCGATTTTGTCGGTTCTTCAAAGATTGCTTCAGAAAAGGCTACGCGATCTATTTCACCTCTTCTACAGGCAATCGCTAAAAATACGGTCAGAATGCCCATTCATAATTTCACAGATGATAAAGAGTTTTTGGCAACGAATTATATGCTCCTGACGATAGCAGAAAATGGGAGAAGTGTTTCGATTCTGCCTTATAAGAACTCAAGTGCAGTGGACGAGGGCGGCAGCTTTTATGACGCCGAGTTAAAGCAATTTACATTGAACTATTCATTTGTAGAGGGGGCTGAAAAGAAATCTGTTCAGGCTGTTATCAAAAATATTGATGCTATTGATCAATAATCAATAGCATCATTGAGGTAAGGCTTTCAGAACAATAAGCATTACAGTAATATCAACACTATAATGCTTGTTGTTCTAATGTTAAAAACGTTACATAAAAAGCGGTGACGAATGAATATATTCGTTGATAGACCATTGAATTTATAAGAGAGACAAGAAATATTATTATGGATAGTAGAAGAGATTTTATCAAGAAAGCATCCTTGCTGGCCGGTATTTTTGGCTTACAGAATGCTGTTCCGGATGCGATACAACGAGCGCTAGCGATTGAACCTGCAGCGGGAAGTTCATTTTTAGATGCCGAACATATCGTACTATTGATGCAGGAAAATCGTTCGTTTGACCATAGTTTTGGTACACTGAGCGGTGTACGTGGATTTAATGATCCAAGAGCAATTAAATTGTCCAGTGGCAATCCCGTTTGGTTGCAAGCTTCTGCTTCTGGAAAGACATATTCACCGTTTCGATTGGACATCAAAAATTCCAATGCAGCCTGGACAGGAAATCTTCCGCATTCCTGGGAGAACCAAATGGCAGCGCGTAATAAGGGTAAACACGATAACTGGATAGAAGCCAAACGTCCGGGAGGTAAGGAACTGAGTGAGATTCCTTTGACCATGGGATATTATACGCGTGAAGATATACCTTTCTATTATGCGATGGCCGACGCATTTACGATATGTGACCAACATTTTTGCTCTTCCATAACAGGGACGACGACCAATCGTCACTTTTTCTGGACTGGAACTTGTGTGCCCCATAAAGGTGCAAAACCGTTAATTCGTAATTCAGATATCTATTTTAACCGTTGGGCGCATTGGAAAACTTTTCCTGAACGTCTGGAGGAAGCTGGTATTGCGTGGAAGGTCTATCAGAACGAGGTCAGCATGGAGAGTGGCCTCCAAGGAGAAGAGTGGCTGGGGAACTTTACGGACAATAACCTGGAGTGGTTCTCACAATACCATATTGAATTCAAGAAGAGTCACTTAGAATTTATGCGTAAACGTGTTGCCGAACTTCCAGCTGAAATCCAAGAACTTGAAAAAGCATTGGCGAATAACGGAACGGAAAGTGTACAGAAAACCCAGAATAAGCTCAAACAGAAACAGGAACAACTGAATAGTTATCAGAAACAACTAGAGCGTCTTACCGAACAGGCCTTTCAACAACTTCCTAAAGCACAAAAGGCATTGCACGAGCGTGCTTTCCAGACAAATGAAGATGATGCATTTTATCGTGAAACTGCATCGGTGCTACATGAAGGCGAACAGATTACTGTTCCCAAAGGGGATGTATTGCATCAATTCCGGAAAGATGTCAAATCAGGAAAACTTCCAACAGTATCCTGGCTGGTGGCTCCACAGTGTTTTTCGGACCATCCGAGTGCACCGATGTATGGCGCATGGTATGTTTCGGAAATTCTGAATATTTTGACCGAAAACCCGGAGGTTTGGAAGAAGACAATCTTTATACTGAACTATGATGAGAATGATGGTTACTTCGATCATATTCCGCCGTTTGTGGCCCCTAATCCCGCTGATGACCGATCAGGAAAGACTTCTGCAGGATTGGATTACAGTGGCGAATATGTGAGCATCGAGCAAGAGCTAAACAGTGGTGAAAAGAAGGAGCATGCCACAGAAGGTCCTGTGGGCTTGGGGTATAGGGTGCCTTTGATTATTGCGTCTCCTTGGAGTAAAGGTGGCTGGGTGAATTCGGAGGTCTGCGATATTACGTCGACTATTCAATTTATGGAACATTTCTTTGATCAGAAACTTGGTAAGGATGTAAAAGAGCATAACATCAGTTCTTGGCGTCGTGCTATTACGGGCGATCTGACTTCTGTATTCCGGAAGGCTGAAGGTGCTGCTGCGGTGACACTACCTTTCTTGAATCGTGATCAGCAGATTTATGCTATTGATCAGGCGAAATCCAAACCTTTGCCCAATAATTTCCATGTTTGGACGGCAGATGAAATGCAGGCGTTGCGAAATACCGGAAAGACAACACATTTAGCAAGACAGGAAAAAGGACAAAAGAAATCAAATGCACTTGCCTATGAATTGTATTCAAGCGAATCACTGGAGAAAGACAAGGTGAAATTAACAATGGCTGCCGGGAATAAAGTTTTCGGATCGAGATCGCTAAGTAGTCCTTTTAATGTGTACAGCGGACCAAGTTATAAAGATGGTGTCAGTTTCTGGCCATTTGCAGTTATGGCTGGTGAGGAATTGAGCTTTGACTGGAGCTTAGCCGACTTTCAGAATGGATACTATGATCTGACAGTGTATGGGCCAAATGGATTTATGCGTAGCTTTAAAGGGAAGGAGGAGCAGTTGTCCGTTACGGCGATTTATGAAGTTGGAAAAAAGGGACTATTAACGGGTAATCTTATCTTGGAAGTACATAATATAGGGGACAAATCCCTGCGTATTCACGTCGGAGATAATGCTTATAGTACATGGAAAAAAAGCAATCTACTGGCAGCAGGAAAATCTATAAAGTGGATTGTTGAGTCTCATCAATTCCATGGTTGGTACGATGTTACCCTATATGTGGAGGGAACCAAATTTGTGCGTCAGTTTGCTGGTCGTGTGGAGACCGGAAGTCACTCGATGACTGATCCACAATTGAGTTGATTTTATAAATTTCTTATATGCAGGATCCTAGTCCAAGATTGGACTAGGATCTTTTTTTTGAACCTACACAAGCATAATATCCCTTGTTATTTATGATGGATTTCGCTAAATTCATGGTAAATACACCTAAGATTTGACCATGATTAAACTTTTTCTTATTGCTGCGTTTTTCTTTTTGCAGACATCGTTGGGTATCGCCCAAAAAGCGTTAAAGATAATGATCATTTTTGCTCACCCCGACGAGGGGGAGAAATATACGGGTGGTATTGCCGCCTTATATACAAAAATGGGGCATCAGGTAAAATTCATGTCGCTGACAAATGGTGATGCAGGGCATTATTCGATGAATCCGGTTGAGTTGACAAAGATGCGTTATCAGGAAGCAATGGAATCTAAGCGGATCCTGTCTCTCGGTGCGTATGAAATATTAGAATACCATGATCAATATTTAAAAAATACAAAGGAAGCGCAGGCGAAGGTGATTAAGAGTATTCAAGAATGGCAGGCGGATGTGGTATTTACGTACTATCCCGCAGAAGGTGGGCATCCGGATAATATGACAGCGGGGTATATTGTCCGTGATGCAGCGCCAAATCTCCAAATGCTGAAGAAACCTGTCTTTGTATATGTTCGTGATTACCACACCATCAAATTTTCATATATACCCGATTTTGCTGTTGCAATAGATGCGGTCTGGCCTACTAAACTGGCAGCTCTTGGTGCCCATCGGTCTCAGCTTGCCGACGTTATTCCCCATAGTATGGGCATATTAGATCAGGTTAGGGCTGATCCCGATAAGCAGCGGGAAATAATCTATGACAATGCTTATCCTTTTAGTCATGTTACCGACGTCAATCGGCCAGCGCTGCTCAAGTGGTATGGAAATGATAGTGCTAATATAAAATACATTGAATCCTATGAAATTGCTGAATTCGGACGTCAGCTTCAGGGAGATGAAATGAGTTTGTTCTTTCCCATGTTGCCAAAAAAAATAAAAGAAAACCATGTCAAATCCAAATAGGAGACATATGATCGGGGATTGCTTTTGTTAATAGCGTTTATGGAAGCCCGTTATAAAGGCCTGCGTTATTAATACGTTGTTCAGTTATGTAATGGTTTTGTTTAGTTTCGACCGCGACTGATATGAATGCCACAAGGTTCGGAATGAAATATCCAAAGCAAGTAAGCGGGGTCTTTATTAATTTTATCGTATAATTATCGGGATTGGAAGGTACTAGGATTGATGAATTCCAGCCGATAGTGGTAAATTATCGTAAAGATGAAAAAAGCAGTTATTATTTTTTTAAATTTAGTCTTGGTCACGCTCTGCTATGGACAGGAGATCAGGTTTCAATTGTCGAGCCATATCCTCGATGTCAGTACGGGTAAGCCTGCAGCAGGTGTAAAGGTAAAGCTTCAAAAATCGCAAATGGATAATACTTCCTGGGAGGATATTGGTGTTCGATTTACTGATACTAATGGTAGGGTTAATGATTTTCTTCCTGTCTCGCAAGATAACCAAGGAGTCTACAAGTTGACTTTTTATACGGAAGCATATTTCAAACAGGAAAAATCGGAATCATTCTATCCTTACATTGAAGTAATATTCATAATTTCGGATGATAAACATTACCATGTACCAATCACGCTTTCCCCTTATGGATATTCGACCTATCGGGGAAGTTGAGCGGAATAAAAAATGGAATGATTAATAGCACCAAATGCCTCGTTGCTTTGTGCTTAATGGTCGTATTTCTTTTTTACAGCAAATATTGCTATAAAAAAAGAGGCTATCCTATGATAGCCTCACTGTGTTGAGTTGATACTTTAAATGTTTTTTATTTTTGGATCCATTCTTCCAGCAATGCTTTTAATTTAGGATCGCTTGGTCTTGGACTGTCTGCTGTAATCAGATTTCCAGATTTGTCAATAAGTATGTAACGAGGAATTCCATCTACTTTATAAGCGGTGACGAGATCATTCTCAACACCTGCATGCAACTGTATTCCTTTTATTTTTTTCTCTTTTACATAAGCATCCCATTTAGGTTTGTCTTTATCGATAGAAACACCAACAAATGCAATAGGTTTTCCGTTGAATTCTTCATTTAATTTTTCCCAATGCGGTTCTTCTGCACGGCATGGACCACACCATGTCGCCCACATATCAACTAAAACAACCTTACCTTTTAGGTCTGCAAGACTAACTTTTTTACCAGTTATGTCTGGAAATGAGAATTGAAATGCAGGGACGCCAGCCTTTGTTTCAACTAATCTTGCTTCGACAGCTTTGGCTCTTTCAATTTGTTCAGGTAGGCTGAAATACTGTTTGTACTTTTCGTTCATTTCCTGGAAGTCATTATAGGAACGAGCTCCCTCGAGTCTCTGCAAGATGTATTGTCCTTTAAGTACATCTGGTCCAATTGCTGCGATTTGTTGGTCGAATGTTGGTTTGTTTGACAGATCTAACTTGCGATAAATCATATTGCTCATAAAGCGGTCGCCGTATGGAAATTTTAATAAATCGGTTGTTAAGTATCGGTCGGCATTGAATTGTGTATAGAAGTCGCTCATTTCCTCTTTACTTGGATGAGCAGTACGTGGCATGTACAAATAAGAGATCGCATAATAGGCAAAATCGTAATCTACCAGTTCAGGAAAGAATTTATCAAATTTAGCATTGCCAGTTTTGACATTTTTCTTAATATCAGTCAACTTTGTGCTAAATTCCTCTACTTCTGGGAAGAAATCGACATAAGTGCTCATTCCTCCAGGAGTGGTGCCTTTATCGCGGAATGTTTTCGATTGTTTATCCCAAGCACATAATGTTTCGTTTTCAGGGCTATTTTTGCCTGTGAGTTCGTAATCACTTTGGTCTAGTTTTAGGTTCAGGTTCTCATTGCCTTTGAAGTAAAAACGAAAGAGCCCTTGTTGATTCTGGGCATTACCACTACCGAGTGAATATAAACCTTCATACTCAGGAGTAAAGCGAAATGCAAATCGTCCTAATGCATCGGGAGTGGATGTCGCTATCTCCTTCAGCCGTCCATTTAATACTTTAAATAGTCCTACACGTTTTACTTTTGCGGGATCCGTCGTGCCAGTAATGTTACTCGGCTGCTGTGCTAATGCTACTGCAGTAGAAACAAGTGCTGTTAGCATTAGAATAGTTTTTTTCATCATGATATAGATCGTTAAATTAATTTAAATGGAATTATTTTCTTAATATCTTTTGCTTTATTAGGGTAGGAATCTCTTTTTTCATCCGACTAAATATTGACGATATTCTTGTCAACTGTAGTCACTGGAATTGATTCTTCCTTCGCCTTTAATCGAATTTCTTCTATCAGGCTTGGTTTATTCTTTAATTGGTCAACTGTATATTTGTCAATTTGCTGAATTGCAACTCCTGCTTTTAAACCATCTGTGTTTTCAGAAGTACCGACGGGACCCAATGCCCGCAACTGGCCAATGTTATCCCAGCCAAACTGATAATTTCTGACTAAAAAATCCTGTGGGTGATCATGTAATCTATTCGGGGAAAAATATGCCTCACCTTCCGCTAGATTTATTGTGATGTTATAACGGCTCAACAGTCGGACTCCAATTGATCCGTCGAAACCAGGTTGCCATTGTTCATTTCCAGCACTACCCCCCATTAGTGAAACAGGCAAACCCTGCATGGCCGGAAGTGCCGAGATGGCAAATTGGTAACTTCTACCAGCGAAAGTGGGGGAGGAAATTCCCATACTTACCGTTGCTGCCTGTGCTTCGGGTTTAAAGCCGCTGATCAATAGTTTGTTCTGGCGTACAAATGGCCGGAAGCAGATCAAGTCATAAGCAGCCCCGGTATCGAAAACAAAATGACCCGAATAACGCTTATCTTTTACAATCTCAAGTTGTCCCGGTAATATCATTACCCCAGCAGGCATTGTAATTGGGACTGTCGTTCCCTTACCCTTGTATTGAAAATCACCGAAATCATACAGTGAAATCGTATTTTCATCGTAGTTGATATGCGTGATAAATTGGCGAATCAATGTATTGCCAATAATGCCATCACCTTCTTTGCCCATCTCAGGGAAAATAGCAATACCCTGGCCGGCCAATTGTAGCGTATCCAGTAGAATATTGTTGTTATCAGATACCTGAATCTTTGTGTTACCACCGACGACAGATGCATTATTCTCACGGGTTACCTTTAACCCAATTACATCAGCGAGCTGCTGACTAATGGCCATGCCATCTGCACCAGTGTCAAACAAGAGACGTAATGGTTTTTCATAGTCATTGATTTTTACCAATAAGTACATGGAACCATTTTTGTTCTCGAAAGGAATGACAGCCCGTAGTTTAGGTTTGTTTTCCCTTTTCAGCCCATAAAGCTGATCAAAAAGACTGAAATAGATTAGCTTTCCATTACCATCGACTAGGGCTTGATCGCTTGTTGTCTTACCTTTAGAATCGGTAATTTCTATTTGCAATAATGTCCCACGGTTTGTTTTCTTTTCCGATAAAATATGTACAGCTTTTAAGGGGTAATTTTTGACAATTTGGTTTAAACGAAAGCTAGCTCCTTCGCCGGTATGACCTGCGACAGAGAAATTTGGGGCGAGCTCACCTGTTATGATAGAGGTATCCTTTTTTTCAAAGCAAGCAAGTAATCTGACCGGGAGGGTTGTTTCTGTTTGTGCGAGTAAAGTAATACTGTTTCCTATATAAATTGCCAGTATTACCAATTTTTTTATTTGAGTAGTCCACATAAGGATTGTTTGTGTGTTGTGGTGTCATAAGCAGCCAACGGAATGAAACATTCTGTCAGCTGCTTAAATAAACATCAACTTGAAATATCTATAATTAGCATTTGTTAGGTGCTGATAGACCGTTGGTGCGGTTTAATTTCGTATGACTTGTATTGTGTCGGTTCTTAGAAATTAGCCTGTTTATTTCTTATTCCTGTTATTCACGGTAGGACACATCGACGATCTTGCCAAAACCGCTATATGATTCGGCTAGCTTTGGAGTCCCAGATAGGCTAATTCCATAAAAATCCATTTTACCGCTGGTATTAGGACTTGCAGGATCGTAAGTACATACCATCAGTTTCTTGGCGAAATCATTGTAGCGGGCATTTGTAGTAAATGCAGCTACCTTTTGAAATTTAACTTTGGAGATGCGACGGGTACCAGCGTCTACTGCAAGGCTGTGTTTTTTTGTAAATGGATCGTATTGATATACTTTGTTCCCGACGGTGTAGTAGATATAACCAAATGTTGGATCTGCAGCAATATTTTCAGCTGATTCCATACCATACGGATTTTCAATGTCATCAACGGCTAAAGGATCGAAGATGGCACCCTGATGTGTAAACCGTACTAATCTTAGTTTATTGTTTGCTGGATTTTTCAATAACGCATAGAACTGGTTCGTTGACGTCAGCACACGTTCCATATACACCAAATCCATCTTCATGTCTTCAGGTGTGAAAATTTCAGGATTGCTTGACCCTGGGATCAGTAACGTGTAATTTGTGCTGTTATGAACTAAAAAGCGTTGGTTTTTTTTGTCGAAAACAACAGCATAGGATATGGAATTGCCCCAATTTACTGCAATAAATTTTGAAATATTGAGCTTAACACCTCCATTTAACCGGTTAATTGTTGAGCCATAGACCATGTTTTGCGTCACATTTTGATGCATGAGTGTACCTTCGCTGTCTAAAATATAGACAGGATCTCCGCTTCTACCAGTCGGTTGAATAACTTCAGCATAATAATTATCAGGCGTTGTCCGGAAGATCTCTTTTTTCAAATTCCGGAAATCTGTCCAGGTATTCTCCTGGTTGTTAAAGCTCATCGTTGTTTTGTCGGTGCCCACATAGACCCTATTGACATATTTGCTTGTGATAGCATCCCTATCATTTAAAAACAAGACCAATTTAGGAGATCCTGGTATGTCGATTCTTGCGAAATTTTTAAGAATATCCGGATAAGGCTCGTATTTTAATGTGGTTAAATTGTAATTCAACATATCCAACCGGCATTTTCCGTCAATATCGTTAAGGATAAGCCAACCATTTGCAAGTTCGGAAGTAACACTGAGTTTGGTGACAAATTCAGATATGGTATTGTCTATTTTGTTCTTTACCCTGAGGTGTAAAATGTAATTAGCCGGAGACAAGCTGATTATTGCATCTAGCTCCAGCTTATTTCCGAGAACTTTCTTTTTGTCCGCATTTAAAACAGCAGCACTTGGATTAATTGTGTACCATTCATAGGTATAGTTGTTAGGATCCACTTTTTCTCCGCTGACCAATGCTATATCAGGCGTGATCTTAAATGTTTTTTGATTGTACGCGAGATAGGCCGTGTCTATACCGCGGATTTTCAAACTGTCAAAATGAGTATAGGTATAATTTCCTAGGTCTTTCTGGCAAGATTGAAATGCATTTAACATGGAAATGCAAAGTATTGTTATAAATAGTAATCTTTTCATAGTGGGAATGCATTATTGGACGTAAATACCTAATTCCATTGGTTTTCCATCTTCATCCATAATCGGATTTCCAGAAGCTGCCTGTTCGTCCAGATAGGATTTTGTCCCATAGGCCCAGCCAAAAATACTCGGTATTGAAGGCACATAACCTGGCGCGGTGAGATCCTCGAGATTCAAACCATATCGTTCGATCAACAGCTTAAATTTGAGCCCGGAGAACTTTCCAAGATATCCGATAACAAGTGAGGCATAGACAGATTTCGCTGGATCCCAAAAATCTGGAGCGCCTGGGATATCATTGGCTTCTAATAAAAATCGGGTGAAGTAAGCTGTGTATTTGCTGTTTCCGGTACCAATCTCCTGACTATTCATTGAAGTAGAAAAGTTTTCGTTTGATTCGAGTTGAAAGAGCAGGTTCAAATTTTCCTTTTTTAATTCGGCGTTGCGATGTAAACGGATGCGCAGGGTGTCACTTACCTGACCAGTTTTAATAGCAAAATTGTCGTTAACAATATCGTAATCACGACCTTTTACCATAGTTGATGCTGGATCAATCAGCAATTTATAAGGGCGGTCCTGATTGGATTTTCCGCCCGTTGTCGTGACAACTAGGGGGAAAATTGCTTCGGTTATTTTAGGATCTACATAGCCAAAAGAATACATACCATATTGTACAGGGATATAGGTACCATTGCTTATTTTATTAATAAAATAGATATTGTTTTGTCCAGTATATGTTTCAAGACTACTTTTCTTACAGCTTATAGATAGACTGATAGCGAGCAGGCAGAAAATTAGTAATTTTAATGTTTTCATGATCATTACCTTGGGTCAGTTTCAGATTGTGGAATTGGAAATGTATAGCTTTCTACCGGCACAGATTTATTTGTTGTGGTTGCTCCATTGATTGTTCTGTTATCATTGCGCTTGTAGTAATACCATAGCTGGCCTTCGCCGTAGAATTCTTTGCGATACTCTTTCTTGATATTGTCAAGTAGTCCTGTCGCGCTTGCGAGAATATCACAGTTTCTATTTTTACGTAATTCATTTAAATAGGCCAATGCTTTTGTTTGATCAGTTTCGCATTCGGATGCAATTAGATACAATTCACTGATGCGCATACCGGGTATGGTATATCTAAAATTCCGGTTATTGTCTGATGTAATATCAGCATATTTTAAGAAAACGGGGTAGGATTTACCACCATTGGAACGCCAATTGGAGGCATATCTAAAATCATTCTCCCAATTTTCGTAAACGACATTGATAAATCTGTTGGTTGTCCCTGCGCTGAGAATATTTCGATCTTCCAAGGCTGGGCTAAACAGTTCATCGTAGTTTTTGTATAATCTTGGACTTTCAAATGCCAGGATTAGCTCCATGCTAAATACACGATTGATTTGAGATAACGCGCTTAGGTCAGAAGCCTGGACCCATGGAAACTTGGATTTAGCAGCGATCACAGCTTCAGCGGATTTCAGAGCATCTTGTTTGTTACCGGCCCATAAGTTGGCTCTTGCTTCCAGACCTTTGGCAGCAAAATAATTGAAATGATAGTTTCTGAATTGAAGAAAAGGTTTGGAACCTAATTGCACCTCGCCGAATGTTTGATCCACTCTTCCCATATTTAGAACAGGGTCATACTTGAGCAACAGTTCTGATGATTTTTTTAAATCGGCCAAAATATTGGCCATCACCGCTGTACTCTTTAAAAATGGAGCCGCTTCATACGTTGTATTGGTATAATAGGGGATTGTTTGCGCTTCTTTATCCACTGCGAACGCCGGTGCGAACATCCGGAGTATATCTAAATAAATGTACGCTCGAGCAGTAAGGGCCTCGCCTTCCATCAAAGCCTTTGTCTGTGTGTCTAAAACATGTCCATATGTGTCCAGGTTCTCCAGAAACCTATTAATATTGGTAATGTTGACATACAAATTCGTCCAAATAATATCCAATTGTTCTTTGACATCTTTGTCCCCATAATTGAAACTGTTGAGCTGTTGACGTTTTTTATCATGGGCTCCTGATATGTAATATGTCTGTGCGAGTAAGTCCAGTGTTTCCAGATTGAGCATGCGGCCATATAAATTGTCATCGCTGATGTTGAGGTAAATACCATTTAATGCATCATGGAATCCTTGCGCGGTTTTAAAGACTTCTTCTTCAATAAATTTATCTTCAGGTTTGACATCTAACCATTTATTACAACCAGTCAATCCGAGACTAATTGTGAGTATAGTGATCGTAATTATGTTTTTCATCTTATTTAAAGGTTGCATTAAGGCTGAACGAAACGGATCTCGCAAACGGATAATCTGTACCGCGTTCCCTTCGTACAGTCGAACTATAAAAGATATCATTCAGGATACTGTTGACCCGGACAGTTGAGAGATTCAGACGATCTAACCAGGTTTTGTTTCTAAATTCATAACCAAAGCTGATACTTTCTCCGCTGAACGAATTTTCGCGTTGTATAAATCGTGAAGACATCGGTGTCACATCAATGATACTAATTCCTCTGAATTGAGCGATGTCTCCAGGGTTCTGCCAGCGATCATAAAGTGCACGTTTATCTTGGTTATTTTTTACAATTTCTTCTTCAGACATATTTTCGACTTTCGTATATAAAGCCTGATTGAAATTGTCCTTACGGAGGATATAACGTACCAAAATATTTGTTGTAAATCCTTTGTATGAAAGTGTACCTCTCAAAATACCTTCAGCCAGCGGTTGGGCATTACCAACAGGGACTAAGTCATCAGCGTTATAGTTAAATGTCTGTTCACCTGATTTTTTCAGAAATACTTCTCGCCCGGATGAAGGGTCTATCCCCTGAGACTGAACTGCCCATAAGGTATTTGGACTGTAACCATCCTGATATCTGATTAGGGCATTGCTCTGTTTCATCTCATTATTCAATGAGCTCAATTTATTATTGAAATTTGCATACTTGGCTTTTAACATGGAACCTGTTAATCCAAATGTCACTATAAATTGGTTTTGTGGTCTATAAATAGGCGAGTAATTGATCGTGGCTTCTAGTCCTTTGTAATCTAGCGATCCAGCATTGAAGGGATACGCAGATAAGCCGGTCGAAGAGGGCAAGGTGACTGCAACGACCAATGGATCAGTGTATTTATCATACGCATTGATCTGGAAGTTCAACTTGTTGTTAAATAAAGTAGCATCTATACCAACGCTGGTCTGCCTGGTCCGTTGCCACTCCAAATCTGGAGCACCTAATGCAGATAAACTAATACCTTGTCCAAATCGATTTACATCTGCATTATAATCAAATATCGACTGGCTCACATTACCAAAGTTTTGATTGCCGGTAATACCGATATTTGCTCTTAAACGCAACATATTAATCCAGTTTACTGTTTTTGCAAAGCGCTCATTGTGGATGTTCCAACTTGTCCCAAAAGAATAATATGGAGAGAATAAGTTGTTGGAACCAAAACTAGTTGAACCGTCTATATTATAGTTTACGTCAAAATTGTAACGTTGGTCATAAGAGTAATTGATGGAGCCGAGCAATGAACTTCGTCGTGAAATTCTCGTGCTTGCCGACGGTTTGGAGTCTTGTTCAAAACCAAAGGCAAAACTTGGATTACCGTTACTTGCCGCAGGAAACCCTACAGCTTTATATCCGTTGAGTCGATTTTGTGACTCACTTATTTCACCGCGGATATTTGCTGTGATGGTATGTTTAGCTTGTAAAACTTTCGAATACGTTAACATGGCGTTTGCTGTATATCCAAAGACGGAGGATTCTCTGTGTGCCAATGAACCTTTTTTTCGGTTTTCAACACCTTCAAAGGAAGAATGCAAAGGGGAAAGGAAGTTATCTGTATCTGTCATCCCTTTGCTAATCTGTCCACTCGCTGTTAAGCGAAGTGCTGGATTGAAGTCATAAGTCATCATCAGATTATTGTTGATGACATAGTTTTTGGTCGTATTAAAACTCGAAAGATTAGCATCGTATATCGGATTAAATACATTCCATGAAAAATTCCTGTTACGGGCGTCTTCTTTATAAGTTAAGAATTTTTCACTGGCAGACAGGGGCCTGTAATATGGATTTGTATTTACCCAGGTGGAGAAATTGCCATAGGGCGATTCGTTACCCGTATATCCGGTTACAAAGGCCCGGTTGGCAATATTTAATTTTCCTGCACGGTAGTTTAGATTAAGGTTTGCTGACCAGTCGTCACGTCCTGAACCTTTCATGCTACCTTTTGTATTTTTATAATTGACACCAGCATCAAATACGAGTGCGCCTTCCCCACCGCGCGCGCTCAAAGAGTGACGATGGGAGAAACCGGTTTGCACAGGGATTTTTAGCCAATAGGTATCAACTCCACTTAATACTTCCTGAAGCCGGGCATTATAAATACTGTCAAGAATGATCTGTTGCTCAATTAAATTACTGTTGGCAGTATATCGTCCTGACAATCGCTCAAATTCAAGTTTTTCCGAAGCGTTCATCATGTTGTAGCTGGAAAGATCGGGAATTTGCGCTTGCATATCAGTCGTATAAGAAAGCATGATCTTCCCGGCTTTGGGTTTGATCGTTTCGACGACAATAACGCCGTTGGAAGCTCTTGAACCATAAATCGCTGTCGAAGCGGCATCCTTTAGAATCGTGACATTTTGAATGATATTCATGTCGAGATCCATGATTGTTCTTAAATTTGTCTCAAAACCATCTAAGATGAATAAAGGTTGGTTTGGGTCTATTGAAAATTCATCGCGAAGGGCAGAGGTCGAAATACTGGTTTGCCCACGAAGTTCAATCTTGGGGAGCATATTGGGATTTGATCCCAATGCGTTATTTTCGATCTGAATAAAGGAGGGGTCAAGCGCTCTTAAGCCTGCAATTACATTTTGGTTGTTGACCATTTTAAGTTCTTGACCAGTAAAAGATGCTGTCGCTCCGGAGAAGCTTTCCTTTTTGCGTGTCATCATACCCGTTACGACAACCTCTTCGACTTTGGCTTCAGTCTTCTTTAGTTTTACCGTTAGAAGATGACCTGTAAATTTTGCCGAAAATTCGTATGGTTCGTAACCTATTGAAGTGACAATTATTGTTTCACCCGCAGCAGTTAGTGGAAGATTGAAGGATCCATCCATCGCAGAAACCACCGCTTTTTTCATGTCCGATTTTAGGCGTAGTGTTGCACCAGAAATTGGTTTCCCATCTTCATCTATCACTTTTCCACTTATAACCTGCTGTATAGTGCCTGATAGCTGATTAGGCTGTTTGGACGAAAGGCTGATGTTTTTTTGTGCATTACCCGCCTGTTCTTTTTTTACAACGACTGTTTTTTCAAAGAAATCGTAAGATAGATTAGCGTTGCCTAGAATGACATTTAAAACCTGTTTGAACGGCATGTTTTTGATGTCTGCTGACAGGTCAATAATTTGGTTAATATCATTCTTTTTATAGAAGAATGAATAACCACTTTGTTTTTCGACGTTTTTTAAGATCGATTCCAAACTCGATTTTTGCTTTTTTAAGCTAATCTGTTGAGCATAGGTATGTGCATCTACTTGTGACAGACCTAAACCGATCAGTAGGGTGATTAAGTTGATCCTCATGAGAGATCTGGATAATGGGCGCGCAAAAAGAGAGCTTCGTTTTTCATCAGCTTGCCATATATCGGATGCGGAGTTAGCATCCAATACGGCAGAATGAAAATCTTTCTCCTTCTTAATGAACGGAGTTAAGGTAAATTTCATTAAATTCGTTTGGTTTTAACGTGTTAATAATTTAGAAGTTAGACGATACTTTAATACCAATAGGTTGGACGGGTTCTGCGCCAACAGGATCCGTCTTTTATTGCTATTAATAATCTCCTATCAGGGTGGAAATTTTTCGCTTTTCATTTCGGTAATAATTTTGGTTATGTGATGATTAAGTTAATTCTATTGTTTTTCCCCACAACGGCCTTGGTTTTGATATCAGCATAGTTTAACAATGAAATAAGTTTTTCTAGACTGAGATTTCGGGGGATTTTTCCGGTATATTGGACGATATTTTCGCTGCGTGTATAGGTTACGTCAATATCGTACCATCTGCCGATGTCTTTGAATACTTCCTCCATATTGGATCCATCGAAAGAAAACTGCCCACTCTTCCAGCTTAGTACTTCGTCGATGTCTATAGCTTTAGACCGCAACTTGCCGTGATCTAAAAAGGCTTGCTCGTTAGGACTTAACCTAACTGCACTATTCTGTTTAGAAACAATAACCGATCCCTCCTGCAGGCTGGTACGTATACCTTTTTCTTCGGAATAGGCATTAATATTGAATTTTGTCCCCAGCACTTTCGTTTGTTGATCTTTCGTCTTGACAATGAAACCGCGATGGTCTTTTGTTTTCGCTACTTGAAAATAAGCTTCTCCTTCCAGTTCAACAATGCGATCTCCTGAATCAAATGAAGAGGGGTATGTCAGCTTGGAATCTGCATTGAGACTGACCAATGTACCATCCACTAAGGTGAGTTCGTAGGTGGCTCCTTTAGGGGTTTTTAAGCTGTTTTTCTGTATGGTTTTTTTTCCTGTGCTAGCATTTTGGTAGCTCACTTTTCCCTGCGCGTCCTTAATTAGGATTGTTTCTCCAATTTGAATACTTTGGTTTAGTGGCAAATCATCCAAATTGATCTGCTTGCCATCTGCCAGCGTGATAATCGCTTTTTCACTTCCCGGAGGAATCGAGGCTAGTAACTTGCTGGAAGCGATGTGTTCCGTAGCGGGCCAGTATGTATAGGTGAAAAAGCCAATTAATAATACCGCTGCAGCCGTACTGATGATGCGGATGTATTTGAGGGTATTGGATTTTTGTTCTATTGTGCCAATCTCATTTAATAAACGATTTTTTACATTTTTTTGAATGGTAGAAAACTGTTCTGTTGGTATTTGGTCCACAGCCTGTTGATCAAACCAATCAAATAGTTGTTTACGTTCCTCGATACTTTCGGATCGGCTCAGAAAATTGGTAATCAGTCTATATATATCTTTCACTTGCTTCATAAATCGCAACGTTACACTGGTTGGTTATCATACAAGTGATATAAAACAAGGGGAGCTTCTAGTCAAAAAAGAAAAAAAAATAAATATTTTTATGAGAAGGCTCTCAGAGATCGCTAAAAGAATAAAATAAAATGAAATAGATGACCTGTTGCAGTGCGCAAATGGCGAATAGCCTTGTTGATATGCTTTTCAACAGTGGACTCACTAACGCCTAATTTTTGTGCAATTTCTTTATTGCTCATATAATACTCCCGGCTCAATCTGAATACTTCCTGACATTTTTGAGGAAGGTTTTCGACTTCTTTGGCAACAACATCGATGATGTACCGGTAATAGAGTCGATCCTCGATCGGTATGGATTGATCTGCAAACTCGAGATGTTCAAAGCCCTGGGTAATCTGTATTTTCATTGCTTTGCGGTAATGAGCAAGGACTAAATAGCGACAGGAACTAAATAAGTAAGCCGGAAGAGACTCTATTTCTTCGATGAATGCCCTGTTTTTCCATACTGAAATAAAAAGGTCATGCAGTATATCTTCAGCTATTTCACGACTACTGATTTTTTTTGCGATAAACGAAGTCAGGTCGGGGGCAAATAAATCATACAATACCGAAAAAGCACGTTGATCCCCCTGTTGTATAAGCGGTAGAAGTTCTTGGTATTGGTATGATTTACTGTTTTTCATAAGACGCTAGTCGCCAGTAAATTTAGTAAAAAATTAACATTTTCATTACAATATCGCTAAGACTGGTTGAATTTTTATATTTACTTTTAACGTTTTATTAAATCTCGATAAAACAAGATGCGTGCGAATTGCCATTTTAGCTGTTGATCACCCAATGCTGAACGACAGCAAAATAGATCTCTCTTATGTTTTCAGTATTGGATAAGTATTCATTAAGTATTCATTAAGTATTGTTAAAGTATAATAGGGGTGATACTTTAATTAAGCTTGGGTGCTATCGTTGGAAAATGGTAAGTGTGTACTCAGGCTGGTTCTTCGTTAGCGATTCATCGAGCGAATAAAAACGTATTCTTCAATTTATTTTCTAAATTCACTTAATTTTATGAAATGCTCGTATGGCCAAATCTATTAAAGAAATTGCACAGGAACTGAATGTCTCCAAATCTACCGTTTCATTGGTGATCAATCATAAAGCGGAACAGGCGCGTATCAGCAAGGAGCTGGAAAAGCGTGTGTTGGATTATGTTGAGAAAGTTGGCTATAAACCCAATTCATTGGCAAAGAGTTTGGCTACAGGGCGTTCAAATACGATCGGACTGATTGTCGAAAATATCGGTGATTCTTTTTTTGGCCCTTTTGCATTGTATGTAGAAGAATTGTTGCGAAAGAAAAATTATCATGTTCTTTATAGTAGTACGTTAGGGGATGCCCAAAACGCACAGGATATTATTGATTTTATGCTCGAAAAGAGAGTGGAAGGAATTATCTTGGCTCCCACCGTAAATTTAGAAGAACATCAACGCAAGATCTTGGAACATAAAGTTCCCCTGGTTGTATTTGATCGGAATTCTCCAGCTGTAGCGACGCATTACGTGCATATTGATAACGGTGATAGCAGCCTAAAGGCCTGTTTATACCTACAATCTATTGGATGTAAAAATTTTGGATTAATTACAATTGATTCGGATCAACCTCAGATGTTGGCCCGTAAAGAAGCATATCTGGAATTTTGTACGAAAACGGGCATGAAGGCAAGGGTATTGGAATTGCCTTACCATCATTTGCGGAAGAAGGGGATAACTGCTTTGCGGAATTGGGTATCTAAAAATACGCAATTAGATGGCTTATTTTTTACGACTAATTATCTCTGTATTCTTGGTTTGAAGTCGCTTCGAACGGAAGGAGGCCAACGTGTTGATTTTCCGTTGTTTTCTTTTGATGATCATGAATTGTTCGATATCTTAAACCCTAAGATCTCTTGTATCCAACAGCCATTGGAGCCCATCGCAAAAACCTGTGTTAGGGTATTATTGAAAGAAATAGATCAGGGTATCTCAAGCCCAAAAGAATATGTGATTTCGACGAATTTGATTAAAAGATAGTTTGTCTGTGTTGCTGAGAGAAACCCCGGTTTGCTCCAGAGAAAGTAATGTCTTATTGTAAAAATCATAAGACCTAATATTCGAAAGTATAGCGTTTATTTTGAATTCATATTCTTTTTTATATCTTTACTAATACGTTTTAGTAGAAATATTTATATATATCCTAAATAATGAAGAAATCATTAAATGTTTTTCTAGGGTCATTATTGTCCTTGGGTTTGTTTTGCGCAAAACCGGTTTTGGCTCAGAAGTTTAGAGGACAGCAACTGGAGGCTGTGGATCTGGTAAATCCTTTAATGGGTACAGAATCCAAATTTGAGCTGTCCAATGGGAATACTTATCCATCGATAGCCAGACCGTGGGGTATGAATATGTGGACACCGCAGACAGGTAAAAATGGTGATGGTTGGCAATATCAATATACAGCTGATAAGATCCGCGGATTGAAGCAGACCCACCAACCTTCTCCCTGGATGAATGACTATGGTGTTTTCTCTATTATGCCCGTTACCGGAAAACCAGTTTTTGATCAGGATGAACGTGCAAGTTGGTTTTCGCATAAAGCGGAAATTGTAAAACCATATTATTACTCGGTTTATTTGGCCGATCATGATGTTACAGCGGAAATGACACCAACTGAACGCGCAGCAATGTTTCGTATCTCGTTCAATAAGACAGACGATGCATACATCGTTTTGGATGCTTATGAAAAAGGTTCGGAAGTTCAGATTATCCCCGAAAAAAATATGATTATTGGCTATTCGTCAAAATATGCACGTGGCCCTTTACCTGAAAATTTTAGAAATTATTTTGTGCTCGTTTTCGATCAGCCCTTTGCTAATGTCGCAACCTGGGAAGGAAAGGAAAAGAAAGATGGGCAGCTTCAGATCAAAGGTGATCATACAGGAGCAATTGTTGGTTTTAAGGTGACAGATAAATCGAAGCCTGTTCAGGTAAAAGTGGCTTCCTCCTTTATTAGTGCTGAACAAGCATTGTTAAACTTAAATGAGCTCGGCGATAAGTCCTTTGATCAAGTTAAAGAAGATGGCCGTCAGATCTGGAATAACACATTGGGGAAAATTAAAGTAGAGGGTGACGATATTGATCAATTACGGACATTTTACTCAACGATGTATCGTACTTTGTTCTTCCCGAATAAGCTTTATGAAATTGATGCACAGGGAAAAGCTGTACATTATAGCCCATACAATGGAAAGACTCTTCCGGGTTATCTGTTTGGTGGAACTGGTTTTTGGGATACTTTTAGAGCGTTGTATCCTTTCCTAAACTTGATGTATCCTTCGATCAATAAGGAAATGCAGGAGGGATTACTCAATGCGTACCTAGAGGGAGGTTTCCTACCTGAATGGAGTAGCCCTGGCTATGCGGATATTATGGTCGGTAATAATTCCGCTTCGGTTGTTTCCGACGCTTATATGAAGGGCTTACGTGGATATGATATCAATACACTATATGAAGCTTTGCAGCATGGTGCGAATAATGAAGGCCCCATGACTGCCGTTGGACGAAAAGGTGTCGAGTATTACAATAGTTTGGGCTATGTGCCTTATGACGTTAAAATCAATGAAAATGCGGCCCGTACGTTAGAATATGCCTATGATGATTTCACCATATACCAATTGGCAAAAGCATTGAACCGTCCTAAAGCAGAGATTGATCTGTATGCTAAACGTGCTCAAAACTATAAGAATTTATTTGATCCTTCTACGAATCTGATGCGCGGGAAAAATAAGGATGGTAAATTCCAAACACCTTTCAATCCATTGAAATGGGGGGATGCATTTACTGAAGGTAATAGTTGGCATTACTCCTGGAGTGTTTTTCATGATGTACAGGGACTGATCGATTTAATGGGAGGCAAGACAACTTTTGTTAATATGTTAGATTCTGTATTTGTTCAGGCTCCAAATTTTGACGATAGCTATTATGGCGGTATTATCCATGAAATTCGCGAGATGCAGGTGGCAAATATGGGGCAATATGCACATGGTAATCAACCAATCCAACATATGCCTTATCTGTATAACTATGCAGGTCAACCGTGGAAAACGCAATATTGGGTGCGTCAGGTCATGGACAGGATGTATAAACCCAGCCCAGATGGCTATTGTGGTGATGAGGATAATGGGCAAACATCAGCATGGTATGTGTTTTCTGCTTTGGGTTTTTACCCTGTCTGTCCAGCAACAGATGAGTATGTGTTAGGAGCTCCACTATTTAAGAAAGCTACTTTATCTTTTGAAAATGGTAAGACATTGACGATCGAGGCACCAAAGAATTCGAATGAGAACGTTTATGTCAATACCTTGCAGTTCAATGGGGCAGCTTATCCTAAAAACTGGTTAAGTCATAAAGCACTTCACGAAGGTGGAAGCCTTAATTTTGATATGACAGCCAAACCGAATTATAGCCGGGGGACCACAGTTGAAGCCGCTCCGTATTCAATGTCCGGTGAATTGAAAGCGGATGTTAAAAAAACAACAAAATCAAAAAAGAAAAAATAATAAACCAATTATGAAACCTAAATTATTGAAAATGGCCTTTGCGCTAGTAGGCCTTACTTGTTCCTATCCGCTTCTTGCACAAGATAATTGGCAGCATACGGAGAATGACCGTAAAGTTGCTATTGAGGTAGATAGCATGAGTAAAGGTGGTTATACCTTGATCTGGATTAATAAAGACAAGGATTTTAGTCCGGCCTTGAAGGAAAGGCTAATAGCAACTTATTTTACCAATTACCCGAAGCTGGCGAAGAAATACAATAAAAATACCATAAAAAAAGTGTCTTTTGTCATTGACCCAGATTATAAGGGCGTTGCTGCTACTGCTGGGGGTATTGTTCGGTATAGTCCAGCGTGGTTTGCCAAAAATCCGGGAGATATAGATGTCGTTACCCATGAGGTGATGCATATTGTGCAAGCATATCCCGACGGAGCTGGCCCTTGGTGGATTACGGAGGGGATAGCAGATTTTGTCCGTTTTGATGATGGAATAGACAATGCTGGTGCGAATTGGAAATTACCAGATTATACCGGCAAACAAAAATATACCGATTCTTATCGGACTACAGCGCGATTTCTATATTGGATTAACAAAAATGTAAAGAAGGATTTTGTCAAAAAACTGGATGCGGCAATGCGGAATAAGACCTATACCGATGATTTCTGGCAAGTGCAGACGGGTAAGACAATTGATCAATTATGGAGTGCTTATAGTCAAAACCCGAAGATTTAAATCTTGAAGCGATGAACATAAAAAGTTTAGTTTGTTTTGGTCTGCTTTGTGTCCCTTATTTGTTGAGAGCACAGGAACCTAAATTGATCCAGTATGTCAAGCCTTTAATTGGTACTGCACGTATGGGGCATACGTTCCCTGGAGCGACAGTTCCTTTTGGGGCAGTCCAGCTCAGTCCGGATACAGATACATTATCGTATGCGGTAAAGGGGCAGTATAATGGGGATGTTTATAAATACTGTGCTGGTTACCAATATGATGACCCGACAATTGTTGGCTTTAGCCATACGCATTTTAGTGGAACTGGACACGCTGACCTAGGTGATATATTGGTCATGCCGACGCAGGGTCGTGTACAGCTCAATCCAGGGACAGCGGATAGACCTCAGGATGGATATAGATCAGCCTATTCCCATGCGAATGAACGTGCTGAACCCAATTATTATAGTGTTGTACTTGATAAACATCAGATTAAAGCTGAACTGACCACGACAACACGGGTAGGGATTCATCGGTATACCTTCCCCGCATCTGATGCTTCACATCTTGTGGTGGATTTAACTGCAGGAATTTATAATTATGATGGGAAAAATGTTTGGACCGTTGTCAAGGTTCTAAATGATTCAACATTGGTCGGCTATCGGCAAACGAATGGCTGGTCTAGGACACGTACGGTGTATTTCGCGATTAAGACATCCAAACCTTTCAAAAATTATGGGGCTAAATATGAAGACGGTAAATCGGTGTATAACGGTTTTTGGCGGAAGTTTGACCAGCAGCATAATTTTCCTGATCTAGCAGCACATAACATTAAGTTGCATCTGGATTTCGACACGAAAGCGCAAGAGCCTATTTTAATGAAAGTAGCATTGAGCCCAGTAAGTATGAAGAATGCGCTCGGCAATATGGATGCGGAAGCGCCGAACTGGAATTTCGATGGGTATGTACAAGCAGGGCAATCGGCCTGGGAAAAGGAACTCAAAAAAATTGAGGTGGACATGCTGAACAAGGAGGATTTGATTAACTTCTACACGGCCATGTACCATGCGAGTTTGATGCCTACCATTTATATGGATCAGAACGGTGAATATAAGGGCTTGGATCAGGAGATCCATCTGGCTAAGAGCTTTACGAATTATACATCGTTTTCGCTCTGGGATACATTTAGAGCATTCCATCCTCTTTTGAACTTGATCAACCCTTCACGCAATGCCGATATTGTCGCTTCAATGATGGCACATTATGATCAGAGCGTATTGAAAATGTTGCCTATCTGGTCGCATTATGCTAATGATAACTGGTGTATGAGTGGTTATCATTCCGTATCGGTCATTGTTGATGCCATACTGAAAGGTGTTTATAAGGGTGACCCTGAAGCTGCGCTACGAGCATGTGTACAAACGGCAAATACACGTAATTATGAAGGGATAGGCGCCTATATTGACAAAGGGTATGTTCCGGATGATGTGTCGGGTACCTCAGTTTCCAATACATTGGAATATGCCTACGATGACTGGTGCATTGCGCAGTTGGCAAAGAAACTAGGAAAAGAGGATATCTACCGTACTTTTTCAAAACGAGCTGAAAGCTGGAAATCACTATACGATCCAACGATCGGATTCATGCGTCCAAAGAACTCTCAAGGGAAGTTCAAAGAGAAATTCGATGTATTGGATACCCATGGACAGGGATTTATAGAGGGGAATTCTTGGAACTATAGTCTTTATGTGCCACATCAACCTAGCGAGATGATGCAGGTCATGGGGGGAGAGAAGAAGCTTGAAACGTATTTAGATTCTTTATTTACAATGGAGCTTCCTGATA
The DNA here is from genome assembly GCA_031277685.1 of Sphingobacterium sp. Lineage (GTDB taxonomy): Bacteria > Bacteroidota > Bacteroidia > Sphingobacteriales > Sphingobacteriaceae > Sphingobacterium. The sequence continues at coordinate 4,412 of JAITLV010000111.1, read as the reverse complement.
AATATTTTGAACATACCGAGGATATTACTCGGGATGGTATTATCGGGAATTATGTGCATGGCAATGAGCCTTCACATCATGTGGCTTATTTGTATAATATCACCAAGAATCCATGGAAGGCACAGGCACGATTACGCCAGATTATTAGAAATCAATATCATAACGGGCATGCCGGATTAGGAGGAAACGATGATTGTGGGCAAATGTCGGCATGGTATCTTTTTACAGCACTTGGATTTTACCCTGTGGCTCCTGGAGAGGATAGTTATTGGATTGGTAGCCCATTAGTGAAATCAGCTAAGATCAATCTAGAAAATGGGAAATGCATTGCTATTACTGCGCGTAATCAGTCTGAAAAGAATGTATACGTCAAATCTGTGACGCTGAATGGTAAGCCACTGGATAAGTTGCAATTATCCTATAACAGCTTAATGAATGGCGGGGAATTAATCTATACGATGAGTAGCAAACCAAATAAATAGGGTATTTGAATAGACGAATAAAAAATGAAGCGATCAGGTGTATATAAATGGATAGCTATCTGTTGCTTATTTTTATTTTTGATATTGCAATACCTCATGATTGTACGGTCATATGAGATAAAACGAAGTCAACTATTTCAAAAAGAGAAACGGGATATTAAGGTCGTGTATGATAGGCATATCTTGAATGACAAGATGTTTCCTGGAGGACAAAAGCTTGTCGACTCGACCTTAATGCCCCATTTGAATCGCCTGAAATACTATCATCAGGAGAATAGGAGAGCTTTTGATGAATTAAAGGATAGTATTGCCGAGCAATTGCTGTTCAAGCTCCAGGGCAACCCAGCGATAGATAGCTTATTTGAAGAGATTCGATCGGAAATTCATTTAGACAAGGAGTTCGGATATGCGCTTGTGTTGAAGGATGTATCAATTACCTTTGATGCGGAGAATTTTATTCCAATAATTGATTTTTCTAAGGATCATTTTATTCCGATAGGAGGTGAACCAAGTTTCATTGAAAAAGATAATCTTGTTTCAGCGATGGCAATCGCTGCCAATGATAGAATGTCAAATCGTGTTGCATTTACTTTATATGTTGGGAATATAAATACACGGTTTTCTGTCATTAAATCTATCCTTCCCCTGTTATTATTGTCTGGCTGTTGTATTGTTGGAATTGTTGGGCTCTACTGGGGAACCTACAATAACTGGATGAAACAGAAACGTATGGCAGAAATGGCTTCAGACTTTATCAATAATGTCACACATGAATTTAATACCCCGTTGACAACAATACGTATTGCTTTGTCCAATATTGCAGCAAAGGTATCCGACGAAGAAAAAGTGAAAATTTCGGAAACACTTCAGACGATGGGACGACAGATCAAGCGTTTGGATAGGCTCGTGAATAAAGCAATTGATCTCAGTGTTTTCAATCAGGAAAAAATTATTCTGGAGGAAAGATATCTCTCTGAACTGTTGGATCAATTCAGACAAGATATTGCTGTTTTAGCTTCGGAATATGCTACCATAGAAATTGAAGTCGATGAGGACGCCTTACAGGCTAAAGTACTTGTTCATCCTTTTATGTTTGTCACCATGGTGAACAACCTGGTGGAAAATGGTTTGAAGTATAATCATGAAAAATTAAAGTGTATCCAAGTTCACCTGGGATATTCAGCCCGTGGAGAGCTCGCGTTGACTGTTCAGGATAATGGTATCGGTATTGCCGAAAGTCAGCTTCCGCATATTTTTACAAAAGGATATCGAGGGAAGCTACACGTTTCCACTAATGGTCTTGGGCTCGGATTGTTTTTTGTTCAGGAGGTTATCCGTACACATGGATGGAGGATAATGGTAAAATTGGCTGCAGAACAGGGAACAAAATTTGTTATTTATATACCAACAGTGTGAATATGTAAATGATGCAAAGATATGGTCATATATTATTGATTGAAGACGATCTTGATTTGGCAAGTATGTTATTTGATTATCTATCAGGTTGTGGGTTCGATGTTGTCCATGCAGTATCTGCGGAACAGGGGATCGCTCGGTACCGGACGGATAAATTTGATATTCTTATTGTGGATATCCAATTGCCACACTGGGATGGTTTTCAGTTTGTGGAATATATTTCAAAATTAAATAAAAATCAATTTGTCCTCTTCCTTACCGCCAGGTTATCGAAGACAGACAGATTACGAGGCTTACGTCTTGGGGGAAATGATTATATAACTAAACCTTTTGATGTGGAAGAATTAACCCTCAAGCTTCAAAATTATATGGTTAAACATAACCTGAGTACGGAGCAATCACTCAACGTCGGGGATATCAAACTTAATGATCAGCTTTATACCATAGAGTTTGGCGACAAGTCCAAACAGGTCGTATCTCCCCGGGAATTTGAACTTTGGACTTTCTTGGTGAATAAACCAAATGTGGTTTTACGGCGGGAAGAAATACTAATGGCGCTATGGGGAGAAAATGATTACTTCTTGGGACGTAGCTTAGATGTATTTATCTGTAAGATTCGCAAAATGTTAAAAAGATCGCGTTATGTTGCGATAAAAACAGTTTATAAAGTTGGCTTTATTCTGGAAGTGAGTAATGAGAATTGTCATTAACAATCGATTAACAACTTTCCTTTCCCTTTCTATTTATTTTTACTAAAACGAATTAGTGTGCGGATGCAAGTGTTTTTAAAACCACATCCAGCATATTTAGCGCACAATAATCCGTCGACCAATTGTTGTATTAGTAAACCAGGAATAAATTTATGAAAAGAAAGGTAATTCCATTATTTCTTACACTGTCAGTGTGCAGCACATCTTATCTTCACGCTGAGTTAAACACCAAATCCAGCCCAATTTATTTCCGACAAGACGGTATTGTCATTGAAGGGACAGTTGTAAATAGTTCAACTGGAAAGGTCATGCAGGGGGTTAGTATTGTTGTAAAGGGAAGCGGTAAGTCCACGAAAACAGATGCTTCAGGTAAATATCGTATCGAAGTGCCTTATAAAGAAGCCACGTTGACATTTTCGTATATCGGATTTCAACCACAGCAAATTGCACTTGAAGGGAGATCAGTCATACAGGTTAGTTTGGTTGAAGATGTCAAAGCACTAGAGGATGTTGTTGTTGTGGGTTATACGACGCAGAAAAAGCGAAATGTTGTGGGAGCCGTTGCTACAATTACGACAAAGGACCTTGTACAAAGCCCGGCGGCAAATATTAATAACATGCTGGCTGGTCGGTTACCCGGACTGGTCGTCAACCAATATGCAGGGGGGGAACCTGGGGTGGATCGGTCTGAATTGTTTATTCGAGGTAAGTCTACTTATGGAAATCAGTCCCCTATCATCATTGTTGACGGTATTGAACGTGACATGAGCTATTTGGCACCTGATGAAATTGAAACTGTTTCTATTCTGAAAGATGCTGCAGCTACAGCTCCGTATGGTATCCGTGGGGCAAATGGGGTCATTGTCGTCACAACAAAACGTGGGCAGGCAGCTGATAAAGCCACCGTAGATTTTAAGGCATCTTATGGTTTGAATGCGCCTGCACAATTGCCCGAACTTTTAGGATCTGCAGATTATGCGACACTTTATAATGAAGCTTTGGTTAATGATGCAAGGTTATCCGGAGGTAATACCGATAATCTGAAACTCTTTAGTCAGGATGCAATAGATAAATTTAGAAGGGCAAAGGGTGATAACTCTGATGGTCTGGGATATAATTGGGATTATTTTGACTACATTTTTAGGACAGCGCCACAACACGAATATAACCTATCGATCCGTGGTGGAAATGAGATCGCGAAGTACTTCGTTATGGGTGGATATATGGGGCAGGACAATAATTATGATCATGTTGATTTGTCAAAATATAATGTAGCACCCAAGTTCCAACGGTACAATTTTAGATCAAATATCGATGTCAATATCACAAAAAACCTGTGGGTAAAGCTGAATTTAGGAGCACGTATCACCAATCGTACCTCGCCAGGAACTTCTGCGTCGCGATTAATGACATTGGCAATGACACAGCCGCCTTACTTACCAATAGTCCTGGAGCCTAATAGTCAGTCGTCAACACAGAATTATTTATTGAATAATCCATCAGGTTTATTGTTCGGTAATCAGATCTATCGTTTTAATGTACTAGGGGAATTGACCAGATCTGGTTACCATACTGAAAAAAACACCTATCTGGAAGGAAGCTTTGCTGTGGGCTGGAACATGGACTTTATCACCAAAGGGCTTTCTGTTGACGGGGTATTTTCTTATGATGCCAAAGAACAGCAATGGGTGAGAAGAGAATTGGGGACATATAGCGAAGGTTATCGGGTTTATCCGAATTATGCGACTTTTCAGCCCAGTGGTGGGATAGATATGTTTATGCATCCTGAATATTATAACGGGAC
>JAITLV010000089.1 GCA_031277685.1 Sphingobacterium sp. | reverse complement strand
AGATAAAAATTGTTGCTAAAAGCAGCTATATTTGAATAGCCAATCTCGTACGCGATCTCGGTCATATTCAAATCGGTATCGTTAATTAATTCCATAGCCTTAATAATCCGTAGCATTTTTAAGTACTGAACAAATGTAATGTGCAGTTTGGTGTGGAATAATCTGGTCAAACTACGTACACTCATTCCTGATTGCTGAGCAATCATAGCTAAGTTTAGATTTTCATTTAGACGATTTCTAAAACTGTCGATTATAGCATTGAGTCGTTGGTCGTCTGTCGTAGGAAGTTGTATGGAGAATTTTTTGAGATTTTCTTTCGATAATACGCCTTTAAGCGTCATTAAAAAATCAAATTCCCAAGAACCTTTGTAATAATCACCCTGCCATTTCCAGCTAAATGAGAGCATTTCTGCCAGGAGCCGACTCACCGGATAAATGCCCAATTCCTCATAAAAATTACCATTACTTTCATCCGGAAAATAGATATTGATAATATACAGATCCTGCGTATTGAACATCAGGTTGTGCCGATAATTTTTTGGTATCCAGAGATAATGATTGGACGGAATATAGAAATCCTTTTCATCTGTCTGCAAGTAAGCAATACCACCATAAACCAATAATAACTGTGCTTTATTGTGTTGATGAGCAGGTAATTGCTGTTCCGTTTGCTGTCGCATGACGAGGATGGAATTGGGATTTTGATCAACAATATGTATTATTTGGCTCAGCACTTCTATGTGGCCAAATTTAACAAATATTAGGCTAATTATATAAAACAATACCTTGCTGTGATGGATAATTTTGCGGTATACAATAATAGCAGAATCGTTATGAATCATAAAATCGTACAGCCTGAAAAAGGTTTTGAGCTTGAAGCACAAGCCCAAAAATCTGATAATAAATTACATTATTCAGATGAAGAAATTGAAAATGCTAACATCTTCTGGTTTGCCTATGGGTATAACTATGCTTTTGTACCCATGATAGATTTAACCTTTGCCTTTGATGAATTGAAAAAGGTAGTCAAACCATGGTTAGTAAAGAGAAAGAAATAGGCAAAGCACATCGAAAGTAAACTGATGAAACAATATAAGACAATTACGATACTGGGCGTAATACCGGCACTATTTGTACATTCACTTTATGCCCAGCATACAGAAAATACACGAATGTTAAGCTTGGAAGAAATTTGGAAAGTTGCCGAAACAAATAACCGTCAACTGAAACTATCCGACCTACATCTGCAGCAAAGTAATTTAGAAATATTGGAAGCGAAAGACCGTTTGTTGCCGGAAGTTTCGGTGGGCGGAGATGTAAAACGCAATTCCAAATTTCTGATCTATGACCATGGATTATTCTCTTCGCCACAGGATGTACCTATAAAAGGTTACGGTTACAGTGTGGGCTACAGCATGAACTTCAATCTTTACAATGGTGGTAAGGACAAGAGAAACATCGTCATTAAAAAGGAAGAGGAGATACGCATGCAATATGAAGTTGATCTGCAAAAAAATGACGTAAAATACAATGTCGCAGTTGCTTACTTTGATTTGTACAAGTTTCTGCATTTCCATGATTTTCTTGGTGCAGAAATTGAAGCAGAAAAAAAACAATTGACGCGCGTAGAAAGCCTGTATAAAAATGGTACTGTGCTAAAGAGTGATGTACTGAGAACATCTGTAAAATTAGCGGAACTGGGGCTCAACTTTTCTGATGTTGCGAAGAAAATTGAAATCGCTAAACAACGGCTTAATATCTTAATGGGGCGTGAAAATGATGCCGAACTGTCAATAAAACACCAAGATACAATTGAATTTAAAGCTATTGCAGCGGGTGACTACAATGATTATGTAGACATCGTTTTTAACAAATCGCCGGAGTACAAGATAGTTCATAGCGATATCAAATTGAGCGAACTGAACATCAAGCAGATAAAAGCGACACTTAGGCCCAAAGTCTCCTTGTATTCAAATTACAATTACACGTATCCACAGATTTCATTCTACCCCTATTCGAATGATTTATGGGGATTTGGACAAATAGGGGTTAAAGTCCAGTATTCTATCGATAATTTATACAAAAGTAAACATTCCATCGCTCATGCCCAGTTGGTTAGTAATCAGGTAAAAGAAAACGCGGACATTAAAAAAGATGAAATCTATCTTCAGGTAAAAGAAGCTTATTTACAGCAGCAGCTAGCTTTGGAAAGAGTGGAAACAGCTGAGCAAAATATCATTAAAACCTCAGAAACTGTTCGTGTTATCAGAAGTAGCTACTTAAACCAGGAATCTCTCCTGACCGATCTTCTGGAAGCCGAAAATGCTTTATTGGAAGCTAAATTTAATCTGACAACAGCACGAACAAGTGCGAAGCTCACGCATATTAGGTTATTGGCACTTATCGGAATTCTTTAATACAAATATCATGAACAATAATAAAACAGATAAACTTGTTGTACGCCTAACCAAATGGTTTGGTATGACATTATTCGTAGGCATCATTGTTTGGGGAGCCACTTATTTCTTAAAAGGATATCACTATGAACAGACTAATGACGCGCAGATTGATGCCTATCTTTCCCCGATAAACGCAAAAGTAGGGGGCTATATCCGTAAAATATATTATAAGGACAATCAGCTGGTCAAAAAAGGCGATACCCTTGTGGCAATAGAAGTGGATGAGTACGGGCTGAAAAAGGATGTCGCGTCGGCGGAACTCAAGAGCGCTCATGCTAAATTGCCGATCTTGGCTTCAAACGAAGAAACGCAGATTAAAAGCATTGAAGTCATTCGGGCCCAAGTGGGAGGTGCTAAAGCGAGATTGAACCAGCAGCAAAAAGAATTTGACCGGTATAAAAATCTACTGGCTGACGAATCTACCACGCAACAAAAATTCGACAACATCAGTGCTTCTTTATCCATCACCAAATCAGATTATGAGCAAAAAAAAGCTTCGCTACAAGTCGCCGAATCCAAACTACATGATTTCAGGGTACAGCGCAATGCCATACAGGCAGAAATAAAAATCAAAGAAGCACTTCTTGAAAGACAGGAATTAGACATTAGATATACTGTTATCACTGCACCATTTGATGGACAAATCGGTAAAAAGATCATTCAGGCAGGACAACTGATACAGCCCGGACAGACATTAGCATTTTTGCTGAACAAAGCGGAGGAAAAGTGGGTAATGGCAAATTTTAAGGAAACACAAATTGGTAAATTCAAAATCGGGCAGGCGGTATCTATTGAAGTTGATGCTTTTCCGAATGAAAAATTCACAGGTACGATCGAATCCCTTTCGCCAACTACTGGTTCCCGTTATTCGCTACTTCCACCAGATAATGCTACAGGTAATTTCGTAAAAATCATCCAACGTATTCCTGTTCGAATTAAACTTACCGATGCACCCGAAAAATTGACTAGGCTTTCTGCCGGAATGAATGCAAATGTTTACGTTTTAAATGATGAATGATGCAAGCTCATAAAATACCAATTTTCAAGTCCTGGGTATCTGAATGGATGGCGAGATCTGTCATATTTGCTATTCTGATGACCTGCCTGTTTAGTTTTGCTTTTTATGGAAGTCCGGTTGCTACATTGGGTTTTTACGGAATACAACCTACCGATGTACAATATGGTATGGTCGTTATCTATGGTTCAACCGTAGCTTTCCTGGCACTGGATTTTAGAATCGTTAAATATTTTGCAGCAAGAGAATATCTACTGCTAGCATTAGCGTTAAATGCTCTATGTGCTGTAGTCTGTTTTTACTCCCGAGATTGGACATTATTTTTTTTCTGCCAGTTTTTGCAGGGTATTACCTGTGCGTCGATGTCTGGCATTGTTTTGCAGCTTATTTTCCCCCGGTTACAGTCAATACGTGCTCGTGTGATAGCTTATAGTATCCTTTATGGGAGTATACAGATAGCCGTACCATTTTACTCCATCTATATCAGTGTCGTCATCCATTTCTTTGATTTCAACTGGATATTTTATGGATTTATTATCGTCGTCATTACGTTGACAAGTGTTATTTTACTTACCATGAATAGTACGGCCCGATTTACAAAAAAGATACCACTTTATCAGGTGGACTGGATTGGCTATTTATTCTATGTGTCTTTTATCTTGATATTTGGGTATATCCTTGTGTACGGTCGACAATTGGGCTGGTTTGATAACTCATTCATTATTACCCTTAGTTTGGTTAATCTAATCATTCTCTTTCTTTTTATTAGCAGAGAATTACAACTTAAACGACCGCTAATCAATTTACAGATCTTTAGGGCAAAGAATTTTGTTGTTGGACTTTTGCTTCTTTTTATCTTTTATATTTTTAAAGGAAGCACTGGGTTAGCTTATGGTTACCTCGAAGTGATTTTAGGAAATGATCCACTGAATACCATTCCGGTATGGACCGCTGTCATTTGTGGAACTACACTGAGTATGTTTATCACTTCCCGATTTGTCCTGATGGGGTATAACCTGATCCGGATGATTATTGTTGGCTTTAGTTTTATGGCAATCTATTATATCTATATGATACGATTTGTTTCTGTACAGGGCGAAACAGTCGATTTTCTTCTACCTATGTTTATTTATGGTGTGGCTACAGGTGTGTTGTTTGTTCCAATTGTTTCATATACTGCGTCGTCAGCGCCTTCCAAAATAGCCGTAAATGCTTCACTGGTCGGTATATTTTCAAGGTTTACAGGGTTTACAGCCAGTCTTGCCCTTAATAATGAGCTTCAATTATTTGCAAAATCATCAGTAAGGGAAAAAGTTCGGGAATCACTGACCGAGATGAGTCCTCAATTACCTGTTACCTTAGTGGATATTCAAAACCAGTACACAAATGCAGGTAGTGATATATATACGTCCAAAGCAGCATCCTCAGGTTATTTTAATCAAATGGTAGGTCAACAAATATTGGCACGTGCCACGAGGGATTATTATGGTTTGATGTTGACAGGAGTGATTCTCGTTATCATTATTTTAGTGCTGTTACTCCAAATACAACAGGTTGTTTTGAGATTGAGAAAGGGTAATATTGCTTATTAAATATTACGCAACCGATTTCGTTTGAAAGAAATTTTCTGGTTCCAAATTTTATAAATAATTTGTTATAACAATGCTTTTTTTAGCAGTCAGATGTGTTAATAGAAGTTTACTATAACCTGTAATTATGATAAAAGCCATATTATGTGCGTCCTTAATAAGTGCCCTAATAATCAGTTCCTGTTCTAAAAGTATTAGATCTGATTTAAAACCGAAGGAATATAACACACAAGCAAAAAACGACAAAGATCTGCCTAATTTGAGTCTATCGGGAAATAATGCTGCACCATCACAACACTTAGTTTATGTGTTTAAGAAAGATGCTGTCTTGAAGATGCATAAGATTAAAATTACCAATACGGCGAAGACCGAATACTTTTCGGTACATAATTATCGCGGAGGATACTCTGGATTGCAAGATACGCCCGATAAGAATACACCTACAGCTTATACATTGATTGCATCATTATGGGATCTCAATACTGCTGCAAAAAACTATGCTTTCTATTCTTATAAAGCACCAACAACGGTGACAAGTCGCTTTGGTGGAGAAGGAGATGGCCAGAAAACCGTGAACCCTTACGGATGGGAATTAAACACCTGGTATAATGTGGTTCTGCGGTCTTGGAAGGAGAATGGAACGATTTACATTGCTAACTTCATCCAGAATGAAGCGACAGGGAAGTGGTTTCATACTTCGACGATCGGACGACAAGCGGAATCAGGATTTTTGGGTGTTAACAATGGGGCATTTCTTGAGAATTGGGTAGGGGATAACCCTTTGTGGGATGGTAGATTTCATCGTAAGGCATTCTTTAAAGATTGTTGGAACTTAGGTATGGACAACGTTTGGGAGAAATCTACGAGTAGATATTTTTCAGCAAATGCTAATGATGCCGGCCGTAATGGTTATTTCGATCGAGCTTTTAATGCCGGATACGATGCCCAGGAAAATGCCCACTTTATGGAGCATGGAGGTTCCGTAATACCAGATGTAGCTTTTGGAACAGGACGTACTTTAGATCTGCCGGAGCAAGCCAATCAAGGGGTTAGTCCATCCCTGACGGCACTTAGCAGCAGCAATGAATCCGCAAAATACAAAGGTAATAAAGTGATTGTATCCTGGAAGGTTAGTGATACCGGTGCTCCACAGTTAAGTTTTAAAATTGAACTAATCGATCCCAAGGGAGCAGTCCTTGCAAATAAAGAATTAATTAGGCCAGAGAAACGTGCCGATACGTTGAACAATTCTTTAGCCACGGGCAACTACAATGTTCGTCTGACCATAACAGATATTTTTAATCAGCAATCCACTGCGAAAACAATTCAGGTGCTGAAATAGATTAACTTGCTAAATTCGAGGTAAATACTACTTCTACCGGAGGTTGAGATAATGTAGTAGTCGTGATGCTTTTAGGAATTTTGATAGTTTCGCTATTATTCAAATCTCGGAAAGCTTTGACAGAATGATTTCAATCGGATAAGAGATTTAATCGTTGGAGTTTGGTTATTTCAATTTCTTTTTAGAGTGGTAAGAATCTTTGACCTCGATGCACAGTTTTTTTGATTAATTTTTCTAAAATTTCCGTAAAT
>JAITLV010000148.1 GCA_031277685.1 Sphingobacterium sp. | reverse complement strand
TGTTGTCCAGCAAAAAAACCAACATTTTGACGTTTGAATTCTTTTGTTCTGTTAGAAGTCGTATCAGCGGGATAATTATAATAAATACCTCTACGTTCGTCACTCGCCGAAAACTTATTATAGTAATCCGACAATGTACACCAACCATTCCACCCCCCCGGATTCATGTTATAATGGGCGATTGTATTCCAGGTACGATCGACATTTCCACCCCGATCTGCATTTTTATTATATAATGTAAAAATATTCTCTGTGGACTTTTCATCATTATCAGGCGCAAAATTATCGAAATATTTACCTTTTGCGGCGATGGTGTAAGGACCTGTAGCCGTAATTTCTTTAGCTAAAGCGATCACTTTGTTCATATCTTCCGCTGCAAATGTCGGTTGCTGTCTATTTAGAAAAGCCCCCTTATTCAGGTAAATTTTCATCAACAAAACTTTCGCTGCATTTTTATTCGCAACATAGGCCTTTTTTAACTCGCCCGCTGGTAAAGTAGGCAAGATTTCATTAAGCTCCTTGATCATAAAATCCATTACTTGTTGCGGTTGCAGTACATCAGGTGCTATTTTAAAATCTTCCAGTGAAGCGCCCTGACGAAAAGGCACCACACCATAGAGATCCAAAATATCAAACATCGCCAAGGCACGGATAAACCGAGCTTCGGCGGCCTGTTGCGCAGTTGGATTGCTTCGTGTTACTTTTCCAGCATTAAAAACTGTTGTACTCAAACTCACAAAGGTATTGTTCATATAACCATTATCCGCATTCCAAGTATGGAGGTGAATTGCTCGATGCATCCCATTATCGTCCCAGTCGCCACCACGGGTTGGTGCCATTGCCGCATCGGTAGAAATCTCTTGCATCACCCAGCGCTGTTCTTGCTGATAGGGCGTATTCAACGAACTATATGCCGTAATCAACAGTGCCCCTGCTTCGATCACCGCACCTTCCTCAGCCTCCCCCTTAAATTCTTCTTTCAATTTGGTACACGAAAAAGTGCTTGCCACTACGGTACCGATCATTCCTATATATAATAATGTTCTTAGTTTCATCTTGTTCATATTTTGATTCGTCTCTGATATTACACGATACGCTTATAAAGAGAAGTTGACTCCCAACAGTATATTTCTAGCTGGCGGATAAGGTAAATACTCAATACCCAGTGAAGGTATTCCATTAACCGAACCATCTGTATTCACTTCTGGATCAAATCCCTTATACTTCGTGATAATGAACAGATTCTGCCCTGTCAGTGATACATTGAGATTTTTCAAGGTTTTACCCACGTTGCCTACACGGTAACTTAAACTTAAGTTTGCCATTTTCAAATAATCGCCCTTTTCCAGAAAACGTGTAGATGGAGCTGCCGAATTTGATATCGACTCCTTAATTGCTGTATCGAAAAATGCGGATCCGATATTACGTGCAGACAAGTTACTCAACCCCATCGTGGTCGCTGCGGTATTATTAAAGAGATAATGCCCCAATGCACCATTCATATTGGCTGCCAACGAAAATTGTTTATAGCTCACGTTAGTTGAAATACCTAAAAGTGTGGTGGGATTTGGACTATGTCTATAAAATTTATTTTCAGCGGGATCATTATCTGTGCTGATGCTTCCATCTTTGCCCAGATACATACTCGTTCCTTTTACGGGATCAATACCTTGGAAATCGGCCAAATACCAGACATTCAAAGGTTGTCCATTGGTCATACGTTGCCCCAATACACCGGAGAATCCCTGTCCGCGCAATGCTCCTGTTTCATAATCGCCTTTAAGTCCGCTCGCACTATTTTTTAGGAACGTCGCATTACCTGTCAGATCCCAAGTCCAGCTTTCATTTTTCACTATCGTTCCCGTCAACGCGATTTCGACCCCTTTATTAAGAATCTCACCATCCAAATTCACCCAAATACTTCCAGCGGGACCATCCATAGCCAACGTCTGTTCAAACAAGGCGTCCGTTGTCTTTTTATGAAAATAATCAATCGAACCGTATAAACGGCCTTTCAATACTGAAAAATCAATCCCTGCATTGAGCGTCGTTGAGGTTTCCCATTTCAGATCTTTATTTTGAAAGTTTACCTGGCGCGCACTGCCGCCATCACCAAATGTAATCCGATTTAATGAAGCGCCGGCAGGGAACTCTTGATTCCCTGTTTTCCCCCATCCTATACGTACTTTCAACTGATCGAAAATCCCTGCAGATTTCAGAAAGTCTTCTTGCGCAACATTCCACGCGACTGCAAGCGATGGGAACGTAGCATATTTATTATTTTCACCAAATTTGGTCGAGCCGTCTCTACGCACTGTTGCAGTCAATAAATAACGATCCAAATAATTGAAACCTCCGCGTAAGAAAAACGATTGCAATTGATTTGTTGGGCTTCGATAGGATCCGATACTACGCGTAGCCACTGCCGAATTTTGAATATAATCAAAATAATCAAGGCCGATATACGTAAACCCTCTACCGTAGGAAATGTTATTATTGAAATTGAAATCCAGATACTCGTACCCCCCAACAGCGTTTACACTCCAATCTGAATTGATCTGCTTATTATATGAAAGCATGTGGGTCATCTGTAGATTGGTCTCCCCATTATTGGAGATAAACGCTTCTTCATCTTTTGACCTGGACGGATCGATCAGCCCTGTACGGTACATCCCTTGGCGATTTCCGATCTGTCGCATCGCACTATAAATAAAGCGATATTCTAAATCATCTGTAATTTTATAATATGGAGCGATGTTTACTACAGTCGTGTTGGTCGTCGCTACATCTTTAAAAGCTTCAATACTTGTCAACGGATTCCGGGTCGTCGAGCTAACGTAAGTCAGATTACCTTGTTCATCGCGTAATGGTCTTGTCGGATTCCATTGTAAGGCTTGGGAAATCACATTTCCCTCCGAACCTACCATGGCGTCGACTGGCGCATATTTATTATCCAGTTGCGTTAAGAACATCGCAAAATCCACGCCTAATCGCTTATTCTCCAAGAAACGGAAGTTTCCGGTGAAATTTGCTGTATATTTTTTCAATTGTGATCCCCGGATAATACCATTTTGATTTAAATAGCCACCCGAAAGACGGTATTTTCCATACTCAGCTCCACCGGATACATCAGCATAATAATTCTGCGTGATGGCTTTTCTTGTGATCGCTCTAAAAGCATCTTCGTTACCACCAAAATCCGCATTGGCCACATCATTTGGTGTATAAAATTTCAAGGCTTCTCTAAATCGCGCCGCATCCAATACATCCGGATATTTACGCATCGTCGAAACACCTGCAGAAGCTCCCACGTAAACTTCGGGAGAACCTACTTTACCTCTTTTTGTGGTGATCAGAACAACTCCATTTGCACCCCGAGAGCCATAGATAGCGGTCGCTGAAGCATCTTTAAGGATATCCATACTGGCAATATCTCCGGGGTTTAGATAACTCAATGCATTTCCTCTGTCGGAAGAAAAGCCACCTCTTCCTTCGGGCAGAGGCGAATTACCCGACATAGGCACACCATCCAGCACAAATAACGGGTTGTTACTGGCCCGGATCGATGAGTTTCCACGGATACGTACTGTGGTTGATCCGCCAGGTTGCCCCGTATTGTTAAT
>JAITLV010000020.1 GCA_031277685.1 Sphingobacterium sp. | reverse complement strand
GAAAAAGGAGATATTAAGAAAGGGGAATTTTTAAAAGATATGTGTGCTTTTGCTAATCTTAGTAGTAAAGAGGATAAGTTCATCATCATAGGTGCGGAGGAAAAAAATGGTGTGGCTGTAGGTTACAAACCTATTGATAAACTGCACGATCAAGCATCCTATCAACAGTTTTTAAATCAATATATAGAGCCCGAAATAAATTTCGAGTATAAATCGATACTTTATAAAGGAAATCAGTTGGCATACTTTAGAATATTTAACAACGATAAGATGCCATACTTGTTTAAGAAAGAATACAAGGACAATCTCGCAAAAGGAAATCAATATCGAACTGGTGCAGGTTTTATTAGAACAGGAACATCCACGCGGGAACTAAAACGAGAGGATTTTGAAAAAATTTATGCTGAACGTGTTGGGGCTAAAGACAGAAGTGAAGATATAAGTTTTAAATTAACAATAGGCAACTTTGAATCCTCAGAGCTTAGCTACGCCGGATATATAAAACATCTGCAGGTTGACGTGGAAAATTTATCTAATACATCTATCGATCTAGATGTTGAAGCCAAAGTCTACCGTAATAATTTAGTTGAGGCTCAATTTGGTCAAACATTGGAATTGAAACTTTACAACGATAAACGAGATAAAAGTATGTTTGCCCATACAGCATATTTAAACCTTGCATTTCCACCATTCATACCTACAAATACAAATATTGAATTTCAAAACAATTCTGCTTATTCGATTTATGAAATAACACCCCAAAAAGGTACGCATTCAGCTCTTCGAGTAAAACAGCGTGGAAAAACGACAGATATTTTTAACAGCCAAATTGCTCTGGTTTTTTCAAGACCAACCGAAATAAAAATCGAACTTATTGTCCGAAGCGATGATTTCCTAAGCGGTCCTAAAACCTTTATTTACTGTTTTTCAGAGAAAGAAATTCAGAAAATTTTAGACCCTTGGGATTTGTAACCTCTCCCAAATAAACGTCTCAAATTATTGTTTAGAATTAAATGATAATATACCTATATTCTAATTGGTTTTACCATTTGCTGGAGTATTGAGCGATGCTGTTTATCAAATTTCTCTCTTCATTAGACGTCGCAACTACACCGAATTTGGGATACAAATTATAATTCTGTACAAAATCTTGCAAGTCTTCGCGAATTGCCGAATCTACATTTGTAACGAAGCCACAAAAAAAAGTATATCCAAAATGAACGCATCCAGCTCTGTGAATCATCTTTTAAATCTAATTATAGTAAAATCATCTTCATTAAGAAAGCTAAATTTCATTTTAAATAGAAATGCTAAATCGCTGTTTGCAGTTACAAAAATTATTTGCTTTCCAGATTTTAAGACCAATTCTCTTAAATAGTCTAAAAATGATAAGACATTTAAATCATCTACATATGCGATAGGATCGTCAAGTAATAAAATATTGGGACCTTTGTATAATTTTTTATTTAAACAGAGAAAAATGGCTAATGCGAGAGCGGTCCGTTGACCAGTGCTTATTTCATTTAAATTTCGCCTTTTCCCATAAGAATTAGATAGATATAATTTGTTATTATCGATCTCAATATTATTAAATTCATTTGGAGAATGAATCAAATTATAAATTTGGACAATTTCCCTTTTGTTCTGTGATATGTATTCCCCAAGAAACTGTTTTCTATTAAATTTAACGAGGGTATTTTTTATATTATTATATGTCTTTATTATCTTCAATTCCTTCAGTTTAAGTACTCCCAATTCCTTCAACTTATCAGATATTGTTTCCCTTAATTCTAAAATGCTATCATTTGAAATACGATAGTTCATAAAACTTTCTTTAAATAAATCAAAATTAGACCTAATAATAGCCACATCTTTCAAATAGTCGTGCACATTTTTCTGATTTTCAATATCTAAATAAATCCCTACGGTTTTATAGATATCCATTGCGTTTTCCAGAATAAATAACAGCTGAGATAGTTCAAAATCATTTGTGAAATTTGATTTATATGAATTTTCGAGTTTTATTTCAATTTTATCTATAGTCTCATTCAAGATGGAAATTTTTTCATTCACTTTCTCTAGACTAACAACAAGATCCTTCTCTACCTTAATCGGATTTTTAGTTTTTACTTTTTTGGGTTCAAGAGTATCCCAATGGCTTTCTAAGCTAAGAAAATCTGACTCGATTAAATTTTCTCCCTCAAATTCGGCCTTAAGTTCATCTAATTCAATTTTTTGATGTGATATTAAAGCAAACTCATCATCTAATAATTGATATAAGTTTACCAACCCAAGCAGTTGGATATCTGCACTTTGGCTATAAATACTTAGAAAGTTCATCAATTCATTAATAATCTCCGATTCGAACTCCAATACTGATTCCTCAGTGCGATACTGCTCACGTTCTTTTTTTATATCTTGTAAAAGATTGGCAGCTAAAAAATTGGATTTGACAGTTTCTATAGCGTTTATTAGTTCCCTATTTTTAAATTCCGTACCACATAAAGGGCAGCCTGTAGAATTTGGATATAAATTGATATATTCTTTTCCCGCTCCTTTAATGTCTGTAATTATCTCCTCTAAACGTCCAATACCACCCTCTAATTCTTGAATCTTTTTTTGGGCTTTTAACTTGGCGCTTTTGACCTCTTGTCTCCTTTTATTTATGACATCCCTAATTTCCTCAATTTTATAACGCGAATATTTTGTAAAGAAAGCTTCTGTTACCTTTAAGTTTCTCAAATGATCAAGCTGATTCTTTGTATGTTTCAAAGAATCCGACACTTCTTTAATTTTGTTGTCAAGCCCTTTTAACTTTAAAAAGTTTGGATTCCTATAATATCTAATAAGCTTTTTATAAATATCCAATTTTTCTAAAATATTATCTTTCTCAAAATGACTATTCCTCAGTTTGGTTCTTAGTTCAAATAGTTCCCGTTTGTTTTCTCTAATCTTTATAGAAGTAGAACGAGTAGATTCAAACAATTTAGTAATTTCAGCTTTATTTAGATCATTTGCAGGAATATTAAGGCTATCTAAGTTTCTAAAATTATCTTCTATTATTTGTATTTGAGTAGCTGCTTCTTTTATAAATTGGTAAATATTTTTTGAAGATGGTATAAACCAGGATTTGTTCTTAAGAAGTTTAATAAATTTCTCCTTTAACTCTATCGGCTCCGTATTTTTCTCTTGAATTGACTTAATCTCAGTTTCTCTTATATTTATTTCAATATACGTTTTTGTATTATTTGATCTTATTTCGGATAATTGGTCTTCAAAACACGTCGCAAATTCTTTTATTCGATCCTCAAACTGATTTACATCAGGTCCTAGCGCTATATCTGTTATAATCTGTTCTAAATCATATTCGATATTATCGTCTTGCCTCTTTAAATCATACACAGCATCACTTGTAAAGTAATTAAAACGATTAAAATTACTATTCAAATTGCTTTTTCCTAGATTGTTTCTATACCAATTATTATCTCTGTAGATATAGCTTTTAGAATAGTCTGGATAACTATAATTGATATTTCGACTATCTACTAATCTAATTTCGTAATCATTTGAGTGTTCTTCTCCTCTACTACATTCTCCGGTTATTGCTAATTCAATTGCATCCAAAAACGATGTTTTTCCACTCGCATTTGGACCATAACCAAGAACAACATTTCCAAATTGATATTCTCTTTTTTTTGGAAACTCTCTATAATTTACAATTTGGAGTTCGGAAATTTTTTCAAGTGGAACTGTTTCAGTTTCCGAATTATTTATTAAAATTTCATCTATTTGAGGGTGTTTATTTAAATTTCCATCAATATAATTAATTACAGCCTTTTTTATATCCTTAATATTAAAATCATATACAAACTCCAACTCATGTGATTTTAATTCTTGAATCCAAGAGCTTTTTAGATCCTTGGTTACCATATCCATATTTCTATCGGATATTGCATTTAGAGTATCTTGATAATTATTAAACGATTCTATTGTTAAGACTCTCTTTCTTGCATAATTTTCATTATCTACTATCTCTTTGATCAAAAGTGTATTTTGAGCAATAAGATCTTCGTCGGAAATAAAATAATAATAAAAATTCCATTGCAAATACCCATTTTCTTGACTATAATAATCTTTGTTTAATATCTCCCCTATAAATTCATATAAATTTTCTTTAGTCCAACTATCAGTAAAATCTATATAATCAATTCTATATGGTCTATCATTACTAGCAACTTTAATACATTTATATATTTCTAATTCTTCAATCTTAGAAATATTTTTCTCATCATAATAGTTTAAAAGTGTCCCAAAATTGCTCATATAATTCCTTTCTTAGTGATGAAAAAATTTTTTTTCTCTAGGCTTTCTGAAATACGCGGTAATGTTAAAATCTCCGGTATTCTAGTTTGTCCTTTAATACCGTCATACCACACCATCACGGATTTACCATATTGATTGTCCTCGAAAAGTGCTGCTATTTGCTGTTGCAAAATCACCGCATTATCTCTCGAATTCGACCCCAGATATATACCGGTAGCATGCATTTTACCATCTTGCGAATGGATATTAAACAAATATTTATATTTGCCTAAAGATTCAAGATAACCTAAATATGCATCATCCATCCCCGTAGGAAGGTTATGTTTATCATTTACAATTCTACACTTTAAAATTGAATATTGGGAAATCTTTCTTGTTCTCTCAAAGTTTTTTTGGGGGAGATCCTGTTGAGTAAATACAATCCTATCATTACATTCAGAATCATCAATTATAAACGATTTCATTTTATCAATTCTAAACCATAAGTTATTTGTGCAAATATCACCTGCGGAGAACTGGACTAGTCTTTCAACATCCAAGTAATTTTCATTATTTGCTAAACAATCTAATTGTCCACGTTTTTCCTCTATTGCTTCTAAATATTTTCTAAAACCGTCGTCTATACGCTCCTCATTTTCAACCCAAGCATTTTCAACCCATTTATAAGCTTTTACTAATACTGGTCCAGTTCTCTTAGCTTGACTTGGATCATCTTGAGATTGATCCACCTTTGTATTTTCGATATAATAAATATGTTCATCGTAATTAAGTAAGTATACATGTACATATTTATTGGACCAATTAGTATAATACATTCCATTTCTATGATTTCTATTGAAGCATAAATCGTCTTTATTTATCTTCGTAGATTTAACGTACAAAGCGGAACCTGCTTCCTTATTAAAAATTGAATACTCCTGATTTTCGGAATCTTTAAAACAAACATTTCGTCCCCAATTAAGGCAAATCACCTCTTTTTGATAATCTTTTGACCCTTTAGAAAAAATATCATTCCTATATGATTTATAATTGTCAGCAAATGGTTTTTGATTAAGTTGAATATGCAAAATCAACATAGGATCGACAGAAAATTTACAATTTTCAACAGTGTTAAAATCAATATCATCAAGGGTATCTGAACAAATCAGAGAAACTAATTTTGCAGATTTATTTTCGTTCTCAACAACATAAAACGTATTTCCTTTTATAAGATTATCTCGCTCCCACAATGAATCTGCTCCTCCAAATGGTTTATTCTTGAACTGAACTATTATAGTTTTAAGCTTATTTCCACTTATATCATTAGTGGTGAAAAGGTAACACAACGGGTCAAAGAATCTATCAGGATATGATCTTTTGCTAGAATTTACCAGCTCTCTATCATAAATCCAGATAATATCATTATTTCTTTCCATAAAATCGATCAACTCACCTGGTCGAATGGAAGCCATCCCAAAAACCCAAAGATTATTTAAGCTAGGATAATATTTATTTTGAAATATATCATCAAGTTTATGCCAAGGGAAAGAATATTCTGGAGTAACAGCAAGAGCTATATCTTCATTTATAGCAATTTCAATAAATTTTTCAAATTTCGAATCCGTCCTATCTTTATCTACCAACCAAATACCCGAACTATTAAATCCTATCTCATCGGAAATTTGCAATAATAGCATCCTATAAGTAGAAGAATCTAGTTTTAAACAATTCAGATTAGGTTTTTTCAATTGAACTCCCTCTACATTCCAAAAATTATCATTAAATATGGCCGGCATTAGATTTTTTTTAATTTTCACTAAACTATAAAATATATTTAAATATATAAACCCTCAATATCAGAAAAAATAAGAAATTTACACCCCATAATGGTATTTTATATTTAAAAACGAATAGTTTCACTATAACTAAAGTATTACTCATATTTTCATCCAAACAATTAAATACCCTAAAAGTGATATTTTTTAACATCGATTACCAACATTCTTTAGCCAGCAATGTACTATAAAGCCCTATCAGGTCTTGACGCCCATCCATTCCTATGCCTAGGATATTATAAATGGCCCGGGACTCAGCCCTACCGTTCTTACGGCCTTTATAATGCATGCAGTCTAGGAAAACAAAGGGGTAGACGGCTTCTAGCTGACGACTTCGCCACTCGTTAACAGCAGGCATGACGCTTTCTGTAATACGGAATATTTCAGTTGCAGAAATCTCCATAGCATACATCTCACGGATAAAATCACTTATTGCACGTGTGCTCATACCTTTGGCATAAATGCTCAGCACATGACCTTTCAGCTGTTCTGTTATAAAAAGCTGACGTTTGGGAACTACCTTGGGCTCAAATGTACCAGCTCTATCCCGTCCAGATTCAAGTTCAAATTTACCGGTATTAAGACCTCGAACAGTTTTTTTGGTCTTGCCATTCCGACGATTGGAGTTCCCGGAAGCTTTATCTTCCTGAAGGTGACTTTCCAGCTCGCTATCCATCATCGACTCCAGTAAGTGCTTCATTAAGGGTGCTAGAACGCCATCATTGGGAGATAAACTCTTTCCGTTATAAAGACCTTGCATAGCTTCCTCTTTGAAGCGTTCAAAACGGCGAAGTCCTCTTGAGTTCCTTTAAAAAACAAACACTAACGAAAAATCGAATGGGCCTTTTCTTTCATGACCATGTCGGCTGAATAATTAAATATAAAAAAACCTTATTGAATTATTCCTTTGACACAGTTCACGTTACAGTCTCATCGTTTCACTTATTTAGCTGAACGTCAATTCAATAATTTTGATCGCTAATTCGCTCTCTGGTAGCGTCGTACATATCATCGACTTCCACGAATAATGAAGTTTTATTTAATAAGGTCTATTTTATCCCACTTTGTTCGATTAATAAAATTATATTACTACCGGTAAGATTTAATGCATATCGAGTCATTTCGTCATTAACTTTTTGAGTAACATTTCCTTGTCCATGAGCTCCAATTTTATTTCTTATAGTTGGTATGCCGCTTTCTAATAAATTTTGGAGTGAAGTAAATTGATTTTGTATGAAGTTTGGAATTAGTTCATTTTTAAAACAGATTTGAATTAATGATCTTGAACTAGCGTTAGATTGAAATTCCCAGCCTTTCTCTTTACAAATTATCTTCATTGTACTTTCAAAAGCCTTTAAACAATTTGTCAAGCATTCTTTATTGCGTCCATGTTTATAATGGTCATGAGCTACTAAATACTCTTCGTTGGCTCCTATAAATTTTTCAAAAGCAAGAAGTTTGAGGGTAGGCTTGGTAATTTCAGAATGAATCAATGTTGAATCTATCCTTATGATTTGTCCAGCTTCAAATGAGTAGCCGAAACCATTTTCTTTAAATCTTGTATTCAAATCTTTAATAGCTTGCTCAGGATGTAATTTGCTATTGTTGCTATCTTTGTAAGAATTTGAATAAATTGGAGCTATGACACTTTCAATTGCTCTAAATACCAATTCAACAACGTCCAATACTTTATCTGAATCCACGCTTTCCAAAAAGAAATTTGTTAATTCTTCGTCATCTTCATTTTTATAGAATGAAGATGTCTTCGCTAAGTTAAATCGTCCATATTCCTCGCGCAAAATATCAGTAATATGTGTAAAGATACCTTTAGGGATATCTTCAACATATTCATTTTGGCTATATCCAATACAATTCCTATAAATATGAATGATTTGTATTTTTAACTTTTCTGTTAACAATCCATATGTGAAAACGTCAGGAACCTCGTCATTAAGTCTTTTTTGTCTTTTTGAAAACAGATCATATACTCCCATATTACAACTAATTTAAAATGCGAAAATCTTATCTTATTTTATCTCTGTCTTTAATTGCATCCCGAGACGTTTCAGGGATTTTAAAATTGTAGAACTCATCAAGTTGCTTTGGTTGGGTAATCAGTAGATCTACGATTATATTAACAAAGTGAAATAGTTTATACGCAGTTTCTTTATCATCTTTTAAATCTATCTTTCCAGGATGTACAGCATTGTTTCCAATAACTCTAACACTGTCAAGAGCTTTTTGCATTTTCTCGGGCAATCCTTCCTTAACTAAATTTGCTATGTCACTATTGATATTTTCTCCTTTTTGACCAAGATGAATACAAAGTTTTTGAACAATTAGGCGGAGTAGAGCTACAGCACCCCTAGGCGAAAGTTCGACTATATTTCTTGCTTCTCGATAATCTTCAATCACATCTATAGGCATGTCGAGATTAGGAAGTGGAGCGGAACCACTGATTGGATAAATCATTTGCTTCTTTAACCAAACACAATGTTCTTTACAGTGGAAGCACATTGAAAAAGCTAAATTTGGCAGTGTGCCTATTGGTTTATTTTCCTGTAAATGATATTTATATCCTGTGGACCATTCTTGATTTGAGTAGGCTCCACAAAGCGGGCAATTACATGCTGTAATTAAAAATTCTATAGGCACAAAAGGCATCATACTATTTAAATGATTAAATATTAATTTTAATTGTCTGATTCAAGAGTTCAATACGTTTTGCGCAGGGCAATAGTCATAGAACAATTTTTCTCATTTTTACATTAACTTTTCTCGTAAATCTGTTTTAGTTAATATTATGAGGATAAAAATTACGGTTGCTTTTTTCTTCTTTCGCAAGGTTCATTTTCGTTCTTCAAGTTTATTTTTCTAAGTTTTCTAATAACTTTATAATCTTGTTGGCTTTATTTAAATAGTCGATTCTCTTTGTTTTATTTAAATTGAACCCATCATGTATAATTTTGTTTCTGATATTTAGAATATCCATTAAATCTCCATATAATTTTTCGTCGTGTAATTCTTTTGATAAAAATTTCAAAATATCATTAACTGATCTTGATTCATTGATATTGAATCCGTTCTTTAGCATTAAGTTACTGCCTAATTTTTCTATAATTCCCCATTTCTTAACTATATCGAAATCATCATTGATATTAGCTATTGAAATTTCTTTATCCGTATTTAATAGTTCGAGTTTTCTCGATAAATATTGATTATAAATAAGACCTGAAAAGACTGTTATTATTCCAGTTAAAGCCACCACCAAGCCTAAATTGTTTTCAAGAATAATGCTGCTATTTTGATACATGTAAATAAAAACACCTACAGTTGAATATAATGCTCCAGTCGTTGTTATTAATGTACCTAATCTTCTTCTTCTATTATTCTCCCTGAGTGAGTGCTTTTTTATGTTTATTAATAAATCTCTAGCTTCTAAAATATCTCTAAGAGAAATTTCTTTATCGGAATTATTCTCTCTCTCTGCAATTGAAAAAGCCTTTTTCATTAACATTGTTTCGAATTCTTCGACCTCTTCTTTTAATGCATCTTTGGCTGCAGGTGTTAGTTTCTCTTTATAAAAGTTTTGATTATCCATTTTTTTCGGAATTAAAAGTAAGATATACTGTAGTTGAAACAGCAATAAAAAGGGTAATTATAAACCATACTACATAGCTAACATTTTTGAATTTATCAACATCTAGAAGGCTACCGGCCAAAAGAGAAGATATAAACGCTATAATTTGTATTAGTTTAATCCACCATTTCGATTTTGATTTTGACTTAAATGGAAATCGTTTTGAATATGTTGCAGCTTCGCTGATTATTGCCGCTGTAACTTCAGTATTAGTTCCATCATTTCTACTGGCCTCGATTCTTGTTGCTTCATCAATAATATCTTCTGTCCATTGCTTACAATGCTTAGTAAGTTCGGCTCTACCATTTTGATTTAAGTCAGAAACCTTTTCATCCGGTATTTCAAATTCAATTCTCATTAACAGTTCAAAGTGTTATGGTTTAATATAATAGCTTATTTTCTATAGAAGTATAAACATTTATGATGTATATTCTTAAATAGATGTTTTTATAAATATCATTAAGGGGTCTGATATGATATTTCTTCCGAATTTAAATATCAATTTATTCCACTTTCAATCAAGTTCTTTCACTAAATCATTAGCTATCTTCAAAAGATCATTTTTGGATATCTTTTCATATTCAGATACAGAATCTTTATGCACAAAAATCTTTGGGGAACTATTTTTAAAAAGTGCTACGATCATTTGGTTACGAGGAGGTTTGTTAAGAAGATTCGTGATTTCTGTTGATTTCCTTTTCGCGACGCTCTTATCCATCTTTGCAAGAAGATTTTTCGCCGTAGTTGGCTTGTTTAAATAACCTTCGCTAATAAGACGATCTAGTTCATTGGCCAACAAGTTTTCAGTTGATCTTAACTTACTGGCGGTATTTCTCTCTATAGCAGTTTGCGTTGGTAATGGTAAATTTTTAATATCAATATCATTTTTAGAGAACTCAACAAATTTACTATAAGAAACTCCCCAAACACTTGTGGAAATTTTGTTAGCATCATCTAGAGTCAATTTTCTTTTTAAACGTTCAAAAGCACTATAATCAGATTGTATAATGCCTACAATTTTAGCTATTGTTTCTTGACTTAATTTAAATTTAAGTCTTAAAAATTTAAGTGCTCTCGAGAATTCTTCGTTGGCCATTTTTGTAAATAGATTTAATTTTATTTGATTTATTCTATTTATATTTCTATATTTGTCATGTAGTTATAGCGAAAAGTAGGACGGTAAGTCCAACTTAACGATGTCACTCTCGTTCCGAAATCGCCAAATTCCCACGAGATGACCGTAGGTTCGCCATATCTCTGAGTAATGTTTATATTTGTAAAGATTACCAGAGGGTGAACCTTATGTCAGTCTTTTGGGGAACCCTAACTTCGGTTAGGTTGGCGTTTGGCGATGCCTGGTCAGAAGCATTAAGGTTCATTCTTTGGTTAATTCTATAGCGAAGCCTAGAACATTCAAGAGAGACATCGTTCACATAAAAAACCAAAAACGATTATGAGAACGAACAGTACAAACACCACCCATCACCTGCATTCGATCAGAGATCGCATGGCGAGGTATTCCCGCAAATCACTTTTAAAGAACATATTTCGCGCGCCTGAATAGGTTGCGCTCAATCAATACAGGCTGTAAAGAGTAATAAAAAGGGGAGGTCTTGACTTTCCTATAAAAGAAAAGAAAGCTGAACCCGGTTCAGTTTAATTCCCGCTATTTAGGCCTGTCACCGACCTATACATTTATATGATTGCATAAAAAGGTAGTATTGGCCAATGATACAGCTTGATTTAATATTTGCACCTTAAAATTAAGCAAATTTTCATTCAGTCCAAACTTTTTACCTGTAGTTTTTATTGCAAGACGATATTGCTGTAGGTCGGTATTTACTTCTTTCCGGCAGGGAGCGCCATAATTAACCCTATTTATGCTTTGAAATTGTATCAGGGCGCTTTTCGGACTTTTAATATTATTTGTCCATTTGGCATAGGTCGCATTTGACCTTATGCAATAGCAAGCCATTTGAACGCGAAAAAAACGCGAAGGGGGATGCTTTGGCCTAATTTTCAGCCAGCACCTCAGGGCTTGTCATACTTGATGAAACTAAATTATGAACCAAAAATCAAACAATCTGCTACCCTTTGAGCTAGCATGTTATGAAATATACGACAATGGATACGATCCATTAAATACCATTCGGGAGTTCTGGTCCCAACATACGATAAATGACTGTCAGGAAAGCCTGTGGGCACTCTTTGAAAACTATAGAAAGAGTGAGGTGCAACAAGACTCTACTGACGTGAAGCAGATGCACAAGTTTTTGATGAAAGTTTGCCGTGTGCTGATGGCTTATTTCCTGGTACACTTTCGCAAGATCAAAATCGATGCGGTACCATTTGCCTTTGCAGAGCCTGCAGAAGTTATAATCGCCGATCTGGAAGCCAAACAAAGGATCCACAGTTTTTTTAATCGAATTTCGGAATAATACCTAATCCATAAGCAGATGATAAAAAGATCAAAATCATTCACTGCCTTATTGGATAAGGTAGTACTTATAATGCTATTCGCATTGTTTTTTATGTTTAGTTTATCGGCTCAGACGCCCCGCAAGGACAGCGGGGCGAATGGGCCAACTCCTTTGCAGATCGGTGATAAAGTACCCGATACATTTTGGACGCAAGAGCATTTATTTTTTATAGATGGTGATACCGTTAGACGTAATCTAGCCCAATTGAAGGGCAAACTGCTTGTGCTTGATTTTTGGTCAACGACCTGCGCAAGCTGTATATTTCAGCAAGAAGAAATTGAATTTTTCAAAAAATCATTTGCCAGTGATATTGCTGTTGT
>JAITLV010000236.1 GCA_031277685.1 Sphingobacterium sp. | reverse complement strand
CGGGTAATAGCTGACATTATCAAGAAGCTCCCGGGGATAGAAATGGAGGGCGGCAAGATTTTATATCAAGGTAAGCCCATACAAAAATACATGGTTAATAATTTGGATTTGATGGAAGGAAGGTATGCAATGATAAACAATAATCTTCCATTGGATGCAGTAAAGAAAGTACAGGTTATTGAAAACGATCAACCGGTAAAAATATTGGACTCACTCGTATTTTCAAATCGTGCTTCTCTGAATTTAGAGCTGAAAAAATTTACGACTACAGGTACTGGAAAGATAGGGGTAGGTGCTGCACCTGTATTGTGGGATCTTAATGTCACGCAAATGACCTTTGGAAAAACATTTCAGATGCTCAACTCTTTTCAAACAAACAATACCGGTAACGATGTCTCTAGAGATTTAAAGGCTTTTTATACGAGTGGGATTGACTTTGTGTCACGGCCAACAATCAGTAACGGGGAATCATTTTTAGCCATACGTAATATAGCGAGCCCTAGTTTCGAGGAACAAAAATGGTTAAACAATAAGATATTTTTATTTAGCACGAATGCACTACAAAAGCTAAGGTCAGGCACTGAGCTTAAAGCTAATGTTTCTTATTATCATGATATACGTAAACGTTCAGGTTATATAGCGACACAATATTTTACCAAAGATGAGATTATCTATAGCAGCGAAGAGTTAAGCAATAGGTATCGTAACCAAGTCTTTGATATTGGATTATTGATAGAACGAAATGAAAAAAATATTTATTTACGCAATAGTACAAAATTTCAAAAGAAATGGAATACGGATCGGGGCGAAGTATTATTTAATAATAGCGGGCATATTGGGCAATATAGAGATTATACAGACCAAGCATTTTTGAATAACCTTTCATTGGCCCGTTTTATTGGAAAACAACTCGTTACTATGACATCGACTGCCAAATTCAATAGTACACCACAGCAATTGCTTGTCACCCCCGGTCAATTTGAGGATATGTTAAACAATGGCAAGCCGTATGAGCAGTTGTTCCAACAAGTCAATTTTAAGAAATTTAGCTTCGAGAACAATATCGGCTTTGTCAGAAAAATAAAAAATTGGTCTTTATCGCCCAATCTTGCTATCAATTATGCTCACAATTCCCTCCAAAGTAACGTATACATTACAGACCAAGGAAATACAAAAAAATCTGGAGAGGATTATGTCAATGATATGAAAAATGGAGAACTGAATTTTGCATTTTCTGTAAATCTCAGGTGGGAAAAACCCAAATGGAAATGGATGTTTTCGGTTCCTTATAATCTATATTATTTTAACGTGCTGCAGCAGGGTGTCAAAACTATTGATCATTCAATTCGTAATTCGTTTAATCCGGCAAGCACTTTGACCTACCTCATTGACGCGAATAATGATCTTTCGGCTTCATTGTCAGGAGGAAATACCTTCGAAGGACTGAATAACTTTTATAACGGATACATTATTACACAATACCGCAATATGCAACGTTATGACGCTCGATTGCTCCGTACTGGAAATAAGTCGTTAAATATCGGTTATAACTACAAAAATACGATCACTGCAAATTTTGCGAATTTAAAATATAATTATTGGTCAGGTAGAAGGGATTATATTTACGCCAATACTATTGATGAAAAGGGCCGGGCAACGACATCTATTATAGATCAAAATAGTGTCAGCACTAACCATGGCTTTTCAGGTGGGCTTTCGCGCTATTTTTCAACTATCAAGACAATAGCAAAGTTAAATGCGTCTATTAATTGGTCCTCTTCCGATTACTTAATTAATGGAAATATGGAGATGCAGCATGGTAGAAGTCAGTCAGGTAGTGTAGAGTTTATCAATAATTTTTCATCCATTATTTCAGGCGACTATAAAACAATCATTGGCCGAACTAAAAGTATTTTTGCTGATAACCAACTAGTGGTGGTATACGCCAATCATTACCTTAATTTGGTTATTTCTCCAGCCGATTCATATAGTTTCACAGTATCAAACGCCCTATATACCAACAATATGAAAAATCAAGGAGATCAATACTTTCTTGATCTATCTTGTCGGTATCAAATCAAGAGATGGAAAACAGACCTGGAGTTTGCGGGGCAAAATCTGTTAAATAATAATCAATTCATTCAGCAATTTTCCAATAATATCGAATTGATACAAAGTTACTTTGAACTTAGGCCACGTCAATTTTTAATTTCAACCCGCTTTAGATTTTAGAAACATTAAATTATGATTTATCTATCCGCACAACCAGACACAACTTATTTTACGTGGCAACTTGCGTTACAGCTTCGTAATTTCCATAGCATGGGTATTTTAAAAGAAAATATTCAAGTATTAGTTGCATACAATAGAGAGCTTGGATTAAATCCCGCATTCCAAATATTTATAGAGGAAAATAAACATTTGGCATCTTTCTATATTTATGGGGATAAGCGCATAAAACCAAAGTATACCTCTTCTATTCGACCTAATATTCTGAAGCAACATTTTGATTTATTCCCAGGACTAGTCAATGAGACAATAATGTATCACGATTCCGATATACTTTTTTCACGGATTCCCGAAATAGTTGATGTAGAAAAGAATGATGTCTGTTATGTTTCAGATACACGACATTATTTGGATGTCAATTGTATCCGGTATTCAGCGTCGGAAAACTTACTTAATGATATGTTAAATGTAGTCGGACTTTCCAAAGAAAAATTGATGCAAGAGGATAATCAGACAGGAGGAGCCCAATATATACTAAAAAAAATTACTTCTGCTTTTTGGGAAAAGGTCGAGCGTGATTCCGAAGATCTCTATACAGTTATGATTGATTTTAATCTCAAACTTTGGCAAAAGGATTACCCGTCCACAAAAGAATTTAGAAGTAAAAAGAGAGGTATACAAGCTTGGTGTGCTGATATGTGGGCGGTATTATGGAATTTATGGCTAATGGATAAAAATGTAGAAATTCATCCTGAGATGGAGTTTTCATGGCCATACAATCCTATAGAAGACTGGAATCGTTTAGCGATTCAGCATTATTCAGGTATCATAGAGGATAAGACCAAATATTTTAGAAAAGGGGAATACATCAATTATATGCCTTGGTATGATGATGCACTTGATATCATTCCTAATTCTAGTTGCAGTTATGAGATTGTCAAAATGATTAAAAATTATAGATACAATCTTGATCTAAATAGAGAAGCATGCCCAAATGAAGAAATTATTCTATATTCAAATGCTCCGGATATGCATACAATAGCTATTTTTAATATCTATAAAAAATATCTCCATAAATATCTAGACATCGTTATAACAATGTGTACAGAACAATTGGACCAGTTTGTTCGAATACGCACTTCAGGTAATTTCTTGAAATCGTGTTTAATAATACCCATAGATCATTTATTAAACATTACAGAAATAAAGAAAATATTAAAAGGGTCTTCTGGGCTATGTATATCTATAAAAAATTTATATCAATCAGATGTTTTATTTACCGAGGCTTTTTCCAAAATATTGGAAATTGAATTACTGACCAATAATAAAGGAAAATTTATGCAAGCGACCGTTTCAAAGCCGATTTATAGGATTTGTGTTGCTCATCATGTTACGAATTCAGAACCGAATTTTTCCTCCTTAAAGCAAGGTTTTCTTGAAGAAGCCTATTGCTTATCTTAAATTATTGTATTATGTATTCTTCAATTGAATCTACAAAAGATATCTACACGCTACTGTATTCTTATATTACTTTTCACAATGGAAAAGAGATACAAAATGACCTCGATAGTTTTATTGAGATAGCGCTTAATGAGAATGACTATACACTCTCCACAGGATTATTAGGTGCCGGATGGTTACTTTCCTATCTGCATTTTAATGAGATCTTTAATGACGATTTAGATGAACTTCTATATGATTTTGATGATAATTTTTATCTGTTAGCTGTTAAATTAGTGGTACATCCATGCCCAACCTTAGAAGATTTACTTCAAGTCATTAATTATTTCCAGCAGCGGTTACAGAACAAATCAATTTCCTATAATTTTTACAGAAGATTTGTTCTGTTTGAAACAATGAAAATGCTCGTGGAGAAACTTATTTCACTAAGTATGTCATATGAAATGACAAGATCAGACCTCGCGAGAACAATACTAAAATTTAGCTATTTAGCTTCGACTTGTGTAAGTGAAAAAGATATTGAAGAATGTTACTATAAACAAACCGAACAATTGATTACATATTATCAAACACAGGAAGATCTTTTAGATGAAGATATTTATAATTTGAAACTTGTTCAGTTAGCTAGCATTCAATTCGGAAATCCACATTGGATTAGTCAAATATCCAACATGTTGAATCGAGGCGCTTCTCCTAATTATACTGAGTCAGATTCTATTTTAGATGCTCTTATTCTATTCTTAGAAAATAATAAGAATGATGCCTATGATCTAAACAAATGTGACTTTAAAAATAACAAAAATTTACTCTATATATTGACCTCCAATGTTAAAAGGCTAACATTTTAATAGCACTTTGTACCGATATGTTCGATTAAACTTTTAGAGCAAATATATTAATTTAAACACTATAGAAAATAAAAGACATGCTTTTTTCACACTATAAACAAATGGATCAGATGGATTGTGGTGCCACATGTCTTCGCATGATTTTCAAATATTATGGACAACAGGTTTCTATCCATAAGATCCGCAAACTTTGCCAGACAACACGTGATGGTGTAAATATGTTAGGAATCAGTGAGGCCGCCGAGAAACTTGGCTTTAGAACATATGGTGTAAGACTTAGTTTAGAACAGTTAAAGGAGGTTGAGCTTCCTTGTATTTTACATTGGAATCAGAATCATTTTGTAGTGTTGTATAAAGTGAAGAAAGGGAAGTATTACATTTCCGATCCTGCAATTGGTCGAGTAACATTTGAGCATGAAGAATTTTCAAGAAACTGGTATTCTTCTAAGGAATTGCATAGTGGGCTTTCTCTTATAATGAGTCCTGGACCAGAAGTTTATCAACTAGAGGATGAAAAATCTGAGCTAGCAATCGGCTGGCGACAGATGTTCAGTTATTTTTATCGATTTAAGAAGCTCTTTATTCAGTTGATTCTAGGCATGGTGCTAGGGACAATTTTGCAGTTGATGACGCCCTTTTTGACGCAGTCTGTAGTTGATATTGGTATTAACACGAAGAATATTAGTTTTATCAACCTAATCTTGATTGCCCAGCTCATGCTATTTGTTGGCGGGACATCTGTCTCTTTCGTCCGTTCCTGGATTATGTTACACATTAGTACGCGTGTAAATATCTCTATTTTAACCGATTTATTAATCAAGATCATGAAGCTTCCTATGAGTTATTTTGATATCAAGACCCATGGAGATTTGATGCAAAGAATGGCGGACCAACAACGAATCGAGTCCTTTTTGACAAGTAATACACTCAACACATTGTTTTCATTGGTAAACATGTTAATTTTTGGTATTCTTCTAGTTATATATAGCAAAATTATATTCCTGGTGTTCTTTGTTTCCACATCACTGTATACACTTTGGATCCTGTTCTTTATGAAATACCGTCGGGAACTCGATAACAAAAGGTTTAAAATTTCATCGGATAATCAAACATATATGGTAGAGATGATTCAGAGCATAAAGGATATTAAACTTAACAACGCTCAAAAGCAAAAACGGTGGGGCTGGGAAGCACTTCAAGCCAGACTTTTCAAATTCAAGGTTAAAGGCCTTGTACTTTCTCAGTATCAATCTATTGGGTCTATGGCTATAAATCAGACTAAGGGTATTTTGATTACTTTCATCAGTGCAAAGGCTGTTATCGATGGAGATATGACGCTAGGAGGAATGATGGCGGTACAATACATCGTTGGTATGGTAAGTGCTCCAGTTGAGTCACTATTAGGATTTATGCAATCTTATCAAGATGCGAAGATCAGTATGGAGCGACTCAATGAAGTGTATGAAGTTGAAGATGAAGACGATTTTAAGAAAGATTACCTAACAATGCTTCCGCAAAATAAAACGATAGAGATTCGTAACCTAACATTCCGATATTATGGTGCTGGTAATGATCCTATCTTCAATAAGCTTAATTTATGTTTTCCGGCAGGAAAGACTACAGCCATTGTTGGTACGAGTGGCAGTGGGAAGACATCCATACTCAAACTGCTTTTACGTTTCTATGATTATGAAGAGGGGGAGATTTTGGTAGGGGGCAAACGTATTGAACAAATAGATTTTTCACTGTGGAGAGAAAGTTGTGGAGCAGTTCTACAAGACAGTTATATTTTTGCCGACAGTATTGAGCGCAATATTGCGGTTAACGAAGAATTTCCAGATAAGGAAAAGTTAGAAAGAGCAATTGAGATTGCTAAACTAGAAGAGTTCATTGCTGAACAGCCTTTCGGATTAGCCACGAAGATCGGTACGGCTGGCAAAGGGCTAAGTCAGGGACAACGGCAACGTCTCATGATCGCTAGGGCTGTGTATAAGGAACCCGAGTTTATCTTTCTTGACGAGGCAACTAATTCACTTGACGCAAACAATGAGAGGGCTATTATCGAAAATCTGGACCGTTTTTTTCAGAATCGAACGGTAATCGTTATTGCTCATCGTCTAAGTACAGTTAAAAATGCGAATAATATTATCGTCATTGAAAAAGGAGAGGTGGTAGAACAGGGGACACATAGTGAATTAATCAGTGCTAAAGGCAGGTATTTCCAATTGATCAAAAATCAACTCGAATTAGGTAATTGATATTGAAATGAAAGATGTAAAATTAATTCACAAAACGGTTCATTCAGATGATCTTCAGGAGATTATTGCGAAACCACCATCGTGGCTTTTAAAGCGAGGAATATCCATTATTCTGCTAACCATATTAATCTTATTGGGAATGTCTGTCTTTATTCGTTACCCTGAGATGGTTCGAACCCGTGTACGATTCAATACAGAGGATGCTCCCAAAGTAGTTGCCGCAAAGATAACCGGCAATTTGGTAAGATTGTTAGTCAAGGAAGGTACATGGGTAGGGACAGGTACATCTTTAGCCTACCTTGAAAGTACAGCTGATCATGTTCAGGTAACCCAGTTATTGGAAAGTCTCCAACAATTACGTCAGGATAATCGACTCTACAATTTGGAAAAGCTGGTTTCTCCCAAAGCACTCAATCTCGGTGAATTGCAAAGTAGTTACCAAAATTTCTATTTGGCTTATCTCAATTTTCTCTCTTCCGGTGAGCGGGGTATTTATCATAAACGGAGATCAGTGATCTATGCAGAATCTGATAATTTGAAGCAACAATATGAAAAGAACAGTCAAGCCATAATATTGCAACAGCAGCAATTGGGATTAGCAGAAAGAGAATTTGAGAAATATAAAATGTTAGCTGATAAAAAAGTGATCAGTCCAGCTGAACTAGAGGAAAAGGAAGCGTTACTTCTTGCCAAGCGACAGACGATTCCTCAAATGGAAAACAATCTGATAGCTTATCAGGGCAATCTATTATCTAAAGACAAGGAATTAATGGAAATTGAGAACCAGATATCCGAAGAGCGAAAGAAATTTGTACAGTCACTGAATAGTTTTATTAGTGAAGCAGATAATTGGAAGAAACAATATATTCTAAGTAGCCCTGCTACAGGAAAGGTCATTTATGGTGATTTCTTGCAAACCAACCAGCAAGTTCGAGCAGGACAGAATATTTTTTACATCAATCCGCGCGATGAGCGGTATTATGGGGAGATATTATTGTTACAAGAATCTTCAGGAAAGGTTAAAAAAGGACAGCGGGTACTCATTAAGGTGCGCAGTTATCCATTTGAAGAATATGGATATTTAACTGGTAATTTGGAGTATTTGTCAGATATTCCGATTAAAGATAGTGTGTTCTTTGGAAAGATAGAGCTAAAAAGATCATTTCAGGATTCTTTAATTCGCCTGAAACCGGGTCTATTGGGAGAGGGTGAAATTATTACCGATGATAAATCTATTTTTAGAAGGATATGGGACAATTTAACAAAAAATCTAAAATTCAGATAGTATGGTAACTTTTTTATTAAATAAGATAGAGGATAAATATTTAGTCGGATCTGATTTGGAAATCCAAAATCCGGCTGATGTAGTTGCAGATTTTTTTCAGAATTTGAAAAATGCCTTAAAATGGGGGGTAGAAATGGAAGAGGATGTACTCTATTTTATCTGTGGCGAGAATTGGCAACAAGAGTTCGATTTTGAGCAATTAAGGGAATCTCTATATGAATTGGCCAATATTAACATTTATTCTGTTTATACTAATGTAGTTGCGCAGGACAGAATTTGGATCAATGAAAGATTCAGTGCTACAATGGGAATACAGAAAATACATTCCTTTATATTGTTGAGACCAATGTTTCAGTTAGTTTTGTCATACTTAGATTTAGTTTCTGAGTTTCCTCAGGTATCTTGGAATAATTTTTTAGAAAAGATCAATCCACATAGTTTCGTGTTAAATTATGGTGAAAAATTTTCACTAAAACCAAATAAATTTCATGTAATTTCCACTTTTCGTAACGTCGAAAAATATATTGGTGAGTGTGTCACCTCTATTTTAGATCAGGATTATCAGAACTATAATGTAACTTTTATCGATGATTGTTCGGATGATAATAGTTCAAAGTTGATCCCTAAATCTAGATCAATAAAGACAATTATCAATAATGATCGCAAATACGCATTACAAAATATACTGGATGCTTTGAATGAAAATGCTTTAATTAATGATGATGACACTATCATTTGTATACTCGATGGGGACGATCTATTGTCGCATAAATACGTGCTCAATATATTGAATTATATTTATCAGGATGATAATTTATTATTCACTTATGGTGCGATGCACTACAAAGATAATCCCGCAAAGATAGGATGCCCGTACACAATAGGTGAATTTGAAGATTTGAGAAATTCACAGTGGAAAATAGCGCACTTGCGCACATTTAGATATAAGTTATTCAAAAAATTTAAGGAAATGGACCCTGCATTGACTTCCTGTAGAGATTCTGAAGGAAGCATAATCCATATGCCTGCTGACATGGCATTATTATTTCCTTTGATAGAGCTTGCTGGATATAAAAATGCTAGATTCATTGACATACCACTCTATACCTATCGAATCCATCCAAATAATGATCATATATTAAATCGTGAGAAGCAGTTTATAGGGGAGCAAATGATTCGCTCTAAAATGCGGTTTTCACCTGCTTTTTAATATTTTTTATAAAAGAATGCCTGAGCCGGTTGCGACGATCTCAGGCAAACAAAAGGTATAAATAGCACCTTAATAAAAAAATAATACGCAAAATTATGAAAAAAAATCATAAAAATTGCTTTTAAAAGCAATACACAAAATATCCTATCTTGAACAGTGGAGGGAATCCAATATATGCCAAAAGCCAAAGGAATAATAATATATGAAGTAATTAATAATGCCTACAACGTCAATTATTGTTATTGATAAACCTAAATTATCTTTAAGAAAGTGATAAAAATTTTATCTGGTTCTCCGTAAATAAGCCTAATATTTTTAGTAAGTTTAGGGGGTAAGAAATCATACGATACATCAGGAAGACTAACTGGAAATGAACTGGAATTAATTACCAGGGAGAACCCAAGGAAATTTCTTTTTAAGAACATAAATCAATATGTGAAATGATGAGAAATAGAAGATCATTAGTTGAGGCAATAACTAGAAATAAAAATGGTAAATGAAAAATTATCAATAAATTTTGTCATTTGTTTGATTTTGGAACCGTTGTAAGCCATTTTAATACACGGCACGTCAAAGAAAGTATGGAAAATCTATTTGAAAGCCAAGAGCAAATTAAAGAACTAATTCAACGAGCTGAAGAGGAAGGCGAGACAAAA
>JAITLV010000181.1 GCA_031277685.1 Sphingobacterium sp. | reverse complement strand
GTCATTTTCTCCAGTTCCGTAATAGCCTTATCGTAATCCTTTAATTTATAAGCGATATAACCGATCTGATAGCTATCTTGATTATTTTGCGTTTTACCTTGATCCTGCGCCTGGAATTTGTCGTAATAATCTTTTGACGTTTTTAGATCACCTTTGATAAAATACGTCGCAGCGATAACACGAAACATCTCGGTTTCATTTTCCTGCTTGGTACGTGATAAGATCGGCAAAGCATAATCCAATACATCATCGTAACGTTTATCTAAGAAATATAACGCCGTGATATAATAAGGATAGCTATTTTCAAATTGTTTTGAGCCATTCAAACGCTCAAATTCATTTAATGCAGTTTTGTATTCCGCATCTAGATAACATAAATAAGCATAGTAGTAGATCGACGCCTCCTGAAATTCAGTTTTCTGATCTTTCAACCCCTCAAATAAAGGCTTTGCTGTTTTATAATCTTTTGTCATAAAAGAAGCATAACCTAACTTAAAGCGATATTCCACATTCTCTTTACCAGCAAGATTTTTACTGTCAATTTTTGTAAACCACTCAATTGCCTTTACGTAATCCTTTTTTGCATAATACGATTTACCTATCTGAAAGTAGGCTGCTTTAGAATTGGCACTAACGGGAAAATCTTTAATATATTTTAAGAAACGATTTTCAGCGTTTGATTCACCCAATTCCAAGGCACAAACAGCTTGATAATATCGTACATTTTCTTTTAATAAAAATAGCTCCTCCGTCTCGTCCAATTGTAGGTTGGATTTTGTCCGCAAGGCTTCAACGCGATCAAATTGTGCTGATGCAGAACTAAACTTTCCGCGTTCATACAATTCCATTCCAGTTTTGTAAGCCTTGTTGATTTGTTGCCATTCTGTCTGTTGCGCTAATGCCGGTGTCGCCATAACGGTTAGTGCAACTCCCACCTGGTAAATCTTCTTATACATAATATGTGAAACCTTAATATGTTATTTATCTGCAAATGTAAATGAATATCCGCTCAAACCCCGATAAATTTGCTTTGAAATGCAATTTCCTCAAACTCTCCATGGCCATTTCAGGCATTAAGATAAGTCAAAATTTATTGAAAATCAATTCAAATCTCTACGATCTTGAGAGATAGTTTTATTCATTTTACTAAATTATACTTTAATTGAGCTATTCTACACAAAAGTTATTAACATCTGTGAATAACCCTGTATTATAACGGAAATTTTGCATAAAAAATATGCCTGACCAAAAATAAAGTCAGGCATACTATTGTTGATTGAACAATCTTTTCAATGTTGTTCTCGATGTCTGTAACCGATACTTATTGGATTCCCTTTTTGAGGTTCCAGTTAACCGCGTTGTCCAGCCAGTAGATACAATACAGCCATCCGAACAGCTACCCCATTTTCAACCTGATCCAAGATAATTGAATGCTCACTATCCGCAACATCTGAAGTAATTTCTACCCCACGATTGATCGGCCCGGGATGCATGATTGTAATCGGCTTTTCCAATGAATCCAAGATTTCCTTATTTAACCCATATAACATGGAATATTCTCTTAAAGAGGGAAAATAAGCTATATCCTGGCGTTCCAATTGGATGCGTAGCATATTAGCAACATCACACCAATTCAACGCCTTTCTCAGATCGTGTTCCACCTTTACCCCCAAAGAAGTGATATGCTTTGGAATTAATGTCGTTGGACCACAAACCATCACTTCTGCCCCTTGCTTTTGAAGGCATAAGATATTGGATAAAGCAACCCGTGAGTGGGTTATATCACCAATGATAGCCACTTTACGGCCTGCGACATCACCAAAGCGTTCGCGTATGGAAAAAGAGTCCAGTAAAGCTTGTGTCGGGTGTTCGTGTGCCCCATCTCCCGCATTCACAATTTGGGCATCGACATGTTTACTTAAAAACACACCGGCACCGGCATATGGATGTCGCATCACAATCATATCAACCTTCATCGCCAGAATATTATTGACCGTATCGATCAATGTCTCCCCTTTGCTTACGGATGAAGATGAAGCCGCAAAATTGACGATATCTGCAGATAGTCTTTTTTCAGCCAGTTCAAAAGAAAGCCGTGTACGTGTTGAATTTTCAAAAAACACGTTGGCAATTGTAATATCACGTAAAGAAGGCACCTTTTTAATCGGTCTATTTAACACCTCCTTGAAATTACTCGCTGTATCCAGGATCAATTGGATATCTTTTTCAGTTAGATCTTTGATTCCCAATAAATGGCGAGTACTTAATTGTTCTACTGCAGATGACATTTTATAGTATATTCAAGTATTTACTAATCATTTTTCTTCTCCGTTACCAAGATAATGCTATCCTGATCATCAGATTCTTTCCAATTCACAATAACTTTCTGTGAATCTATTGAATCAACTTGTATTCCAATATAATCGGGTTGAATCGGAATTTGTCTAGAAAATCGACGATCGACCAAAACAAGCAATTCTATTCTTCGTGCTCTACCAAATGCTTGTACAGCATCCATCGCAGCCCGAATGGTACGTCCTGTCCATAAGACATCATCAATAAAAATGACATCTTTACCTTCTACAATAAAATTAATATTTGTGCTATTTGCTAACAACGGACCAGCATTACCTTTTGTACGGAAATCATCCCGGTAAAATGTAATATCCAGATCACCGACTGAGATCGGTTTTTCGATCATTCGCTCAAGTTCTTTGACGATACGTCTAGCTAAGAAAGTTCCTCGTGGTTGAATACCTATGACGACAGCATTTGAAAAATCACCATGATTCTCAATCAATTGACGACATAGTCTTTGAATGGTGATTTGAAATTTTGGTCCGTCTAATAAAATCGACTGTTTCATTATGGGAATGTTTGAGCAAAGCTACACTTTTTTTAACAAAAACCACGGCTTGCACTTCAATTAATTTCGATTCTCTTCCAGCCTAGACAAAAAGAAGAATACCTTCAAAAAACTTATCTTCAATGCTGGTATGCTCCATATAATCGTGCTTCCCAGCATAGTATCGTGTTCATCAGTTTCAGAAGCACATACTTTCGTCTGAAATCGCCCCCTTCACTTGGCTAAAAATCCTCCAACAGGCCAATCCATATTCGTATAAGGCCAAGCTAGGTACATCGAACTTATACTAAATCTGGGACAGCTAAACTACCCCTTAAACATGCCCTATTAATCATTCTTTCGGTTACCACGGGCGAAAAAATACACCGGTACGCCAATCAATACCAGTATAAAACCGGGCCAGGTGTACTGTGGTTTATAGATAATGAGTAGTACACAAAATATAGTACCGATCAGGAGATAGATAATCGGTGTAACTGGAAACAAGAATGTCTTATAGGTACGTTCCAGTTCCGGTTTTCGGATACGTTGAATAATAACCCCAAGTACAGTAATCATATAAAATATCACAATAACAAAGGAGATCATGTCCAACAAATTGCCATATTGACCACTCAAGCAGAGCAATGATGCCCAAATTCCCTGCAGCCAAAGTGACCTGGCTGGTACATCATATTTATTATTGGGAATAGCTTGTTTTAGAAATAGACCATCTTTGGCCATGGTCTGAAAAACCCGGGCTCCCGACAGTGCAAGACCATTGACACAGCCAAAAGTTGATATCATCACCAAGATTGCCATGGCGATCGTACCACTATGCCCAAGCATTTTTTCGGCTGCCGCAATAGCAACCCGGTCATTCGCCGCAAAAGCAATCTCTTCCCGGCTCAATGCAGAAAGGTAAATATAGTTACAACAAATATACAGCAGCATCACAAGGCTGGTTCCGATGACAAGTGCACGAACCACATTACGCTGCGGGTTGACAATCTCACCAGACACAAAAGTCACATTTTCCCAGGCAACACTACTAAAAACAGACCCTACCATTGCAGCGGCCAAGGCCCCCATTAAAGTACCGCCCGAGATCCCCATCCAACCCTCACCTTTCAAGTTCTGGAAAGCATCCCAGCTGTAGGCCATATTTTCCGAAAAATGATTTTCCTTAATGAGAAACAATCCACCAACAATCAACAGAACCAACGCAATAATTTTCGCAGAGGTAAAGAAAGACTGCACCGATTTACCACTCTTTATGCCACGCGTATTGATATAAGTTAACAGCAGAATTACCCCCATGGCCAGCACCTGTATCCAGGTAATCTTAAATTCCCCACGCTGAAATAAGGGAGCAGCGTCATTCAATTGTGGAATCAGATAAGCTGTAAATTTACCAAAGGCTACTGCAACAGCTGCTATCGTCCCCGTCTGGATAACAGTAAACAAACTCCAACCATACAAAAAGCCAATTGGCTTCCCGAATACTTCTGTGAGATAGGTATATTGCCCACCTGCTTTGGGATACATCGAAGAAAGTTCTCCATAACAAATTGCAGCGGCCACAGTGGCGACTGCCGTTAACACCCATACAATCGCCAACCAATACCCTGAGCCCAGTTGCCGCATCATATCACTCGACACAATAAAAATTCCACTTCCGATCATTGAGCCCATGACCAGCATAATCGCATCCCACAATTTCAGTTGACGTTTCATCATAATATCAGGTTGGTTTTTATGCCGTTAAGCTAAGAAAAAATAATCAAAAAAAGAGCTGTCCTTTTTACACGCTAATCAAAATTTAATTTTGACCAGTATGCAGAAAGGACAGCTCCTATGGTTAAAACAGTGTATGAGGGCTTACTCTACACCATATTGCTGTTTATATGATTTTTCCAGTTCAGTCACTTGCTGTAGCAATTGTTTCTCTGAAGTAGAAGCTAAGATGCTCTTATAGGCACCCAATGCACGCAATGCAGTACCAATATTAGAATATTCCAGTTCCGCT
Source organism: Sphingobacterium sp. (assembly GCA_031277685.1). Classification (GTDB taxonomy): domain Bacteria; phylum Bacteroidota; class Bacteroidia; order Sphingobacteriales; family Sphingobacteriaceae; genus Sphingobacterium. Next base: position 3,564 of record JAITLV010000181.1, on the reverse strand, counting down.
TTCGTTTGAGCGATATCCTGGTACCAGCGCATGTTTTGCGTCATAAATTTCAGATTACGATTGACAATCTCATTCGCACGTTTATTTTCACCTGTTTCATACAACACATTGACAATTGGAATATAGCCCAAAATATCACGCATCAAATACACACGTTTTGGCATCTTCTCATAAGTTTCGACAGCGACTTTACGTGCCTCGTCTTTATGACCTTCCATCATCAACTGCGTAGCAGTTCCACCCATCACCGTATTGGTGATCATGGTGATCATGCGGTAGGATTCAGGATCTAAATAAGAAGCGTTCGCCATATTACCCCATTGATATTTCGTTGTAATATCTTTAAAAGCAGACTGTGTATCCACTAAAGTACCTTCAGATCCAGCTGGAGTCGCAATCGGCATCAAACGCAAGGCAAAACCTTCCTGTACCAGGTACTTATCCAATCCAAGGTAGTTGTCATTTGGAACCGTCGCCGCAAAATAAATCGGACGTTTCCAGTTATTGTTCAACAACACGTTTAAGATTGACAGCTCCGCTCTAGAGATATAGTTTCTGTTGTACGTCCAGCTCATGGTATCGACAATAGATTCCTGCCATGCTTTAGGAACGACATTATTTTTCAGAACAGCTTCCTTGTTTACCGGAAGACTAAAGTTTTTGGTCGGCAAGAAGTTTTCAAATTTACCACCACGCAATTCCAGTTTATTTTTTTGGTCATCGGATAATAAGATCTGCATCACCAAATCAAGATCCACGTGACCTGGTACTTTCATATCTTGATAATAAAGCACCTCACGAACACCTTTTTTGAACTTCTCGTCATCAATATTGATTGGCAATCCATCGGCTTGGTTCACTTTTTGTTTCATTTGACGCATATACCAGTCAGAGCTCAACAAACTCAAGTTCACCACCCGAACATCCGGACGATAATTTTCAACTTCTTGTACATACCACAATGGATAGGTGTCATTATCACCATAGGTAAATAAGATCGCATTGGGCGCACAGGAAGCCAGGTAGTTTTTCGCTAAATCACGTGCGGTTGTTTTCTCTGAACGATCATGATCATCCCAGTTCTGGAATCCCAGTAATACAGGAGCCCCCAGCAAACAAGCAGCTGTCGCTACCCCCGCAGCCATTTTGCCATCAACCTTTTTGCTCAGGTAATCCGCAATGGCAAATACCCCCAGACCAATCCATATCGCAAAGGCATAGAATGAACCCGCATAGGCATAATCACGTTCACGTGGCTGAAGCGGGCTTTGGTTCAGATACAATACAATCGCTAGACCAGTAAAGAAAAACAACAGACCAACAATACCAGCATCACGTTGTCTTTTACCAAAATGCCAGAATGCACCGATCAAACCAATAATCAAAGGCAAGAAATAATATTTATTATTTGAAGGATCTGTTTTCAATGAATCCGGAATTGCATTTTGCCCACCGACATGCATCTGGTCTACAGGTTTAGCACCTGAAATCCAATTACCTTCCGTAAACGAACCTTGACCTTGTTGGTCATTCTGACGGCCAGCAAAATTCCACAGGAAATATCGGCCATACATATGTCCGATCTGATAACTAAAGAAGAATTTCAGGTTGTCCCCAAATGTAGGAGACTGTCCCTCTGGAAGTTTCAGGTAATCACGATAATATCCATCATGTCCATCACGGTTGCTATAAACACGTGGAAAGAACATCGTCTTATCGTATTTATATTCCATCCCGTTCTCTACTTTTGTGTATTTATCCTTATCTTTTCTATAAGTATAAGTAGGCACAGCATCCACAACCTGGGCATCGAATGTAGGCCCGTTTAAAAGTGGCTCACTCGCGTATTGCTCCCGGCCCAAATAACTGACAAATGAAAATGCGTTATCTGGATCACTATTGTTTAAGGTAGGATTCGCTTTTGCCCGCACCATAATCATCGCAAACGAGCTATAGCCAAAGATGATAAATGCTGTACTGATCAGGATCAGGTTCAACATCGGCTTAGCTTTTTTGATGGAATACCAAATACCATAAACAAAAAGCGCAACCATCAATACCATAAATAGATTGAATCCAGTGCCAAAGCCCATGCCCAGACTATTCACAAAGAATAAATCAAAATAAGCAGCAGCTTTGACCGTATATTGAATGATACCCCATAAAATCAGGGCAAGTACCACAACACCAATCAGAAATGCTTTGGTCGCTCCCGAAGAAGTCACTGTTTTCGAACGTTTAAAATAAATTACCAAAGCGATAGCAGGGATCACGAGAAGGTTCAATAAGTGTACTCCGATAGATAGCCCCATTACATAGGCAATAAAGATCAACCAACGATCGGAACCAGTCTCATCCGCATGATTTTCCCATTTTAATATCCCCCAAAATACAACAGCTGTACAAAGGGAAGACATGGCATATACCTCAGATTCAACCGCAGAAAACCAAAATGTATCTGTAAAAGCATAGGCTAGTGCGCCAACAACACCTGAGCCAAATATCTTGATCAAGTCTGCTGAAGTATAAGACTCACCGATTCCTTTTACAACGACTTTCTTTGCCAGGGCTGTAATTGTCCAGAACAAAAATAAAATAGTCAGACCACTACAAACAGCAGATCCCACATTCATCCAAAAAGCAATTCGTGTCACATCACCTCCTGCAAGATTGGAGAAAATGTTTTGAATCATTAAGAATAATGGTGCTCCTGGCTGGTGCACAATTTGGAGTTTAAAGGCTGAGGCGATAAACTCACCACAGTCCCACCAACTCGTCGATCGTTCGGCAGTCATGACATATGCTACTGTTGCAATGAGCGCACATATCCATCCTAAAAGATTGTTGATTTTAGTATAGTTCATAAAATGATAACTGTAAAAGTATTATTAATACGGCTCGAAAATAAGGATAAGTTAATAAGAAATGAACTTAAATCTGATTTTTTAACACATATTAATTGAAAAAATTTCATGACGCGACCCTATATTGGCTATAAAGAAAGCGAAGCAAACGCATTTTTAAGCTTATGTAGACTGATACATGTGCTTAAAAACGGCAAGCTTGCCAATAATTTCAGGGCAAAAGAAAAATTATTTATTTGAAAATCAAGCTAAATGCACTTTGCAGTACATTTTTATTTGCAGAAATAAGAATAGTCCGTATATTTGCATCATCAAATGTGAACGACATCATCACGATAGAAATCACTTTTGAATTGTTTGTCCGATAGTATAAGGGTAGTACAACAGTTTTTGGTTCTGTTTGTCTTGGTTCGAATCCAGGTCGGACAACAAACAATAGAAAAGGCTTGCAAACGCAAGCCTTTTCTGCGTTATATGCAAGGCTTATTATTTATAAAAGGGTTAAGATTTTTTTAAATTTGCATTTTGATTTTTAAAACAAATCTCTATCTTTGCGTCGTCAAAAAGAAAAAGACGGTAACGTTGACTTTTTAGAGACATTGTCCGATAGTATAAGGGTAGTACGACAGTTTTTGGTTCTGTTTGTCTTGGTTCGAATCCAGGTCGGACAACTTTTAAAGTTAAGAGTATATGGATTGTG
>JAITLV010000143.1 GCA_031277685.1 Sphingobacterium sp. | reverse complement strand
CTTTTGAGAATGGAAGAGGATTTTGAATTTGAAAACCCCGAAGAAAGAAAAATCTCGGTGGACAGATATGAGGAAATGCTTCGAAACGAGGATCAGTATTTTTTTGACTCCAAGGCTTTCGAAGGAATAATAGATTACTACGCTGAAAAAAATGACCCTGTAAAGGCACTACAAGTAACAGAATTTGCAATCAGTCAACATCCTTTTGACATTACTTTTCTGCTAAAACAAGCGCAGTTATTTTCAACAATCCAGCAATATCAGAATGCACTGGCCGCTCTGGACAAAGCAGAATTGCTCGAAGCTTCTGAGGGTGATATCTTTCTTATTAGAGGAGGTATCCTAGGAAGTATCGGTCAGTTTGATGAAGCACTGGAACAGCTATTCAAAGCATTACCTCTATTGGACAATAAAGATGAAGTCTATTTTCATATTGCCATGATTTTTCAGGCACAGATGAATTATGACAAAGCGATTGTCTATTTAAAGAGAGCGCTTGAACTCAATATGGACTACCAAGAGGCTCTCTATGAGTTAGCTTATTGTTACGACGTGCTTGACAGACAAGAAGAAAGCATTTCCTTCTATAAAAAGTATATTGACTCGGATCCTTATTCGTATTATGCGTGGTATAACCTGGGAAATTCTTATCATAAGATAGGAAAATTTGAGGAAGCTTTAGACGCTTATGATTATGCGATATTAATCAAAGAAGACTTTTCATCCGCCTATTTCAATAAAGGAAATGCGCTCGTCAACCTCGATCGTTTTCAGGAAGCGCTGGATGTATACAAACAAACCTTTGAATATGAGCAACCCAGTGCTGACACATACTGCGCAATAGGAGAATGCTATGAGAAGCTTGAGCAGATGGAGGAAGCCCGCAACTATTATAAAAAAGCCGTGAAATTGGATGCAGAGCTAGCGGATGCATGGTTTGGTATCGGAGTTACACTGGATTTTGAAGAACGTTACTTTGAATCCCTTCACTTCTATAAAAAGGCTTTAGAACTGGAAGACACAAACCCTGACTACTGGTTTGCTATTGCGGATGCCCGTTATAAGCTGCAACAGATCGAACAAGCTGAAGAAGCGTATCAAAAAGTAGTTGCCTTAAATCCATCAGATATAGATGCTTGGCTCGATTATTCATCTATCTTATTTGAGCAGAGCAAAATTGATGAAGCTATCAATGTCATGTCAGATGCGATCACACAAAACCCCGAAGCAGCAGAATTGTATTATCGCGTAGTAGCGTATTTATTTGCTAATGGGCAATACAATGAAGCTTTAAACTTCTTGGAATTAGGCTTGGCGACAGATCCAGAAAAACATTACATTCTATTTGATTACCTTCCTCAATTACAGGGGAATCAGATCATCACTGAAATTGTAAAAAAATATACGAAGCCAAAAAATTAAAATAGAACATGATAATACCCTCCGGTGATCGTTCAGATTAACCGGAGGGTTCAACATACAAAACAACTAGATTTAGCTTGCAACCAAAAGAAGTGTTAAACCATTCAATGAAAAAATTAGGTCTGATAGGATATCCATTAGGGCATTCCTTTTCCAAGAAATATTACTTAGAAAAATTCGAGAAAGAGCATATTGACCATGTAGATTATGACCTATACCCTATTGAACGTATAGCAGATTTTCCATCAATTTTTACGAATAAAGACTTCTATGGGGTAAATGTGACCATTCCTTATAAAATAGATGTCCTGGATTATTTAAACGAACTGTCAGAAGAAGCTAAGGCTATACAAGCTGTAAATTGTATACGCATCACGCACCTAGCAGATGGTTCTACTTATCTGAAAGGTTACAACACGGATGCTTATGGGTTTGAAGCATCACTAAAACCACTCTTAACCCAGCATGATAAAAAGGCGTTAATTCTAGGTAATGGGGGTGCAGCGAAAGCTGTTATCTATGCCCTAAACAAATTAGGTATCACACACAAAATCGTTAGCAGAACCAAACAAGCAAGTAACTACACCTACAGTGAATTGGATAAAACGATTTTAACGGAGCATACCCTAATTATCAATTGTTCCCCCGTAGGTACATTCCCCAATATATCAGAATCTCCTGCTTTACCTTACGAGTATATCAATGATAAGCATCTATTTTACGATCTAATCTATAATCCCGAGGAGACAGCATTCTTAAAAAAAGGGAAAGAAAAAGGCGCCCGAACGAAAAATGGTTATGAGATGTTGTTACTTCAAGCGGAGAAGAATTGGGAAATTTGGAATAGCTAGTCTTTCTCTATCTAGCGAACAATAAAAACAGTAATTTTGCCTTATGCTAACAATCAGAACATTTACTTTCAATCCATACCAAGAAAATACTTACTTATTATATAATGAGCAGGGAAACGCCCTTATTATTGATCCAGGGATGTATGGAGAAAAAGAACAGACAGAATTTTTAACGTTTGTCGATCAGAGCGATCTTACGCCAAAATTGTTACTGAATACACATTGTCATATCGATCATGTGTTAGGTAATCATTTTGTCCACGAGAAGTTTGACATTCTCCCTAAATTTCACGAAGGAGAGTTATCTATATTGGTTGCCGTTCAGAACTATGCACCCCAAATGGGATTCCACTATGACATTTCTCCTATTGGAGAAACATTTTTAAATGATGGAGACAAAATCCAATTGGACAATGATGAACTGGAAGTTATTTTGGCACCTGGCCATTCGCCAGCGCATATCTGCTTTTATTCCGCCGCACAAAAATTTCTAATTGGTGGTGATGTCCTATTTCGCAACAGTATTGGCCGCACAGACTTACCTGGAGGGAACCATCAGCAACTTTTGGACAGCATTACACAAAGATTATACACATTACCGGATGATACCGTCGTTTATCCTGGTCATGGACCATCAACAACAATAGGTTTTGAAAAGAACTCTAATCCATTTATACAAGGATAGGATATGAACTTACCTTTTCTATTTGCCAAAAGATACCTCTTTTCAAAAAAATCGGTTAACGCGATTAATATCATTTCCTCCATTAGTGTGATTGGTGTCATGGTAAGTAGTGCTGCACTAATCATACTCTTGTCTTCTTTCAATGGTATGGAACAACTTATTCTATCTATGTATAGTAAGTTCGCTCCCGAGATCAAGATAGAGCCGCAGAAAGGAAAGCTCTTTACAACCAATAAATCGGTCTTCAACGAACTCCGAAAGGATTCCAATGTTCTTCATTATACAGAAGTCCTGGAAGAAAAAGTATTACTCCAATACGCCAATCGTCAATACATTTCCACTATAAAAGGGGTCGAGGTGAAATCACTTAACAAAAATATGGGCGATAGCATTCTTGTAGATGGAACCTATAAGCTGATGCGTGATTCAACCAATTTGGCTATCCTTGGAGCCAGTGTTCAGGCCAACCTCGGCATCCCAATGCAAAATACAACGGATCAGATCCAAGTTTACTCACCAAGAAAAGGAGTCAAAAATTCCTCTAATCCTGCTGAGGAATTCAATATTAGATCCATCACACCTGGGGGTGTCCTCAGATACCAGCAAGATTTTGATAATTTCATTATTACACCGATTTCATTCGCAAAAGAAGTCTTAGGCGAATACGACCGAGTTTCATCTATTGAATTCTACCTCAAGGAAGGAACGGATGCGAAGCGATTTGAACAGGATCTTCAACATAAGCTGGGAACAGATTATGTTGTCAAAAATAGGGAGGAACAAAACCCAACGCTATATAAAAACGTACGTGTAGAGCGATGGGTTGTATTCTTTATCTTAACGTTGATTAGTGTTATAGCAATTTTTAATATTGTAGGCTCATTGACCATGTTGGTATTGGACAAACAAAAAGACATGACAGTTTTAAAAAGTCTAGGGGGTAACAACAGTCTAATCCAGCGTATTTTCTTTTATGAGGGATTAATGATTGCAATTATTGGCTGCGTTTTAGGTCTACTAATTGGAGCTATATTCAACTATATCCAATCAACTTATGGTATAATAAGGGTCGAAGATGGTGCCAATGCAATTTTAGACAGCTATCCTATGGTGAGTAGATGGGGCGACTACATGTTAGTATTCGTGACTGTTACTGGTATTTCAGGGTTAGTCTCTTATTTTTCCGCAAAGATCAGTGTAAAAGAATTGAACAAGCTTAAAGCAACAGATTAATAGCGAGAGCTTTTAGAACGGCTCTGACTACCTTTCGTTATTTGTTGGATTAAACTTCCCCAGGCAAAGGGGTTTAATAATGGATTTGCATAACGCTGGTTAATGACCTTATTATTCATCATGTTAAAACTTTGTGCGTTATTGATTGAACGCATCTCGTTACCATCACGCGGAACCACTGCAGCCATAGCTGACAACGATTCATAAGAAAGTGTTCTTCTCGCCCGGACAATATTATCCTCGGATACATCCAAATTCATAAATGCTATATTAAACTCCTCAATACTGGCCCAAGGATAGGGAGTTACCATTGGCAATTCCGTTACCAAATTTTGCATCACGATATTGGCAGTATATTTATCACCAGCAACTTCAGGAATAGTTACAATAAGCGGATCGAAACCTACAGACGAAAAACGAATCGTATCGCCCACATGGGCTACAAAAGAAAAATACCCTTCATTATTTGCTGCAACAGCTTCATTGCGAAAAGACAAGTTTGTTACTGTAGCGTACCCCACTGGAAGCCCCGACCCTACAGTGCTCACAATACCCGAATACTGAACGATCTTCCTTTCCTGTGCCTTCAAGACAGAAGAATCGAAAAATACAGACAACATCAATAATATGGGGATCAGCAACTTCATAGAACAAATTTACACAAAAACAGCCGAGTTAGCCGTTAAATTGTGTTAATAGATAAACTAATTAGCAGAAGGCAAGGTAGCCTCTGGAGAATCAGGATCAGTAAGATTGATCGCTTCTACTGCTGTTACCTCAGGCACAGCTTTTTTTATAGCCTGCTCCAATCCAGCTTTAAAAGTCATAATGCTCATTGAACAAGAAGCGCAAGCTCCCAATAGTTTTAAGCGCACGACGTTTTCTGCTGTAATCTCTTCAACACTCACATTTCCGCCATCAGTTTCCAAATATGGTCTCAAGGTATCCAATGCTTGCTCCACTTTTTCTTTTAAAGTCATACTCTTTATTAAATTCAATGATTGTATATGTAAAGATAATCAAATATTTTAAAATCTATATTTTTCCGATCCTTATGCAATAGAAAAACAACAAGTTCATGACAATACTGCGACTAAATTGCATTGAACGAGTTAAAGAATGTTAAGAAGAATTGTTGTTTTTGGGATCAAATAATTATTAAACTATATTGCGCAGTAAAATTTAATTGATTAGTATAACAAATTCACTTATCTTTGTAAAATGTTTTTAAATAGGCGTATAGCGGCTATCTGTGCCGGCATGA
>JAITLV010000141.1 GCA_031277685.1 Sphingobacterium sp. | reverse complement strand
GCATACAACGCATTAAATACCGTTGCCAATGAAGGCAGGCTATAGGTTCCCGGTTTTGTAACAGCACCTGTCAATGTCACACGAATCGTGCGTATATTGCCAATGTTAACGCTGACCTGAGTCCTTCCCGAACGTAGCGCGGGATAAGTCCCGCTCAGACGCTGCTCAATCTTACTTTTTGCCGCCGCTACTGATAATCCTGCTACATTGATCTGGCCCACATATTCCACCTTGATGGTTCCATCTGGACTTACCGGAAGTTGATAAGATGCTTCATTATCTCCGGTAATATCTAACAAGATTTCATCGTCTGGACCAATAATATAGGAGCTAGGTGTAGCCATACGCAGATTGGGTTCAAAAGTGATGGCATTATTCCTAAAAAGGTCTGAGCCAAAAATCTTGAGCTTGCCTTCTTCATTATCAATCGAATCCCTTGTATTCCTCTGCTTATTTTGCAAAGAATCCGCGTTGGAGTAACCATCCACCTGACGACCATTCAAACGACTTTTACGCGATTGGTTTGAAGAGCCTTGTAATTGATTTGGTTCTTGTTTTTTACGTTTGATTTTCTCCAGGCGTTCCTTAAGCTTTTGGACCTCCACGGCAGACACCCCCTGTGCACGGGCAAAACCATCCAGTTGGCTTTCATCATAGCCCATTAAAGCTGCCTGTTTCACATATTGCTCAATCTGAGCATCACTAAGATTATCAACTTTTATATTGGCGGGATTGGTCTGAGCCCCTACGGTACCAACAAATCCTGCTATACATAACCATAATATTATTCTTTTCATCTACGCCGCGGTATTTGCCGCAAAATTAGTAAAACTATTTAATTAAATGATTGAAATATTTCCTGAATCAGCTTTTATACCTTAATTCAACTGATATTTAACAAACGATTGCCGGATTCTAGCTTAAAGAACGTTGATACGAATGAATTTGCTACAGAACAGGACTAAATTGCATTTTATCCAAGTTGCATTGCATAAAATAATTTCAATGATGTCATCTTTTTAGAATTTCCTCATCAAATTATCGTGTATTGCTTTCAACATAATCTGTCGTTCATATAAGGTTCTGAGTAAGTCAAATAAATCCCCATTAATTCTTAAATTTGATTATTTTTTTTATTTAACGAAATAGTTAATCCAACAAGAAGGTCTATATTTGCGCATGCGCCAAATTATTTACACAAAAGCTATTCTTATTACATTAGGATGTGTACTGTTATCTTCTTGCCTAAAAAAAGATCTTTACTCGGGCAGCAAGAACGAAGATGGAAAAGAAGTATCACCGCCCGATAACAGCGGAAATACAAATCGATATAGCTATCCATTTGGTGAAGAAAAGACAGGACAAGAAGCGGAACTCATCATCGAATTTCATTCCGGACAAGGAATAATCCATACTCCGACAGTAAGTATTCCGCCGCTGAAATATAATAAGAGCTTATTGTTTATGCTAACACAGGACGATTGTAAGCAGTCGGCATTCAGCATGACCTGGGCTGCCATTAATGGTAAACCTGTTGATCGCTCTGATATTAAACGAAAATATTACTACGATATTGAACACCTCGAAGCAGATGACCTCCCTCCAAACAGTTACTTTCTGGGAAAAACGCTGGGTAGTACCGATGGTTTTGGGAATGAAGTGCGGTTTCACTTTACAACTACCCTAGCACCCGAATGGGATTTTATGGACGCCCCGACAGCAGTAAAGAAGAACTTCACAGAAAACTTTTTCCGCTTTTATATGAAATCTGGCCTACGTTGGAATAATGTAGTCGAAATGGTGAACGATGGCAATGCGATTGCATTCCACGACTTGAATACCGCCGCTATCAATAATGTGGACTCGCTAATCAAGCATTTTGATCGGGCTCAACAAATCACAAATAAAAGATTAAATGGCCGGAACATCAAGTTTTTGGCCGAGCCAAATGGAAATAAATCGTACCTCCAGGCCGCTCTTGGATTTCCAGCTATACAGACTGTAACTGCACAGAATGGCGCGGATAAGCTCATACCGTATCAGGTCAATTCATCCCTCAACCAAAAGACCTTAGCTCGTGTATTTGTTAATTATGCCGCTGAGGCAGAAAAACTGGTCAACGAGGCTGTGACAAAAAATGTCACTGACCGTGAGGCCGTTCATATTGGTGTACACGAAACAGATCATGACTGGGCCCAGCTCCTGCTCTGGCTTAACAATACCTACGGAAAGGACGGAAAGGACATCCTGTGGTTTCCTTCACAAGAAGAATATTATGAATACAATTATAATAGGCAAAACAGTGTAATCAGCAGCCGCATCGAAGGGAATAAACTAATCGTGAAAATCAAATTCCCCAGTCAGCCGGATTTCTACTACCCTGCACTCACGCTCAATATCAACGAATTGCACATGAATAGCATTAAATCCATCTCTTCGAATGAAGCTGTAACAGGTTTGACATACGGCAATTTCGGCAAGGGAATCAGCGTCAATATAGACTGCCGTCGATTTATACAGGATCATGCAACGCAGTATGTAAATCGGTATCTATCGAAAAAATCCACCGCAAACCTGTTAGACGCAAAGTATCATATCAACGCACTAAAAGATTCACAAGAGAAAAAAAATCTACTTAGAACACTTGGTATAGAGTAAAGGGAGCTTAAAATGTATCGTACTGAAAATTTATGATTATATTGTATTTCACTCGTTTGGATTGAAAAAAGATAAAATGAAAGGATTAATTTTACGATTTCCTTAAATTGATAAGAGATTATAAATATGCTAAAAATGAAAATTATTTCACTTGTTTTACTCATACCTATTAGCACGCTCTCCCTTTTGTTTTGGTCTTGTACCGGCGCCACGAAAGAAAAGCAAAAGAAAGAAGCAATGGCCCAAAACACGAGGCCTATCAGTTCGGTAGATAGCACATTATTCCATTTCTGGGATAAATTTGATATGCAGGATACTGCCCAGGTAAAAAATCCTGAAAAAGGCGAACAACAGCTTGCTGATTTTCTCCAGCTCTTGGCGCAGCATCCAGATTCTGCGACAAGAGATAAAGCTATCGATCTCATGCTAGACAAGGCAAAAGTCAATCGGAAAAGCTTTGACTATTTCATCAAACAATATGAGCATTATCTATATGATGGCAATTCGCCCATGCGCAACGATATTGTCTATGAATCCGTATTACGCTATCTGATCAAAACAGATCTGCTTTCCGATCTTGAAAAAGAAGCTTATAGACCAATTTATAAATTAGTACGCCAAAATAAAGTTGGGCAAAAGGCAGAAGACTTTAGCTTTGAACTGGCCAATGGGCAAAAACAAAAGCTGTCCGAAATTAATGCGAAATATAGCCTTTTAATTTTCTACGATCCAGACTGTTCTCATTGTAAAGAAACCATAAATCAACTTCGTGATACCCCTCAGCTCGTTCAGCTCTTTAATCAGCTGCAGATACAGGTAGTGGCCATCGACCCATGGGGCGACCGCAGCAAATGGAAAAATTACCAATCCGAATTATCGTATGAATGGATCAACGGTTTTGACAGCGAAAACAAACTATTGTCGTTTAATTTGTACGACCTCAAAGCTTCACCAACAATTTACCTTTTGGACGAAAATAAAAAGGTATTATTAAAAGATGCCTACTTACAGCAGGTAATTGCCTATTTTGTTAAAACCAATTCCTAACCAATGCCTAAAAATAAGCACGAAAACGAAATACGGGTTATTTCAAACGAAGACTATTTCGCCGAGGTACAACGCATCCTTCGTGAAGGCAAGGAAGTACGCATAAGAGTTAAAGGAAATAGTATGCGTCCATTTATTCAAGATGGGGATACTGTCCTACTACGTGCATACAGCGGTAGCCCTCTACCCTTAGGCAGTAATACACTCGCTAAAGCGAATGATAAATTTGTGTTCCACCGCTTCGTAGGAAAGAAAGATGGCCAATACATTTTGGCAGGTGACGGTAATCTTGTACTCCGCGAATACATTTCGGAGACAGATATTATCGCAATTGCCATTATGCATTATCCCAAAGATAAAGGCAAAGTTATAGCTGTAAACGGGACATGGGCAAGATTAAGTGGGCTGTGCTGGTACCGCTTACGATTGTTACGTCGCGTGCTTACCAAATTAAAATTGATTTATTCTGCTCCAAATAGACTAATCAAGTAATTATTTACTCAAGCGCTAAGTAAGATCCTTTAAAAGAATAGATAGATATTATTAAACAGTTGAATAAAAATTTCCATTCAAAAGCATTGATTTTTAAATGGAATACACCTTTCCTAATTTTTGCTATTGTAGGAAAATGCTAAACTTTAAAAAAAATTAACATTAAACTGTAGCAATTAAGATAGAATTAACGTTGGGTAAATTAAATAAGTAAATATATGTATATTTGCATTAATTATTTTAGCTCGAATTATGAAGAAAGTTTTTACAATGTTAAATATCCTTCAAACTATTGCTTTTAATTATCCATATTAAAACTTTTAACAAACTATTTAATAATGCATTAAAAGATTCAATATTCAGAATTCTATTATAATTAAACATATTTATTTAGCTATATAAATATCGAAGAGAAAGCGTAAAGGGTAATAAGATGAAAGTATTAGTTTTAGGGGGAAGTAGCGGATTCCTAGGGAGTCATTTAAAGAAGAAGCTTAAGAATCCAATTCAATGTGAATTTGTTTCCATGAGAAATCTGAATTGGTCAAAGGACAATTATCCAACAGATTGCATCATCAATTTAGTAGGTAAAGCCCACGATTTTACGGGCAAGGCAACGGAAGAAGATTTCTTTTTTGCCAACTTTGAGTTAGCAAAAAAGGCGTTTAACCTATTTATTTCCTCCCAAGCGAAATTATTTATCCATATAAGCTCCCTCGCGGCCATTGAAGAAGTAGAATCTGCAAAATCTCTTTCTGAAAATGCTACATATAACTCCGTCTCACCTTATGGTAGATCTAAACAAGCGGCCGAAGAGTGGCTGATAAGTCAACAATTGCCGGCAGATAAAAAACTAATTATCTTACGTCCACCCATGGTCCATGGAGCCGGCGACAAAGGCAATTTAAAACAATTGTTTTCCATCGTAAGCAAAGGAATTCCCTATCCATTGGTTCGATTTAAGAATAAACGCTCATTTCTGTCCGTTGACAATTTTTGTTTCTTTGTTGAACAGATTCTTTTACAAAATGAAAAGATAAATCCAGGAATCTATCACTTATCCGACGATGAAACTTTATCTTCTAATGAAATCGTAAATATTATGAAACAGGAAACAGGTTTAAAAATCCCTTGTTTTCCACTGCCCAAGCGTATAATTTCATTTTTATCGAAGATCGGTGACCATAGTAGAGCATTCCCACTGAATACATGGCGACTGAAAAAATTGACCAGCAACCTCGTTGTTTCAAATAAAAAAATAAAAGTTGCTCTGGCAATCGAGCGTTTGCCTAAAACAGCTAAGGAGGGTCTGCGTGACACCATTAGATCATTAAAGCAACAACATTAAAGTTAATTTTTTCTATTATTCCTTCACGGGCTTATCAACAGAAAAGGTTTAGGCTCTTAAATAGTATGAAAAAGATGAAAAATTGTGTCTTAAAACAATAAGTAATATTGTATTTAAGGCACAATTTATTTATGTTTGATACTATTCGTGCGGATCGAATTGCACGATGACAGTAATAGATGTTATTTCCAAAATAGTCAGATCGTCTGCATTTAGTAGATCATCCTGCAGTCGTCTTGCGCAAACGCTGAAATACCCTAGAGAATTAACACGTGTTAAAATGTAAAGCTTATGAAATTAAGATCGGATTTAGTTTTGAGAACAATTGGTGCAGATCATTTGATTGTGGATCCTAGCCAGGATATGGTTGACTTATCAACAGTTTATACGCTAAATAGCTCTGCAGCAT
>JAITLV010000139.1 GCA_031277685.1 Sphingobacterium sp. | reverse complement strand
TTCGAACCGCTGTAGGAGGTTTTGCAGACCTCAGCCTAGCCACTCGGCCATCCGACCCTATTTTTTTCCTTTTGAAGGTCTGCAAAAATAAAACTTATAATTGGAATTAAAAAATCTTTGTGATAAAAGTTTTGCCTTTTTGAGCATTATTCTGAAAACCAAGCTTCTAGTTTTTGATGTGACGAGTACTTCTCATCCATGATTGCCTCTTAATATTGCAGTCGAGCGTGTTAAATAAATTGAAGTTTCTGCGACCCCACTGTATGATTTAAAGGACATTCAAATAAAATTTCACACAAGTTTATTCATTTGTTTTGAGGTGTATATGAATAGTTTATGCATTTTGGAATAGATATTGCAAATAAGATTGTCATAAATCTCATACAGGAAATTGTGAGATAAATGATAAAAGAAAGAAAGTAAATTAAATTAGGAAACATGAAAAAACTATTATTATCTGCAGCAATTTTATTTGGTTCATTAGGAGCTTTTGCGCAAGGTGGATTGGGATACGGACTACGTGCGGGGGTAAATATTCCTAAATATTCAATAGGTAATGGAAGTACAGAATCTAATACAGGTTTCTTCGTAACGGGTTATCTTGATGCACCTGTATCTCCCTATTTCTCCGTACAACCTGGCTTGTCTCTGCAGAATAAGGGCGGTAAATGGACACCATCTTCTTCTTCCGAAATAAAAGAAAGTGTAATGTCTTTGGATATCCCAGTAAACTTAGTGGCTAAATTGCCTACAGGCGGATCTGGTAATTTCTTTGTCGGTGCAGGACCTTATGTAGGATTTGGTTTGAGCGGCAAGCGTAAAGGAGAGGTTTTTGACGGTGCTGTTCAGGGCAATAGAGATATAAATTTTGGTAGTGATGCTAGTGATGATTTAAAACGCACAGATTTCGGTATTAATTTCTTAGCGGGTTATCAATTGACTAATGGTTTTCAGATTAATGCAGGCTACGGTTTAGGTTTGACTAATTTAGATCCTAGACCAAATGGTACAGCTAAAAACCGTGTTTGGTCAGTCGGTATCGGCTTTGGACTATAAGAAATATAAGTACTTAAGCTTATTATGAGGAAGAAGTCCCTGCATTTTGTGGGGACTTTTTATTTCCTTAAACTTAAGTCATCCGAATTTGTTATTTTTATTCAAAAGATTGCTGCATGAAAAGATTTCTTCCTTTACCATTCTATGTTAAATTAGCCTGCGTATTAATCAGTATCCTTCTTTTAGGCTATCTGGCTAAAATTGGGGATACCATACTCATCCCAATGATCTTGGGTTTGTTATTCTCTCTGTTATTGATTCCGTTGAGCAATTTTATGGAACGTAAATTGCATTTTCCAAGGACATTGGCCGGAATACTCAGTGTAATTGTTTTTTTCGGTGTATTGGGATATGGTCTCTTCTTATTAGCTTCTCAGCTTACCTTATTGAAGGAAGATTTTCCTGCATTTAAAGAACAGATCATGGATGGGGTAGGCAAGTTGCAGACTTGGGTAAGCCAGCAGTTTGGTATTCAGCATAAGGATCAAATCGATTTTATCAATAAGACCGCTTCAAAGTCTGTTGATTCGGGAACGCTGTTTTTAGGAACAGCATTGGTTTCGCTATCCTCCATGTTTATCTTGTTTGTTTTTACTTTTCTCTATACCTTTTTCCTATTGATTTATAGAGGACATATCGTGAAGTTTCTTTTATTTGCCAATCGTGTCGAAGATCGGCCGATTGTTGTTGATGTGGTCAGACAGATTCAATATGTGGTTAAGAAATATCTGATCGGCTTGCTGATCCAAATGAGTTTGGTTTCGCTGCTGGTCTTTATTGTTCTGTCACTGATCGGAGTCAAATATAGTCTACTCTTGGCGTTAATTACAGGCGTCTTTAACGTGCTGCCTTATGTTGGTATTTTCTCCGCAATGTTGATTATATCTATTCTGACATTTGCGACCTCCTCCTTTACCCATGTCGCTTTGGTCATCGTAGCTTTGATTATTATACATATGATCGACAGTAATTTTATAGTGCCCAAAATTGTAGGATCCAAAGTAAAGGTTAATTCCTTGTTTGCCATGCTGTCCATTATTATTGGTGAAATGGTTTGGGGTATTTCCGGTATGTTTTTGGCCATTCCTATTTTGGCTATTGTTAAGATTGTGATGGATCGGATCAAGGAACTTAAACCTTGGGGATTCCTGTTAGGGGAGGAGGATAGCAAGGATGAGGTATATAAAGATTTATTTGAGACGTTAAACCCTGTTGAGAAAAAGATAATTGAAGAGGGTAAGGAGTGATATTAGTAGACCGTAGGTTAGTAGAACAATGCATATGGTTTAGCTAAGATCGTATTATCCGTAAAATAGGCAATCCGGAAAGGAATCCCTTACCTACTACTGTATTTTTTTATCGGTTCAAACGCGTAGCGATTTTATTTCAGAGAAATTCCCGAAAACTAGAAATGCAGTCCTTTAAATTGCTGCTGGTTTTTATCTATACTTCTCCAGTATAGATAAAGTATTCGTTAAGTATTGTCTAAGTATCGATATAGTACTAATGACGTAATTGTTGCGTAATCCTATTGACAACGGAAAAGTATGCTATCAAAGTGCTTATCTGGTGTTATATATTTACTTGGTTATTGGAAGCAAGTTATATTGCCTTTCCTTTGGGTTTGTTCGGGGACGACCCGAGGAAAACCGGTGTATTACCCGAACAACACCCGAAGAAAGGGCTAAGTTGGTCAGGTGTTTGTCGGTCCCTAAGCATTCTATTCCTTGCAGCAAAAGGTACCATTGATTCACGGTTAAGCTATCGGGAGTGTACCAATAGTGTACTAGAAAGGTACCAAAGATGTACTAAAGAGCCACTAGAAGGCTACTAAAATGGTACAAGTTTTTAGTAGCTCTCTGGTAAATCTTAGGTGTAAGTAGGGAGATGAGTTTGGCTGTATTGGTAGCGTTTTTTAATGTTCTAACTTGACATAAGAAAAGTTAATTTGGGCACGATAATGTTTATAATTTTACGGTGTAATTACCATATAGCCATCGTTTAAATTAGTTCCACTAATCCAGATTGGTCTTAAGAAATCTTCTTTTGTGATCGGTGCAGTCATATAACTGCGTATTATCCGGAAAGGGTCTCCATCAAAAAGATCGACTTCTTTTGTATCTGAAATTTGGAAATGTATCGTTGAATTTGCCAAAATTGCCTCATCTTGTTCAGTTACTTCTCTTTTGAAGTATTTTTTATCTACCAGATTTTTAATAGTCTCATAATCCGCATCGGACTCGATAAAAATTGAAGCAGCTCGACCAAAGGTGATTTCATCGACATACATTAAATCTTTTGGGTCGAGTTTTTTTATAGCGGAATGTGCTTTTGCTTTGACAATATCGGTCATACATGTCAAACTATAGATAAGATTGGTAAAACTTACAGCATAGAGGTTTTTGGAGCCTTTGGACTTTGGGTTAACAGCAAGCATGATTTCCGGGTTGATCTTCTGACCAAAAACTGCTCCTAATTTTTCGTAAGATGCCACCCTTTGAACTTTGGGTATTGATTCGCTGACTATTCCTGATAGGTCATCGCCCTCAATATTTTTGAGAATAAAATTAACCATCCCAGCTTTACTGGGGATGATTACTGCGTCTGCTGTGTTTGCATTAACATTTACGGTCGGCAGGTTCGGAGCTTCAATAAATTCATAGTTATCCTTATGGAGGGAGCTGATTTTCATAATGGCACCTAAGTACAATTTATCAAGATTTTTATTCATGAAAAATCGGTTAGCTTCATCTTCTATTTCCTGTGCGGCGACGTTTAAACTAAATAGGCACAATAATGCAATTAGAATTTTTATTTTCATGACTTTTTATTTTCGGGAACATAAATAACCTGGATTTTTAGCCAGATCGTTTTCATATTGGCTCTGCTTTTTTCACTTAATATCTCAGCTATTGACAGCGGATTATAAAGCTGGCCAGCGCGTAATGCATTAGAATTTTCGCTTTTTAATTGGCTGTTATAGAGTACAATGTTGAGCG
>JAITLV010000144.1 GCA_031277685.1 Sphingobacterium sp. | reverse complement strand
AAAGGAGCCACTACCCCCTTAACAATGCCACAAAAGTATGATTTATTAACAAATCGCTGACAATTTTGTGACCTTTAATATCAATTTATAATCATTCTAAACAATTGCGTTTAAACCACCTTAAATCCCTATTATACTCATGAAGCTCCTCCATCGCGACAACTTTTCAACTCGGCTCTTAAATCAAATATAAGACATTACCATGACAATTTAAAATACCTGAATATCAAGATCATTCCGGGCCGAAAAAACATTTTATTATATTAATTGCGTAACTTTATAACAATGAAAACGCTATTATATAGCTTAATTATCTCCATGTCCGTGACAGCCTATTCCTGTCAGGGGCAGAAGAACATAAAACAGACAACAACGATGGAAACGAATAAAAAACACAACCCGTTAAGCAAAGAAGAAGAATATGTGATTGTGCATAAAGGGACAGAACGTCCTTTTACGGGAGCACTTTTGGATAACAAAGTGAAGGGAACCTACATTTGTAGACGTTGTGATAGCCCACTATACCGATCGGAATCAAAATTTGAATCCGGCTGTGGCTGGCCTAGCTTCGATGATGAGATCCCGGGAGCTATCAACAGAATTACTGATGCGGATGGACGCCGCACCGAAATCCTTTGCAACAATTGTGGCGCACATCTAGGACATGTATTTCTTGGAGAAGGTTTCACAGCAAAAAACACACGCCATTGCGTCAATTCCATTTCAATGAAATTCGTCGCCGATACTACAAAGTAACTTTTGTCTTCGTCGATTCGCGAATTTTCAATTCACAAGGCAACACCATCTTACGTGTTGCTTTTATTTTACCCTGTAAACGGAGCAAAAGGATATTGATCAAATTTTCAGCAATCTCCTTGATTGGCTGCGACACAACAGTGATTGCCGGTTCCAGTAACTTAAATACCGTATGATCATCAAAAGCAATCATTGCTGGCATAACAAAATTATATTTCTTTGAAGCTTTCAGTCCAGCAATGGCAAGATAGTTTGTTGAGAACAAAACAGCATCTAAACGGTTCTCGCAAATAAAATCGTTTAACGATTCCATGGCTTCTTCATCTGATGCATCCATCTGCACCTTCTGAATAAAACTTTGCTGTTTATTATTATCCATCGCTTTCAAATAGCCCTCCGAACGTTCCTTCATCTGGGTCTGATCCGAATATAAGGACACAAATCCGATGCGTTTATACCCCTGCTGGCACAAATGGCTCGTAGCATCAAAAGCCCCCTGAAAATTGTCTGCTCCAACATAGTCTGTTTCCAGATCTGGGAAGTAGCGGTCAAAAAGTACAACAGGAATATTATTTTGCTGCAATTGCTTAACCGTGTCCTCTAGACCATCTGATGGTGTAATAATAAAACCATCAACCTGACGGTCATAAAACATCTGGATCAGTTCCTTGGCTTTTTCCACATCATTGTTTGTGCTACAATAAATAATGCGGTACCCTTGCTCATAAACCTTACTCTCGATCAGTCGTGCGATATTTCCAAAAAACGGATTTGAAATATCCTCGATAATTAAGCCCAAAATCTTAGTTTTTCCGGTGCGCAGGCTTTTCGCCAACTCATTTGGCTTATACCCTACTTTCTTGACATAATCTAACACGCGCTTTGTTAGCGCTTCACTGATACGCTTTTCTTTTGCCTTGTCATTCAAAATAAAGGATACTGTAGTTACAGAAATTCCAAGCGCCTTTGCGATATCACTGATCAGAATACGTTTCTTCATGTAGAGTAGGTTTGTTAAGTTTTTATTTCGAAGATTACTAAAGTAAAAAATTTAACGACAATTTACTAAAATAATAATAAAATTGCGCTAAAAGGTTTTATTTACTAATTTTAAGCAGTTTCAAATACCCGAACACAAAACCTATGACAGGAAATAAACGCATCACAACAGTGTTGGGCACGCTAATTTTACCATTTTGCGTGCACGCCCAGCAAAATTTAACACAATATGTCAATCCCTTTATTGGATCTGCAGATCACGGACACGTCTTTGTTGGAGCCAATGTACCATTAGGTGCGGTGCAACTCGGACCAACCCAAATTCCACAGATCTGGGACAAATTCAATGGCTGGGATTGGTGCAGTGGCTACAATTACAAAAGCCAGGAAATATTGGGTTTTACCCACACACACCTGAGCGGAACAGGCATTGGCGACCTCAATGATCTTATGATCGTTCCGGCCAACGGAAAATTACAATTAACACCGGCAGAATTCAATAAAATGAATACGGGTTATGGCTCATCTTTCAAAAAAGAAAATGAGATCGCTAAGCCCGGATTCTACAGTGCATATCTGGACGATTATAAAGTTCAGGCCAATCTAACGGCGACGGAACGAGTAGGCTACCACCAATACAAATACGAAAAAACAGACAACGCCCATATTTTGGTCGATCTTGGTTATCACATCAATTGGGACAAACCGACAGATACCTACATCAAGCAGCTCAATGACTCTACCTTTGTGGGCTACCGCTTTTCAACAGGATGGGCTAGTGATCAAAAACTATATTTTGCCATAAAAACTTCACAGCCTATTCAAAAGGTGCGTTTTTTTGATGGTAAAGATGAAAAACTGGGCCAAACTACATTCAAAGGACAAGCGATCAAAGCGGCACTTTTCTTCGATGCAGCAAAAAATAAAACCATTGAATTGAAAGTAGGTATTTCACCAGTCAGCTCCACCAATGCCTTAAATAATATTAACGCAGAGATTTCAGGCTGGAATTTTGACAAAGTGAAACAGGAAGCAGATCAACGCTGGAACAAAACCTTAAATAAAATTCAATTTGAAGCTGATAAAGACACAAAAACAATCTTCTATACAGCTTTATACCATACCTATTTTGCTCCGACAATTTTCAACGATGCAAACGGCGATTATATGGGTACGGATAAACAGGTTTACGAAAAGCAAGATTTTGTCAATCATACTGTATTCTCCCTTTGGGATACCTACCGTGGACTTCATCCGTTGATGACTATCCTTGAGGACCGCAAAATCAATCAGGATTTTATCAAAACCATGCTTGCGATCTATCAACAACAAGGTAAATTACCAATGTGGCATTTACAAGGAAATGAAACCAACACGATGGTTGGTTTACCTGCTATTCCTGTCATTGCGGATGCCTTCTTAAAGGGAATCATCGACGAGAAGGATTATCCTTTAGTATGGGAAGCTGTCAAAACCACAGCAATGGGCAATGACCATGGTTTGAAATTCGCGCGCGACCTGACTTATATTCCTATTGACAGCATGCCGAATGAATCCGTTGCCTGGGCATTGGAATATGCTATCGCCGATTTTGGCGCTTATAAAATTGCCGAAAAATTAGGAAAGACAGAAGATGCTGCTTATTTCAAAAAACGCTATAAATTATATGAGCAATATTTTGACAAAGAAGTGGGACATTTTGTCGGCAAGAAAGCGAATGGCGAATTCCGCAGACCGTTCGATCCGTTAATGGCCAAACATCGCGAAAATGACTACTGTGAAGGCAATGCATGGCAATACACTTGGTTAGTACCACAGGATGTGACAGGATTGATCAATCTCTTTGGTGGTGAACAGAAATTCTTAAAGAAATTGGATTACTTTACCACGATGTCTTCGGACCTAGGTGGGGAAGCGTCACCGGATATTTCAGGACTGATTGGCCAGTACGCACAGGGCAATGAACCTAACCACCATATCCCTTACCTATATGCTTATGCAGGACAACCTTGGAAAGGTGCAGCATTAGCACGTAAGGCAATGACAGATTTCTATACAAACACGCCAGCAGGACTTTGTGGTAACGATGATGTCGGTCAGATGAGTGCATGGTATGTATTCTCGGCGATGGGCTTCTACCCCTTGAATGCCATGAGCGGTGTTTATGTATTTGGTTCACCGATGATGGAACAGGCCAACATCAATCTACCGAATGGGAAGACTTTAGCAATTAACGTCAAAAACCAAGGTAAATCAAACCAATATATCAAATCCATCAAATTGGATGGAAAGCCTTATACAAAGACATTTATCACTCATGCGCAATTGCTACAGGGTGGTCAGATGGAAATTGAGATGAGCGCTACTCCAAATAAGAACTTTGGAAAGAATAAAGCAGACAGACCGTCAAGCATTGACAATAATTAACTGAAAAATTGTCAGCAAAACATTCATGGATTAATATTTGTTAATACCTTAGTATATAAATTTAAGGAGAACAAAAAAATGGCAGATTACAAAAACATCAATATACAAGACATCCCTGATGGTGGCGAGAATCCAAAAGACTTCTATGATACATTCAAAGAAAGATTAGAGGACTTGGAAACCTTTCCAAAGGAATATACATACAAGTTTATCTTACCGAAAGATCAAGATCATTTCAATCAGATTCAAAGTGTATTTGATGATACAGGTGCACGGTTTGATTTTAAAGATTCCAAAACAGGAAAATATACCTCAATCACAGTAAATCTGAATGTAAAAGATGCTGATCAGGTCATTTACTTTTACAAAGAAGTATCCAAGATAAAAGGTGTTATTATGCTATAAAAACAAGAAAGGCTGTCGAAATGACAGCCTTTCTTGTTTATTATTCTTTCAACAACTCCTGCTTCACCAGATCCTCTTGAGCAACCAGTTCTTCTATTGCTACCTGATCAAATAATTCTTTGGGAACTTTCAATTTTAAAAGATAAAATATTGGGAGACCTGAGCGAATACCCGGCTTCCATTTTTTTTGCACTCTTAAGAAATCATGTAGAATCAGATCTTTAGATCCACTTTTCCTCTCCAACAGTGATCCGTCTTTTGCTACAAGTACCTCAAACATATGATCCGCATATATCGTTTTATCCAATCGGCCTTCTTTCATAGTTTCTTTCAAATAGTTTAGCCAACGAACCTTAAAGCCGTTCATTCCATCCCTTGGCTCCAGAAAAATATCAACCGCTTTAAAGATTTTTGATGTATCAGTCATTTTTGCTACCTGTGCCATCACAGGAACACAGTATAGAAAGGCGAGAACGAGATAGCATAATCGGATCATAATTGAAAGTATATGTGGTTAAGTTAATCAAATTTAGCGTACAAAAAAAGCCCACCCGCTATCCAACGCTATTCTGTGGAAATAGCGACGCGGCCAAGCATCGTTCTATATTTCATATCAGCAAAATCGCTGTCAAGCTCTCTGAATCGAGGTCGTTATATCGTATTTGATAGCATGTAAGCCAGACCATTTAAAATGAATATTTTGTACAGTATTTTATTGTAAAACACATATAAAGTACTATATTTATCCCCTTAGTTTAATATATTTTATGAAAAGAATTTTATCAGCTGCTCTAATGTTGGGAGTAGCTCGTATTGCCTGTGCGCAAACCTCACCTGACACAGAAACCGAAAGCCTCAAATCAAGAAAAGGCAATTTTGTTACGGAGTTGAATTTCAATCCTTTTAAGGGGAATCTTAGCCTAAATAATGCCCTTAATCAGATCAAAGGAAGATATTTTCTTCAAAATGATTTAGCATTACGTCTAGGGGTTGGCATCAATGTACTGGATTCCGCCGCAAATTATGGCACTCCCTATGGCACCAATGGTTATTTTAATTCAAATAACAGAAAAAGTACCGGGTTGGATTTTAATTTTGGTCTTGAAAAGCATTTCAAAGGGACAGCCAGACTATCTCCCTATGTAGGCTTCGACCTATCTTTCGGCACAAAACACACAAAGCAAGAGCTATCAACCAGTGCTTATACAATGAACGTAAAAAATGCCTGGATGGAAGTTATCTATCAACCAAATGGCAATGGTGGGTATTATTCCGCTATGCAGCTGTCTCCCAATGGCTATACAAGATTTGGAGCCTATGCAGTTGCCGGCTTTGATTTCTATATTTCCAAGGGCTTTTTTGTCGGGTATGAGTTTAACTTAGGTTACTTGCAGACCAAGTATAAAAAACCCGATGTGACTGTAACTGGAACTGACCCGGGATATGGTTCTTATATATCGGAAAATAAAACCAAGACCTTTAAAAGTTCATTGGTGAATGGTGTACGAGTTGGATATGCATTTTAGGAAGAACAAACTGACATCATGAAAGGATTTAAAATACAGTATATTGCTTTTGTCGTTTTATTGGGCTTACTTTTTTCGTGTAAAAAAGATGATTTTACACCTCCGGCAGTTCAGACACTCTCGGTGACTGCAAGCTCTTCGACTTCATTTGATGTTGTTGGAAGTATTTCGAAGGTAGGCAGTGAGAAAGTTGAGGATTATGGATTTGTCTATAATAACAGCCCAGAAATAGATGAAAACAGAGGCATAAAGGTTTCATTGGGTAAGGACGTAAAAGCAGGGGAATTTAAAAAACAGATTAGGGTGGATAGCACATTAGCCTATTCTTACAATAATACAATTTGGGTTCGTTCCTATTTGCGTGATTCAAGAGGGACCGTTTTTGGTGCGATGCTAAATGTAAACCTGCCACGTCCTTCAATGGGAAATATTGCTCCAAATATGGCTATGTCGGGTGACATTGTGAAGATCACGGGTACTTTTTTCGATGCGACAACCAATAATACAACTGTTATGTTTGAAAACATCAAAGCAAAGCTGGTGTCGGTAAGCATGACAGAGATTAGTGCTGAGGTGCCGAGTGGAATACAGCGGCCCCATGGACAGGAAGTCAATGTTTCTGTCAGGATTGGATCTACACCTGCTGGTAATGGTTCCTTCCGGATACTTGCCAACTTTAAGGATTTTATGCCAAAATCTGGCCCTGTAGGATCCGAATTGAAATTTACCGGGGATAATTTGCCAGATGATTACGGTAATTCCGATTTTCGGATCGAAGTGGGGAATCAGGCTCTAAATGTTCACTATTATTATGGAACGCTCAGTGTGCCGTTTACGGTGAAGGAAAGCTCGGAACTTACGATTACCATGAACGGAAAGAAAAAAGCGCTTGGCACATTTAAAGTGACTCCGCCTGTTATCAGTGAATTGGCGCCAGAATCGGTATTTCCTGGTCAATCGATACTCGTACGTGGCAGCAACTTTCCTTCCACCGGTGATGGTAGCGAAGGAAGGCCTTTAATCAAGTTGGGTTCCGGTAGCTATCAGGACGCGTCTTGGCATGAGCTTGGCGCATATTACTATACTGTTCCGGATAATTTGACAGCAGGAGACTATTCACTTTACCTGAAAGTGGGTCCGCATGAGGTATTGGCTCCTAAAAAGTTGAAAGTCTTGGGTTATTCAGCCACTGGTTTTTCACCAACTTCAGGAAGTCCAATGCAGCAGATTAATATTTCGGGGAATTTTATCACAGGGAGTTGGTATAATGTCTATGTAGGTTCAATACTTACTTCTGGAACGGCCACTTCATCCACAAACCTGCAGGTTTCCATTCCCTATGGGGTCAACGCAGGAAAGACTAAGATTAGTGTGGAATTTCCTGATAAAAAAGTAACGATACCAGGGGACTTTGAGATTATTGGACCTTCATTTAGCTCATTTAGTCCAGCCTCTGCTGTACCGGGTACGATCTTAACGATCAAAGGGACTGGGTTTATCCCAAATTACGATACAGTTGTGAAATTCGGCTCCATTGCTGTTGCGCCAAATAGTGTCTCGGCCAACACGATCGTAGTCACGGTGCCATCCAATGTCGCCCCGGGAGCAATGAAATTAACCGTAGTAACCGGAGGACAATCTGTTATGCATAAAGACAACTTTATCTTATTGGATAAGTAACGGTTTTGCTCATTGACGGCCGGAAAGATTGATTTTTCAGATCGGGATGCAGCGTGAGAACATTTTTCTAAAACACAGCTCTTCTATTGCTACCTGATCGAATAGTTCTTTGGGAACTTTCAGTTTCAAAAAATAAAATATTAGGACCCTGAGCGAATACCTGATTTTTAGCAAAAAGCCCGCTATTAGCGGGCTTTTTTTATGAATTAAAAACAAGATTATTCTTGTCCGGCACCGGCCACAGCAGCTTCGCCATTCGGTTTATCTTGTTTTGGTTTATCTTCTTTTGGAGGACGAGGCAATAAAGCTTTACGAGAAAGTTTCATTTTACCTTGTTTGTCGATATCCAATAATTTAACGGTTACTTTATCGCCTTCTTTGAAGATTCCGTCCATTGTTTCAAGACGTTTCCAGTCAATTTCGGAGATGTGCAATAAACCATCTTTACCTGGCATGATCTCTACGAATGCACCAAATGGCATAATTGATTTCACCTTACCTTCGTAAGTTTCGCCAATTTCAGGTTTAGAAGCGATCGCTTTGATACGGCCTACAGCATCATCAATTGCCGCTTTGTTATCTGCAAATACCTGAACGACACCTTTATTATCAACCTCTTCGATAGAGATTGTAGCGCCAGTCTCACGTTGCATCTCTTGGATAATCTTACCACCTGGTCCAATTACAGCACCGATAAATTCTTTATCGATCAACAACTGAACAATACGAGGCGCATGTGGTTTGTAGTCTTCACGTGGAGCTGAAATGGTTTTCTTCATTTCACCTAAGATGTGTAAACGGGCTTCTTTCGCTTGATCCAAAGCCTGTGTCAACACTTCCCATTTCAAACCATTGATTTTTAAATCCATCTGACAAGCAACGATACCTTTTTCAGTACCCGTTACCTTAAAGTCCATATCACCTAAGTGATCTTCGTCCCCTAAGATATCCGATAAAATTGCATATTTACCAGTTTTCTCATCAGAGATCAATCCCATTGCGATACCAGATACAGGAGCTTTCAACTTCACACCAGCATCCAAAAGAGCTAATGTACCAGCACATACCGTCGCCATGGAAGATGAACCATTGGATTCCAAAATATCAGAAACCACACGGATTGTATATGGATTTTCGTTATCTGCAGGTAATACCTGTTTCAATGAACGCATCGCCAAGTTACCATGACCAACTTCACGACGACCAGGACCTCTGTTTGGTCTCACTTCACCTGTAGAAAACGCAGGGAAGTTGTAGTGCAGGATGAATTTGTTGTATCCATTGATAAATGCACCATCAATCATTTGCTCATCGTCTTTAGCACCTAAAGTAACCGAAGTCAATGATTGTGTTTCACCACGTGTGAATACAGCAGAACCGTGTGCTGCCGGCAAGTAATCCACTTCAGACCATATTGGGCGTACCGTACGCACGTTACGGCCATCTAAACGCATGCCTTCATCCAATACAAGGTTACGGACAGCATCATACTGAACATCGTGGAAATATTTTTTGAATAAGAATGCAGTATCATCATCCAATTCTTCAGGCATGGTTGCTCTGTATTCCTCTGCAATTTTTGCAAAATTCTCCGAACGGTCATGTTTCGCAGAAGCTGATTTTGCAATAGCGTATACTTTATCATACGTAGCAGCGAAAATTGAATCTCTTAGTTCAAGGTTCTCAGGTTCGTGATTATATTCACGTTTTACTGTTTTACCCACTAAGTTAGCCAGCTCCACCTGTGCAGCAACTTGTTTTTTGATAGCCTCATGAGCAAAAGCAATTGCTTCAACCATTTCAGCTTCCGAAATTTCTTTGGCTTCACCTTCCACCATACCGATATCCTGTGCAGAACCGGCAACGATAAATTCTAAAGTCGCATTTTCAAGTTCAGATAATTTTGGATTGATAACCAATTGACCATCAATTTTTGCTACACGAACTTCTGAGATAGGACCATTGAAAGGAATATCAGAAACTGCAATTGCAGCAGATGCTGCAAGACCAGCTAAAGCGTCAGGCATAATATCTTTATCAGCAGAAATTAAGCTGATGGCAACTTGTGTATCTGCATGATAGTTTTCAGGGAATAATGGACGTAATGCGCGATCTACCAAACGAGAAATCAATACTTCATAGTCTGACAATCTAGCTTCACGACGTAAGAAACCTCCTGGGATACGGCCAGTAGCCGCATATTTCTCTTGATAATCTACTGAAAGCGGTAAAAAATCAACACCAGATTTAGCTTCTTTGGCAGAAACGACAGTTGCAAGCAACATCGTATCACCTTGTTTTAATACTACAGCACCATCAGCTTGTTTCGCCAATTTTCCTGTAGACAATTCGATCTGGGTGCCATTACCCATATCGATGGTTGTTTTAATTTCGTTGTAATTCATTTAATCTTGTTTTTGACACGCTTTTCATCTTGTTGGCAGCGTGCCGATATTTTAAATACGTTAGATTTCAGCACAAAGGTAAATTAAAATATTAAGATTAATGCAATTAACAGCTAGCTAAATCATGAAAACGGTTCGGATAGGCTAAGCAAATATTCTTCCAACTGGAATAATAAGCACATTCAAGTCTCCTCAAGCCCCCTCAGCTCCGTTCAAGTGCCAACAGCGTTCGACTCCGGTAGGCACCCGCTTCGAGACAGCTTGCACACTGCTTCGGGATTGCTTCGTCAGCTATTCGACTATTGGTTAGTTATTCCTCGAGATCAAGTCAAAAACTAACCAAACAATAGGCGAACGAGTCTCAAAGTTGTCTCGTCCCAGTCCCGAAGCAGACTCGAATCGTTCCCAAAAAAACATCGAGCACCATCCAAGTAGCCCATTTAGCAGCAAAGCGCAAATGAGCCCATAGCTCCCATTACATCGCTTAATTATACAAAAATGAATAGCAAGATTCCGCTTTAAACCTATTAAAAACGAAAAAGCCATCCAAAATTTGGATGGCTTTCTAAAAACCTTTGTACAAAAGCTTATTTGATGATATCACGTAGACCTAGACCTTTGATGATCGCACGGTAACGGTTAATATCAGTTTTGTAAAGATAAGCCAATAATGAACGACGTTTACCTACCAACATTTGTAGGGCACGTTGTGTACCGAAATCTTTTCTGTTCTTTTTCAAATGCTCAGTTAAGTGAGCGATTCTTTTTGTGAATAAAGCAACTTGACCTTCTGTAGATCCAGTGTTAGTAGCTGATCCCGCAAATTCTGCGAAGATACCAGCTTTGTACTCTTTACTTAAATACATCTCTTGAATAATATTAAAGCGTTAAAAAATTTATTAATTGCGTGCAAAGGTAGTGTTTTTTTTGAGATGAACAAATTCTACTCATAACTTATTCACTTCCATTA
>JAITLV010000137.1 GCA_031277685.1 Sphingobacterium sp. | reverse complement strand
AAACGTAGTATGCAGCAAGAAATTTTTCAAAATCATCTGAAGCTTCAGAAAAGCCTTTAAGAAAAAACTTGATTGCTTCTTCAGGGTTGCCATTGTCCTCCATCTCCATTCCTTGCAAGCATAATTTAACGATATTGTTGAACGGTGAAAATTCCATTTTGCTAAGTATTTGTTTTAATCTTATTTATGTGACATTAAAATTTATAAGGTAACTGAGAAGTACAAGAAAGGGCTGACAGAAACTTTTGGTAAGGCATATTTCTGCCCCCCCTGTTTTTACTTCATGCTATTGTTAGCTTCTCATTTCTACTTCCGCCTATATAGCTCTATGCTCAAAGGTACCACTCACAGGGATAAGGCAACCTTGCTTGCGCAAGCGGTACCAATAGGACTTTTTATCTTCCAGGATACGTTCGCTACGCACATTGATCATATTGCGCCGGCGATCGGCCTGCAGTTTGGGATCGCTCAAAGCGCTGCAGTACAAAGTCGGCATAGCCCGACTCGACGAGCTCGCGAAACGAAATTTTGGTGACTTGTTCAAAGGGGTTGTACGGCATAGGGATAAGATAAGATAGGATTTAATCGGTAAACTCTTTCTTGTTCTTTCGGATGTAGTCAACCTGAATTTTTTGCAAGTTTTCAACATCATTAAGTTTGTAAAATTCCTTGTCAAATTTGTTTAACGGATTGTTCTCATACGATTTACTAAAACCTTCTACCGTACCATCCTGATCTTCGGTTATTTTCGATTTCTCCTTTTCAAATGTGCGGTTTGCTCGCTCGGTCAGATCAGCAAATTTTGTAGCGCCAACTAATTTCAGCGCTTCTGGCAGGGCAGCAGCAAATTGACCGCTTGAATTAAAATAAAACTGGTTATAACCACCATTATTTACTTCTGCTTCTAATTGGCTGATCATATAAATTGCTTGTCTAGATTTGTTCCAAGACAAGACGATTTCATATTCTTTATCATATGTCGCAGATAACTTACGAAAGAGGTTATCATAAACGACTTCCAATAACATGTCATCCGATGTCGTATCAATAATTTGCTCGGTTAATGGAGTCTGAATTGATGGCTTGTTATTATTTTGCTTCGTACGTTCAGAACAGCCAAACAAATTTAAAATCATTATTATAATTCCAATGGTAATAATCGGTGTTCGCATTGATTTTATCATCTTTAAATCTTTTTATTACTCAAATATAATCATTGATTTGCCATACTTTCGTGTTTTATGTATCTCGCAAAAGGATGGCTGCTACTGAGGCTCGGTCTTTTTTCACTTTTATCAAACCAAGCTCTTTAAAGAATTGTCCATCTGTTGTCGATCGTTACGTATCAGTTCAGATTGATTGATTTAATTGTATGGTCAGGTTTTTAGGCCTGGCCATTTTAAACGTATTTTCCGGTCCTAAATGGATCTGTCTATAATTTAGTTAAGGGGCTAATCGAAAGATTAGTCCTTTTTTTGAAAAATAATGAACTATTCTATCAGAATTATGTTCTTCAGCAGGTTAAGTTAGTTTGTTTTAGTAGTTATAAAGGTCGGGGATTCATGTCACCGGCCTTTTTTATTTTTTGTAAACTATTATTCAAGTTTAGTTTTATTTACTTGGATATTTAATAAATAGTTGCAGGCTTGATTGTATCGCATTTATCAGGCCTGCATTTTTGAAAATTCTTTCCCAACAAGGGATCAATATATATCGGCTGGATCGTTCCAGCCCTTTTTATAAGGTAGGTATTTCTCGGATATAGATTGATTTACTTACCTGTTTCTAAATGAGCGGCGTCCACAGGTTTAGATTCTGGAGATCCTTTTTGTCGGAGAAATATTGTTAATATAACAATTGAGGCCACCGAGAGAAATTCACTTTGCCAGTTCTGAAAAGTTTCAAACCAAAACTGAGGTTCAGCTAGAAAATCTAATAAACTTTTTTCGGGTTTGCCATGCAAGCTTTCCTGCAGGTTGGCATCCTTAAAACTACCATAAAGATGGCCTGCCCAGCTTACTAGAAATAGGATAACAAAAACAATCGACAGGGAATTTTGGTAAAGCATTAAACGCCATCCCCCTTTCTTAACTGGACCTGGTGCATCTTTTCGGGTTGGATCAGGAAGACGATCAACTTCTTCAGGCTTTTCTGGATCTTTTGATTCAGCCGATCCCACTTGCCGCAAAGAGATCGTAAGCATGACATAAAGCGCCATTTGCAGAAATTCGCTTTGGAAATTTTCAAATGTTGACGAGAAAAAATGACCACTTTTCAGATATGCAGAAAATATAATTTCTGGAGACCCCAGATCTTTCAGATTCTCATTGTTTTCTTTCCATCCAAAAAATGCCTGCGCGCCCAGCGCAGTTACAAACAATAAAATAAATACGATGGAAAGACTATTCCTATAAAAATATGTTTGTTTCTTATTCTTCATCACTTATATGTTTGTTTCTTATTCTTCATCACTTAAAAGATTTGATAATCGTTGTAAGCCGCTATTCAATTTTTAGTAATCGAGTAAGATAACCTGCCTTGCAATTTCATTCACAACGCGAAATTATCACCTGAAACCACCTTCATTTAATGAATTGTTCTTTCACCGTGAACATCACCAAACACCTAAAGGTTTGACGAAACAACTCATCCCTCTCGCTGAAGCGGAGCACGGCTATAAAATCTTCCATGAGAAAGAAGAAGATTGCGTTAAAGTAGTTTTGAAACCCTAAGATAAATTTGCGAGGAAAAATCACTAATATAGCTTCGCAAGTATTCCTTCAAAAGTGACCAAAATATTTTCGCCATATTTTTGCTGTGCTTTCGCCCCTAAGAAATTTTTATTCAATGCTATTTTTTCGGAAACAATTATCTGCATGTTATAGGATATTGCAAAATATGCATACAGCTTAAAATGTGACTCTTCCACTGGGGTTGCATAACCGGTAACACCTATACCAAAATCAGCATTGAACAAGTGTGACGCCTGCAGTGCCATATCTTCGGCGATCTGAGACGACACACAATCACATACTCTGGCCTCATCTTCATCGATTCCTAATAAATTTACTTTCTCTTCCAGCGTGTAAGCTGTAATCCCACCTTTAAAATTAGCTGCAGCATTTTCGATCTGGGACAGCATAAACTGAAGCTG
Source organism: Sphingobacterium sp. (assembly GCA_031277685.1). Lineage (GTDB taxonomy): Bacteria > Bacteroidota > Bacteroidia > Sphingobacteriales > Sphingobacteriaceae > Sphingobacterium. The sequence goes on along the minus strand of JAITLV010000137.1, from coordinate 19,492 downwards.
CCCGGCTGTTACACTTTCGGCCGTTGCGACGGTCTTACGATCAAGTAGCTTGCCAATACGTTGAATTACTTCCTTATCGAGTTCCATCTTATACTTATTAATTTAAACCTATAAGCCTTAGCAGACCTTTTATTTACACAGAATATTAAATCTTAAATCCGCTATTGACCGTAAGCATTTATTGTAGCAGTTTATTTTGAAAGGCGAACCGCACTAGATCAGCTGTATTTTTTGTTTTTGTTTTATCAATCAGCTGTTGCCGATGCCCCTCAACTGTACGTTTGCTCAGAAATATCTGATCGGCAATTTCAGCGTTGGTAAAACCACGTGAGATAAGTTCCAAAACCATTAATTCCCTTTCAGAAATATCGTAACGATGATAGATAGCTTCTTTATCGATATAAATGGGTCTATTTAGCTGAAAATGATCGAGGAGGGATAGACCTATTTCCATTGAAATATATCTTTTACCCTGTAATATGTTGAATATACCTTGAACAAGTTCGTCATAATCCGAATTTTTCGATAAAAAGCCAACTGCTCCCGCACTAAATGCATCAGCAACAGTATTGTTATCCTCGACCATTGATAAAACAGCAACGTCAATTTCAGGATAGTTGGCCTTCACTTTATGGATTAATGTAATCCCACTCATCTCTTCCATTTTGAGATCTGTAATTATAAGATCAGGTGCCTCGCTTTTATCTAAGAACTCTAGCGCCTCAATTCCATTTCCCACCTCCCCAACAATGGAGAGCTGCTTATGTGACTCCAAAATGAGCCTAAAGCCGTTCCTTACCAAGGTGTGATCGTCAACCAGTAATATTTTATACATCGTAGTAGAAAAAATCGTGTGTTATAGGTAATTCAGAACAATTAGCTTGCCATTTTTACATTACTAGAAAATTTTCAATTTATATTTTAAAATTTGTAATAATTACTTATTAACCCCAGTATTATTACCTTCCATGAAATACATAACGCAATTCTGTCGTATAAACATCCCCCTATAATTTTTATAAAAAGTATCCCTCTCACTTAAAATTGGATAATGAACTTCCAATACATTAAGATCCTTAACGCTGAAACTTATTATCCGCAGTTAAAGTACTTCATCAGACTATTATAATGATTTCAGGTAGTAAATGACTTATATTGCGTAGTTTATCAGTTAACGAAACCGGCTCCAAGGAGGTTCACTTTATATATATATTAAAAGATGAAAAAAAACCAAATTACGCAGGATCGGTATCAAGGTATACTTATCGTTGCATTCGCAATTGTTGCACAACAGGGCCCCGAGGATCTTCCGAACGATGTGCCAGACAATCCTGAAGAGGAATTATCAGAAAATGAATCCGATGAAACTCCAGAAATGCCTGATCAGGATAATTTAGGCATTGACGAAGAACTGGGAAACGAAGGAGAAAATGAATTTCCTGAAATTGACGAACAGGAAGAAGACGAAAGAGAGATTGATGAACGAGAGATTGATGAACTGGAGGAAGCCAACGACGGAGAGTTAGCCAACGATGGAAGAACCATTTAAAATCAAACTCTCTTTTCATGTTACGAAATAACCAACGCGTTAAAGCTATATTTGCCCGTTGGTTATTTTGTAGTTCATTTAACTTTAGGAGGAAGTAACTTTAGAATCATAAAGCATTGCTTCCGCTTTTACTTTTTCAAGAAAGCTGCTCCGAAAATATTCGATCTGTCGTACATGCTGTATCCCTACTTGAATGGATACAACATAGGCATCTGCTGTAATATCTTTCGTCAGAATTTTTATCGGAAGGCTTTGATCAATTTCCTGAAACTCGACAACACGCTCCGATAACCATTTTTTCCAATCCTCAATATTGCGGCTCGTTACAATGGTAAGCTGAAGATTCAAGCGAATATCAGATTCTTCAAATGTCCAGTTGACCAAACGTCCGGAAAGGAGATCTCCATTTGGGATGATTACCTGCGCCCCCTGATCGGTGAGCAAGGTGCTGGAACGAATACCCACTTGCAGAACCTGACCTTTCTTGTCGGCAAGTTCCACATAGTCGCCAACTTTAAAAGGACGCTCGAACACCAAAATAACGCCGGAAACAAAATTATTTATAATATTTTGAAGACCTAAACCTATACCGACACTGAGTGCTCCAACAATAACAGTAAGCTTATCAACTCCCAGACCTAGAATACGAATCCCTATCAAAAAGCCAACGATAAAGATAACAACGCGCACAAGCGGCAGTAAGGCACTTCGGCGCTGATTTACCTTGGCCTCAGGCTGATCAAGCAGATCTTTTAAATTCTTCTGGACCCAGTTCGCCGTCCAGACAACAGCAAAGGCTAAGAGCACATCACCATAGGTGTATGTGATACTTCCGACCGAATGGTTACTGTGCAGCAAACGATCAAAAAGTCGACGTATCTCACTCGTTATATGCAGCGTATTGGCCCAAATGATAATAACCAAAATCGTAGAAAAAAGTCCAATTATACGATGTAGGGCGGTAATCATCTTTTCTTTATCGAATCTACTGATAAAATGCGCTTCTTTTGCATTCTCGTAGGAATTGAGCAAATCATGGGACATCATATCGCGAAAAGCATGCAAAGATAAAGCCTGCAGTAACCCCACACCAGCAGCAATACTGCATGTGCGTGCCAAATTTAAGTAGCCGAAGAAAGCAAAAATAATAGCAGCCATACTGAATGCAATAAGCGCCCAGCGGGCAAAAGGCCGCAGGTAATCAAAAGGGATTTTGCTATCGGTTTTTCGTCCAAGTATCCAGAGGAGTCGAATGCCAAACCCATTAACCAATAAGGCACCGATCCTTGATATCCAGTCTATATCCAAAATCAGATTTACGGTCAGCAAGAGAATATAATAAAAGAAAACGAATTGCATCATCCTTACTTTAAAATCTGATAACTGCGAGGCCGTAAGCAGATACAAAAAGCCAAAAATCAATAAATAACTTAATTCGATTACAAGTACCGGAACCCGAAAAGATGTGAGTGGCAAAAGAACGAGAAAAAAAACGGCGAATTTTAGAATAGGGATCCACCAAGGCTTGTTTCGATGTAAAGGAAGCTGTTCTTCGGCCCCAATTTCGCGCTTTCGCATTTGATAGAGCCAATAAAAATATGCAAGGCTCAGTATCAGTAGAATAAAACGGCCGTCCCAAGCGCTATCATAATAGCGTTGAGACAGACCGTCCTGCTCCAGATTCTTTTGTATTATGCTTTTCCAATAACTCCAAGATGCTGCTGTTTGCGCCGTCTGAACGACGTTTTGCTGTTGTTGTGCCTTGGTGTTTAGATCATCCATATCCAATAACAGCGACTCTATATCGCGTTGCATGGTCGCTACACTGTCCTGAACAGCCCTCCAAGACGACGCAGTGGAGTCTTGTGGTACCGTCTGCCTCCGCAGCACGTCTACTTTGCTACGTAATAACAGAACAGCAGGCTTAACCTGCCGGATATAGCCCTGAACGCCTTTTGCCCCGCCTCTATCCTCCTCTCCACGCTGCCATGCCGCCTCGCGTTTTATACTGTCAAAAGCGGTGTAATAATGATCGACTTGGTGGCGCCACTGCTCAAGGAACGCCCTTGCGGTAGCCAGTGGATTATCTGGCAGCGAATCTCGGACAGCTACCGAATCGACTGCTGCGGGGATTGAATCGACCTTTTGCGCAGAAACAACGGAATAAAAGAGGCTAAGCTGGAGTATCCAGCTTAGCCTCAACATAGCGCAAATTATGGATTTGATACTTTTTACCATTCTCTTTTTTATTTTAACATCTTTATTCTTTAGTCGGGTTTAGCCGGTGACGGTTGCCTTTGTAAAGAATCTGTGCTATCTCGGCCTAAAGAGTCACTGCCTATTGCGCCTGACTGTCCATCATCTACATGAGTAGAGGAGTCGTAGCTCCCATTTGCTTGATTTCCTTTGTTGCTACTATTGCCACATCCCCAAAGCCCGAGGACTGCCAATATCAATACACTAATTTTTTTCATATCTTCTGCGTTTAACCTTCTAATTATTGAAAATTGAACAGTGCTAAAACCCTAATGGTTGTCCTGAAACAAATTTTGGGTAAAAACCACCACTTGCAGTACTAGTACGCGCTATCGAAATAACAATGAGTATGAAACTAGTCTGCCGGCATCTTACGTTTTATAATCTGCTTAAGCTGTGCATGCAACGTGATGATATTGCCCACGAGCAAGCTTTCCTTCAATCCGGCGCGAAAACGCTTTTTCATAATACGCTTAACAAGCTGATGACTTACTTCGCCATTTTCCTGCACTTTGGCAAGCCAGCGCAGCGATACAAAAGCCAGTGCAGAAGCCATGAGGAAGAGGAAATTCCATTCATGAAGATAGATCAGTTTTCCGCCGGTCTCCAGATCGGGGCTCTTCCAGGAGATACTTATCTGCAGCTCGCGGGTAGCGAAATAATCGACCAGTAAACCTCCTATAATCGGTCCCATAGCGGTAAAAAAAGATGCTACCATATTTTTTACCGTGATAAAAATAATCGCATCAGTTTTAGGCGCCAACTTGAGACCTATGTTGGTCATCGCGAGATTAATGCCTCCTGTCGAGATTCCAGTCATGACATGCAGGAGCACCAACAAAATTAAATTGGGAAGTGCACGTGAATAGATCCCGACAAATATCCATAACAAAATACAGCAAATGTAAATCGGCGCAGTGAGATATATGATACTTTTATTGCTGTACCTGTCGGAAAGATTTCCCCAAAGACGCAACCCGACCACACTTCCAATCTGACTGACTACAGTCAGCAGAATGACCATTTTCATGGAAAGACCTAACGTTTTTAGCATAAAAACAGTAAAAAACGGAATAGCCAGATTAATAGCGAAGAGCCAAACGGCGTTAAAGATGAGCAAGTTTTTAAAATTTTTGTTTCGAAGCGGCTCAAGCAATAGATGCCCCAGGTTCCCGCCCGACATTTGCTGTATCGGCTCCTTTGCCTGAGCCAAAAAGAAGGCGCCAGCGGAACCGACAATTCCAGCCATCAGAAAGTAAACGCTATACAGATTTTTCAATTCGCCCGGTGCATTCTTGGAGTAATAGTCAACCAATGCAGCCACGACAAGACTTGCGGTTATATCCGTCAGCTGCATGATTCGGGTACGTCTGGAAAAGTAAGTACCAAGACGGGCCTCTGGAACAAGGTCTTTAACCCATGAATTCCAGCCCGCTCCACCAATGGCGCTGAGGAAATAGTGAACAAACATTAAAATTAGCAGAATGTTAAATGAAAGACCGGCACTGCGTCCCATGATAACGCCAATAGCTATTAATGGTAATTTCGCTATAAATACGGATAAAACCGTGATAACTTTCCTGTTCGAATAGCGCTGCATCAGCACTATGGCCAGCAGCTGCGACAGGTTACATAATGTCGGAAATGAGGCCAGCAAACCAATCTGAAAATTGCTGGCCCCAAGCAACAAGGCTGCACCCACTAATATAGCGCCACTACTTAAACACACCACAATTTCCGAACATACGCCATCTATAACGACCATGCGTAAACTTCGGTCGATCTGCTGCGGTTCGAGATGATGTGTCGGTTTAAATTCCATAGCATTTTCTTTCTGGTGTAACAGTCATCGGCTTCCTTTGGTTCCAGTTAATACATTTATAGGACTTAATACTGAGGAGAAAGTACTTCATACATCTAATTGGGTATTAGTCCATTCAACCAAATTGTTCATATAACCGTTCATTAGGCAAAGGTTTAGAACACATGACCTCCATCTATGGCTGTTACCGACATGGACACGAGGGAATGTTGAAAAAGAAATAATTATGGCACAAAAACCCCGTATCCTAACTTGGCATATCCATGGCTCCTATCTGTATTATTTATCGCAGGGAGACTATACGCTGTATATTCCTTATACAGCAAAAAGAGGCCCCCGGTATGTCGGGAGAGGCAACACATTTCCCTTTGGTGAAAATGTAATTGAAGTTCCTGCCAATGAAGTTCGTAATCTTGAGTTTGATCTGATATTGTTTCAATGTGATGAAAATTACCTAGAAGATCAATACATGATCTTGTCAGAATTACAGCAGCTATTGCCTAAGATTTACATCGAACACGATCCGCCATGGCATCATCCCTGTGATGAAATCCATCCGGTAACGAATCCGGCAGTCACATTGGTCCATGTGACGCATTTTAACCATCTCATGTGGAAAACCAACATTCCAGATGTTCGTGTGATCAGCCACGGCGTGGATACGCACGGCGTTACCTACAATGGGAAACTAGACAAAGGGATCGTTGTTATCAATAATCTTCCTTCTCGCGGACGTATGCTGGGCAGCGATATCTTTGAACGTGTACAGCAGCAGGTTCCTTTAGATCTCATCGGTATGGATAACGCGCCTTACGGCATTCGCGAAGTGCTGCATCCGCAGTTGCCTGAATTTATTAAAGATTATCGTTTCTTTTTTAATCCAATACGTTATACGAGTCTTGGACTGGCCATCTGCGAGGCTATGATGGTGGGCCTCCCAATAATTGGATTGGCAACAACGGAATTATCGACTGTCATCGAGAATGGAAAAACCGGTTATATCGGACTGGATATCGATGAGTTAATCGCTAAGATGAACATGTTGCTATACGATCCGATTCATGCGCAGCAATTAAGTGTGCATGCCCAGCTTAAAGCGAAGGAGCTTTTTGACATCACCCGCTTTGCGCAACAATGGGAACATTTAATTAACACAAAAATTAACTAATATCTTATGTAATGAGAAAACAAATAGCTTTTATTAGTGATCATGCCTCACCACTCGCAACATTGGGTGGAAAGGACAGTGGCGGCCAAAATGTTTATGTGGCCGAAGTAGCCACCCAGCTAGCTCTAATGGGTCATCAGGTCGATATTTATACGAGAGCAGAAAACCCTAAGCAGAAACAGATCGTCTATTGGAAACCCAATATTCGTGTTATCCATATCGTAGCGGGTCCAACGCAGGAACTGCCCAAGGAAGAACTCTATGATCATATGGCAGAGTTTACCGCCAATATGATTGCTTTTATTAAGAATAATCAGCTGGTTTACCAGTTGGTCCATGCCCATTTCTGGCTTTCGGGGATGGTGGCTATGGAGCTAAAAAAACAATTAAAAATACCATTTGTCATTACTTTTCATGCCTTAGGCGCAGTGCGTAGAATGCATCAGGGCTGCTCCGATAAGTTTCCCAAAATACGTGAAAAAATTGAAAAAGATATTATTTGGGCGGCAGAGCGTGTTATAGCCGAATGTCCAAACGACTTAAAAGATCTCATTCAGCATTATCAGGCGCCGCAGGATAAGATAGAGATTATCCCCTGCGGTTACAACCCTACCGATTTTCATCCAGTTGACCGTACCGAAGCAAAGGAAAAATTGGGTCTTGACCCCAGCTTCACCTATATTTTACAGCTTGGCCGGATGGTGAGACGCAAAGGCATCGACAACGTGATTGAGGCTTTCTCACATGCGCAACATGCCTTACCTGAACTTAGACTTTTAGTTGTGGGCGGCAACTTTGATTCAGTCGATGACCGTACTGAATATGAACATTTGGAACATCTTTGTACAGCACTCAACATCAAAGATAAAGTCATTTTTACGGGACAAAAAGATCGCGACAAACTGAAATACTTCTATGCGGCTAGTGAGCTCTTTATTACGACGCCCTGGTATGAACCATTCGGGATTACACCCTTAGAATCGATGGCCTGTGGCACACCAGTAATTGGTGCCGACGTCGGCGGAATATCATTCACCGTCCGCCACGAAGAAACCGGGTTACTTGTCCCCCCGCAACAACCACAACAATTATCTTCGGCCATCGTCGAATTGATAAGCAACGACCGTAAGCGCATGAGATTTTCTGTCAACGCACTCCGCCATGTCAAATCTTTCACCTGGAAAACCGTTAGTGAAAGTATGGCCAGGCTCTATGAACAATGTGTGCCAAAGACAACCGAAAAAGAAGCAATTTATCAGATAAAGCAGAGTTTCATCGGCTCCTCACGAACCTTTGAAAAGGCAGCAGAAGTTATGGCTGGCGGAATTGCTCGGCTATCCGCTAAAATGGTTTCGGTACTCCAGGGGAACAGGAAAATCATGATCTGTGGTAATGGAGGCAGCGCAGCAGAGAGCCAGCACTTTGCAGCTGAACTGGTGGGGCGATTCGAAATACCACAACGGCCCGGTTATCCGGTTATATCGCTCAGTACTGACGTTTCGGTCATGACCGCCTGGGCCAACGACTTTGGTTACGACACGGTATTTTCGAGACAAGTACAGGCGCTTGGACAACCTGGCGATATGCTGATATGTCTCAGTACCAGTGGAAATTCGGCAAATATTATCAATGCATTAAGAGAAGCAAATAAAATAGGCATTGTCTGTGTAAACTTATTGGGAAAGGACGGCGGCGAAGCAACGCAGTACGGCGAGCACAACCTCATTGTGCCATCGGATAATACAGCCCGCATTCAGGAAGTTCAACTCCATATAATCCATCAGCTCTGTGCGCTTGTAGAACAACAAATGGTTAGACAAACAGAAGGAAACGAGCGTATCCTAATACAAAAAAAACTGATCGCATAGCCAATGGAAAAAGCACTGTTTTTAGATAAGGATGGAACGCTCATTAAAGATGTGCCTTACAATGTAGACCCCAAGCGGGTTGTATGCTATCCCGATATATTTAAACCGTTGCGGGTGCTGCAAAAAAATGGATATAAACTCATTGTCGTTAGCAACCAGTCGGGTATAGCGCGGCGCTATTTTACGGCAGAAGAGTTGGAAATCGCTTTTTCTGAGCTTCGAAAACAGCTTATGGCTGAGGGTATCCACCTGGATGGAATTTATTACTGTCCACATGGCGACAGAGCGAGCGATATGCAATGCATTTGTCGCAAGCCACTACCTGGAATGTTATATCAGGCAGCGGCGGAGCTTCATATCGATTTAAAAAAATCGTGGATGATAGGCGATATTTTGAATGATGTCGCTGCCGGAAGAGCTGCGGGCTGCAAAACTATTTTGGTGGATCGAAGTAGGCAGGAACGCAAAAAAGATCGGTTGGAAGACCCGAAATTTAGGCCCGATTTCATCAGCGATGATTTTTATAGATTGACTCAGGTGATCACATTAGAAAAAGAATATTATGAATGAAATAACATTAAATAAGTTGGTCGAAAAAGGATTCAACAATCCCAGGGTTCTTGTTTTAGGGGACTGTATGCTGGATATTTATCTGGACGGCGAGTGTAACCGGCTTGCGCCAGATGTTGCTGTTCCGGTTTTGGATGTCAATGCTGTACAGTGCTGCCTCGGCGGGGCCGGAAATGTGATCACCAATCTCTGCAACATGGGCGCCAAAGTTTCTGTAGTTACTATGCTTGGCGACGATCACAGTGCCCAAACCATAGCCCGTGACTTGCGGTTACAAGGAATAGATACCAGCAATATCCTTTTCAATGCTGACTGTCAGACATTAACCAAGACCCGCCTGCGCAGAGAAAATCAATGTCTCTTACGCTATGACATTGGCCGTGTCTATCATTTTACTCCTGCTCTGTTACAAAAATATCTAGCAGATGTAAAAAAAATGCTGCGGCATATCGATATTATTTTTCTGGCGGACTATGACAAAGGCAACATTCCCGACGAACTCATTCAGTTACTTTATGAGGAGCAGCAGAAAAATCCTAAAATAATCGCTGTAGACAGCAAGGATTATTACCGGTATAACTGTCTGCGCCCCGATTTGGTTAAGCCAAATTATGAGGAGGCGTGTAAAATTTTGGGACATAAACCGCAAAACGAACGTGTAACACAGGCGTTAGAATGGTCCGAAAGTCTGTGTGTTATTTCGAAGGCAAATTGGGTAGCGCTCACCCTGGATAAAGATGGCGTGATCTTATTTAAAAAAGAGGAAGAGCCCAAACATTATCCCGTACCTGCCCTAAACGAAGGAAACTTTTCTGGTGCCGGTGATACTTTTCTGACTGTGCTCTGTCTGGCTTATTATAACAAACTGGAAGAAGATATTGCCATACGATTGGGTATCAAAGCTGCCCAAATCGGTATTCATAAAAGCGGCACAGCAAGCTGTAGTTGCGAAGAGCTTGCCCAGGAGCTACACCATAAAGATGATAAAGTGATCATGGATCTCAGCAGCCTTGAATCAGTATGCGATAAGCTACGCACCGACCATAAAATTGTGTTTACAAATGGATGTTTTGATATCTTTCATGCAGGTCATGCACATTACCTCAGTGAGGCCAAGTCGCAAGGCGATATTCTGATTGTCGGTATTAATACAGACGAAAGTATTGCCCGGTTAAAGGGAGCCTCCAGACCCATAAATACCCTAAACGAACGTATCGAAGTGCTGCGCGCTTTATCGGCTGTCGATTACATTATCCCCTTTGGTGATGAGCTCTCCGACGACCCGATTCCGGTACTCGAAAAAGTGAAACCCCATGTATTTGTTAAAGGTGAGGCTTATGAAAGCGAAGAAATGCCCGAAATGGGGCTGCTTCAAATACTAGGAACCCAACTTGTCTTTATTCCGCATGTACACCAACAATCGACAACTAATATCATACAACGCGTGCAGGAAAATAGCAGCCAACTCTTAAAGAAAATCAGCTAATATGGACAAATGGAAAGATTGTAAAAATATGCTGATCATCCGATTAGATAATATGGGAGATCTCATTATGAACAATGCCGCATTACAGCAGATAAAAACGAATATGCCCCACTGTAAGGTTACACTTTTAGCATCGGAAATGGCTATCCCTATTATTCCTTTTTTAGGTACAGTGGATGCATATATACGATATGATGCGCCATGGATGAAGTTAAGCAACCAGGATTCTGCCGCCCGCACCGAAGCGTTGATCGCAGATATTAAGGAAAAACAATTTGACTCCTGTATCATATTTAACGTTTATAGCCAGAATCCAATGGCAGCGATTCTGTTAGCCTATCTTGCCGGCATTCCGAAGCGCGCGGCGTATATGCGTGAAAATCCCTATTCGTTGCTCACGCATTGGGTTCCAGATAAAGAGCCGTTGTTTCAAGTACAACATCAAATTACAAGGGATCTTGAATTGGTCAAATACCTGGGTATTTCCCATCTAAGTATTTGCCTACCGACTTTAAAAATGCCTTCCAGCACATTATCAATCTTCCTACCAGCGCCTGATGTCAAACGTGTTATCCTCAATTATGATGTCTCTGAAGAGAAGCGTCGCATTCCAACTGAAGTGGCGCGGGAACTCCTCGAAAAATTGCTCGGACTGAATTTCCAGGTAGTCTTGGTCGGTAAGGAAAATAACGGGTACCTAAGGTCCTGTTCGTCTGTCGCCAGCTCGCCAAATCTGGTCAATCTCATTGGGAAGACAAGTATTCGTGACCTTTTGTTACTGGTGCAGCAGGCAAATGCTGTAATTACGGTAAATACCGGTGTGGCTCACATTTCCTGCGCCTTACAAAGGCCTACATTGGTCCTATATGCGCAGACTAATCCACAACATATTCCCTGGTCGCGTGACTCCGATTTTATCTTATATCCAGTCAGCCCTTCGGCCAGGTCAAAAAACACCATCAATATCTTCGTGGATAAGCAGAACAGGGCCTCTAAAATTGTTCCTTTAACAACCGCTGTCATTCTTAAAAAATTTCAGGCCTTACTTGGCCGCAGCGGCACTAAAAAGGAGCTCATGGAAGAAGACGGTTGATTTCACGTTCAATCTGTGCCATGGCGACGGGTACAGTTAGGTCAAATGTGGTGTGCAGCTTTTTATTGAGCGGCCCCCAGCGTTTTGGCTCGCCGTCCATACTAATGACGACGCTCCTTGTCTGCAATGCCGCAGCGACATGCGAAATGCCGGTACAGTTGCTAAGTAACAAAGAGGCCTCTGTCAACAGACAGCCCAACATACCTAAATCCAGCTTGGAACAAAGATTGACTGTGGGAAATTCCAGTAAACGCTGTAGTTTATCCACCAGTATTCGCTCTGCGTATACGCCCGTCAGTATTACCTGATATCCCTTATTGTACATATAACTGGCTAAATAGGCGAAATTTTCGAGCTGCCAACACCGTCTCGCATCCCTGCTTCCTACATGCACGATAACAAATGGTGGTACCATTTCAGATTTTATGTGCTCATACGCTGCCCAGTCTGCTGGAAACAGAGGATAGTACATCGCGCTCGATACAACTTGGAGACCTAAAAAACGTACGAGTGCCAAATGTCGCTCCACCTCGTGCAGGTGAATTGGATAGGTCAGCCAATCTGAATCACCTGCAGCGGCTAACGGTTTAAATCCGACCAATCGTTTTGCCCGGAATTGTGTTAAAAAATCGTTTACTATAGTCCCATCTCCTTGCATCTGGACGAGCAGATCGAAATTTTCCGCTTGCATGCGAAGGATGAACCGGGCCAATTCCTTGGGGTCGTGAGGAATTTCCGGAAGCGCTGGATGCCCTGGGAAATCGACATATTCATCTATGCAATCGTAACGCTCCATTAGCGCACGCATATGTGGCAGGCCAATAAAGTAAAGTTTCGCGTTTGGATAATTAAATTTAAGGGCAGCTATCGCCGGTATGGAGCATAGAAGATCCCCCAACTGAAGTGCACGAAAGATAGCGATTTTGAACATTTTATACGATCAAGAATAGTTTATGGTTTGTATTAAAAATGTAAATCGACTTGGGATAGACCTTTGGTCGCGGGCCCATTTAACATGTTGCCGTTGACATCAAATCTGGACCCGTGGCAAGGACAGTCCCATGTATGCTCTGAAGGATTCCAGGACACCGTGCAACCCATATGTGGGCACACTGAATTTAAACAAGATAATGTCCCCTCATTATCCCTAGAGACCGCCAATGTCTGCCCTCCAAAACGGACAACTTTCCCGCCATCTTTGGGAATGCCATCCAGCTCTTTTACTGTATCTGGCGAAAGCTTGTCCATAACAAAATGCTTGACCACATTCAACCCTTCAGACACCACACTTTTAGCACTTGCGATCGGTTTCACCCGGGCAGGTGACAACAATTTGGATAAAGGAGTTTCCTTATTTTCAATCAAATCGGGAATTATCAAAGATGCCATTGAGCCGAAAGTCATTCCATTGCCGCCGTAACCCGTAGCGATATAAACATTGCGCTCATCAGGCATTCTTCCGATATAAGGTAAACCGTCTGCCGAGACATAGTACTGTGACGACCATTGCGCAACCAATTCATCATAATCAAAATGCTCATCAGCCCATTGTTTCAGGTCATCAAAATGTCTCTCCGTATCCTTTTCATCTCCAGTTTTGTGGTCGAACCCACCAACGATTAAATATTGTCCGTCCTCAGCATGGTGGTATCTAAAGTAATGATAAGGATCATACAAATCTGCAGCCTGTCCGAATGCAGGTGAGCTTTTAGGAAGTTTCAAAACCACAACGTAACTTCGGTATGGAGCTAATAATAAATTAAATCTATTCCTTCCGGGGGGTATATGTGTTGCCCAAACAATATTTTTTGCTGTAAAGATTCTTTTATCACTTGTCTTTATGGTAATGCTATTATCATCATTGTCATACTCCTCAACAATCTGATTCGTAAGGATGGCACCCCCTTCATCGATATAGGCAGACAATAATCCTTCAATGTATTTAATCGGATGAAATTGAGCTTGCCCCTCAATGCAAATCGCTTTTTTAAAAGGTACGCTAAAGGGGATCGAATTCACTTGAGATGTTTTCAATCCGAGTTGTTGATGAGCTTTATAAATCTGATCCAGTTGCTCATTTTGTCCCTCCTCAGCGCTGAAAAGGAAAAAATCGCATACAGAGAAATCGCAGCTGATCCTATTTCTTATAATATTATTTTTAATGTAATCTACCGTATCAAATGTACTGAGTAGCAGCTGTTGAGCTGCTGGCGCCCCGAAATTAGCTATAATCTCATTATACGAAGCATCATAAAAATTATTGATATGTGCGGTAGTTCCGCCCGTAGTTCCAAATCCGGGATTTTCCTTATCTAAGAGCAAACACTTTATACCTCTATTTTGTAATTCCTTCGCTAAAGTTACTCCCGTAATTCCTGCTCCAACAATAATGGTGTCAAATGTTAGATCAATGCTGTCGGATGAAAAATTGGGGGATTCATCGCTTTGCCAAAAACTTCTATTGATTCCGTCTCGTGTCATAATATTTCGAATAATCTGAAGGCTGTCTGTCTCATAGCAAACCCTCGTGGTTTATAATTATTAAGATTATTATTGGGGATGAACCATTCTCTAGGAGAATCGTTTTATCGGTAAATACGCAAAAAGGCGAACAAATACGCCTTAAAAACCTGTTTCAAACGAACATAAAAGAGCTAACGTTCCGCTAATGCAGTTTAGCATACATAGTCACTAATTATAAAAATGATGATAAAGGATCCAACAAATTATGAAAATGCTGTCCTACCAGAATGGATAAAGAACAAAAATATACTAATTACCGGTGGCACAACAGGCATTGGTCGCGCCACCGCATTATTGCTCGCATCGATGGGAAATCACGTTCTGATATGTGGTCATCACCAAAGGCAGCTGGAAGACACACTGGAAGACTTCAATAAAATAACATGCGCGGGCTCATTAAACGGTATCGTTGTAGACTTGGCTACAGAAGATGGAATCAGGTCTCTCTTTCAGGAGTTTGACCGTATGTATGATCGGTTGGATCTGTTGATAAACAATGCCGCCGTTGCTTATCAATCGGTTAAAGAAGGGACATATTCGGACCAGGCTTATTTATTACGTATCAATATTCTTGCCTATCTGAGCTGTTCACAAGCGGCCATATCCAGGATGGAACCCCACGGATCAGGACATATTGTTAATGTAGGCTCTATGAGTGCAGATGTCCGAGAGGCACAAAGTTCTGTTTATGTCTGTTCAAAAGGCGGCATCCAAGCATTTACAGAATCTTTACGCAAGGAGTTTAACCCCAAGGGCATTCAGATTTCCCTTATTGAACCGGGAGCTGTCGGAACCGATATGCAACCCTATTCGCCCGAAGAACAGCGCGAAAAAATCGAAGCGATGGAAATGTTGTATGCCGAGGATATTGCTCGGTCTATCGCCTTCATCGTATCGCAGCCGCTCCGCTCGTCGGTAGTGAGTATGCAAGTTAAACCACTATTACAAATTATTTGACATTAGTGAGAATTTAAGAAAACGATATCCTCCTGACTAATGTCCATCTTCAAAAAAGAGTTATGGCAAAATCGAATCAAAATCAGCAACAAATGCCAAATGAGCATTTACACGAGTTATTTGTAGACGAGTTAAAAGATATTCTAGGCGCAGAGAAACAGCTCTTAAAAGGTTTAAAGAAAATGAGCAAGGCGGCAGAAGACGAACAATTGAAACAAGCATTTGAGGAGCACCACAGCCAAACTGAAGGACAGATTGAGCGGCTGAAAGAGGTCTTTGGAGCTTTGGGTATTGCTGCACGCGGTAAAAAATGTAAAGCCATGGAAGGCCTTTTGGAGGAAGCTGACGAAATCATCGAAAATTTTGAAGGTGATCCAGCACTAGACGCGGCACTTATTTCTGCGGCACAAAAGGTTGAGCATTATGAAATCGCGAGCTACGGCTGCCTGGTCACATTTGCAAAACTGATGAACCACACTGAAGCAGAGCAACTACTCCAGCAAACCCTCGATGAGGAAAAGCAAACCGATATCTTACTCACAGAAATAGCCGTCTCGTCGGTAAACGAAACAGCTTCATAAATGTAATAAATGCCCGGATCTCCGGGCATTTATTGTTTCAACCTTCTCCGAAACTCCTATAACTTTCCTCAACATAATTGAATAACAGGAGAAATACATTTTTCAACGTAGTTGTAACATAAACGTCGATTGTTAAAACCATTGCGACGTTACACGCCTTCCTGTATTAAGACAAGTACGTTGTAAAAATAAGAAATTAGCATGATGATAAATCCTGTCACTCCTTGGACAGCAACTGTCCAAGCCGATATTTCGAATTCTGTGCCTATTTTTGAAATGGACCTAAAAGCATACAAACTCAAAATCCATGATGTTGGCGATTCGATTTGGCTCATTGTTTTTTGGCCAGCAGGCTCAAGCATAGCCTTTAGGCTGGCCTTTGGAATGAATAGCCTGTTTGAGAAAGTGACGATCTCCGAAGCTCCTGATGAGATTTTGATCACTGCATCAACCAGATTGGCCTATTATCGAATCATACTGTTTTTTCCAGAAAGTCCGCTAGCCACCTTTCGTTATACCACTACAATACGGACAAAATTACCGCTGCTAATCCCCTTCTGGCCACGCGATATTGTTCCCTTGACTAAAGATGGAAATACCGAAAATACAGCAGGAACAATACATGCTAAACAGGTCGGCTCGCGATCGGGACAGCTCTATTTCAGTATGACGAAGCCAAAAGCGGGTTCTGTATTTTATTTTCAGAACCTGACTGCCATGTCCCCTTACTGCCAGGAAACTGAGGTGTCGCTCCGCGAAACAGTCGGCGGCGAATGGCCAGAGCTCGGGTTCCAATTTCCCGTCAACGCCGACAAGCCATTGCCGGCCAACAAGGAATATATTATTTCCGATGCGTTTGTTCAGTTTGATGAAAATATCCCAGAAAGTGATACCGAGATTGTTGAAAGTTACCTTGATTTACTTGCATCAATATACCTTATCCTTCCTAAGCCCGAACCCAGCCAGCATAATTGGCTACCTACAGCTCAGAAAATTCTGGATAATATTTCCAGCAATAAAGGCTGCTGGACTCAAACGGACGGCATCTCTTATCTGAATGCCTATGTGGGTGACTACAAAACACCTGCTGAGATCATGGTGCAGCTTGCCGTCCTACTCCCATTGCATGAGTATCTTACCTGGACCGGACAGACCCACCCGATGCTGCAAGAACTCTCTGATGGACTCAGGTATTTTTATGATAAATCTATAAAGAGTTTGGTCAGGTGGCACCCTTCGTTAAAAGATGATCTGGATCATTCCGAGGAGCAAAAGAGCGAGATGGTAATGGACTCCTGGTATCTACACCACCCCTTATTAAACCTCGCACGGCTGGCATTGCGGGGCGATAAGATGGCTAAAAAACTGTTTATGGATTCGATAGATTATGCGATAAAGGTCGCAAAGCATTTTAACTATAAATGGCCCGTTTTTTACAAAATGACCACCTTGGAGGTATTAAAAGCTGAAACGGCTCCAGGCAACGGCGGTGAAAAGGATGTTCCAGGCTCGTACGCTCACGTTATGCTCCTAGCCTGGCAGCTGACAAAAGAAAAGCGGTTTCTGCTGGAAGCGAGCAGGGCGATTAAAAAATTAGACGGTCTGGCCTTTGATATATTCTATCAGGCGAACAACACGGCATTTGCTGCAGGTGCCTTTGTGGAGATGTATAAGGTGACCAATGATAAGCACTACCTGGAGCTCAGTTATTGCTGCCTAGCCGGTATATTCAACAACTGCCAATTGTGGGACTGTAATTATGGATACGGCAAAAATTTCCCCTATTTCTTTTCTGTTTTTCCCCTGAAAGATGCTCCCTATACAGCGGCATACGAAGAGCTGGAAGTATTTGCTGCCCTACATCATTATCTTGAAGCGGCGGCAGATATTGAAATTCTTCCATCGCTAAGAATATTAATCCCCGAATTTATCAAGTATGCGACGGGCAGACTCGCCTACTATTATCCTCCGCTTCTACCGCAAGAAATGATTGCCGAAGAAACAAAAACGGGTGAGGTACAAAAGGACTTATGGATTCCACTTGAAGACATACATGACGGCTGGGAGAAAAGCGGTGAAGTCGGTCAGGAAGTATATGGGGCCGGCCTGGCATTTGGTATCATACCGAGACAATACTTCAAAGCAGGCAATCTAGGCGGTATTGTATTTATAAATTATCCGATTTCAAACGTCCGCAGCGGCAAAAATTCCGTTACTTTTCGACTGGAGGGAAGTGTGCTACTCGGGGCTCACATGAGACTTTTGGGTTTTTCAAAGGATATCTTGACGAAAATACATGTAGAACAAAAAGTTAAATCATCGTATCAATCTGTGCGTGCAGTGCGCGAGGGTTTTTATGTATTAGCTGGAGCTGGAAGGGTCAGAATCAGAAGCTAAGGATTACAATCCAACGGTAATAAATCTTTCTCCGGCATACACATTTCTGATTCCGATAAAAAGCTCATCAAAATTGCCATCTTTAAAAATATATCCTGAGGCCCCGCGGCGCGGGGCCGATTTACAAAATCAGCCCGCTGATGAATCGTCAACATAATTTTTTAATTGCGGGTAAACGACATGAACTTTTTAGCCTGTCTTTTTCTTAACATCGGGCCACTTATGGCGAGGCAGTATGAAGTCGGCATAGTCCTACAGCACAGGTTTGCGAAACGAACTTTTTGGGATCCTGACAAACAGCACTCAGGAACGTTGGCCATTATATCCAATATCACGAATATTAGGACGAGCTGTTCATCCCTTTTTACAAATATTATTTTAGCGAAACAGCATGGGTTTGGATATTGTTATCTTTTAAAGATTTATAAAATGTGGAAAGTTTGACATTCGAAGCTTATCAATAGCACGAATGACAAACAATAAAAAATACTATTATGTCATTATTTTCAAACGATTTGAGCAAAGAGTCCGTATTTGACGGCATTGGTTACGAGCCTTCTTTTTTTTCAAGAAAAACGATGGTTACGCCCAAGACAAATTACAGTAAAAAAAAGTACAGTGATATCAACAAGGACACCCGGAAAAAGATTCTTGTGCTCTGCACAGAAGAACGGTATATGACAATGAAAAATGGAAAGAAGTTTTCAACGGGCAATCATCCGGTCGAAACACTGGTTCCCGTTCTTCATTTCGAACAGGCCGGATTTGAGGTTGACTTCTACACACCAACAGGCGCTCCTGTAAAATTTGAGATGTGGGCTATGCCGTATGAAGATGAAAACATCGGTAAAATCCTCGACAAGTATAATACGCAATTTTCAAACCCGCACAACCTGAGAGATTTTATAGCTGACAAGAATAAAGGATATGTTGATTACGTTGCCGTTTTTATCCCAGGAGGACATGGGGCAATGCTAGGACTACCTGAAAATAATGATGTCAAAGAACTTATCAAATGGGTAGTAGCGGAAGATAAATATCTATTGGCAATCTGCCATGGCCCCGCAGCGCTCTTAAGCGTAGCAAATTGCGGAGACGCTGAGTTTCCTTTTAAGGGATATAAGATTAATTCGTTTCCTGATGAAATGGATAAGACTTTGCCAGAAAGTGGATACCAGCCCGGCGAGATGCCCTGGTTTTATGGCGAAAAACTCAAACAGCT
>JAITLV010000227.1 GCA_031277685.1 Sphingobacterium sp. | reverse complement strand
GCCATTCGCCAAAATTTGGAGTTCCTGACTGATCAACAGGTGCTCAATAAAGGAATTGACAAACAGACGTACCAATATAGCCTGTTGAATGTGTCCAAAAAGGGCACTTCAATAGGGTTGAGCAATCAATTTAATTTTAAACTATTAAAACGTCGCATTATGATGATGAATAAGAAAAGGTCATCCAAGATAGAACTGAGCAAATATGCCTTCCTTTTACCGGTATTTTTATTGACGGGAGCAGCATTTACAGTAAGTAAAGCGGAGGGTAGTATAGAGGGGGTGGTTGAGAAGGCAAATGAAACTGTACTACCTATTCCGTTACCAACAGTTGATTTAAGATCTCAGACAGATCAATCAAATTTGAAGGCTACTTCGTTAACGGATACTTTGGCTAAAGCAAATCAAGTGGAGACGAGAGATTTTAAGGAAATCAAGAGATCCGCTATTGATTTCTCTAAAGATCAAAAGTATTTTGTGGATAATAGATTGGTCTCTAAAGCAGAGTTTTTGGCTATTCCTGAAGGAAAACTGGCAAAGTACTGGTTTTCGAATGATAGTGATCTGATCAAGTATCGGACGAAGTCTTCAATTGATATTTCTCAAGGCGCAATTTTGGCCAATACTGTCGAAATGCAACGACATTCGGACATAGCGCAAAAGAAATTACGCTGTGTTATGAATGGTATTGTGCAGGAAAAAACGTTTACTGTGGATGATATCGATCCAAATGCTATAGCTTCAGTCTCCGTATTACAAGGTAAGGCTGCTATTGATAAGTATGGTGAGGATGTGGGAAAAGATGGCATCCTTGAAGTGAAATTGAAAGAAGGAGCTCATATTGGTAAAGATAGGACTAAACTCAAAGGTCTTACGATAGGGGTGACGTATCGTGCCAATGCGGAACCTGGAAGCGAACCGCTTTATATTGTGGAAGGAAAAGAGGTTAATTCAACTATTATGGCCGCTATCCCAAGCTCGGAAATCCAATCGATTGATGTGATTAAAAATAATGCTGCATCGATATATGGTGAAAAAGGGAAGAACGGAGTTCTTCTTGTTAAGTTGAAGAAAAACGGTTCACCGAAGATCACAAATCAGACTCTTACTTTTACTTATGATAAAAAAGAAGATGCAGGTAACGTTGACAAGATGATGGTGAATGGAAACCTCTCGGAAGTTGTTGTGACGGGCTATAAAAAAGAAGAAGCGAGCGAAGCCGAACTCAAGGGCCGGGCACAAGGAGTTGCAGTCTATATGAAGGGACGACCTACAGATCGTGTACCGGGCAAGTTTGGTGTCCGTAGTATTGGTGGGATTAAGGGAGATCCACTATTTGTTGTTGACGGAAAAATTGTCAAGGACTACAGCAAGGCTAAAGAGATCGATCCAAATACAATTGATAACATTACGGTCTTAAAAGATCAAAATGCTACCGCAATATATGGTGATCGGGCAGAGAATGGTGTTATCATTGTGAATACCAAGGCCTATGTAAAGGAACATCCTGAACTGTCTTCTGATGTAGAAGACCGTCTGTCGGGAAAGTGAAAAAAGTAATTAAGACTGAGTTGGAGAAAGAAAAAGGAGAAGCTGCTAAGAAAGAATAGGGGCAATAATCCATTCAACTCAGGCTTTGCGCAATAAACACACAAGGTCGATGTAAGAATGACTATACTTAAGCGCTGCTTTAGTATAAGGATGACTCCATAAATGCACAAGAGTTACAGAAGAAAAAGCCGATATATTCGGCTTTTTCTGACTTATTTTGTATTCAGATTGGTCATCGTCAGCTCGATGCCAATGTTGACAAAGCTTTGGATCATTTTGACAGCATGATCTATTAGTGCCGGAAGTTCCGCTTGCTCTTCTTTATCAAAAGGGCCCAGTACATAATCAACTTGTCTGCCTTTGGGATAATTATCGCCAATGCCAAAGCGTAGGCGTGGGTAAACTTGCCCGCCGCAAAGCTGTTCAATAGATTTAAGTCCATTGTGGCCGGCGCTGCTACCTTTGGGTTTCATCCGGAGTGACCCAAATGGAATTGCTAAATCATCGACGATAACTAATACATTCTGGATAGGGACTTTACATTGCTGCATATAGTAATTGACCGCTTTGCCACTGAGATTCATATAGGTCGTCGGTTTGATGACGGTTACATTGTGCCCTCTCTGTTTAAATTCACTGTAGTAGGCTAATTTCAATAAAGAAAAACTTGCACCAGCCTGTTTGACTAATTCGTCTGCAACCATAAAGCCAATGTTATGTCGTGTGTCGGCGTATTCACTACCGATATTGCCCAATCCAACGATAAGATAATTCATGTTGCAAAAATAAAAATTTAATAAACAAAAAAGCACCGAGTTTCGGTGCTTTCTGTAGTATTTTAAGAATCTTATTCAGATTATTTTTTACCACCTTTAGCTGCTTTAGCTGCTTCTTGTTCAGCTTGACGCAATGCACGAGACATGATAACTGAAACGATTGTATCGTCAGAGTTGTTCAATACTTTTGCGTTTTCCAATTGAACTTGAGCCACACGGTATGATTTACCAACTTCTAAAGATTCCATTGGTACTTCAATTTCTTGTGGTAAGTTACCAGGTAATGCTTTTACACGTAAATTACGTAATTTTTGAACTAATTTACCCCCCATTTTAACACCTGGAGATGTTCCTGTTAATTTGATAGGAATATTTAATGATACTTCTTTATCATCAAATAATTCTAAAAAGTCAATGTGCGTAACTAAATCAGTTAATGGGTGGAATTGTGCGTCTTGAACGATAGCTCTTTTTGTTTGACCGTCAATGTTTAATTCTACGATTACAACATCAGCAGTGTAAAGAACTGGTTTCAAATCAGCTGCGGATACAGAAAGAGCAGTTTGTTCTTTACCTCCGTAAAGTACTGCTGGTACTAAACCTTGGTAACGTAATTCTTTCGCATCTCTTTTCCCTACGTTCTGTCTTACAGAACCGCTAATAGCAATTGATTTCATCTTTTAATTTTTTATAAATTTTGAGGTGCAAAGATAATCTAATTTTTGATATTATCAAAAAAATAACTGCTGATATTGAGTGGCTAAGACCCCTGATGCTATTTTTAAAGTTACTGTCTGGAGAAGGCTTTATTGAATTTTAATCTTGGTTATCCTTAGGTGCTTGTCTTGAAAGGGGGGGCAGGACATGAATAAAAAACAAACTGTTTTGCAGTGGACTTACCGTGCCAGAGTCTCAATACTAAAAAAACTCTAGTATTTCAGCCGAAGGCTTACTATACTAGAGTCTATTATTTCATATCTATTATCTCAAATCTAAAGACTATTCTACGTCGAATAAATCAGAAATGGAAGTATGTTGATTTACACTTGTGATTGCTTTTGCAAATAAATCAGCTGTTGACAACACTTTTATTTTTGTAGATTGTTTTGCTTTTTCCGGATCCAATTGGATGGTATCTGTTACGATCATTTCTGACAATACCGAATTTTCAATTGTTTCATATGCTTTGCCTGATAATACCGCATGTGTACAAACTGCTCTGACAGATCTTGCCCCATTTTCCATGATTAAAGCTGCTGCTTTTGAAAGTGTACCTGCTGTATCACAGATATCGTCAATCAATACAACATCTTGACCTGTAACATCCCCAATGATAGACATTGACTCGATTTCATTTGCACGTTTACGACGTTTATCACAGATAATCACTTCGGCATTGAAGAATTTAGCGAACGTACGCGCTCTGTATGATCCACCCATATCTGGTGAAGCAATGGTTAAATTCGGAAGTTTTAGGGATTTGATGTAAGGAACGAAAATAATTGAACCATCTAAGTGATCAACAGGGATGTCAAAAAATCCTTGGATCTGTGCGGCGTGTAAATCCATCGTCATGATACGGTGAATTCCGGCTGCTGTCAAAAGATTGGCAATCATTTTCGCGCCAATGGCAACTCTTGGTTTGTCTTTTCGATCTTGTCTTGCGAAACCGAAATAAGGGACAACTGCTGTGATGTAGTGCGCGGAAGCTCTTTTTGCAGCATCAGTCATCAACAATAATTCAAAAAGATTGTCTGTAGGCTGGTTGGTAGATTGGATGATAAATACATCGGCTCCACGAACAGATTCATTGTAAAATGGTTGAATCTCACCATCGCTAAAACGCGATAATGTTTTGTCTCCTAGTGGTTTCCCGTAAGATTGTGCGATTTTTTCGGCTAGTTCTGTAGTGCCAGAACCTGCAAATAGTTTAACCGTGTTGAATTGCAAAGGCATGGTTTTGTATATTTATGTTGGGTTATTGTATTGTCGTTTATTCAATATTTTTATTCCCTAATATTTTTTAAAGTTAAACATTAAAAAAAATGGATTGTTTGCACAATCCATATACTCTTAACTTTAAAAGTTGTCCGACCTGGATTCGAACCAAGACAAACAGAACCAAAAACTGTCGTACTACCCTTATACTATCGGACAATGTCTCTAAAAAGTCAAC
>JAITLV010000200.1 GCA_031277685.1 Sphingobacterium sp. | reverse complement strand
AATTTGGCCCCTTAGCCATGGACAACGTGTCGTCAATTATATAACCTTGTGAAATACCATCCAAACGTTCGTCTGGCTCTCCAATGAATTAATCTATTATTTACGTGACCTGAGCCAGGTTTGGGAAAGGTAAGATCCGATCACGGTCGGACAGGGAAGATATTGTGCTGAGGTCACTCCTTTAAACACCTAAAAAATGAACGTTTTTTTTAGGGCGGGAGAGCTCTTGCCCAATTTCAGAATACAAATCATATATAGTACCCTACTATCTGTCCTATGTTTTTCTATGTTTAGTTTATCGGCCCAGACGCCCCGTCAGGACAGCGGGGCCGACGGGTCAGTAAAGATAAATCCAGCCATGCTGGGATTTAGGATGCCCGAAGAATTTTGGTCTCACGAATTTACAGTCTATGAAAATAATAGATTCAGTAAACAGACCTTAGCCAAATACCGTGGTAAGCCCCTGATCCTCGATTTTTGGGCGACTTGGTGTACTTCATGTGTGCGCAATTTTCCTAAGCTTGACCACTTCAAGAAAACGTATGGCGATAGTGTCAATTTTCTGCTCGTCAATAGCTTTGATAGGGACAAAGCCAAAATAGCGGCGGTATTTACTGACGAAAAATTTAAAAATTACCGAACCAATACTCCTACAATTGTATGTGACGATTATCTCAAAGAACTGTTCCCACATCAGGCCGTACCCATCTATATCTGGATCGATGATTACGGTTACCTAGCGGCCACCTCTACTGCTGATTTTGTCAATGACAATCAGATCAAGGTATTGCTGGATAGAATGAAAGGAGGGAAGAAATGAAAGTACTATTTATTTTAATTATGCTCTTGATAAGTTATGCCGGCCATGCACAGCAAACTGTACAAGGACGGGTGCTCAATGATGCAGGACAACCTGTAATAGACGCCCTTATCAAGACAAAGGGCACCAAAAAAAATGGTACTACAGATCAGGAAGGGCGGTTTAGGATCTCGTTTCCGCAATTGCCTATAATGGTTATCTGTAGCAAGGTTGGCTACGTCTCCGATACGTTGCTGCTAACGGATATAGCGCCCCTGACAGTTGTACTTAAAAGAGCTGACATCCAGCTGGATGAAGCTGTTGTCTATAGTGACGGATTTCAGAAACTGCCCAAAGAAAGGGCCACCGGGTCTTTTGAACAGTTGAGTGGAGATCTCTTAAAAAGAAGGGTATCGTCCACAATATTGGGGCAACTGGATGGCTTGGCCACGGGATTGCAGTTCGACAATAGAACGAAAAATGCGCAGCTGAATATTCGGGGCATCAACTCTTTCTCGTCTGGAAATATTTCCCCCTTGATCGTTGTTGACAATTTTCCTTTTGAAGGCTCCCTGGAACAGATTAACCCAAACGATGTTGAGTCTGTAACACTGCTCAAGGATGCCGCAGCGACTTCCATCTGGGGTGCCCGCGCTGGGAATGGTGTGATCGTCATTACCACCAAAAAAGCATCGGGCAAATTTGCGGTTAATTTTTCTACAAATTGGACACTACAGGAGCCCGAAGACCTGTATTATAATCCTATCGTTAAATCCACCGATGCCATTGATATGGATATCATGCTCTTTGACAAAGGTTATTATAATAATCTTTTCACCAATCCGCTTACCTTGAGAAAAAATGTTCTTTCACCGGTAGTGGACCTGCTCCAAAAAGTACGAACCGGCGAATTAGAGAAAGGGGCGGCAATGAGCCAGATAGACATGATGCGAAAGTATGATTACCGGAAAGACAGGGAACGTTTTTACCGCAAGGGTTCTCTACAACAGCATTATCTCCGTATAAGCGGTGGCACAAGACATGCCGATCATAGCCTTTCTGTGGGCTGGGATAGGAATATCGCCAATGAAATATTGAAGGAAAGCAACCGGATAACCTTACGTCAGAATAATCTTTTTAGGATCACGGAGAGGTTTCAGTTGCAGGCAGACTTTTCCTATGCCAAGCAGACATTGGCCGCATCACTCGGGATCAGCAACTATAACTATTATCCCTATACACGGCTTTTTGACGATGAGGGCAATTCATTGACGATACCATATCAGCTTAATCAAAATTATGTACAGGATGTCGGTAGCGGAAAGCTATTGGACTGGACTTTTAACCCGTATGAAGATCAAAATAGTAGTAGGTCGAAATCAACCTCGGCACATCTCGCAACCAATATTACCGCCCGATATGCTATTCTTAAAGGACTCGATGCGCAGTTGGTCTATGGATTGGAAAATGAAAAGTCAACTAGCCAAGGAGTCTATGAGGAAACTAGTTTTTTTGCCCGGGACCTGATCAACCGATTTACACAGATACGTACCAATGGTATTGTCAAATATATCCTCCCAAGAGGTGCGATAGAAAACCGGTCGTACGGTGAGCTGATTGGACATCGCCTGCGGGGACAGTTGAATTATGACAAAAACTGGAATGATATACATGGGGTCAATATCCTTTTGGGCACAGAATGGAGCCATCGGAAGTCTACAGGCAACTCATATCGTAACTATGGTGTGGATACGGATGTCCTTACCGTGCAGAAGGTTGATTATGTCAATGCCTATCCGACCTATGATAATCTTTATGGCAATGCTTATATTCCGTTTCAGGGCAGTAACAGCCAGACGGTGCAACGGTTTGTTTCCCTCTATGCCAATGCAGGCTACAGTTACAAAAGCCGATATAGCTGGAATGGATCCCTGCGGAAGGATGGGAGTAATAAATTTGGGACCATTGCCAATGAGCGATGGAACCCGCTCTGGTCCATAGGGGGAGCCTGGACAGTATCCAAAGAGCATTTTATGGAAAAACTGCACTGGATCAATATGCTCAGGATCCGTAGCACCTATGGTACGAGTGGAAATATCGGATTAGGAGCTAACAGGGATCCTGTCATGAGTTATAGTGGGACTTCCCAATATAGCAACTATAGTTATGGACTGGTCAATACTCCGCCAAATCCATACTTAAAATGGGAGGAGGTACGCACGTTTAATAATGGTATAGATTTTTCTGTTTTGGATAATAGATTGTCTGGATCATTTGAATGGTTTGACAAGCGGTCGACCGATCTGATCGCACCCGACAAGATCGACCCCACGACGGGTTTTCTGGATATACAACGCAATATCGGAAAGATAAAAGGTAGTGGTTTTGATGCCAAACTGGAGGTTTCCTCAGCGCAGACAAGTCCAGTACAATGGCGGACAACAGTCGGACTATCGCATGCCAAGAGCGTGGTTCAGTCCTATAAAGGCACGATATATTCTTCCGTTTCGTATGTTGAAAATAACGGAACGAACATCAATCCATTGTTGAGCCGCGAAACTTATCCGATTTTTGCCTATCGATTTGCAAGACTGGATGGACAGAACGGTGATCCCCAAGGATACTATAAAGGTGAGATTTCCAAGGATTATAACAAGATGATGAATGACTCCCTGCAGTATATGAAATATTATGGAAGTGCGCTGCCAAAATATTATGGTTTTTTTAGGGGGATGATCGGTTGGCAGGGATTCCAGCTCACTTTTTCCATCAATTATAAATTTGGTCATTATTTTAAGAAAAATACAGTGAGCTATGCCGGAGCCTCCATTGCTGCTGGTGGCCATGCTGATTATTACGATAGATGGCAGCAGCCGGGGGATGAACAATGGACCACTGTGCCATCTATGATCTATCCGGGAAATGCGAACCGGGATCGTTTTTACAAATATTCAGAAGCGAATGTGCTTAAGGCTGATGTTATCAGACTGCAGGATGTCCGGCTTAATTATGCTTTTCGAAAATTACCGATGCAGATAAATGCGTCTGTAAATAACGTGGGTATGCTATGGCGGGCGAATAAGAAAGGACTTGATCCGGACTTTTTTAGCACACCCCCAAGTAGGATCTATACGCTGGGGCTTGCGCTAAATTTATAGAAATGGAACCATTTTTTTGAATGGCAACTTGAAAACTAAAAATATGAAAAAGATACGATTATATACCAAATATAGACTATTGTGCGCTGCTCTATTTTTGACAATAACAGCGTTATATTCCTGCAATAAATTTCTGGATGAGAAGGCTGACAGTAGTCTGGTGGTCCCAAATTCGCTGAAAGACCTTCAGGCTTTAATGGATGGTTTTAATGTATTGAACCTAGATGCCACTCCAGGGCTTATAGAAATGAATACGGATGATTTTTATGTGTCTGGCAATGTTTACAATACGTTCACAGAGTTTGAGAAAGAAGCTTATAGTTTTGCTGCCGAACCTCAATTTATACAAACGAATATCAATTTATTTTGGAAAAATCCGTATACCGTAGTTTTTTATGCGAATGTCGTGTTGGATAGATTGCAAAAGCTGGAAGACCAGGAGGGACCGCAATATCGGTCGGTCAAGGGGCAGGCTCTTTTTTTTAGAGCCTATACGTTTTTTCAGCTTGCACAGGTCTATTGTATGGCCTATAAAAATGGTGATGAAAATTTCAATAACACACAGCTTGGCCTACCTTTAAGATTACTGCCGGATTTTGAAGAAAAGTCGGTGCGCTCTACGCTCGGAGAAACCTATGGGCAGATCGTGAAAGACCTCGAGGTAGCGGTCACATTGCTGCCCGATGCTTTTGAGTTTACGACAAGACCATCCAAAGCGGCCGCACTGGCCCTGTTGGCCCGTGTCAATCTGTCAATGGAGGATTATGGAGCCGCCCTTGACCATGCTACCGCAGCGCTGCAATTAAAAAGTGATCTGATGGACTATAAAAGCAGAAATGAAAATAGTACCACACCTTTTGAGATCATGAACCCCGAAACAATTTTTTCGGCCTATTGTACTTCATTGTTTAATGTTTTGGATCCCGCCAAGGCTAATGTGGATAAGGTATTGTATCGAAGCTATGGTGATGATGATGCCCGGAAAGTGCTTTTTTTTCTTGTAAAGACCGATGGCACGATTTCATTTAAGGGCAATTATGCGGGTTGGTACAATGGTAGTTTCTTTTCGGGGCTGGCGGTCGATGAACTCTATCTGATCAAGGCGGAATGCCAGGCCAGGCTGAATCAATTGGAAGCTGCAAAGCTAACCATGAAAACGCTGTTGGACAAAAGATATAGAACCAGTTATCGTTTTCCCCACGACGTAGTCTCTCAAGATAATGTTTTGGCTTATATACTTGGTGAACGAAGGAAGGAACTGCTGTTCAGGGGAATCCGATGGACCGATATCAAGAGGCTCAATAGGGATCCTCGTTTTGCGAAGGATATTGTTCGCAAATTGGAGATAAATGGGCAAGAACTGTCATTCACCATGCCTGCAAATGATCCTAAGAATGCTTTTGTATTCCCCCAAGATGTGATTGCTGTAACTGGAATGGAGCAGAATTCACGTTAATATCAAAGCTTCGCCGAAAAACCTTCGGCGAAGCTTTGATAATTTTTGACCATGATAAATTCTTAATTTGATCGAAATGAATCTACCGTTTCGTTGAACGCCTGTGCGTCAATGGCGTCCTGAACGCGTTCCGCTACTGTTCGGCCCGTAGTTCCCACCATAGCGGTAAGGTCGGGCTGACCTGGATTAGTGGAACTTTCGGGAGCATTGATATTGCAGGCTGTTTGTTTAATAGCATTACAGCTCGTGCTGGCACCTTGCTCGTATTGAAGTGGATCGGTAATATCATTGTCTTTTGGGTCGGTGGCTCCTTTGAAATGCCATTCCTGAAGCTCATCGATTTTTGTAGTTGATTTTGGAACTGCGTTGTTTTCCATCGCATCGACGATGAAAAAGCTTCCTGCTACCAATGCTAATGCCGAAACACCAGCAATGACTCTTGATTTTAATGTTTTCATGATTTTTGTTTTAAAATGTTATTTTTTTCTATGTTTTATTTGCATCCTGTTTTACCTCATGTATGCATTTGAGGGATCCTGTATAATGACCGGCCAGCTTCCTGGAAGCTAGTCGAGCGCGTTAATTGTTGCTATTACAAACTTAGGTAAGGCCTTTTTCCTAAACTTGTGCCATTGATACAACTATTCACTTTTTTTTAGATTTTGTTCCATATAGCGCTTGGCCTTGTAATATTCTCTATTATTTGTAATGCCAAGAAATGCTTTTTTCTGATCCACAGTCAATAGCTTGATCAATTGCGGGCGATAGAAGTATAGGTCATGGAGCCGCTCTTCTGTCCGCAGCGCATGGATGGTATGCTGATGACGCAATGCATGGTTTAGCTTGTGCTGGGTAAGGATATGGTATATGGATTTTAGACATGGAAATGTTTCGACCATGTCCTGAAAGTATTGATTCCGGATCTCAAAGAGTGTTGTATGTTGAAGGAAATGTATCGCAACGGGCTCATTCGACTTGGAAAAAGCATGCTTGGTTCCCGTAAAATAGGCTCCGGGCTCGCAGATCCGCTCGATAACAGGCTGCCCGGCCGAATTGGTATGTTCCTTGGACACAAGCCCCTCCAGGACAAAACACCATTTCTCAATGGGTTCATCTTCCTGCTTAAAAAAATCGCCCTTTCTGTACTGGCGTATTCTGCCAAAGCGTTGCAGGAGTTCCCTGGGCTCATTATCCAACGTACGATACTTTTCAAAGTAGGTAAACATTCTTTTCATTCCATTAGGGGTGTATGTATTGATAGGTTCTTCTGATTTTTCTTGGTATCGCGCGACAGGTATTGCACTGCCGACAAAGCCAGCTAATAAAATGATCTTTTGGTTTTTGAACAAGTGACAGGGGTGACAGCAATTTGCTTGTCATATCGGCGGGAGCCTATTGTAGGATGTTTACACGATAAAAAATCGGGACAAGGGTGACTTTTTTGGGTAAAATTTACCATTCACCCCGCGGAGAGCGTCGTAGTTTTTTATTTTACTGCATTTGTCCCAATCATGCTTATGTTCGTAATGTGAGTCTGACAAATGGGGGCATGCTCCAGAATTTTTTATTCATTAAACCTAAAAGAAAATGCAAGAAGAATTAAACACAGAAACATCTCCAGCATGGGAGGAACTTGTCAAAAGAAAATTGTCACAGGATGTGGCAACAGTAAAGCTGGGCCTCGGTGTCATGGCTGCCGGTATTCTGAAAGGCGATATCTGCGATATTGTTTTACCCGGTCTGGATATGTTTTGAACAGATCCTGATCAACCGTTCAAATAAACTTTTGCGCTGGATGTAAAATGTTGAGGTATAAACAATAGGATAAGTATGAAACAAGATGTGGAACAACGTTATCAGCTAAAAAAAGCGGCAATCAGGGAGATTGTGGCACAGGAAATGGAACAGATTTCAACAGCTCAGATCAATTCCTATTCTTATTTCAGTGCCAACCTCAAACATTTTATGCCCATGCTGGACTGGGATATGCATTGTACCATGTATAGGCAGTACCAGGAACAGCTGGGCTTTAACGCACTGGATGCACAGTTTATGGCTGAGCCCTTTCCCATTCCCATAAGGGGCTGGGAGGAGCTGCGGCTCAGGTTGTCCCAGGATCCGGGAATTGTCTGTACCTTTCATTTTGGGGCATATCAACTGCTCAATTACCTGCTGCTGCGCGACGGATTGAGGTTTGCATTACTGGTGGCGGCTGATGTGGTAAGTACATGGGAGCAGCGGTATCCCAATCTGATCGAACAGCTGCGGGAGGGCGAGGCCGAGGGGCGTTTCTGCCTACTCAATGCGGATGAAAAGACCGCCCTGCGCCGGATCTATTCACTCGTAGGGGCTGGTTATCTCCTTGTGATTTATGTGGATGGATTGAGTGGCATCAGACCTCCTCATGATAAAAATCTCGTCGAGATTCCTTTTCTGGGGCAACGGATCTGGGTACCCGCAGGTGCAGCGACACTGGGGTATCAGCTGCAATGTCCCTTATACCCTGTACTGGCTCTCCGGAAAGAGGAAGAGGTGGTTCTATTGCAGCAGGACGCGATCAGACCGCATAGGCAGATGGCCAAGGCTGAATTTGTGCAGATGAGTACTGGAAAATTATTTGGACTACTAGCGACATTTCTGATGCATGCGCCGCAGCAATGGACGATCTGGACGCAGGTAGACCGTTTTCTGAATCCCCAATCGGATCTGATTTACGTCGATATACCGAGTAAAGCGGTACAGCAACAGATCAATCTGAAACAGTATGCGTTGATCAGGCAGAACCAGGGTTCAGAAAAGTATTATTTTCTGATGGATAAAGGAAGTTATCAGCTGTATGCACTCGAACACAATGAATATGAGCGGTTGTTTGAGGAGTGGTACCGATAGTGTTTTTTGGTTAATTTATTTTATCGAATCTCGATAGGTTTTAATATATTGTAGCATAACTTAAAATTATGAACTCAATATTATTTACCCGCGAGAGCCTGTATGTTCAGATACGGATTTGGCCAATTTATTTTGTGCTTTCGCTGCTGATCAATTATCACCTGGGAGATGGCGAAGTACCCTATTTATTGACATTACTGAAGCTGACATGCCTGATCGTATTTTTTAATCTGGCCATGTGGATGATGTACCGGTTTTATCTGAAATCACTTTCCTGGACCAAAATAATGCTTTTTATAGGCATCGTATGGTTATTGGTCGAATTGATCAACTGGATAGCGCTGGATCTATTGCCGATGTGGGGACTATATGTTATTGATAGCGAACGTCTTGCCGAAAAGGAAAGGCTGTATTGGGAACTTGCCAATAAAATTCTGAGTATGATGCTGTTTGTGACCGCATTGGTCTTACAGGTATTTTATAAAAAATCAGCTGCAGATTACCGCCGGGAAAGTGAACAGCGATTGCAGCTGGAGCTCGAGGCCAAGGACCTGCAACTGCAGCAGCTGATGGAACAGATCTTTCCACATCTGACATTCAATGTGCTCCATGACATCAAGGAAGAGTGCAAAACGATAGCTCCCGGAGCAGCCGGTCAAATGCAGTGCCTGTCGGATCTGTTGCGCTATTGTATGCGGCAGGTTACGATGGGCAATACGGTTGTGCTGGTGGACAGGGAGATGGAGGCTGTCGATTGGTTTCTGAAACTGCGGGTCCATCGTTTGAGCGACTGCCAGGTAGACTATAAGATACATGGAGAGTCCTGGGGACAGAAGATCCCACCGACGATACTACTTGTCCTGCTGGAGAACGCTTTTAAATATGGTGTAAAAAATAGGGTTGATGATCCTATTCGGGTGGAATTATTCCTGCTGGATGACCGGCTGGAATTTTACTGCCGGAATGCGGTGGACGGAGCTGCTATTACCAAGCCGGCTACAGGACAGGGCTTGTGTAACTGTGCCAAACGTCTGGCGATACTGTTTCCTGAAAAGCACATATTTGACTATGGGCTGGATGGAGACCATTTTATGGTGAAATTGATTATTTATCAGAATTAATGGAAAAAAGAATCTTGAAATGTATCGCGGTGGACGATGAACGGTCGGGGCTGAAGGCTCTATTGGAACGGATCAATGAGCGGAGTGATCTGCATCTGGTCTGGTGGGGCACTGATCCCACCGTGGTGGTGCAGAAGGTCGCGGAATATGGGGCCGACCTGCTATTTGTGGATATGCAAATGGATAAGCTACACGGGCTTGATCTGATAAAACAGCTGGATGGCCAGCTTGACATCATCTGCTGTTCGGCTTACGATAATTATGGCCCCAGACTCTATGCATATAGCAGTATACGCTATTATCTGGAAAAGCCTTATCATCAGGAGCAGTTTGACCGGGCGGTAAACCGGGTGTTTGAAATGCTTGACCTGAAAACAAGGGCGAGTGATGGTGATGCCGGGCAATATGTCCCAAAGCTGACCGACGAATTTTACCTGATTCTGCCCGGTAAGGAAAATAGGATGAAACTCTGCTTTGAGGAAATGGATATGTTTATCCCTAAAAGTGACAGCGAACAGGTGGTCCTATATGCGGGCAATAAAAGAATCGTGCTCAATATGACCATGAGCCAGTTAAACAGAGCCTTGCCGCCGGCGTTTTTTATTCAGGTACACCGCGACTGTATCTTGTCAAAACGTAATATTCTAAGTCTGAAAAGTGGAGTTCTATTGGAATTGCGGGGGATTGTGGGCCGCACGGAGCAGCAGGTGGGCCGTACCTATATCAGTAAAGTAAAAAGTATGTTTAAAAATGAACGGTAATAAATTGAATGAAGGTTTTAATGGCAATATACAGACGGCCTTTCATGTGCTTATGATGGATTGGTTGATGCTCGAAGGGCAGGGGACAGCTGGAGAAAGCCGTATGCAGGAACTGATGGAATTTGAACGTAAATGTATTGATCTTTGCGGTCTGCTGCATGAATTTGCCGACAGTCAGTCTGCATTGCTTCGGGCACGGACGGAATTGCGGTCCAAATTGGTCACCGTATCACTGAGTGAGGAGGCAAAACGGATCTGGATGGCCGATCAGATTGCCTTTTACAGTGTTTGGATCAAAAAGACCCAGATCCAGCTGGAACGTAGACGGGAAGTTTGTACATTGAACATCCCTGCACGCGAACTGCTGCTTTTGCTTCGTTTATTTAGAGATATGGACCTTCTGGAGCAGGTTTCGCTGAAGAGCATGTTTGGCTTTATCTGTGATTCCTTTCGGACGGTCAATCAAGGACAGCTTTCTTACGAGAGCCTCCGCAAAAAATATAGCGATTTTGATCCGATAAGTATCCGTAAGATAAGAAAGCTACTGGCGGGTATGAATGAGAAACTCGATGCCTACAAAACATCTTATTGATGGACTCTGTCCCGATATGTGCAGCTGCCATCCGTAAGCCGGAAGACTGTGTATTAAAGGAGGCTATGTATTTGAACTGCTGATTGTAAGTGATTGAACCGATTATTAATGTTCCTGTATATAGGAATACGATTATAATTACTTAATGAATTGTATATGAGAAATAGAAGTGAAGCGATCTATCAGACGCTGTTGGCTATGTTGCAACTGCTCCAGGAGCGGAAGATGACAGAACAGGCGGTTCCCGAAGCAACGGATACTGCTGTCCCTCCAGCATTAAAGACCTATTCAGATGAGGAACTGATGACAGTCAAAGAGGCTTATCTTGAGCTTAAGATCAGTCGGAATACCCTGGACCAGCTGCGGCGGGAGCAAAAGCTGACAAGTGTATTTAAAAAGCGGAATGTCCGGTTGATCCGGACGGAAGTCGAAGCTGCGAAGAAATGGTACAGCCTGATCAAAGGTAAATCATGAGCCGTGGATGTTGCAGCCGAAGACATTCCTTTTGCCACTAATGGCAAAAATATCCTTTTCTACCTTCAAGCAATTCTACCGTTTACTGGCGGTATGTCTTCGTTTGCCCAGACGATCACATCTACTAGCTGACAACTACCTGTGTATTTTGTCCAGTCCTCTGGATCATCAATAGAATTGCTTGCTTCCCTTTTTTACCTATATCCATAGCTCCCTTAACTTGTTGATGAGTAATTGGATTAACCATGCCTTCTAAAGTATTTATGTGGATGCTAGGGAGAATACAGATTACTTTCAACGGGTTTCTCTATCTGCCCCAGCTGCATATTTCCACAGGTCAGTACTTTCTGTTGGTGATCCTGATGCCTTATTGCGCAGTGTATGGTAGGGCTTTCAAGCTCCACCGGTTCCCGTAGCCAGCAGAAGTTGGCATCCGCCTAGCTATAGGAATATTTTGACCGCTGATCTATTTGTTCCGTGATAGGATACGTTCACTTCCCGGTTCAAAATAAACTACTGATGAAATAACCGTATGCTGATCCGGGCCGACGGGTTTGCAGTCCGTCCTGAGCGGGCTGCAGTCCAGCCGGAAATAAATATCCCATAGCACAGTTTGCATACGTTTGCCAGGCAGGGCGGCACTTCATTGCCCAGCTTTGCACCGTCTTGCTCAAAAGATCGCTTTCGCAGGACCTGCTGGGACATTTTTGTGGCATGAGAAAGCAACAATCCATGCAGCATGGCCTACCACCGTAGTGTCAGTCCATGTCTCCCAGAGGGGAGCAGATGTTTAACATTTTTTTCACAATCAAAAAAACAAAGAAATGAGAAAAGAAAAAGTAATCAGCAGTTATGCAGGTCTATCCGATTATGAACTGTCAACATTGGCTGGCCGCATTCTAAAAGCAATGAAAGAACCGTCAACACAGGCAAACTTTCCTAAACCCAATCCCGAAATAACTGTATTGGAACCTCTGGTCAACGACTATATTACCAAACATGAGATTGCGAGCCGCAGGGGAAGTGCCCTGGAGATCAGTCAGAAAAACGAGAGCCGGGAGGCACTGCTCAATGCCTTGCGTACATTGGCCCATTATGTCAATGAAATTGCCAATGGGCAGCTGTCCCTGCTGCTCAGTACAGGTATGATGCTGGCTATCCAACCGGGGACAGTACAGGCGCCTACGACAGTGGAACAGGTGCAGCTGCGGGACGGACGTATAAGCGGCCAGTTGCGGCTGGATTTTAAAGCAGTCAAAGGCGTCTGGGAATATGAAGTTGCGCTGGGTATTATGGAGGCCAATGGAGAGATTAACTGGGATCGGACTGTGCTGACCACCTCTTCGCGCAGCAATGTGCTGACGGAGATAGAGCCTGGTATCCGTTATGCAGTGCGTGTACGTGCACGTAATGGCAAAGGCACAAGCGATTGGTGTGAACCTGTCACGCTTATTGCACGGTAGATAAGCCGGGATGGAAGCCCGCGTCGGTCATGAGATGTTGGCTTCCTTTTGTTGGATTTGAACAAAGACTTATGAAATCAATTGTAAACGTTAAAAGGATCGCAAAAGGCGAAAATAGTACCCTGTCGGAGATATATGTCAATGGGGAATTTTTCTGTTACGGATTGGAGGATTCGGTGCGTGACTATAAGATCAAGGGCAGCACGGCAATTCCCGCAGGCAGCTATAAACTAGGATTGAACACCTATGGTGCGATGAATGCGCGATACAATAGGTTGTTCCCCGGTCTGCACAAAGGGATGATCGAAATTCAGGGAATACCGGATTTCTCCTATGTCTATATCCACATCGGGAATAATTTTGGTGATACGGCGGGCTGCCTCTTGGTAGGCTACACCATGAAACTCATTAGGCGGATCAGTGAGTACGAGATTTATCAGTCGAAAAAGGCTTACAAAGCTCTGTATAAGCGATTGTTGAGCCTGATGGCCCAGGGCGAAGTCTGTTTACAGATCTGCCAGCCGGATCTGTGTCAGAAGAAGTTTGTGCTTGCCTCAAAACAGGATAATTAGGTCAGGGATATTGATAGGGGCAATAGTGTTTCGTAAGCTGGGGGAAACTAAGGTGCATATAACGAATGTCAACAGTTCATAAAAAACTAAAGAATGAAAAAGTTAATCAATAAAGTTGGGAAGGCGCTGCAACTGATTTTGCAGGCTCCGGTTAAATTGCCGGGAAAGGCAATGGATATTTTAAGATACCTTGCCATTGGCTTAGGTATCCTTGACTCCGTCATGGATGAGAAGGGCGAGACTAAAAAGGATAGGGTTGACGAGGAGGGAGGAGCAGATGAAAGTCAATGATATCCGCATCAGCGCAATAGGAGGGACACTATGTTCGCTCTGGGCGAGTATTTCCCTTGGTGATGTCGCACAGACGCTCCTTACTGCCGCGCTGGGTACCTTGGTCAGCTTTCTGACAAGCCAGCTGCTCGGCAGATGGACCAAACGGAAAAAATAATGAGAAAGCACCTTCGGGTGCTTTTTTTATTGGAAAGATGCTATTTAACCCAGGTGAAATAGATGTTAAGGATATCTTTTTAAGTCTGGAGTAAGGAAATATTTAACAAAAAATTATTGTAATGTATATTCGAAAATTTCTTATATTTATTTGAGCTTAAATTAATCCGATTAGCCGAATGATGAAAAGTAATTAAGCTCAACTAATGCCGTATCTTTTATATTCATAATTACCCTTTGTTGTTATTAACCATTTTTATAATTAATTATGAAAAAAATTAAAATAGGAATTTTGTTTGTCCTTGGTTTGTCTGCTATGGAAAGCAGGGCACAAAATCTATTAAATCTAAATGATTGGGTAATCGGAGGTGGTGGTACAGCCGGATTCACACAGAATGGTCTTGTTACTGAAAACGAACGTGAATGGGGCATTGGTCCTTTAGGTACACAAGTGGTTCTTTGGAAGGGCACCCCAAGTGGAGATTCTCAAGGAGATGGAGGTTTTAATTCTTTGGATATCCCTATCAACCATCAAAAGACATATCGTTATTCCGTATGGATAAAACGGACGAACTCGAAAAATGGAACAGCTTATTTCGGCTGTGGTGCACCCGTTACTTCTTTAGCCGGTGTAGCAAACAACAACCCTTACTTTTGGAGTGGGAATCTCCCTGAACTGGACAAGTGGTATCTGCTGGTCGGTTATGTACATGGCTCAAATGATCCCTCTACGGTGAGTTCAGGGGGAATCTATGATGGTGTAACCGGCAAAAGGGTACTGGCAGCAGTAGATTTTAAATTCCTGCCAACGGCGACGTCGACCCGCCTTCGCTCTTATCTATTTTATGATACCAATACGAGCGACCGTCAATATTTTTATGGACCTCGATTGGAGGAAGTGAATGGTAACGAGCCTACCATAAGTTCATTACTGGATAATCCAATAGGTCTTGGCGATTTTTCTTTTTCGGGTAAGGTGGGTATCAAGACTGCAACACCAGGAGCATATGATCTAGCTGTCA
Source organism: Sphingobacterium sp. (assembly GCA_031277685.1). Lineage (GTDB taxonomy): Bacteria > Bacteroidota > Bacteroidia > Sphingobacteriales > Sphingobacteriaceae > Sphingobacterium. Next base: position 40,368 of record JAITLV010000200.1, on the reverse strand, counting down.
ACGGGAAGATCCGGAGCCAGGAGATCAAGGTGGAAACCACTGGCTGGCCTGATTATGTATTCAAGGAAGATTACCAGTTACTGTCTTTAGCGGAAACGGAAGAGTTTATCAAAAAGAACGGTCATCTTCCAGAAGTCCCTAAAGCGGCGGATGCGGAGGCCAATGGGATATCACTGGGAGAGATGAATAAGATTCTTTTGAAAAAGATTGAGGAAATGACCCTACAGATGATCCAGTTAAATAAAGTTGTTGTTAAACAAGGACAGGAAATTCAATCGTTAAAAAAGGCGAATTAATCTAGTTTGCTAGGTGTAAGGTGTTTGAATTAAGTTTGGGCTTTTGATAATGTGACTGAGAATTTGTTTTATATTAATTTATTGTAAATATTTTTTATGAAAAGTATCGGGGCGCTATGGGCGTGTTTTACCCTAGTATTGGGTGTATGTGTTTATTTATTGTTTTTTAAGAGCGAAAAGATCGCTTATGTGGAGTCTACTCGGATATTTCAGGAATATGAAGGGGCAAAAGTTGAACGTGAGAAAATTGAAGCTAGGGGAAGGGAATTTAAACTCAAAATAGACACACTGAATAGAGAAGTGCGCGAAGCTATTATTCGTTATGATGGAAGTGCTGATAATAATACCAAACAAATTATCCAGATTAAACAGAAACAGTTGGATGATTATCAACGAAGTGTTCAGGAAACACTTCAATCTGAGGAATCTGCTGCCATGACAAAAGTTGCCTCGGAATTGAATGCCTTCTTAAAAGAATATGGAAAACGTAATAATTATAAGTTCATATTTATCGCAAACCCATCCGGAACAATTGCTTATGCAGCGGATGGAACTAACTTGACTGAAGATGTGCTCAGAGAGATCAATAAGAAGTAAAATGAAGGCTTATATATCTTTTATAGCGTTTGCATGGTGCTTGATTGGGTGTAATAAACCTCCGGCAAAGTTTGCGACTGTGACAGATGGTATGCAGTATGTGTCCGACAGTAAACACGGTTTTTCTAAAGATACACTATTGGAAAACGGGATCAAAGTTAAGATGCAAATATTGCCAGCTTCACTTGTACAAAAGACCAACAATCCAAGCCAAAAAAAGTATTTAAGTATACAGTTTTCTTATAAAAATCGTGAACTATTGGCTCAATTACCGCGAGAGGAGTACGGGGCGTATGTGCAGCTTTTTTCTTTTGGAATGGATCGGTATATCCATATTCGGTCCCGCGAAGGTAAGGAGTATCAAGCGAATATGGTCACTTATCAACCGACATACAATATGGGGAAAACCAATGAGCTTTTAGCAATTTTCGATGCAGATATAGTGCTTTCGAAAAATCTAAGTCTAATTATACCCGAATTTGGACTCAAAATAGGGCAACTGAATTTTTCTATACCTGTTGATAAATTAAATTATTCTCCAACTATTGATCATTTTTAATATTAACCGAAATGAAGTTTATTCAGATATTAAACAGACATACTCGTAAAATCACAACGATATGGGGTGGAGTATTTCTTTTCGAATTAGTAAGTCCTATGGTGGGAATGGCTCTGACTGCTGGTCCAACGGCTCCTGAAGCAAGCAGTTTTGAGCCAATTGATACGACAGATATGGTGAATCCATTGACAGGAAGTCTCACCTATAATTTACCTCTTTTAGAGATTCCTGGGCCTGAAGGTGGCTACCCACTTTCTTTGTCCTACCATGCTGGTATACGCCCTGACGTTGAAGCATCATGGGTGGGATTGGGATGGACACTTAATCCAGGAGCGATCAATAGGAATGTAGCGGGTCTACCGGATGACTTTAATGAAGTGAGCCTCAAAAGGAGAGACTATTGGTCCGGAGGAAGTCGCAAAGAATTTGGGCTAAATGTTGGTTTTGCAAGTAGTGTCAACATCGGATTGGTTGTCGCATCTGATACATATCGAGGTTTTGGTGTCGGCGTTAGCGTCGGGTACGGTTTTAATATGGGACCTATTAGTACTGGTTTAGATGTTGGTATCGGTCCTTATGGCGGCATTTATACCGATATGGTTGTGTCCACAGGGGGAGAAGTGGCCAATGGGGTTCGCTTGTCATCTGGCATTAGTCTAAACACAAATTTCGAGAGTTTAAGTGTGGGAGGAGGTGTTTCATTAGCGAAATCAAATAAGGGTAACCGAGGGTCTACAAGTTTACTCTCCACGTCAATGAATAGCTCGTCTAATAAACCAAGCCTATCAATTATGGGGTCAACTGGATCCGTAATGAATAGAAATGCAGGAAGAATTAGTACGAATAGTTCGGGTTTTGGACTTACCATCCCGTTTGGTGTAATAAGTGTAGGGCTGTCCTTTAAAAATACACGCTATTGGAGCGATGAAACATCTCAGGTCTATTCCTCAGGTAGCTTATATTCCCCTATATTTTCCGAAAATACCGATTTTTCTTATTGGGACAATTATAATTATGATAACTACAGGCTTTTGCCTGATAATGTGAATGTAGCAGATAATCCGGAGGATTTTCGAATGTTGGGAGGTACTTTACCCGAATACGATAATTATTCCATTTCTGGACAAGGGGTAGGAGGACAGATTCGTCCATTTCTATATCAGCGTTCATTACATTTGCAAAATAGCCAGTCAGGAGCAAGCTTTAGTAAAGCTACTGCAACAAATTCCTTTATCAAACAAGGAGTTGGATTTAGGTTTGTGAACGATTTTTCTAATTCCTTTGATCAAGGTATGGACGATGTGGCTATGCAATTAGGCGTGCTCCGTGGACGTACTATTTTACCTTTTGGTATGGGGGGGAATATAGACAATCGTCTAGCGAATGAGATCATAGGTTCAAAGCATATTAAATATTTTACAAACGCCGAAATTTCTAGTGGTACAGCCAAGTCGAAAGGATTTATTGATGTTGGCGCTACTGCCAAGGGATTTAAGAGATTAGTAAATGGTGGAGTAATCGGTTATAATACCCCGGTCACTAAAGGAGCTAACCAAATCGGTGGATTTATGGTCACAAATGAATCTGGAATAACCTATCATTATGCTTTACCTGTGTATTCATATAGTGAATACTCTTATAACTATGTAAACAACGCAACTGATGGATTTAAATTTTCAGCGACTACACGAGATGAACCCTACGCTTATACTTGGTTGTTAACTGCGGTAACAGGTCCAGACTATGTAGATCGGAATGGAAATGGATTGGTTGACGCAGCAGATTGGGGGTATTGGACAGCGATGGATTATGGAAAGTGGACAGACGATTATATTTGGCGTACTCCGGCAGAAGGAAAAGATCGTGACCTAGACCAAAATTATCAAATGTACAGTTTCGGTTATAAACAACTTTATTATCTTAATAAAATACGGACCAGGACACATACAGCTATTTTTGAAAAAGATGTCCGATTGGATGGTAAGGGAACCGGGGCAAATTTTTTCGGTAAAGATGAATATAATAATGGCGGATTTAGTTCTCTTTCAGCCCAATCATTAAAACTTTCTAGAATATATTTACTAAATAATTCCGATGCTAATTTGGTTAATGAGCAAAGTTCGGGAGATATAAAATATTCATATAATGGTCTGTTTTCGAATGTGCTTGACTTTGGTGATGTCAACGAAGTCGGACGATCTTTATTGGAGAGCAAAGCAATTCGTCTTATTGATTTTGGACATGACTATAGTCTGGTTAAGAATACTCCTAATAGTTTTAAGATAGATCAACCTACCGTAAAATACGGCAAGCTAACTTTGACAGGTATTCAATTTAAGGGAAAAGGAGGGGTCAACCTTCTGCCGCAAACTGTATTTTCATACGATGAACCAAATAATTCCATGTTTGGCGCTACTGTCTTTGCAAACAATCAATTTACTACTGTTTCCGCGATTTCAATGGAAGTTGGGACCATGGTTGAGAATGCTGAAGATAGCTCTATTTATTATGGTATGATTACCGCAGTAGCAAATGGTGGACAGGGGAAGATTTATACTGTTGCAAACGGAACCGGGTTTGGGCAAAACGCTACAGCCTTAAAACTTCGCAAAACAAAGAATCCCGGATACTGTAAAGATTGTCAGGACGTGTGGGGATACTATAAGGGTGATATTGATAAAGCTTTGCTTGGATTAAATAATGATTTGGCAAAACGTGTTACAGCTACATCTGCCCAAGGAACGGACGCTTGGAATTTAAGGACTATTAGTTCGCCTACAGGAAGTAGTATTGAACTTAAATACGAAAGCAATGAGTTTAAGAAAGCTGTTTTTGAACGAAACATTTCCATTCCGATAAGGTTGTTCCGAAGAATAGACAGCCGAAAATTTGCAGTTGATCTCCCGTTGGATGTAAAAATCTTTGAGGAAAAATATACTGTAGGAGGCGTTGTTAACGGTTTTTTTGTCGGCCAGATGTTTTCATTTCCTGTAGCACCTATTTATTCAAATTCAGGGAGCCCCACATGTTATTATGAAGGTCGTGATGGCAGTGCGACCAATAGTATCATAATTCGATTTACGAGTGATGTACCTCTTATGTATGCCGGTAATATCAGGCTTCCGCTTGATCCTTTGGTCAATTACGGTGGCGGTGTACGTATAAAAACAATTGGTATTAAGACAGTCGATAATACTAATTATCAAACTGAGTATCAATACAGGGTGAATAATTCCTCCACTGGGCTGACCTCATATCTTCCTTATAATATTGAAACAGGAGATTTTTCTGGGATTTCAAATGATACATATAAGACGATGTACAAACAGCTCCTGAATAAAGAGGTTCAGAATATTCTTAAATACGCGCGTGAAATACCTGGACCGGGAGTGATGTATGAGTCTGTCCGTATCCAGAATAAGGTTGTTTTACCAAATGGTGATTCCCAAAAAGAGGGGTATACAGAGAATAAATACAGGGTGATGGACGAGCGAATGATTAAACGAGTGATCTTACAAGATCAGGATGGTGGGGACCATAATGTACATGCCGTAAATCTTCGAATCAGTGATTTTACCACCAATATTGGAGACCTAAAAGGTATTAAATATTTCGATGCAGACGGTAAACTCATTAAGGAAACAAAGAACGAATATTTATATGACCAAGCGGAAATAGCAGTACCGTCAAATGACATCCGTGATTACTATAAGGCGGAGTTGAAAAATAAGTTTGATTTGCAAGGTTTCGTAAATGAGCGATTCGCGGAAGCACGGTATAATACCGCTAAGGATGGTTCTAACGTTATAATGACTGCCCGTGAACAATACCCTTCTATTTTACTATCATCAACGATTAATGACTATGTCAATAACTCATCCGAAACTACAAAAAATCTAGGTTTCGATTTCTTGAATGGTCAACCCGATAGTGTGCTCAAAAAAGATTCTTATGGAAATTATTTTGTGACTGAAACTGGTTTTGCATATAAGCAATACCCCGAAATGAGGAGTAAGCTAATCAGCTTGAACAATAAGAATATGTTAAGCCAGGTTTACAGTCAGGTGAATTATAAAGTTGACGCCAGTAATAATAAAGTAGGGGTCATTAGTGCTACCAGAACGATCTGGGGTAAAGGAGGGGATGTATTGGACCCAGACGGGGTTGTCATTAAGCAAAATACCGCGACCAACGGTAATGTGTGGCGTAAGCAACGGGAGGAGATCTTTGAAATACCTGATCAATATGGTGTATCGGGGGTTTTACCTATCTCGCAGTTTAGTTTTAGTAGTGGTTACTGGAAGCTGGTGAGTGCTTACAGCCTATATAATGTCTATTCCAAGGCGTTGGAAGATTATGACAGAAATAATAATTATTCTGCCAACCGCTACGGCTATAATAATAGTAAGATTGTGGCGGGAGCTAATTTTGCTAAGCATAAGGAAATAGCTTTCAGTGGGGCGGAAGATGAGCTGCTAGGGAAAACGGTATCTGGGGAGGTAACCAAAGGCGGCGGAACAGTTTCACCTAATGCCGCGCACACGGGAAGCAAAAGTCTGTCCGTTCCTGCTAACGCGATAGGATTTGAATATACTGTTCCCATATCCAGTTTGACAATAGGACGTACTTATGTCGCCAGTGTCTGGGTCAAAAATGTAGCTAATAGCAATTTTGGTCTATATTACAATATAGGTGGTGCTGATATTGCAGCACCAATTACGTCAGCTACAAGCACAAAAAAGTCTGGAGACTGGATTTTAGTCAATTTGGAGATCAAGATTACAGGGGGGACAACGCTCAAAGTATTCGCTAAAAATATGGGTACTGTAGCAGGGTTTGTAGATGATTTTCGTTTCCACCCCAAAAATACGTCATCTATCGCCTATGTTTATGATCCTTTCTCGGGTGAATTGACATACATCTTAGATCATTTGAATCTCTATACTAAGTTCGAATATGATGCAATTGGACGCCTGACAAAAACCTATAAAGAACAGTTTGGTCGGGCACCATATAAAACCAATGAATATCAGATGAACTATGCCTCGAAATCAGGTGATCAGATGTACTTTAATGATGAAATAAGCGGCATATATAGAAAAAATGATTGCGGATACCAATTGGAAGGTTCTACACATTCATATCAAATAGCTGCGGGGGCATTTTCTTCCAAATTTAGTAAGGCAGATGCCAATGAAAAAGCCAAAGCGGAACTCGATCGTCTGGGGCAACGAAATGCAAATACGATCGGTATATGCTCGGCCTGTAAAAACTATAGATTTACAGTTGGTCTTGATCCCGAAACAATCTGGATCCGCTATAAAAACTGTGGAGCTACAGCGTATAGTATTATGCCTCTTAAATATTTGGGCTCAAATGTAGGTGGTAAACGAGTTTTCACTTTATGTACTGAAGAAGATCCGTACACAGTTGCTTTCGGTTATTCCCAAAATGGAGAATTTTATACAGGATGGAGTGCAGTCACATTTGAATCGCTTGGGGCATGCAACCAATAGATCAACTAGGTATATACAAAAAATATCAAAAAATGGATTGTATAATGAGAAAATCGTTGAAGACAATTTTAATGTCCAAAAGAATCATGTTGCAATTTATATTGCATATGTTTCCTCTTATCACTTTTTCACAAACTGTCAGCTTGAACCCGATAACGTTACCGACGAGTGGTACTACATCATTCGTTGTGGAATCAGGCCAAACGTATACCGCGACCAGTGGAGTAAGCATTACAATCAAGCCCGGCGTCCATTTCAAGAGTGGATCAAACGTGGTGTTACGGATCGATAATGGTGTTGTGGGGCCAGTTCCTAACAATCCTAATGAGAACACGGAGATGAACTGGACATTGTCCCGTTCTTACGATGCAAGCGGAGCGGTAATCGGAGAGACCAAGACTTTTTTTGACGACAAGGGCAAGCGGATCCAGACCCAGACCAAAAATATCCAGGCAGGTCATGTACTGGCCGTACAGCCTCTTTATGATGTGGGGGGTAGAGAGATTGGCACAACAATGTCAGCCCCAATAAATAATGCTTCATTCAGTTACAAACCTGATTTTGTACAGGGACCTAACGGCTCCAGTTTCAATTATCGGAATTATGGTCGATATGTCAATGGATCGACTTTAAATGACAAAAGCTTCAATCCGGATCCTGTCGATACCATATCTTTAGGTAAGATCGGTACGCTTGGCTACTACTACAGTAGCAAAAATGAATGGGAACGACTACAGGATTACAACAATAGACCATATACGACAAGTTATACTGCCCGAAATGGAACAGATATCCTTAACATGACGGGAAGTGTTGGCGATAGTGTAAAACTTGGCAGTAAACATGAAGCAGTAACATTCAATGTACCGCTGCAGGCGGAATTGGCTCATTATAATATAGCGCGAAGTCAATATTTTAAAGAAGAGGAGATTGGTAATCTAGATCTTTCGCTGTCAGCTACCAATACTAAAATGACAGTGGTAATAGATCAAGATAAGCGTAATGGCATAACAATTACTATAGATGGAAAAACGGTCATGACAGCCCGTTTGGTAACAAGTGCAGCTCCGATGGAAGAAGGAATTCTACCTTTATATAGATCAGTTCATTTTAATAACATTGGGGATAGCGAGTATTTTCCCGTTCCCCAACGAGAAGTAATTAAAAATTTCAAGGGTGTCCTGACCGATTATCTCCGTGGAGAGAAGGTTACTAGTTATGCAACAGCACAGAATATAACACTAGAGCCAGGACTTTATGAAGCGAAAGCACTCTCGAATAACAGTGAATTCCTATATAATTTTTTTCTGACCGATAACACCTATACATTCTACGATCAATTAGGTAGAGTAAAAGCGATAATTCCTCCCGAAGGTGTAAAGAAAATAATCAAGGATGGCTGGTCCGCGTATCCAACGCTGGCCAGTGTTCCATTTGTCAAAACATTTAAATATGATGGCAAAGGTAACCTGATTGAAAGCACGAACCCCGATGCGGGTAAGAGTGAGCTCAAGTACAGTAGTGATGGTAAGCTGCGTTATTCACAGAATGCACTTCAGAGATCGGCCAATAAGTTCAGCTATACAAACTATGACCGTTATGGTCGCAATGTGGAGAGTGGGGAATTGGCACCTTCTGGCGCGGTCAATTTTGGGAACCTCACAGCAGCCATGCTTGACGCTACCGAAGAAGATCCTAGTAAGTATCCATCAGGTACAAAATACGATGTGACTGTGGTGACCTATGATACGGCATCTGCTGTGCCCAGTCTGGTGAACTATGTACAGGACAGTTATTTTCTTTCAGGAAGTGCGGTAGCTACCAAGGCAAAATATAGTGGATCGGTGACTCCCGCGAATTTAGTCAGTAAAACCTGGTACAACTACGATGGCGATGGAAATGTAGTGTGGACAGTCAAATATGTTACTGGTCTCGGATATAAAACAATGGATTATACCTATGATGATCTGGGCAATGTGGTCAAGAGTATTTACCAGAAAAGTACTGCTGCCGAGACCATGGTTCACTATTTTGAATATGATAAAAATAAACGTCTGGTAGCCACTTATACCAATACAACTGACAATGCTACAAGTAAAGTTCTGCATGCTAAATACAGTTATTACCTACATGGCCCGCTTAAGCGCATGGAGCTGGGCGATAAATTACAGGGTATAGATTATGTGTATAGTATTGATGGTAAACTTAAGAGTATTAACAATGCCAATGCAACAAAAGATCCAGGGATGGACGGAGGTAATGGTTTTGCGCCGGATGTCTTTGGTCTAAACCTAGAATATCATCCGGGAGACTATAACAACAAACAGGTGGGAATACCCAATATCCAGAAGGGGGGAAGTGCTGCAAGCTATAGTGGTCTGATTAACGGGATGAGCTGGTTTTCGAAGAAACCGAGCACGACGGATGTCGCCGCTGTGATGAACATCTACAGTTATGACGCGGTAGGACAACTGACCGAAAGCCGTTGGGGGACACCAAACTTTGCTGGCTCTGCATTTGTTTCTGCAGGCGAGTCCAACCGGGAACACGGACTGACCTATGACAGTCATGGTAATATTAAATCCCTTATCCGCACGGGAACCGGTACTACAGTTTTAGGTAATTATACCTACAATTACTTGGCAAATACAAATAAACTAAGCTCTGTTAGTAACTATGCCAACTATACTTATGATGCGTTGGGTCAACTAGCTTCGCAGGTAAAGGGATCGGCAGGCATGTACCTTGATTATGATGTAACAGGCAAGGTAAGTAAAATCTACAGCGATAATACAAAGCAGACAATAATTCTTAGCTTTGTATACGACGATGACGGCAATCGGGTGATGAAGAAAGATCATCGTACCGGTACGGTAACTTGGTACAGCTACGATGGAAATGGGACATTGGCAGCGGTCTTTGAGCAGCAGGGAACGGGAGCAATACAGCTAAAGGAGCAACCAATCTATGGATCGGACCGGTTGGGTACATATTATAGACTTGGCAGCAATTATCAGTATACGATTGCAGATCATCTGGGCAATACTAGAGTAGTCATTAACCGGAACAAGACTCCAGGTGGAGGGGCTGATATTGTTTACTATGCAGATTACTATCCTTTTGGTATGGAAGTACGTTCTGGAGGTATCGAGAACAGGTATGGCTATCAGGGACTATATGCAGAGAAAGACAAGGAGACCGGCTGGAACAATTTTGAGCTACGTAATTATGATGCGGCGATAGGGCGGTGGCTGACGACGGATCCGTATAGACAATACTATTCACCTTATGTGGGAATGGGGAATAATCCAATAAATAGTGTCGATGTCGATGGTGGATGGAGTGAAGGGGATCCTCCTCTCAAAAAAACGATATATGGAGGAGGTTTCGATAATAGATTAGATGAAGTAAAGGTTAATAAAGTACCTATATATGTTAGATTTGGAAGAGTTTTAAAAATTGAAGATCAACCAGTAATTTCCGCTCCAGGTAAATATCCTACAAGTCAATCTTACCGAGAGATGATGTTCAATTATGATAAGATTCTTAAGAATACGAATTTTAATGATATTTCACATCCCGGAACGGCTTTGGCTATTGGGCAGAATGTGATGGACTGGGGAGTGACAGAGGTCGTTACTGTAAAGGCTATCCTTGCAGGTAGATCTTTGTGGTTAACAAAAAAAATGCAAACTTATGTAAATCAGGCTGTAAAAGCTGTTGATGAGCTGGGGGATGCGGCTTTTACACCAAGACAACTGGCTGCAATTAAAAGAAATCCTGCATTAAGACCTGCATATAGAGGTAATCGTATTGACGTAATGGCTAGAGATCTAATTAAAAATGACCCTGCTTTGAAAATGTTAAAAAGCAATTATACTCGCGGAGCTGATTTCGTGGATCCACTTACTGGAAGCTGGTGGGACATGACTACTCCCGCACAATGGCAAAATCATGTGAATAAGTATGGGCCAGGAGGAATTCTTTTAAAAACAAAATAAATATTATATGTTAAAAAATGAAATGTCAAAAAGATGGAATTTTGATAACGAGTTCTTGAATATTTATAAATCTGTAGTGAAAACTTTAAAAAACGGGGGGAGGCTTGGGCCAGATGTATCTAATATTGGTTCCGACGTAAATACCTTAGATTTAAGAGGAGCCAGTTTCGAACTATTAACGATTAAGAATTGTTTAATAAATAATGTAGATTTTTCCTATTCTTCTTTTCGTAATTGTTGGCTTGAAAATTTAAAATTTGAGAATTGTTATTTTTATAAAGTCGATTTATCTCAAATTTCTGATCATAATAATACTTTTATCAATTGTAATTTTGTTGAATGTAATTTTAATGGCGCTGGAATAGGTTATAAAGGATCTAAAATTATCTCCTCGAAATTTGAAAAATGTAATTTTACGCGAACTATTTTTAATCGACCAGAATTCGTTGACGTGAAATTTGAGAAATGCAAGCTGAAAAATATTGACTTCTCCGCATCATCTTTTGAGAGCTGCTCCTTTGAGGGTCTTCTTAATAATGTATGGTTTAGAGGTGGATTTCCTTTACAGTCGTTAATCAATACATTTGGGCAACCCAAAAAAAATGAGATGAAGTTTGTTTCATTTGAAAATGCTGAACTAATCGATTTGACTTTTAGCGATAACTGTGATCTGTCTTCAGTGTCAGTTGGCAACTCCGATATTTATATCAAATTTGATCATTGGAAAAACAGACTTGACCAATTAAAAGTTAATCTTAAAGATTGGGAAGAATTGGAACGCAAAGAGGCTGAAATTTTCTTTGATGTCTATTCTGTACATGCAGTTAAACAGGATTGGTATATTCTAAGTCGGTATGATATTGATAAGCAGTATGGTAAAGAAATATCAGAAAAAATTATTAATACCATGATGTATTACAATAATAAGCCCTATTCTAAATGATATTTATCCAATTACTACCGGTAAAGCGAGGCAGAAGAAGTGAATATACAAATAAACGAAGAAGTCGATATAAAGGATTTGACAAAGATTATCAATTTTATTTTTAGTATTTAATGTAAATGAGCCGGCGGATTACTATCCTTTTGGTATCGAGGTGCGTTCTAGAGGTATCAAGAACAGATATGGTTATCAGGGACTGTACGCAGAGAAGGACAAGGAAACAGGCTGGAACAATTTTGAGCTACGCAATTATGATGCGGCGATAGGAAGATGGTTGACAACAGATCCTTATGGACAATATGACTCGCCTTATGTGGGAATGGGGAATAATCCGATTAAGAGACTTGATAAGGATGGGGGATGGGCTAATGACAATATTGGGGTAAATAGAAAAGGAGAGGTGGTTTTTGATGGTGGGAAAAAAGATGGTAATTTATTTCTAGTTAATGAAGGTGTCGGGAAAATAAAAGATTTAGCAATGCTCAAAAGTAATTCTATTCAGCTAGCGAAATATAATGCTTGGATTGGTACAGATCAACAAAAAATTGACTATGTCAAGTCCCAATGGAAGTTTGCTGAAGGAGGGTTTGACTGGTTTCCAAGTACTAATAAATTTGTGACAGACACTAAAAAACAAACCGCATTCTCTGTTGATGCATTTATGGGAGACAATGTTATGACAGGAGCTAATAATATGTTTAATATTATATTTACAATTCAAGATCAAGGTGTAAAGAGTACCGTATTATCGGATCCATATAATACAAGGAATGCAATTTCTCACGAAAAAAGACATCTACTGCAATCAGTTAAAGTTCATCATGGTTCATTGGTAAATCCTACAATTACGAACTTAGAGCTGGATGCTATTCGCTACCAACGATCTGTGAAAAGTTGGCAAAATACAACTGAAAAATTTAAAAGAGGTACAAAAGGTTATGAAAATAAATTTGCTTTTTAATATTTTAATGATAGTTATCCTATCTTCATGTCAATCTGGTGATAAATGTGAGGATCCAATATGTTTTAATACTTCAATTGAAGAAAGCAAGAATAATTATGTTGTTAAACTTGAATTTGAATCAAAAAAAGATACAATATTAAAATTAGATGCGAGAATGTTTACGACAGGTTGCCCTGATTATTGGGAAGACCCAACGGAGTTCTATAAAAATCGAAATCCCAATGTTTTAAAACATAATCAAATTATTGTTGAGAATACAGATAATGAAGTTCGGCTACTATCGAGACAGTTTGTTCCAAAAGGAAAACAAATACCAATAGAATTACCTAACTGTGCCTTCTTGGAACAGTTTGATTTGATATTGAAAAAGAATAAAGTAATTTCTTATAATTTTTTTGTTGGGAAGGATCAAAATGAATTAAGAGTGTCGACCTCAGATCGAAAAGTCAAATTACACTTATATCTGAAAAATAACGGACATGGAATTATTATAAGCTCAAGTAACTGGATTGATCTAAATCGTTACATTTCTGAGTAAATATATCATTTCTCATTCGTTGATTGTCATGGAAAAGGTTCTGGCCAGAAGAGAGATATTATATACAGTCATTTGACTGAAATAAAAAAAATAATGGCTTGCATTCGTCATGAACGAATGCAAGCCATTATTTTTTTTATACTAAATAGACCAACTACAGGACTTTGCCGCGAAGAAAAATACTGCGAGCCAAACAAGCCCCTTCGCCAGGAAGAAGAGGAATGCCCCCATGCCGGCACGTTTCAACCATTTTGATTTATTGTCTTTTTGCTCCATGTGAAGGATTAAACAATATCCAGCCTATTTAGTTTGCACTAGCAATAGGCGTGAATACTTCACCAAAGTTATAAAAAGTTTGGTTGGCAATCTCTACCGAACGGTCAAAAGTTGCGGGATCTTCTGCATATTTATTCAATACGGTTGTAAAACCAGCCCACATGTCACGGCTATTTTCCCCATAACCCTCAAAGAAAGAGGTACCCTTATTGACGCCATATTTGTTGAGCATCTGTACGATGTATGGACCGCCCATAATAGAACCTTCTAGCACGTATAGTGATGCGAGTGCTTCCTGCACATTGGTTACCACTGGTGCTGTTGCTTCCGGCAGGTTGTCAACGTTGCCACCTAAGGCTTCGATATCACTTTTAATATAAGATGAGTTGCGACGCTCAGCCAGATCCGGTAATACTTCGGCTGTAACAAAAGGGGCAATGCTATCCTCTACAGCACGGAAATAAGCATAGAAACCTTTTAATACCTCAGCATAATCTGCTTCCGAACGAATATTTTTCAATTGGCGCACGATCGTTCCTTCTACGTTTTGGTGAGCAGCGTGCGTCTGCTCTTTGATATGTTGACTTAACATGTTCTTGTTTTTATTTATAACGATTCTACACAAAGATTCGTATTTATTTCCAATTTTTTATGCTGTTTTCTGATTTATCATCTATGAAAAACGACAGGATTTTATTCTACGATTTTGATTGGATAATTATAATAAGGAGTAAATTGTGTAAAAAAACGATCGAGACGAACCCGTATGCTAATGCCACTGTTTAAATCTGAGGTCAGGCCTATTGGAGCATCTTCGGGGATCTGTACTTTAATGGATTTTAAATCATCTGAAATACCTACGAAGATCAAAGATAAACTATTGGTACCACCATCTTCTGTGTAATTTAAATTTACAACTCTAATATCTGATGTTTTGCTCAAATGTCTTGCAGGCAGATTGATAATTTCACCTCTTTTGACGGACCATTCTTTTGTATGGTTAAAATAAACATAAGGAAGTGACTGATCGGCTGCGACGGTTACAAACTTTTTATTGCTTTTAACAGGAATACCGAATTTGTTGATCACTTGTGCGTAATAGTCACCAGCAGGGATGCCTGAACCATCTTGCTGATCCATATAGAAAACAATAAGCCCATTCTCTATTCTATCCAAGAGGAGTTTATAGCTTTTATTCTGATCGTTAACGAGGTACAGACTATCACTTCCATCCAGGGCAAGATTATTTATTGGGATACTGAAATTGCTTTGACCCACAATAGTAATAATCTGCGTCTCTTCGTCTTGGAAAGAGGGAAGAAGCGCACCATTTGACAGTTTTATGGTATAGGTTTTGATGGTGCCGTCCTGGGCTTTCACCTGATATTGTGTTCCGTCTTTGAG
This sequence comes from Sphingobacterium sp., assembly GCA_031277685.1. Lineage (GTDB taxonomy): Bacteria > Bacteroidota > Bacteroidia > Sphingobacteriales > Sphingobacteriaceae > Sphingobacterium. Next base: position 25,274 of record JAITLV010000200.1, on the reverse strand, counting down.
CGCAATGGCTGTTCCGGAAGCAGGGCTGATACTTGCATTTTTAGAAATATTGATAATGGGAGCAACTGTCTCTGGAATCGGCCATTCGGTAGAGCCAGGCCAGGAGACATAGATGGTTTCCCCATCCACTGCTGCTACGATGGTATCTTTACCCGCGTTGTAGGGAATCTTAAATGAGGTGATTTCGGTGTAAGGTGTCGGGGCAATTTCATGCTCTTTTTTGCAAGCCGAGAATAGTGTGATTCCCATAGTGAGCAACAAGATGGGAATACGGTATAATGTGTTTCTTTTTTTCATATTTGGGGTAAATTTCTAGCATCAGGGAGTATTTCCGTCAATAACTGAAAGCGCATACGTTCTTGATGCCGCTTTGGTACAACTATGATCAGTTGTTGTAAATAATTCGGATGGGATTCTTTAAAGTTACCTCGCGGCTGTAGTAACGCAATTTGACATAGTAATCACCCGCTGCTGGCACCTTGTTGTATATCGGCGCATTGGCCGGGCCTGTCAAACGTCCTTCAATATTATTTAAACTAAGATTCATATACGCATTTGGAACAGATGGCACATTTGCTGTAGAGGCTAGTTTAAAAGGATATTCTTTTCCATCTTTATCCACTAAGCTGGCACGTGCTAGTTCCAAATCACTCTCAGGGGTAGCAATATAGGGATAGCTGATGAGGTTGTTGTAAATGTAAACAATATTGGTGGTATACCAGAAAGATTGGTCATATACAACCGGTGTATTTGGATCTGTACTAACCTCTTGCACATGGAGTGCCGGCTGGTCACTCTTGACGATCAGGGTGTAGGTCGCTGTACTACCATCCGTGGCGGTAATAGGATATTGAATAGTCCGACCTTTGGCAAAATAATCGACCATATTGGTAATCAGTGTATCCGAACCTTGTTTTAGCGTAGCGCCTGTAGCAACTTTTATTTCAGGTTCCAGACTGGTCATATAGAGTCCTTCGGGCAGCGTAACCGTAATGGTCTTGGCATCATTGTCAATAGCACCAATAACTTCTTTGCTCGTATTGACAATCTTGAAACTGCTGATCCGCGCCATGCTCTCTGGCTCATAGGGCTGAATTTCTGTTTTGGTACAAGAATTTAAATACAAGCTGCTCAATAAAAGGCCTGTAGCGATCTTAAATTTATGGGTGGTTAATAACTGATTTTTCATTTTAATTTGGAAAATAACCGGTACCAGCAAGACTGGCACCGGATTTAAAATTTACAATTCTTATTAAAAAATAAGGGTATTAAGGCCGATTATAGTTTCTTATAATCGAAACTCATAAAAGGAAAGTTTGTCGCTGCATAACTTGCATTTGGTGTTTCGTCCTTATAAACACTATTTAAACGCAATTTCCATTTATCTCCGGTTGTTTTGTTTTCTAAAATATACGTTCTGGGTCCATAGCTGCTCATAATGTGATTGCTTAGATTATAGATATACCAGCCAGTACTACTCGGGTTGCCGGTTCCATTCAGACTATTGGAGCCTGCAACACCATTTGAAATTAATGTTGCTGACGTACTTACTGAGACTGATTCAAACGCTGTATTCACATAATATAGATCGTATTTTGCTGTATTTACGGTCAAACTTGCATTTGCTGTGCCACTAAATTGAAAATCGTAGCTAGTGGAGGTACCACCATCGTTTGTAATCAAATTGTAGTAATAGGTGCTTGCCGGGTTTTTCCATTGTGTTGTATCCACTAAATCAGGTACCGTACCTTGGTGGAAGTTGCGTGCACCATAAGTACCAGTCGCGATCGTTTTTAAATATCCTTTTGTGCCTGTTGCGGTAAAGTTTACTGTACCACCAACGGTTGGAGAAGGTGTGACGGCGCGTTTGCTAATTGATTGCTCTTCTACATTAGGTGCAAGTGAATTGTCTTTGCTACATGATGTCGTCATGCCAATCGCGGCAAGACCTAAGGCAATTGATAAAGTTGTGAATCTGATTTTCATTTCTTTTTCGTAATTTTGCCACTTCTACAGTGGGCTAGTTAATAAATATATGTTAATTAGTCAATTTGTTACCGGATGTACCTCGACCGTATATCCGGTTTTTTTTGAATAAGAATTGTACTATCTAAGGTTTTATCTCAAATTTTTTGCTGCCTTTTGGCACAAGGACATAATCAAAGGAGATAAATACGTGGGGAGAACTTTTGAACCATTCTTCAGGCTTATACAGGCCTTTGTACATGGAAACCGGTTTAATCTTTGCATAGTTGCCCTTTGCAGTCCGGACAATTAACGTCCTAGGTTTGACGACTTTTCCATTGAGTAGTCTCAGCTCATTTCCTAGCGCATAAGCAACATGTTCAGTTTCTTTGTTTGGTGTATGTTGCTTAACTAAGGTTCCAAAAAAATCGTATAAACACCAACCAACCCCATTTCCTTCGTCACCATTTTGGTCCATACCGATCGCATCACCAATAAGTTTAAACTCTGCATCTGCCGGGACTTCGGTCACTTCATCAAATGCTTTCTCGACAATCAGGATACCACCAGTTGCGTTGTTGCCATAACCGAAATTGGTGTTGTTTGAGCCATTATTGCCAGATACATGACTATTGAAAATATTGCTAAAGGCAACATCCCAATTCCGTGTCTGGCGATGTGTCTCCGGTATGGGTTTATTCGTCTCTAAGCTATAATATACGGTAGGGGCAGCGTTATGGCCATCGTTTTTATCAGTAGCGGCAAAATCGCGTACGGTAATCAATTTATTATAAAGCGCCGTATTGCTTTCTTCTTCTTTGGGTGGTTCAACAACAGGTTCTGTTGCTGGATCCGATTTGCTACAAGCGGTATTGATTGCTAGACCAATGCAGAGCAATGCAATATACTTTGTTCTGGTGAGCTGTCTTGATATATTCATCTGTTATGTGTCTATATTTATTTAAAATCATTCTAAATAATGGTAAAGGTAAAGAGTTTAGCCTATTACTTGTGTATGAAAAATGATATTTTATATATTAATTTTGGTTTTAACTTTTTCGATACTTATGGGGTTTGGCGAGCTAGGTGTCCATTATCCTAGACGTTAAAATGAGGTAATGTTTGCTAAACCCAGCTAAGAATACGAATTCAATATTATAGGAGTTCGGATTTTTAGTTGGGTTTATAATTTCATTAAAACTATTTTACAAATTTTTTGAAGTTGATATTATAAGTTGCATCTCCTTTGAGAGCAGTGATTTTGCCCGCTTGAATAACATAGAGCTCGTCGCTTGTCGCGCTTAATTTTTCCCCTTTAAATAGCACAACATAACGATTTGGCTTTGCATATACGGAATAATTATTGTCGTGATCATAAATTATCCAGTTCGGATCCTTAGTAGGTTGATCTGTACCTGCAAATTCAATCCCTAATTTATCTGTTAATTTAATATCTGCACTTAATACTGAAGAAAGGGGCAACTTTTCGATTGATGTATTTTCTTGATCGAAATAACCCATTTTATAGTTGGCTGTTGAAGTATTTTGCAATGTTGAACCATAGGTTCCTGAGAGGTTGATCATACCTTTACCTTCATCCTGGACAGTATTTGTTTTAAAATCATAGAAAACTTTTGCGCCTGAGGGGATTTCGATCGTGGCAATGGCCGTGACAGCTGTTGCATCGCTCAGTTTGCTTTCTTCAACCTTATCATCATCCTTACTGCAAGAAGTAAAACCGAAACTCAATGCACATACAAGTGTTGCTGTTGTAAATAATTTGTTCATCTTTAATTTAATTGTGTAATTTTTCCTTATTATAATGTGTTTGTGTTTAAGTTTTTACTGCCGTCTTCTTGCACGTAATATTTAAAAGTGTAGTAGGGAGCAGGCCAGTTCATATTGGTCACTGCCGAAGGGTTTCCCTTATAGGCATTGATCAGTTGCAATTTGGCATATTTACCATCAGGCAGACGAATAGCATAGGTTCGGTTGGGTAAAGCCTGCATAATATGCGTGCTTAGGCTATACTGAAACCAGCCAAGTGATTCGGAATTGGATGCCCAGCCGATTTTACCTGTTCCGCTTTTATTGAACTCTTCATCCGAGGGGGCTACCGTAAGACTTTGATAGGATTGTTTTAACAGCATGACAGCCGTATGATTGGCTTCGCCCTGATAGCCCGGATTGAATTCATCCACAGCATTATTGACAAAAACTTCGGAATTATACGGCCCTGTGAAAGCAATATCCCAGTCTTTGGTCTTCAACCATTGGAGGGAATCAGCCTTTGTCTTGATCCAGATCTGCTTTTTATCTTTAAAACGGAAGAGAAATGTATAAAAGGGGCGTTTTTCCTTGCCCTCGGTTCCATCACCCATGGATGCGTCGGTATCGCCCGCAAGATCTTTAATGACGATGCTTTTGCCATCTTCCAATCCAATCGTATAGTCTTTGTCCTTCCCACAGGATAGAAGCATAAGCGCCAGAAAACCTGAAAAAATACAGCGTCCAAGCTTATGAAACGAAAGCCATATACTACATTCTGCTATTATGATGTTAATTGTTCTCATTGTTTTTCTACTTTATGATACTTGTCATTAACTTTAATCTTCAATCGCTAATCCTTCATCCACCGGTAACTAACTCCGCCCATAATGACCCGTCCGGGCTGTCCTAAGAGATAACGGCTGGTGAAATTAAATAGGTTATCGCCGATCAGACGGAGGGTTAATCTTCGGTTCATCAGACTTTTTTCGATCGTCATATTCAGGAGTGTATGGTGGGGGATAAAGATGTCGTACTTGTCAATAAATTGATTTCCGTTATATTCCTGAAAGGGTGTCTTTCCGCGAAAATTAACGCGGGCATTGACATTGACTCCCCAGGGCTTGTATTCGTACTGGGCTTTGAAATTGACCATATGGCGTGAGCGATCCTCAATACCCCAATAATCTGATTTTTTGCTTTGCCGATAAAGATCAGTTGCAGCATCATTGACTTGATTATAAGGGTAATTGCCAGCAGCAATACTGTCCAATACGCTGAGGTCCTTTGCAATCAGGTACTGGTAGCCCATGGACAACTGCAGGTCTTTGGTTGCCTGGTAACTCAATGATAACTCAAAGCCCTTGTTCATCGCCTTCGGCAGATTTCGGTAGCTATAGATCTGAGCGATACTGGTACCATTACCTACACTGACCGTATTGATCTGATTGTTGATCCGATGATAGAACAGGGAAAAATCTGCCTGTAATTTGTTTGAAGGATTCCAGGTAAGCCCAATATTGTTGGACAGACTAGTTTCGGCCTTGAGGTTTCCTGCAACTAAATTCAGCATGTAGCTGTTCTTATAGCTCAATTCACCCGCCTGATCCATGGCTGCCACAACATCGGCTACGCGTTCGGACCCAACAACAAGATAGTTAGCGGCCGGATTGAAAAATACCTGATAACGCATCTTGTAATCGGGTGCTTTGAAACCTGCACCCACACCGCCTTTGATCAATAAGGTCGGACTGATATGATATTGCAAACCTAGACTTGGACTTAAATGCCCGTTATAGACATTCGTGTGGTCATAGCGCAGGCCAAGTGTCGTGAGGAGACGATCCACAGGTTTCCATTCGGTTTGAAGGTAGACAAATGCACTGTTCAATGAGCGCTTGGCATCGAGGTCCTGGTTGTCCATCTGTTCTAGACTGCCACCGATACCTCCCGTGAACTTAAGTTGTTGTATCGGGCTATAGGCAAACTGCTGCTCGATGCGATGTACATTCTGGCCGAATTCTTCAGCAGAAGCCAAAACCCCTTGTCGCAGCCACTGTGCAGCGATCTGCGAATGGAACCTGGAAAAATAGTAGCGTGTCATACTGCGCAGGCCCGAATCAAAGTTGTGATCATAACTCGCCGAAAGATTGATATCCTGATCACGCTGTTTATCCTGTAATGTACGGTCCTCTGACCAGCCGCTGATCATCTCTGATTCACGTGCGGCAAATCGGCCCGTTAGTCCTAGTGTACCGTTTTTACTGGTCCGATAACGTACCCGTCCCTGAAAACTGTAGTTGGTATAGGGAGGGAATGTGGTACTTTTTGAACTGAGGTATTGTTTGTCCGTATTAAAGCCGTCTGTACGGTAATAGTTGCCTGAAACAACCGCACTGCCGCGCTGGTTGGAAAAGGGTGTTTCGCCTTCTATGGTTGCATCAACCGTATTGAGTGTGCCGTAAAGGAGAGAAGCATGAGCCTGTGGTGTGATGGCACCATGACGTGTAATAATATTGATGGCACCACCAAGGGCGTCACTGCCATAGAGACAGGAGGAGGCCCCCTTGATAATCTCAATACGTTCAATGTTGGTCACCGAAATACGGGAAAGATCAAAATTACCGCTATTACGGCCAAGCATGGGTTGCCCATCGACCAATACCATAACATAGTTGCTGCTGAAGCCCTGAATTTGTACGCCAACGGCTCTGGAACCGCCCGCAATGTCATTGACGATGGCAATACCGGTCTGCTCTTTCAGGACTTCATCCAACCTGCGGCTCCCCATCAATTCAATTTCTCTTTTGGTAATAACTTTGATGGGCATAGCAGCGTTTTCTGCCTTGACCAGGTTGTCAACGGCCTCTAGCTTCCGGTTCACTTCGACTTCAGCGATCTGACGGCTATCCGTCTGCAGTGTGATCGTCAAGGTTTGGTTTTTATCAGTTAATTCAACGAACTGTTGCAACTTTTTATAGCCCAATGCTTGCGCAACAAGTTCGTAACGCCCTGCATAAAGTTTATTAAAGTGAAATCGTCCAGCAGTATCTGTCTTGAAAGCATACTTATCTGGATATAAATAAACCGTGGCATTTGCTATGGGTTTGCTGGATTCGTTTTTTAATATCCCGGATATCTCCCATTTTTCCTGCGCCTGTACCGTACAAATTTGACAGGCACAAAGGGCGATCACTGTATTTATGCGAATAGAAGAGCGACTTTTAAACACTTTATTTATTTTTAATCATTCTAAATAATGTTACAAAAAAAGGCAATACTATTGAATTTTTCTATATGCAAACTGTCATAAATTCTATTTAATCCGATTTTTGTCGCCTGTAATCAATTGTTTTTTTTTATTTATTTAATTGTAATATAGTGTGTTATGTGGTGTGTATTGTCAATTGCCTTTACTGCCTTTTATTTGAAATAATTTGTATTTAGACTGATTATTGATTTGTTTTGTGATTAAATAATACAATGTCGGAGCAAGAGATGGAAAAACCAAATCTTGCTTGGTGTTAATGGAGTAAAGAAAGAGATGCATAGAATTTACCTAATTATACTATGTTGCTTGCTTCCTATCAAGGGATGGGCAAGCGCAGAGCAACGGATTATAACGTTGAACAGCTCACTTACAGAAACGGTTTATGGCCTCGGTCTGGGAGACCGTATGGTTGCGACCGATGTGACAAGTATATCGCCAAAGGCAGCTGCGGCTTTGCCAAGGGTCAGTAAAAACCGTTCTGTCTCTGCGGAAGGTCTATTATCATTTAAACCTACTATTGTTTTGGCTAACGAGGGCGATGTACCCAATGCAACGATCCAGCAAATCCGTGCCGCTGGAGTCAAGTTTATCGCGGTCAAACCAAATTATTCAGCTTCAGGAGCCTTACACTATATTCAGGAAGTGGCAGATGGAATAGGAGAATCCACCATGGGTAAAGCTTTGGTATCACGAACAAAAATAAGCTTGGATCATACACTGGAATTAGTAAAAAGGGAGAATAAAGGGAAACCGGTACCCAAAGTACTCTTCCTATATGCTCGTGGAACTGGTACGATGAGTGTTGCCGGCAAGGGGAGCAGCCTCGATGCAATGATCAGTCTGGCCGGGGGTAAGAATGCGGTGCAGGAATTTTCGGATTTCAAACCTTACACGACGGAAGCATTGGTTCAGGCCAATCCGGACATCGTATTACTCTTTGATTTTGGGGCGAGCAGCTTAGGTGGAGAAGAAGCGATTCTTAAATTGCCTGGAATGCGTATTACAAATGCCGGTAAAAATGAACGTATATTGGTGATGAATGCATCCCTACTAGTCAACTTTAGCAATCGGCTACCTGATGCGATCTTGGAACTGCATCGTGGATTTGGAAAAATAATGGACTCAAAATAAATCAGGTGCAGAAGAAACAGAAGTTAATACTACTGGCTTTGAGCCTACTATTGTTTGTCACATGTATTGTCGCATTAGGTTTGGGAGCCTATCATATACCTCCGGAAGATATCTTAATGATGTTGATGGAAAAAATGCATTTGTCCGAACTGTCGGTTCAGAACAGCATGCACGCTGATGTCTTGTTCGAAATCCGCATGCCACGCTTATTGCTGGGACTCCTGGTTGGTGCTGCCCTGGGTATTTCTGGTGCTGCTATTCAAGGGATATTTCGCAATCCACTTGCTGAGCCCGGACTCATTGGGATTTCCTCCGGAGCCTCTTTATTTGCTGTACTGATTATAGCATTCGAAACTTTCCTGTTGACTTCACTTTCAGCTTGGATAGGTTATTATATGCTGGCCTTTGGTGCCTTTGTGGGGGCGGGGCTGACGGCCTTCTTGGTCTATCGTATTGCCCGTAAAAATGGCCGTCCAAATGTAACCACCATGTTGTTGGCGGGTATTGCCATCAATGCGTTCGCCGGTGCGCTGACGGGTTTATTGACCTATATGTCTACAGAACAACAGCTCCGGACTATTACATTCTGGATGCTGGGTAGCTTAGGGGGAGCCACTTGGGACAATTTACTGGCCATAGGGCCCTTTATCTGTATTGCCCTATTGATCCTTCCATTTTTTGGAAAATCATTGAATGCATTTGCACTTGGGGAGATACAGGCGGATCTACTGGGCATGCGCAGCGATCGTGTAAAAAGGTGGGTAGTTGTTTTATCGACTTTGGCCGTCGGAGCTTCAGTAGCGGTGTCGGGAATTATTGGTTTTGTTGGGTTGATCGTCCCACATACGATACGCTTGATGGGCGGACCGGATCATCGTTTTGTGCTGCCGGGTTCATTGTTGTTGGGTGCATTGGTGCTGACCCTGGCCGATATTATTGCCCGTGTTCTGGTTGCGCCGATCGAATTGCCCATCGGTGTGATTACTGCGCTGCTGGGAACGCCCGTATTTTTGTATATTTTAATCAGGGATAAATAGTCTTCTTTCGGATGTCTAAATAATATTGTTTTTATGTTGCGTGTAGAGAAAATCAACTACGAGCTGAAAGGCCGAAAACTATTGAAAGATATTACTTTTCAAGTGCGTAAAGGTGAAATTTTGGCTGTACTTGGTGCCAATGGAGCCGGTAAGTCCACCTTGATGGGACTGCTCAGCGGGGAGAAGGAACCGGATTCTGGCCAGATCCATTTCAACGGCAAGCTATTGTCCGCATACGATGCCCCAACATTAGCTAAATGTAGGGCCTTGTTGAGCCAGCAGCAACAGATGACACTAAGCTTTAAGGTCGAAGAGATCGTATTAATGGGCAGGTACCCGCATTATCGAAATACGCCGGCATCCCGTGATTATCAGGTGGTGGCTGAGACAATGGAACTCTGTGGTGTGACAGCATTTGCCGAACGTGATTTTTTGAGCCTATCCGGAGGCGAGCAGCAACGGGTTCATCTTGCCCGTGTTTTGGCCCAGATCTGGGATAATCCGGACGCTCTTTTATTGTTGGATGAACCCATCTCTGCTCTCGATCTGCATTACCAGCAGAAAGTATTGGCTATTGCCAAGGCATTGGCGCGCAAAGGATTTATGGTTATTCTGATCGTCCATGATGTGAATTTTGCTGCAATGTATGCTGACCGGATCCTCATGCTCAAACATGGCCGCAAACTTTTTCACGGTACACCGGTAGAGGTATTGGCACAGAAAGAAATCTATACGATTTTTTCTGTGGAGTCAAATGTGATCATGAACCCCCGTACACTCAAACCCTATGTGCAATTAGAGGAGATGGAGATTGATCTGGAATAGACCAGTTCGTCTTTATTTTGTTGCTGTATCACAGTAATTTATTTAGATAGATTATAAATAATTTTTAATTGCAACCCTAATTCGTTAATTTTAACTGCATCAGGCTTATTCGAATTGTAATCATGTTGGTGAAAAGTAAAATAGTTGAGTTGGCTGATTGGCTTTTTGAAGAAGAAATTCCAGACAGCTATGTGCCTGAAAAACCTTTGGTAGAAAATAAAATCACGATCCATACGGAACCTGTTCATATGGAAAATTTTCAGCTCTCTACCTCAGGTCTATTTATCTTGCATTCGAAAATGCAATTTGATAGACCTGTTCAGATATTGACCGAGATCGAGGGTGAAACAATTACCAGTCAATTTATATTTTTTAAACCCAGTGACAGTAAGTTGCCCTATGGCATGAGCAGGCACAATATCCGGTATATTCCATCCGTGAAATCGGTGCACGAAGTAGAACCTGGTATAGAGTATACGTATTTTATCGCCGTTATATCCAAAGAATATTATCTTAATCTCATCAAACGGGATTCATTATTGCATCAACAGTTTGTCCACGAAATTGAAAAAGGGGAGTACACTTCATTTTCTGAGGAAGATCTGGTGGCAACCTATGAGATGCAGCATACCATAGCGGAACTTATTGAGTCGAAGAAAAAAGGTGAAATACGGCGCCTCCATACTGAATCTCGCATTGTCGAATTGCTGATGTACCAATTTGAGCAGTATAACGAAAAGGGGGAGCAGGTCGTCTCATTATTCCATGAAGAGGATATACAACGTTTGGAAATGGCCCGTCAGATCCTTGAACAGCGTATTGCCAATCCACCAACACAAAAGGAACTGGCTGCAGAGGTATTGACAAGTGAAAGTAAGCTGAGAAAGGACTTTAAAGAATATTTTTCTGTGACGATCCACGACTATCTGACGAGAATTCGCATGGAGAAAGCAAAGAGCTATCTGTTGGATGATAAAATGACCGTCTATGAAGTGGCCCTGTTGACCGGTTATGGCCATCAGAATAATTTCAGCAGCGCCTTTAAAAAATATTATGGGATCTCTCCGGGCGAACTGAAAATGTAATTACCAATGATTTAACGGCAGGATAATTTCATCGTGTAGTGCGTAACAGGTATACTCCGATGACATTCTTCGGCTATCTAACCCTGTAAATGTACTAAAAGCCGGTAGGATGATCTGACGTGCCGAAATCCAGAAACAGGGGAGGCGCAGGTGTTTTTTAGGTGGAAGTTTGATACTCACTCCTGGATGTATATGCCCACTGATGGTGAAGTTGGTATTATCGTGTATAGGTTCGTGCACAAAATGAATTTGATCCAGCTCCAATGTGCCACTGTGATAGATCAGATCAATTTTTTTAGCTAATTTTTCCGCCTGCCTATCATGATTGCCGACAACCAGATGAAAGTGGATGGCCGGATACTTTTGTTTAAATTCTTCCAATAAAAGAACTTCCTGGTTGATACCCGCGTGAATCAGGTCACCTACCACCAAAATATTTCCTGCCTGATAATGATCAATTAGCACGGCCAGTCGTTGAAGATCCGCTTGGGACGTTTCTGAAGGAATAGGGATGCCATGTTTTCGGAAGTGCGCGGCTTTGCCCAGATGAAGGTCGGAGAGAATCAGAGTATTCCGTTCGGGCCAAAAGATCGTCCGTTGATTGTTAAGGATAAGTCGTTGTTTATTGAATGTAATATGCTGTTCCAATATCTTCATTTTCGCCGTCTACTTTTTGATCCTTTTGTGTTTTCCATGCGTTGAATTCGCTCAATTAAGGCTTCACTCGACAGTGATTGACGTAGACTGTCGACCTTGATCGGAAAACTTAATGGTGTATATTCGTCTACAAAGGTATAGATGATTTGGCTATTATTTATTCGCTCAAAGGCTTCTATCAAACGATATTCTTCAAATTGCTGATTGAACACTTCGGTGAACGCTTGTTTTAACAATAGATTGCTGGGGTCATGATCCATTAATACACGAAAAATAATGCCTGAAGAGGCCTGTAGCGACTTGTTATTTTGTTGTGTGCCGGGGTAATTTTGTACCACCAGGCCCGAAATTACCGCAATATCCCGGAATTTTCGACTGGCCATTTCGGCCGAATTGATACTGGCGATTACATCCTGCATCAGATTTTCCCGGCTTAATATCTCTTTCAACTGTGCCTGATCCAGCTGGATTTCTTTGTCAGAATACAGCTCAAAGCCATAGTCATTCATCGCCATGGAGAAACTAATCGGGTAGCGCTCGCTGATACGATAGGCAATAAGCGCTGCCATAACCTCATGAATCAATCGACCCTCCAGCGGATAAAAAAACAAATGATGGCCTTCACGGGTCTTGATGTGTTCGACCAGAAATTGCGACTCGTCCGGCACGGCAGAAAGACTTTGTTGCTTTTGGATCAGTGGCGCTAGAAAACGAAGCTCTTTTTCATTGTTATGGGGCATGACTGCTGCTGCTAGTTTTTTGCGAAGAAAGTGACTTAGATTGGCAGAAAGTGGCAGGCGGCCACCCAACCAGCTTGGCGTGATAGCTTTGCCCGAAGAATTCTTAACGAATACGGTCATTTCTTTGACCATAATCAACTCGAGTATCCTACCTGCAAGGTTGAACCGTTCCCCCTTCTTCAGTTTACTGATAAAATATTCCTCAATCATACCGATGTATCCACCAGAGAGAAATTTTACGCGCATCATGGCGTCTCCGACAATAGCCCCAATATTTAATCGGTGTAGCAGTGCGATTCGCCTATTTTTTATAACCCAGTTGCCATCTTCCGCTTGAATCACTTTATGAAATTCCTCATAGCGCTTACCAATCTTTCCGCCCGCAGTGATAAAATACATGCACCATTGCCACTCTTCATCCTCCATAAGGCTGAAGGCATGTGTCCGGGTGACGATCTGATGGAGTTCCTCGGACCGGAAACCACCACCCAGAGCAATGGTCACCATAAATTGGACCAGCATATCAAAACTCTGGACCATCGGATCCCGGTTTTCGATTGTTTGTGTCCGGACTGCTTCCTTCAACGCAGCGACTTCAATAAGTTCCAGTGAATGTGTTGGGACAAAGTAAATGATTGAGGTCTCAAAAGGGCTATGTCCGCTTCTTCCTGCCCGCTGCATAAATCGAGCTACTCCCTTGCTTGATCCGATTTGAATAACCGTGTCAACGGGTTTGAAATCTACCCCCAGATCAAGTGATGAGGTGGATACGACCGCTTTAAGCCGGCCACTGCTTAGATTGTCTTCGATCCATTCGCGGATATGAGCGTCGACTGAACTGTGGTGCAGGGCAATCTGTCCTGCAAAATCGGGATGTGCCTGTAGCAGTAGCTGATACCACATTTCGCTTTGGCTACGGGTATTGGTGAAGAGAATCGTGCTTTTACTTTCCAATATAATGGGAACAACCTGATCGACAAGGTTGCCACCAAGGTGACCAGCCCAAGGGAGCAGTTCTACATGATTTGGATAGATTGATTTTATGGCGATTTTCTTTTTCTCCTTTGCAATAATCTGTACGCGTTTTTTTTCGTCAGGCAATAGTACGTCCATGGCCTGATCGAGATTTCCTATGGTTGCGGTAATGCCCGAAATACGGAGTCCTTGGTATTGAGATTTGAGATAGGATAAGGCTAATTCGACCATGACACCGCGCTTATTTCCAATAAGTTCATGCCATTCATCTACAGTAACACAACGAAGATTTTTGAAATATTTGTCGCGTTGTTTTTGGGCGAGCAGCAGGTGTAAACTTTCAGGAGTCACTAAAAGGATGTCTGGCATGGCCTTGGTCTGTTGCGCTCTGATTTTTGGATCGGTATCACCATTACGTACCTGGACGATCCAGTCTAGGCCGATCGCATCGATGGCAGCCTGCATGGCTCTTGCCAGATCCTTTGCCAGGGAGCGCAGTGGAGTAATCCACAGTAGTTTTAATCCTTTCTGGTAGTGCTCGGGATGGTTCATATAGTCGATCAAAACGGCCATAAAAACAGAAAATGTTTTTCCGAACCCTGTAGGCGCAATGACCATTCCACTGTACCCCATGGCATATTTATCCCAGGTTTTGACCTGAAACCCGAAAGGGCTGTTGCCTAAGGATTCAAAATAACGATTGATAATCCCGAACCCTTCACTATGTGTAATCTTCTGACTCAAATTATTGTATCAATTTTTTGATGTTTTCCACTGTATCTATATCGGCAGCTGTCTTGTCTCTTCGCCAACGCAAAATGCGAGGGAAGCGTAAGGCTACGCCTGATTTATGACGTTTACTATAGCCGATCCCTTCAAAGGCGATCTCAAAAACCAGTTCCGGCTTAACAGTCCGGACCGGTCCGAACTTCTCAAGCGAATTTTGTTTAATAAAGCGGCTTACTTCAAGTATTTCTTTATCTGTAAGGCCTGAATATGCTTTTGCGATGCTAACCAGATTATCTCCATCTTTGACTGCAAAGGTATAGTCCGTATAATGAGCACTTCTTCGGCCACTGCCTTTTTGCGCGTATATCAATACGGCATCAATGGTCATGGGATTAACTTTCCATTTCCACCAGCCTCCCTTTTTGCGGCCTGCATAATATATGGAGTCTTTCTTTTTGAGCATAACACCCTCACTGTTCACTTTACGGGATGCGGATTGTATAACGCGCAGTTCTTCCCAATTGTTGCAAGAGATAACTGGTGAAAGTTGTATGGTTGTGCTAGGATTACGTTTGTACAGTTGCTCTAGTTGTTGCCGTCTATCTTGCAGTGTTTCAGCTCGAAGATCTTTGCCATTGAGTTCCAATAAGTCATAAAGATAGACAACAATGGGGACTTCTTCACGCAATGCTTTGGAAATTACCTTACGGTTGATCCGTTTTTGTAATTCTGTAAAGTTCAAGATCTGATTATTTTTTGCGGCCAGGATTTCACCGTCTAAAACGACATGGTCTCCCCAATGTTTTAAAACACTTGTGATCTCGGGAAATTGTGCCGTGACAAGTTCCTCGCCTCTGGACCATATAAAAACCTCGTCACCTCGTTTGATCAGCTGGCCGCGTATACCATCCCATTTGTACTCACACTGCCATTCTGTAATTGGACCGAGTTCTTCAAGTTTTTTTTCAATTGAATAGGCCAAACAAAAGGGATAGGGTTTTGAGAGATTTGTGTTACTATATTCGCCCCGGACTAGTTTTTCAAACTCGTAATCATATGGATTCCATTCCCCCATAATACTATGGGCGACAGTGCTGGGATCAATCTGAAAATACAGCGCAATGGTATTGATAAGCCCTTTTGCCGAAATGCCAAGTCGAAAACTTCCACCAAGCAATTTGTTGAAGATAAACCGTTCTATACTGGTGAGTTCATTCCAGGATTCCAACACAAAAGTTTTTTTCTCTGTGATTGAAGCTCTTCCTAATATTGTGATATCTTCCATCCATTCACTGAGGCTTTTATCTGTTTTTTTAATTGGGGGCGGGAGTAGGAGTGATATGGTTTCGGAGAGATCTCCCACAGCAGCATAACATTCTATAAACAACCATTCTGGAATAGCAGTAAGTTCCAGTACCCAAGTTTTAAGATCTTTGGTCGATATCGGCCGTTTTGGTCTCTTGCCAGTCATTAGGGCAAGAAACCATAGTTTATCTTTGTCCGGAGCAAATCGCAGGAAGTCGATAATCGCTTCTTTCTTTAAGCTGGCCTTATTGGTACTGTCAAGGGCATTGATCAATGTCGCAAATGCTATCATACGTCTAATTCTTCACCGTAATTCGTTTTGACTTCTTCAGCCTCAATACCTATTTCGTTTAGGTATTTGCTGAACACCGCCGTCTGGCCATGTGTTACATACACCTTTTCTGCACTGCTTTCGATGACGGCCTGCAGTAATCCATTCCAATCAGCATGATCGCTAATAGCGAAACCCGCATCGGCGCTACGCCACCTGCGCGCGCCACGAATTTGCATCCAGCCCGAGCAGATGGCATATGCAACATGCGGTATCTTTTGTAGAAGCTGGGTATCAAGCAGTGCAGGCGGCAGCAATACGATCTTGCCATCAAGTTGTTTGCTGCCCTCTTTAAGGTCGACAATTTGATAGGGCGGTAATTGTATGCCCGCATCGCTATAGGCCATGTTTAATTTAGCGATACTGTAATGTACATAGATTTCGCCCATATCCTTGACGGCATTTAATATCCGTTGTGACTTGCCCAACGAATAGCCAATAAATACCGATGTTTTTTTATGACCTTGGTTGTGTGCAATCCATGCATTCAATCGTTGATTTTGGGCTACAACACTTTCCCAACGGTAAATAGGCAGACCAAAAGTACTTTCGGTGATGAGCTCATGGCATTTTACAGGTTCAAAAGCTGTTGAGAGTCCATCATCCTGGATCTTATAGTCACCTGTGAAAACAGTCACTTTTCCCTTATACTCCATCCGTATCTGGGCTGATCCAATGATATGTCCGGCAGGGTGTAAAGAAACTTTTACACCATTAATATGGACTGCCTGGTTGTACGCTAACCCTTCGACTTTGATATCTGGACCAATGCGACTTTTTAGTATACCCACTGTAAAATGATGGCAGAGATATTTTTTCATACCTGGATACGCATGGTCCGCATGACCATGTGTAATGATGGCCATATCAACTGGTTGCCATGGGTCAAGGTAAAATTTGCCTGGTACACAATAAATGCCCTTTGATGTGAATTGAATCATATGGAGTCGTTGTGTTCTGATAACATTGTTGTTGTCTGTAGCTTGTTATGTATTCAAACAGGTGATAATAAGTTAAAGTTTTGTTTATTTTGATGTAAAAGTCGATTGGAGTGTTTAAATTGCAACTATAATGAAATTATTTACCTGAAGTGATGATAAGGTGGATTCGGTTAATTTTTTTACATTTGTTTACTTTGATTCTTAGTTTAAGCTCTCTATGATTTTAATTGTCGATGACAACCCAGATAATATTTACTCATTACAAAAATTATTGGAATCCAAAAATTTTAAAGTTGATACCGCCCAATCAGGGGAAGAAGCTTTAAAAAAGATTTTAAAATACCATTACGCGCTCATTATTTTGGATGTGCAGATGCCTGATATGGATGGTTTTGAGGTTGCAGAGAATATCGCCGGGTTCAGTAAGACGAAAGAGACGCCGATTATATTTTTGTCGGCAGTCAATACAGATAAGCGTTTTATCACAAGAGGATATGATTCTGGAGGTTTAGATTATGTAACTAAACCGGTCGATCCGGATATCCTGATGTTAAAGGTGAAAACATTTTATCGGTTACATGAGCAGACACAGGCACTAAAAGATATCCAACAGACATTGGAAATGGAGGTGGAACGGAGGAAACAGGCGCAAAAAGAATTAAAATCAAAAGTAGATTATCTACATACGCTGCTCGAATCATTGCCACAAATCGCTTTCACCTGTGATTATCAGGGGAACATTAGTTTTGTCAATGGCCGGTGGTTTCAATTTTCAGACAATGCCCACACCTTTCCGCAGACACATCCCGATGATAGATCTATTGGAGTTGCATTGCAAGAGAGCCTAGAATCGGGCAAGCCCTTGGAAATGGAGGTACGGGTCAAAAAACGGAATGAGGCCGGTTATTCTTACCAACTGTTGCGCGTATGGCCGATTTTAGAGAATGGGGAGAATAATTGGGTAGGTACCTTTACAGATATTGAGACACAAAAGAAAGCAGAGCAGGAAAAAGATGAATTTTTGAGTATTGCTAGCCATGAACTCAAGACTCCTTTGACAAGTATAAAGGCTTATATGCAATTGCTCGACCGAAAGTTGAAATTGGACAATATGTCTGCAGAAGCAAAGTATGTCGGTAGGGTGCAGGATCAGGTAGAAAAGCTCAATAGCCTGATCACGGATTTACTCGATTTATCGAAAATTGATAACGGTAAATTGGGGATCAATAAGAAAGTTTTTTCACTCGAACGAATGGTGCAGAATGCTATTGATTCTATTGTTCAGACGCATGATCAGAGCAATATGGAACTGCACAGACAAGGTGATATTTCGGACTTAATGGTCTATGGAGATGAGATACGCCTGGAGCAAGTCCTTGTCAATTTTTTGACCAATGCATATAAATATGCTGCTGGAACAGAAAAAGTGATTGTCGACTGTACAATCCTAATGGACTGTGTCAAAGTGAGCGTGATAGACTTTGGAATCGGTATTCCCGAAAGCAAACAAGCCGAAGTTTTCGATAAATTTTACCGGGTAGAGGAGACTTCATTTGATTTTCAAGGACTTGGAATAGGCCTCTATATCTGTTCGGAAATTATCCGTAGCCATCAAGGTACGATTGCTGTCGAAAGCTCGGTGGGTAAAGGAACTACATTTTATTTTACGTTACCGTTAAATCTGCCTACAGATGCCAAATAAAACACTTAATAACTTATCCGTAGGAATTGGTCTATCCTTTTTTGTGCTATTGGTAAGTTCCACTGCCTCTTATTTAGGGATCAAAGACCAAAATAAACATCGGCAGGAGTTAACCAGTACCCGGAAGATAATCAGTTTATCCAATATTATCCTTAATTCTTTGCAAGGCGCTGAGACGGGGAATAGGGGATATTTACTCACCGGCAAAGAGGACTATTTAGAGCCATTTAATATGGCGTTAGCGAGTTTGCCCAGCGAATTAAATGAGATAAAAGCGCTAACAGCGGCAGATCCCGACCAGAAGATTCGCGTCGATAGCTTATTTACAGCCTCACAATTGCGATTGTCTGTATTGAAAGAATCTGTAACTATCAAGAGAAAAGGTGGAGAGGTCAGTTTGGAGCATTTGGAAGAGAGCAAGCTGGCGATGGATAAATGTCGTAATATTATTAAGGAGATTATTCATTATGAAGATGAAGATATTGACCGGAAATCGGCTAACCTGGATAACTCCTCTTTCGTAACAACCTTATTTATCGTAATTAGTGCGTTGTTGTCCTTGATTATTACAGCATATTTTTATTTTAGGCTAAGGGCAGATTTCCTTAAACGGATGGAGCTGGAGAAATCACTCCGTGAGAAAGAAGAAGGAATTGCACGTAGATTAAATCTGGTACAAAACATAACCAATCGTATCGCTGCGGGAGATTATAATGTCAAAGCGGAAGATATTCAGGAGGATGATCTGGGTGCGATAGCAAAGTCCGTAAATCGGATGTCTAAAGCATTAAAAAAATCATTCGACCAGCTCAAGGATAACGATTGGTTACATATGGGGTACGCGGATCTCTATACCGGTTTGGTAGGCAATAAAACTGAGCGCTTACTGACAACGGATTCGGTCAAGGGATTAGTAAATTATATTGGCGCCATCACTGGTGCTATTTATATGAATAATGATGAAAAGCTTGAACGATCGGGATCATATGGCTTGGACGCGAAAGCACAGTTATATTTCTTGCCAAATGAAGGCTATGTGGGGCAGGTATTTGTTGATCGCAAAACAAAAATCATAGATAATATAAACTCAGAAGAGTATGTGGTCAGTTTTGCCAGCGGTAAGATCAATGTTTCGAATCTTATTTTTGTACCTATATTGTTTGAAGATCAAGTTTTGGGTGTTTTAGAGATTGGGCACCGCCAGCCGTTTTCAGAAATTGAAGTGACATTCCTGAACGAATGTGCCAGACAGCTTGGTGCCGCCATTTCTTCAGCAAAAGGACGGGCTAAGATTCAAACCCTTTTGGAAGAGACGCAGGTTCAATCTGAAGAACTGTTGTCACAGCATGCTGAACTTGAAAATCTGAATACCGAGCTGGAAGCGCAGACTTTACGTCTGCAGTCATCTGAAGAGGAACTGAAAGTACAGCACGAGGAGCTGATGCAATCAAACCAAGAATTAGAAGAACGCTCGAAATTGTTGGAAGATAAAAACATCTTGATTGCTGAGCGAAATTTGGAAATCCAAGAGAAAGCGGAAGAACTTGCACTGAGCACAAAATATAAGTCCGAATTTTTAGCAAATATGTCTCATGAATTGCGGACGCCACTAAATTCTATTTTGCTTCTTTCCCGTTTGTTGTCTGAAAATAATGAACAGAATCTGAATATAGACCAAATTGAGTCCGCAAAAGTGATCCAGAGTTCTGGAACAAGTTTGTTGACCTTAATAGATGAGATTCTGGATCTCTCGAAGATCGAATCAGGTAAAATGACCTTGGAATATGCTCGGTTAAATTTAAATGATATTGCAGCAGATTTGAACAACTTGTTCTTACCTATTGTCAATGAAAAGGGGCTAGACTTTACAGTTAATATTGCCCCTAGTGTCAACCAACGTTTCCAGGGAGATCGGCTTAGAATAGATCAAGTGTTGCGTAACCTGATCTCCAATGCCATTAAATTTACAACTGTGGGCGAGGTTAGATTGGATATCTATGAGGATAGTGAAGCGAAAGATAAACTTGTTTTTGCCGTTAAAGATTCGGGTATAGGAATACCTTTGGAGAAACAGAAGATAATTTTTGAGGCTTTCCAGCAAGCGGATGGATCAACGCGGAGAAAATTTGGTGGTACAGGTCTGGGCTTATCCATCAGCAGGGAGATTGCCCGTTTGCTTGGCGGGGAAATCAGACTAGAAAGCGAAGAAGGGAAAGGAAGTACATTTCTATTTATTATTCCAAACCACCAAGTGGAAATTGGAGAAATTCGGACAAAAGAGCAACAGCTTGTAGAGGAGATCCACTCGGAAATTGAAGAGGTACGTGAGCTTGTCTCTGACGATGCCTATAATCCCGCTACCATACGTATACCTGAGGAGTTGCCCGATGATCGGGATAACATTATTGCGGGAGACAAGGTCATTCTAATTGTAGAAGATGATATCAATTTTGCGAAAGCATTATTGAAATATACACATAGTCAGCATTACAAAGGTGTTGTTGTGGTACGTGGGGATCATGCTTTACCTGCTGCAAAGAAATATCGTCCACAGGCTGTATTATTGGATATCCAATTGCCTATCATGGACGGGTGGGCTGTGATGGATGAATTAAAGGGAGATAAAGAGACAAGGCATATTCCGGTACATATCATGTCATCCCTCGAAGTCAAAAAAGAAAGTTTGTTAAAAGGAGCGATAGATTTTATCAATAAACCTGTTGCTCTTGAGCAGATGACCTCCGTGTTTCAGAAAATTGAATCTGCCTTGAGTAGATCGCCAAAAAAGGTTCTTATTGTGGAGGAAAATCCAAAGCATGCAAGTGCATTGGCTTATTTTCTAAGTAGTTTTAATATTTCACTTGAAGTAAAAGATAATGTTGAAGATAGTATCCAAGCGCTAGGGACAGCAGAGGTAGATTGCGTGATTTTGGATATGGGGGTTCCTGATGAAATGGGATACAAGACATTGGAGGCTATCAAAAAGCATGAAGGACTTGAAAATCTACCGATCATAATATTTACTGGTAAAAACCTGTCGAAATCGGAGGAGCTAAAAATTAAGAAATATGCCGATTCCGTGGTGGTTAAGACAGCACATTCGTATCAACGTATATTGGATGAAGTAGGTCTATTTCTGCATCTGATCGAAATCAATAGTTCGGATGATACAAGGCGGAAAACCAATGGACTTGGCGCATTGACTGATGTACTGAAGGGGAAAAAGGTATTGGTGGCCGATGATGATGTCCGGAATATATTTTCAATGACGAAGGCTCTTGAGAAATTTCAGGTACAGGTGATTGCAGCCATGGATGGTAAGGAGGCACTGGAAGTATTGGCTTCGGGAGAGCCAATCGATATTGTACTAATGGATATGATGATGCCTGAAATGGATGGGTATGAAACGATCAAGAACATTAGGCAGACCGCCCAATTTGCAAGCTTACCTATTATTGCGGTTACAGCAAAGTCTATGATCGGTGATCGGGAAAAATGCATACAGGCAGGTGCTTCGGACTATATATCAAAACCTGTGGATATAGATCAGCTTTTGTCTTTGTTACGTGTATGGTTGTATGAAAATTAATTGAGACGGTTAATGAATCAAAATAAAGTAATATTGATTGTAGACGATGACAACCGAAATATTTTTGCGCTAAGTTTAACATTAAAAGCGAAAGGATATCAGGTGGTTAGCTGTGTGTTGGCAACGGATGCAATTCGACTCTTAGAAGATCAGAATAGCATTTCTTTGGTTTTGATGGATATGATGATGCCTGAAATAGATGGGTACGAAGCTATTCGCCTGATTCAAAGCTCGACCGTTATTAAAGATGTTCCTATTATAGCGGTCACGGCACAGGCAATGAGCGGGGACCGTGAGAAATGCTTGGCTGCGGGTGCCCAGGCTTATGTGTCAAAGCCAATTGACATAGATCTACTGTTGGTTGAAATTGAACGGTTAATATAAAATGTTAGGTCATAATATAATAAAAGATGAGGAGATAGATATTTTATTGGAAGATATCTATCAACGTTATGGCTACGATTTCATCCAATATAGTCGGGCTTCGATGAAAAGAAGGATCAATCGAATTATGACAAACGATCGGTTTTCGAGTTTTGCAGAGCTCCGATTTGCGTTGAAAGACGATCCTCAATTTCTCCAGCATTTTGTTGAGGAGATTACAGTGAACCTGACAGAAATGTTTAGAGATCCCCTGTTTTTCCGACAGTTGCGCGAAGAAATCCTACCTCAGTTAGGAACCTATCCGCTGATTCGTATTTGGATTGCAGGCTGTTCCAGTGGTGAGGAGGCCTACTCTTTGGCAATTTTACTTAAAGAGGCAAATCTGCATCATAAATCGTTGATCTATGCAACAGATATTAACCCAAGGGTGCTTGAGATAGCACGTAATGGTGTGTATCCATTAAATCAGATCAAGTCATTCTCAGAAAATTATATTGAATCAGGTGGGAAGCAAGACTTTTCCAATTATTATACGGCAAATTATGAATGGGCGAAATTCAATCCTGAGTTGAAACAAAAGATGATCCTATCAACCCATAATTTGGTGTCTGATACATCATTTAATAGTTTTCAACTAATAATGTGTCGGAATGTACTGATTTATTTTAATAAAGATTTGCAGGATCGTGTGTTTAAGCTATTTGATGCAAGTCTTGAGAATTTGGGATATTTGGCGTTAGGCAGTAAAGAAACCATACGTTTCTCAAGTATCCAAGAAAACTTCACCGCAATCGGTGATCAGAAAATTTGGAAAAAACTTTACCCTTTGTAATATGGTTTTATATAAAAACGGTCTGTATTAAGGCTGTCATAGATCCATATAAAAAGACATAAATTAAACTATATGAGTAAAAGAAAAACTGTACTGATATTTGAGGATGATACGATTATTTTGGAGGTCATAACAGTGGTGCTGACAGATTTAGGTTACCATGTTGAGGTGTCAGAGACCTCACATGATATTATCCAAAAGGTAGAATCTACAGCGCCTAATCTTATCCTGATGGACAATTGGATTCCAAATATTGGGGGGGTGGAGGCGACCCGTCTACTGAAGGCTGATGATAGGTTCAGACATATTCCAGTGATTTATGTATCTGCCAATAATGATATCGAATCATTGGCAGATCGTGCCGGTGCGGACGATTTCCTCTCTAAACCTTTTGACTTGGACGACCTGGAAGATATTGTTAAGAAATATATCGAACAGTAATTTGATGCTATGGTAGAAAAGAAAGTGTAGTCTACAACTGATTGTGGGCCTTCGCTGTGCTATTTTGTCGCGTTAATTTCAAGGATTGTTGTTCTCTGTTCTATCAATAACGCTTCATTCCTGCTGAACCCTAATTGAATAAAATAAAAAAGCCTTTCATTTCTGAAGGGCTTTTTCTGTGGATAGAGGGGGATTTATCGCTTTTCATATCCCGTGTTAAGCTGCGATGATAAAGTTCGAACCCCGGCCAGCCCTTCAGGTACGAATCCGGATAGAATACAAAGAACCTTTCATTTCTGAAAGGCTTCTTATGGAGAGTGAGGGATAATAAGATGATCCCAAAAGGGGAGACTTCACCATAAAATAAAGCCACTCACTTCGTTCATTTTTTCGTCGTTTAATACTTTTGATCAAACATTGTTTGCAAAAGTCTATAAACGACAAAACCCGACTATCGTCGGGCTTTATTTTTGCTGGCGGAGAGTGAGGGATTCGAACCTAATGGTTTAAGTGCTTGAAAATCAAGTGATTTAAAATTTACTTTTCAAAAGTGCCACGAATTTGCCACAACTCCAATATCTTATGGATTACGCTACAAAATCTTAACAACTCAACTAAAATATACTTTAGTTTCGTTATGCAAATATAGGTATTAAATTGTTATGGAAATAATAACAGCTTGATCTACTGGTTAAAATATGAGATATTTTGCTTTTTGAAGGGAGATAGAGTAATTTCCGCTCTAAAAATTGCTCTGTGATTTGGACGATTTCCCGCTGTTGGAAAGTCACCGGTGTATTCATTTATATTATTTTGATCGTACAGCCATAACGGTTTATTCTCTTTATATGAATCAAACAATTGAGCCTGCTCTATAGAATTTAATCTCGAAATTCTTTTTATGTCTTCAAAATTATAGTTACATCCTGATTGATTCAATACTGTGAGTTTTTCATGATCGTCAATATCACCATCTTCAACAACATCAACAAAATATTCAAAGACTAAAGTATCAATAAACTGTTTCGGTGTTCTAGCAATTTCCGCATTTAAGAATCGATCAGAAAACTCCATGTAGGTAAACGACAATTCTCTGTCAGTAAACCAATGTTTAGTAATACCATACGAAATTGGAGTAGAATCATAATTTATAATTATAGGAAGAAAAAGCGGCGGTTGAGCATGATTCATTTTTAAATTCACTTCCTCTGAACCATAATATTCCCAACCACTGTATATACTGAAAAATTCAATATTGCCCAGACTTATATCTTGGATTTTTTTATCTACTCCTAATAATTCAAATATTTCTTTCATTTTCTAATCATTATCATTCCTCTATAAAGCTTAAAAGAAACGTAGTCATAGGCGAAAGTCCATTACCAGCTTACAAAACCAAAGTCATCCGGGATCTGCCAATTCGGTTTATCAATAGCAGATTTAATTATTTCAACACATTGATCATAATCACATTCTTTCTGAAAGGAACCCCGTTTCTGTGGATCGGGAATGTCCGCCATCCACAAATTATCATCGTTCCAGTCAAATTGAACTATTTTATCATTGT
>JAITLV010000130.1 GCA_031277685.1 Sphingobacterium sp. | reverse complement strand
TACGAGAGCTATTATGCTGCTCATCCTTTTACACATGTCAGTCCTAAAAATATTGACCTCAAACAGGTCGTTAATACAAATAAAAGTATTATCCACCTCGAAAAGCACGGAAATAAGCTACTTATTTTAAATGCGACCGATAATTTGCTGAAAGGCGCATCCGGTCAAGCTGTACAAAATATGAACTTAATGTTCGGTTTAGACGAGCGCACAGGATTAAACTTGAAAAGCGTTGGTTTTTAGCCATTTTTAAGATATCAAACAGCAATATAAACAAGTTGTGAGTAACTTGAGGGATCACCTTAAAAACGAAATGAGGTTTTCAACATTTTATTAACATCGTGTGGAAAAGTGAAGGGTAGATCCTTCACTTTTTTTTATGTCATTCCTGCCGAAGACAGTGCATAGAAAAACAAAGGCTTTTAACATTATCTCAATAATCAATCTGAACGAATGAAAACTTAGGATTTCGACGGCATCTACAATTTTAAAAACATAAAACGATCCAGAAGACCCGTTGCCGATAAGCATTCGATATCTAAGCTTTTTGAGTCTGGTAAATAAAGACTGTTCCAACAGGAATGGAGTAGGTATGCTCGTTCACCGTAACGAGGAGGTTTCCAACCCTAGGAATCAAAAAAGAAACTATATCTCCATCGGTAAGGGGATCCAAAGAACCTCGCGCCAGCACTTCCCAAGTATTGACCTGTTGCAGCCTTCCGATTGCCTCACGGAGTGGAGCAACAAAAGATCCATAGTTGAGCGTGCTCAGCACCGTAGTTGTTCCAAAGGATGTCTCCCCATGTTGTTCGGCGATATATATTCGAATATCTTGCATGACTGGATTTTTAAGCATTGACATGGATCGTCATTTTCATTTGGAAACCTTCAGATAAGGATCCTGTGACAGTAGACATTTCCTTGGTAAAGCCATCGCTGAATACGTTATCATTGGCATTATAGGTATATCCCGACACACCTTTTTTGTACGCATAAGATTAATTAGACGATTGATCAGGATATTTTAAATAAGACTTCTATTCGAAATTAACAGGATGTTCATCGAAAATAATAGACTGTTTGTCGAATCGGTTTTCGATTGAGATTTTCATAAGACATCTTTGTTCAAGCAATACGGAATTGCAGGGGAAATCTGAAGCCTCAACCAAGTAAGAACTATCAATTAAAATTAAACGTAATGTCACAAGAAAAGAAATTGACCAATGAAGAATTGAAAGAAAATATTAAAAAAACAGTTCTTGAACAATTAGACGAGCAATTGACTGAAGAAAAACTATCAAATTTTGATCAAGAAAAACTTGAAGGTGGATTCGCCTCTGCTCCAGGTGAGAGTGCATCAGATCCAGATGCAAATGTAGGATGTGTTAATTACAAGTGTTAAAACTCTCAAAGAAGGATATTAACAGTAGTATCCTTCTTTTTATTCCAGTGATCAAATGAAGTTTAGTCAATTTAATACAACAGTAGCACATACCGATAAGTATGTTTTGTATAACGCATTGCACAACCATTTTTTATATATCAATCCCTTGATTAAGGAATTGATTGAAGCTAGTCGTGATAATAATGATCTTCCCGGTTTAGAAAGAATACATCCCACTTTGTTTGAAGCGCTGAGAGAAAAAGGGTTTATCATAGCTGATGATTATGATGAGTTTCGGGAAGTCGTCGCTATACGTGAACAAGTAGATCTTAAAAATGAGACATTTTTTCATTTAACTATTAACCCAACCATGAACTGCAATTTCAGTTGCTGGTACTGTTACGAATCTCATGAAAAGAAATCCAAAATGGAATTTGAAACAATAGAAAAGATCAAGGCTTTCATCATAAATAAAATTCATGCGTCATCGAAAATTGAAAAATTTCATATATCCTGGTTTGGTGGTGAGCCCTTTTTATACTTTGATAGAGTTATATTGCCAATTATCAAATTCGTAAGTGAACATTGTTCAAAGTTTGGGGTAAAGTTTGATAATGGTTTTACGACAAATGGTTTTTTAATAAACCGCACGAATGTAAATGGGCTAAAACCTTTTGATATTACTAACTTTCAGATTACATTGGATGGAGGACGAGAGGAGCACAATTCGGTACGCTTCGTCAATGATCAGCGCGGATCTTATGATGAAATTGTCTCCAATATAAAACTATTATGTGCACACCAGCGTAAAACAATATTGCGCATTAATTATACCAAGAAAAACTTACCTAGTGTAGCCAATATAGCCCAAGATTTTCATGATATGCCTATAAAGGAAAGAGATTATCTATCGATAACCTTTCACAAAGTCTGGCAAGAAGAGGATACTGAAAGTCTTAAAGAGACTGTTTCTTCCTTAATAAAGTATTTTAGAAGCAAGGGGCTAAATGCTTTGATAGGTGGACTGCCGGATAATTTGCGAAATTCTTGCTATGCAGATAAGAATAACCATGCGGTTATTAATTATAACGGCGAACTTTTTAAATGCACAGCTAGAGATTTTAAATCCGATAATAGTGAAGGCTTTATCGATGAAAATGGAAGCTTAGTTTGGAATGAAACATATCACAAGAGACTTGACGCAAAATTTAAAAATAAGCCTTGCCTAACCTGTTCAATATTACCGATATGTAATGGTGGCTGCTCTCAGGTAGCCTTGGAAAATGTAGATAAGGATTATTGTGTTTATAATTTTGATGAAAATTCAAAAAAAAGAGTGGTCTTAGAGAAATTTCTAAAGCTAATGAATACCTATCTCTAAAAGTCGACTAAGGAAGGAGTGTAACTGAGGATATGCCTTGTTATAATTGAGTATACGAATTGAATAGAACAACAGCGAAAGCGAAAATTATGAATAAATTAATATTATTTTCAAGCATCTTTCTATCATCGTCGGTGATGGCACAACAAAAATTCACCATAAACGGACATGTTAGTGACGATAAAAATCAATCGTTGCCATACGTCTCCTATAGTATAGAAAATGAGGAGAAGCATACCGTGCTAAGAGGGGGACTTACGGATTCTTTTGGAAATTTTAAAGTTTCGGCTATCAATACCGGCAATTATTTACTCAAAATATCGATAATAGGCTATCAGGAAAAAATATACCGTCTAACAGTTGACCGCGATAGTACCCTACAGATTACACTTACGCCAACAAGTAACCAACTGGAAACCGTGACAATAACCGCCAATCGCAGGCAACCTATTGTCCAAAAGTCAGATCGAGTCGTGATGAATGTCGCCAATTCGGTGCTTGCTGCAGGCAATAACGTATTCGACCTCCTAAAAATGGCACCAGCGGTAGCTGTCAGTAATGATGGTATTGAGGTGCAGGGAAAAAGTGGTGTTCTGATTATCCTGAATGGGAAGAGGTTACCCAATGCTTCCATCAAAGACCTGCTTGAAGCTATTCCTGCTGATCAGATAGATCGCATTGAAGTGATTACAAATCCGTCGGTAAAATATGATGCCGAAGCAAGCGGTGTGATCGAGATCTATACCAAAAATACGACGAGTACAGATTCTTGGGGCGGAAATATCGCGTTGAATGCTGCTCAGGGTAAGAAGTTCCACGCTGGGGGTAACCTCGGTTTATATTACAATAAAAACAAGTTCTCCCTTAACCTATCTGGGGGCTATTCCAACAATGGTCATGTGGAAGTTGGCGGATTTAATCGTTATGTATATAAGGGCAAGGATGAAATTGGTCAGGTTAAAACGGATAAAGATCTGGGCGGGAAAGTCAAACCACTGAATCTTTCTGCACAATTGGGATACCAATTGAATGACAGGCAAAACATTGCCTTTGACTTTAGTTTACTGAACCGAGATTTGGATATTGAAGGAAAAATGGATACGCGATTGAAAGAGTATCAGCCTGAAAATGAAACTTTCACTCCAATAAACTCTCAAATAGACATTACAACCAAATTTAATAGTTACAATTTATTGTACAATTTCAAATTGGATGATCTGGGTTCTACCTTTGATCTATCGGGAAATTATACCGCTTATCAGAATAGCCAAAGCCAAAACTTTTTACCCCGGACAGATCCAGAAGGCAGGATCCTCAATGATATTAAGGCCAATTATGATATTTGGACAGGAATGGCCAACTATCGAAAAATGTTCAGTAAAACACAGACCTTTGAACTTGGTGTAAAATATACCAACACGAAAAACAAAAGTGACGAGATTAATAGAACGGGAACGGATATGACGGAAGAAAATGCTGTATTGGGTTATAAGGAGAATATTCTGGCACTGTATGCAAATTATAATGCCCAACTAACGGAGTTTTTGAAGCTACAAGTAGGGGTGCGGGGAGAGAATACCTCGTATCAGGTTAAAGACGGAAGAGATTCTTCTTATTGGAACCTATTTCCAAAGGTAAGATTGGACTTTACTGTATCGCCAGAGTATAGCACAAGCTTCTATTACTCCTCCAGCATTAGCCGTCCAAACTATGATTTTTTGGTTCCGTATACACGCTATTTTGATACTTATAGCGGCCTGCAAGGCAATCCACGACTAAAACCTGAATTTTCAAACCTTATAGGTTGGTCGCACCGCTTTAAAACCTATAGTCTATCTCTAGAATATGAACATGTGAAAGATGTTATATCAAATCAAATCACTTACGATGAAGAAAAATTATTTTACATGTCTACAATCTCCAACTTTTCTAAAAGTGAACTATTGGGTCTAAATCTATCCGTCCCCATTAAAATTGGCAAGTTTTGGCAATCGTATAACACCATTGGTGTCTATCGTCAGCTCAACAATATTCCCGATCCGTTTACACAGCAGAATGTACATAGAAATAATACCTACCCCAACCTGAAGACTAACAATATTTTTAGCTTAAGTAAAGATTGGGACATGGATCTCAGTGCTTTTTATCGTGGCGGTATTATAGCTGGGATGAATTGGGCTGGCGAGTTATCCAATGTTTCTTTAGGCGCTCGTAAACAGTTTTGGGAAAAAAGAGGCTTCGTAAAATTGGATGTGTCCGATATCTTCTTAGGGCAAATACAACGAGGAGGAAGTGATTTTATTCCAGTTCGTGTTATTGCCGATAGTCGCAATGATACACGGCGTGTACGCTTGACCATCGGGTATAAATTTGGTAAAACAATGAGCAGTGATCGAAAGAGTACGACCGATACCAATAGCGAAGAAAGAGGTCGATTGGGACTGTAGCCTGACTTTCATTGAAATAAATGTAGAAAGCGTTGACGATTACTAGTATTACTTTATCAATAAAATGAAGTTATGAATTTATTCAAAAGAGTTTTTACAAAAAAGCAACGAAGCAAACTAAAAGAATGTGAAGAGCTTGCTTTGGAGAATGCTAAGGCAGAAGTTCTTTATGGAGGCTATCGGGAGCCAAAGGCACCGATACATACGCCCGGACCAGCGATATCTGGGAAAACAAATCTGACGGATCTCTTTAACGAATCGTCTCTTTAATAAATCAACTTTTAACTATCAAACAATTATGGCACGTAAAGAGCATAACAAGAAAAAATCAACTTTAAACTTTGAACAATTAAGGAACTTAGGTATCACGAATGATCCTCACTCAGATCAAACAATCGAAGAAATAGATGGCAGTGAGCTCCATGGTGGCAGGTATAAAGAAGGCGATGACAAAGATTCTGGCAGCGTATGTCAAAACTGGCCCACATTGGGCAGTATAAAATAGAAAAATATTAATGTTACAATTGGATACTTCATTATACTAAGATGGGACTCTTCGGAAAGAAATTTAAATTTTACAAGCAATTGGATTATATGGACTGTGGTCCGACCTGTCTACGCATGGTTTCTGCTTATCACGGTAAAGAGTATGATTTAGATTACCTTAGGGCCAACTCTTACATTACGAAGAATGGAGTAAGTATGCTGGGCTTGAGTGAAGCTGCGGAGAAGATCGGCTTTAAAACCATCGTTGCTAAGTTAACTTACAAACAGCTTACGGAGCAAGTCCCCCTTCCTTGTGTTTTACATTGGAATCAAGAACATTTTGTTGTCCTTTACGATATTGAAAAGAAAAATGCATTTCGGTCTGTAGAGAAAGTTGTCTTAGGTGATCCTGGACATAACTTGGTCCGTTTAGAAAAAAAGATTTTTGAACAATGTTGGATAAGCTCCGAAAATAAAGGAATAGCCCTTCTACTTGAGCCAACAGCGTCTTTTTATGAAGATAAAGAAAATAACGGTGTTAAGAAAACGGGTTTCAATTTCTTACTTTCTTATCTTAAACCTTATAAACGTTACTTCATACAATTAATTATGGGCATGTTGTTGGCTAGTCTCATCAGCATGTGCTTCCCATTTTTAACACAGAGTTTAGTCGACTTTGGGGTGACACGCAAAAATGTGAATTTTATACATTTAGTATTGTTTTCGCAACTTCTTTTATTTACAGGCGGAATTGCTGTGGATTTAATACGAAATTGGGTACTGCTACATGTCAGTACACGAATAAGTATCAGTATAATCTCTAATTTCCTGATTAAGTTGATGAAGTTGCCGATTAACTTTTTTGAATCTAAAAATGTTGGCGATATCACGCAAAGAATCAACGACCATCATCGTATAGAAACGTTCTTGACCGGATCAACATTGAGTACACTTTTTTCTGTTATTAATTTGATTGTCTTTTCAATTATTCTTGCTATGTATAACACACAGTTGCTCTTCATATTTGCTATCGGAAGTGTGTTGTCCATCTTATGGATTGTGATTTTTCTAAAAAGGCGAAGAGATATTGATTATAGTCGTTTTCAACGTTCCCGGGAAAATCAAAACAGTCTTTATGAAATAATCACAGGAATGCAAGAGATTAAGTTGTACAACAGTCAAAAGGCCCGACGTTGGGAATGGGAACGTGTACAAGCTAAACTTTTCCGGGTAAATATTAAGAGCTTGGCCCTTGAACAATATCAGGAAATAGGAGCGACATTTTTTACACAGCTTAAAAATATTGTCATTAGTTATACAGCTGCAATGCTTGTAATCAATCAGGAAATTACACTAGGTGTCATGCTGAGCATATCCTATATCGTAGGCCAGATGAATAGCCCATTAAATCAAATTATACAATTTATTAAAGGGATACAGGATGCAAAAATAAGTTTAGACCGATTAGGAGAAATCCATGATAGACCGGAGGAAGAAAATAGTGAAGATTTGATTGGTTTCAATGATAATGCGTTTCCAAGGCAACCGGTAGATGGTTCCGATTCCTTGTATATCAATCACACGCAATTCCTAAAAAATATTCGGACGACTGATGGAGGAATCACATTATCCAATCTGTCATTTCGATATGGCTCTCCCAAAAGCCCGTTGGTATTGAAAAACTTGAATGTGCATATACCAAAAGGAAAGGTGACAGCAATTGTAGGTGCAAGTGGTAGTGGGAAAACCACCTTAATGAAGTTGTTATTGAAATTCTACCCTACAGCTGAGGGAGAAATTTTGGTCGATGGTATTAATCTGAATGATCTTTCAGCACAATTATGGCGGAATAGCTGTGGAACAGTCATGCAGGAAGGATTTGTATTTTCAGATTCCATTGCAAGAAATATTGCTGTCGATGGTGAACGGATTAAAGAGGATAAACTTTGGGATGCTGTTAGGTTAGCGAATCTCCACGATGATATTGCCCGGTTACCATTGGGGTATAGCACACGAATCGGAAATGCCGGATCAGGTTTGAGCGGTGGACAAAAACAGCGCATGTTTATCGCGCGAGCAATCTACAAAGACCCTAAATACCTCTTTTTCGATGAAGCAACGAGTGCGCTTGACGCCAATAACGAAAAAGTGATTATGGAAAATTTGGACGAATTTTATAAAGGGAGAACTGTAATCGTCATTGCTCATCGATTGAGCACCGTAAAAAATGCAGATCAGATTATCGTGATGAACAAGGGCGAAATTGTGGAACAAGGGAATCACGAAATGCTAGTCAAGAAGAAGGGGTATTATTATGAACTGGTTAAAAACCAATTAGAATTAGGAGCTGCTTAAATCCATATATTATGCCAAATGTAAATAGATCGCTAGACACAGTAAGCAATGAGATGGAGGAAATCGTAGGACGAATTCCTCCTTGGATTATCCGTTGGGGGATCACTGTGTTATTTATTGTTGCCATTATCGGTGCATTTATTTCTTCGCATATTCGATTTCCGGATAGTATACAGGGGTCTGTGGTGGTGCAAGCGAGACAGCAACCTGGAAAGGTGACGATCCAACGCAATCATGCCGATCAAGAGTATCAATTCTATGTCAAAGATGGACAAATGGTCAAACCAGGGGATACTTTGCTTGTGAGTTACAATAAAAGCCAGGGAACTAGCGAAGCGACAACGACACCAATGACGGGTAAAATTTACCTGGTAAATGGTCGAAATTCCGAGAATTTGCTTGAGCAAACTATTTGGGTGATACCCAATTCACAGGAAGTAGATGTCAAAATAAAATATTCTAATAAGGGAGCCGGAAATGTGAAAAAAGGACAAGCTGTTCGCATTGCGCTCGATGATTATCCGGACTATGAATACGGGTTTTTAGAAGGCCAGATTGGGTCTATTCTGCCGATTCAAACAGAAAATACACATGAGGCGACAGTAACTTTGACATTGAAAAAATTACTGACGTCTCAAGGGAAGGAATTGCCAATATTGCCACTGATGGAGGGTAATGGAGAGATCCTTTTAAATGACCGAAGTATTTTTCAGCGGATATTCAGCAGTATCTTAAGATAAGTAACTTAATTTCAAAGTTTTGTATAAAAGTTTAGGAAAAGCGGTTGTTAGAAAACCGCTATTTGAATATAGTACACTGTTTTCACCGAGTGGAAATAGTAGAGCATTAAATGAACTTGTGACTGAAAAATTGGAAGATCCATGTTTTTTAGAAGGTATTTATTGGACATCGAGAGACCTTTATAATCAAATCCATCGTTTTAAGAACGGTGGGTTAATCAAAGAAAAGAAAGAAAGGTTATTTACTACATTACAAAAGTATATCATTCGTGCAGCGACTCGCTGCACCCCTTATGGGGTTTTTGCAGGATGCTCTTTAGTGAATATTGGAGATCAATATTCCAATATTAAACAACACATCATTAAAAGAGCGCGTATTGATATGGGAGTGCTGTATCAGATTGTTCAAACTATCGCCTTGCATGAAGACTTAGTCGAACAATTTTCATATCAAATAAATAATTCTATATACAAATTAACGCAGACCTATCGCTATATAGAAACATTGTGGATAGAAGGAAAAATTGAATATCAGACTACATCAATAGATCGGTCTGAGTTGTTGGATGAAATTTTCGATAAATTAGAAAAAGATACAAGACTCCAAGCATGTGATTTCTATAAGATTATTGGCGATGATGTAACATACGATGATAAAAAGGATTTTTTGTTAAATCTGACGGAATCGCAATTTATCTTAAATGAGCTGTCCACTGTCTTAACAAGTGCTGCCCCTTTGGAGACAATAACAAAAATACTTCGCGCTATTGAACCTGATATTTCGGAGAAAGTGTTTATATATCTTCATGTTATTCACAAGATCGCTCAGGTGCTCATTTCGATTAACCACTCGAAACTAGGAGAATTCCCATTTCAGCAAATCGAAGAGTGTTTACATGAATTGCAGGGAATTGGAATTGAGGTTAAACAGGGACAGTTATTTCACATCGATCTTTGGAATCCTATAACAGAAGCAGATTATGTTCCTAATGCATACCTCAAAGATATTCAACAGGCTTCCGCTATTCTAGCGAGAACAACAGCCAATGGCTCCCTGCATGAAACTCAATTAAGGAATTTCAAACAGCTTTTTGTAGAAAAATATGGAGATCGTGAAATACTCTTGACCGAAGCATTGGATCAGGAACAGGGGATCGGCTTTCCTGCACAAAACAAATTGGGAAATATATCCCATAATGAAATAGCAGCGTATATTTCGGGAGGCTCAAAGAGCCGATTGTTGCCGTCGGAAAAAAGAGTGGAGCCGTTTGAATTATGGTTGAAAAAAAAAGTTTTTAAAGCGCAGGAAGAATCAACAGTTGAAATAGAGATTAACAAATATGATGTAGCACAGTTCCCGGACCAGTCAGAAAAATTGGCTTCTGAACTTTCAGTGATGGGCACTATTTTGCCTTCTGGAAAGGTGCTTTTAGAGAACTTTGGCGGGGCTAATGGATTTGCATTACTAGGCCGTTTTGCATATATGAATGCTGATTTAGAGAAATGGTGCAAATCAGAGATAGCCAAGCCGCAAGCCCATGAAGATATAATCTATGCTGAAATTGTTCACTTACCTGAGGGGCGAACGGCTAATATCGCCCGACCAACGGGACTATTGGCCTATGAGATTCCCTATTTAGCTTATGTGGCACAGGATGATAGGACAGTACCGATAAGCAATATTTTACTTTCCATCCAAGATGATGAACTTATTCTTCGCTGCAAAGAAAGTGGAAGAAGAATCATTCCTGTCTTGGCAAATGCACATAATTATTTGCGTAGCGATCTTCCCATCTATCGATTTTTGGCCGCTATACAACATCAGGGCCGCCCGGGACTCAGCATCCACTTGGGGGATTGGGCCAATTGGTATCGCTTTATTCCGCGTATTCGGATCGGGAACGTGATCCTGCAACGGGCAAAATGGAATATTCTTGAAGATGATATTAATACAATAATGAACTCAGACGAGCCACTTATCGTGTTAAAAGGACTTCTGAAAAAATGGCGCGTTGTTGCACGAGTCAGCATACAAGATGGCGATAATGAACTCTTTATAGATACACAAAAGGAAGATTATCTCATGTTGTTGATACAGGAAATGAAAGGAAGGAAAAGATTAGTTTTAGTAGAATGTCTTTTCGATAGCGATCATTTGACTACTCAAAAAGGGTATATCAAACAATTTATTCTGCCATTGAGACGAGTTGAAAACAAAGTTAAAAATATCTCGGCTCCACCTCGGCCTGATATTCAATATTCATTTGCACCTGGTAGTGAATGGATGTATTATAAGCTTTATTGTGGAGCTTTTATTTCCGATGACTTACTATTGCAGGTTGTAAAACCCATGATAGCACTATTGAAAGAGGAAAAAGTAATTGATCAAGCATTTTTTATTCGCTATAATGATCCGCATTACCATATACGTTTTCGACTTCATTTTATTAAGCGAGACATCACGACCAACATGGTAACAGTTATGGCGCTAATGGATAAATTTGTAAAGCAATATCTTGAAGATGGAAGCGTGTGGAAATTGCAGTTGGATACCTATCAGCGGGAGATAGAGCGCTATGGGATATCGCATATAGAAAATACTGAACAGGTTTTTTCAGTTGATTCAGAAGTTTTTTTATGGACTTTGGAAGATGAGCGATTCCGGGAGGATAATCCATATCGTTTTGCTATGGGCTTGCGTAATATAGACAATTGGTTATCTTTGTTTTATATGTCATTGGAAGCAAAGGCAGCTTTTTGTTCGCAAATGGCGAATGCTTTTGCACTTGAACATGATAAGGAGAGCGCGTATCAGGTGGATCAACTTTATCGGAGTTTAACGGGCAAGAATGTAATGATGTTAAATCGGTCAATCCAACCGATCTTACCATTACATCAACGATTAGAAAAATTAGGTGCGCTTAATCTTCCGCAAGAAAATCTGGCCAGTTATATTCATATGAGTATCAATCGATGGTATAAATCTGATCAACGATTAATGGAGTACATCAGCTACCGCTTTCTGGAAAAGGAATATAAAAAAGCTTTATCCCAAGAAAAAAAATGAGATTTTGGAAAGTCAATATTGATTTTGGAAATAGGAGAAGCGTAATTGGAGTGCATATCCTTTTGTGGTTTATTCTCTATTGTGTAATGTGTTCTCTTAATCATTTAGTGCTTTACGGTGTTGGGATTACAAATAGAATTAATTTACTCGCTAACCTAGATTTTCTTATTGCTATTATTTTAAATCACTATGTATTTATTCCGAGAGTTATTAGTTCCCTTAGAGTAAGGCATTGGACCAAAGGAATATTTCTTGGACTTTTACTATATATATGCTCCACATTAATAGCAAACTTTCCGTTGTATTATATGGTTCATCTCTTCCCAAACGATACATCTTATAAAATAAGGTATGAGTTTTACGGAATTCAGACTTTCGAAGATCTATTTAAGTATAATTCATTTTTGTGGGTATTTACCTTAGTATTCTTCTATAATTTTGCAACCATATTAATTCAAACTGCTTACAATTTATATCGAAGTCAGAAAGAAAAACTTATCATACTGCAAGAACGAAATAATATGGAGCTAAGTTTCTTGCGGATGCAGATTCAACCTCATTTTTTATTTAATACGCTTAATAATATTTATGGAATGGTATTGGATAATCAGCGCGCAGCAGATTCTGTTACCAAACTTTCCGAATTATTGCGGTTTTCGCTTAGCGGAAGCAAGCAGGAATGGGTATCCTTAAAGGAAGAAATTCTATTTTTAACCAATTATATCGACTTAGAACGTATCCGGCATCGGCCTGAAAAAGTTCAGATAAAGTGTACTTTTTCTGCTGCTACAACGGAAAAACAGAAGATCAAACCTTTACTTTTGGTCAATTTTATTGAAAATGCATTTAAACATGGTGTCAATGCCAATGTCGGTACGAGCTGGGTTGATATACAATTAACAGCGGACGAAAAGAGCATCCGGTTTTATATCGCAAATAGTCGTCCATTAACAGTAGACAATAAACATCGCAACGTACAGGATCGGGGTAGAGGTCGGCAGGAAGAGTCTAGTGGTATAGGTCTTGCAAATGTCAGAAGACGGCTGGAATTGGAGTATTTTGAAAAACATGTGCTCTCTATAAAAAAAACTGATGAATGCTATGTTGTGGAATTGACCTTATTATTTTAAACAATTGAGAAAATGAAAATACTTATTGTAGACGATGAGCCCATTGCGCAGGAAGTTATTCAAAAATTAACCAGGAAAATCCCCTTTTTGGAAGTTGTGGGAATTTGTGATGACGCTTTTTCGGCATTAGAAATGATAAATAGCCTACAGCCTGATCTCATCTTTCTGGATATACAGATGCCTGGAATGACAGGCGTAGAAATGCTACATGTCGTACAGCGCAATAGCGCTCAGGTCATCTTTACAACTGCTTATCCGGAGTACGCCTTGGAAGGCTTTGATCTGAATGTAACGGACTATCTGCTGAAACCAATTCCTTTCGAACGCTTTTTTCAGGCTGTCAATAAAGCGCATGTATGGTATTTGAAAAACCAGAAGGAAATCAATACCAATGACGATCTCATACGCACAGATCAAGAGTATATCTGGGTTAAAGAGGGGAAAAAGCATGTCCAAATACGTTTACTTGATGTCGTGATCGTACGGGCATTGGCCGATTATATGGAATTTATTATGCCCGAAGGTAAAGTAATGGTCCATGCCACCATGTCCAAGCTCGAAAAGCTATTACCCGCACCGGCATTTATTCGGGTAAACCGGTCGACAATAGTTCGTCAGGGGGCAATCCGTTCGATTGAAGATCTTCATATTGAAACGATTTTACCAAAACTTGAACGAATTGCAATTGGTTCTACTTATTGGGAATCGGTAAAAGAATATATTAAAGAGATGTTTTAATTTAAGTTCATCGAAAAAATAGACTTGTTCATCGAAAATAAAGGCGTTGGTCTTTTTAAAACCTCATATTAGAGAAATTAAATATAAGAAGATGAATAAAAAACTAACCATTAAAAAGAAAACTGTATTTAAAATGAAAAATAAATTTTTTTTAGTTTCAGAGAGTGATAGAATAACCTTTACTCAAACTCTTATTATATAATCGAATTTTGAAAATGACAATATCATCACATAAGTATAGATACGGTTTTTCATCTGTACTTATGTGATTTTTTCCTTATCATTGATTCGTCATTGATCTGCTTGCAATAAGCTCAAACTTCCCAATTTAACCTGAGCTCTGGATAAGAAAAAGGCCGAGTTGAAAAATCGGCAATTTTATGCTCCACTCAAGCTTGCCACAAGAAACATACTACATCGACTAAAGGATCACCCTCCCTTAGCCCTTGTTAAGCTCAAGGATCACTCTAATTGAGGTCAGGGCGTCCTGTGTTTAGGTGTCATTTTTAACCGTTTTCCATCGGATTTGGGCGTATTTCTTCGCCGTTGTCTGCTGCTATTGACATCGTTTGATTTCGGGTGCATATTTGTATCGTCAAGGTAATGAGGGCCGAGGAAACTAGAAAGATGCGTTGTGCCATCGTACAGATGTTGATGTACAAGCTTAGATTGTGGATCTATTGACAGAAGTTGTTATAAATTTTGTCATGTACTTAGATAAATTTTACACAATCGATTGATATACATTTCCTTTCTTTTTCTGTAAATCTAAGCCTTATCTTCATCAAATAATCCAGTTTCACAAACCGATACCCTCTTTATTCAATAGTAAAGTGCAACAGAAAGGTAGTTGATAAATTGAGTTTCAGAACAGCTAAAGGAGTTTGGTTTCGTGAAGTATTCGAGTATGGCAGCATCTCGAATTCATGGCAAGCATTAATAACCGCAGGTAGTATAACTAGCCTAGGGTTGATATATAAATTGATAAAAAAAATAAAGTATGAAAAGAAAACACTTTATCCAGTATCTCTTTATGGGAGCTTTATCCTGTCTTTCGATAAGCGGTATAGCGCAGACAGTAGGGGAGACTTATGCCGTACCACTTGCTGGGAATGCTTTCATTACCGCAGGACAAGCTGGTGAAGCGGAAATTTCCGGTCGTAATGGCCTTGTAAAATGGTCAAGCGATCAGGAAGTGGCATCAGTTTATTTTCGGGCTCAGAAAGCTGGAAAATTAACATTAAAGCTCAAAGCAAAAAATGATTCTGGGAAATCTAAAATAGAAATTGATGCACTAGGGAAAAAGGCGATCGTGAATGTGGAAAGTACTGAGCTGTCGGAAACAGCGCCTCTGTCCATTGAGGTAAAGTCGCCCGGTTACGTTCAGGTTAATTTAAAAGGCTTAAGTAAATCGGGAAGCAATTTTGCCAATGTAACCGAATTGCTTGTGAGCGGCGAAGCGGCTTCGGGAGGTCTTCTATTTTCCAATGATCCTGAGTATTACTATTGGTCCAGAAGAGGCCCTTCTTGTCATCTAAATTATACTGTTCCTACGGAGGGTAACGTTAGTTACTATTATAACGAAGTAACCGTCCCTCAAGGAGAAGATAAAGTTGGTTCCTATTTTATGGCGAATGGTTTTGGCGAAGGCTACTTTGGTATACAGGTTAATTCAGAAACCGAGCGACGGATCTTATTTTCCGTATGGAGTCCATTTCACACAGATGACCCGAAAAGTATTCCAGATGAGCAAAAAATCCATCTACTAAAAAAAGGAAAGGATGTGCATTCGGGTGAGTTTGGAAATGAAGGGTCAGGCGGACAGAGTTACCGTAAGTACTTTTGGAAAGCAGGGGTAACCTATAAGTTTCTCTTGAAAGGCGTGCCCGATGGAAAAGGGAA
>JAITLV010000112.1 GCA_031277685.1 Sphingobacterium sp. | reverse complement strand
ATTTTGTACAATAATGACTCCAAAGTAAAATTGCAGACAATTTGACACTAATCGGGCAAATTTAGTTATTAGATATGATATCTAACAGCTTACCACTATTTTTTTTGCGTTATTTTTTTTGATCGAATCGGCTTTATACCCGACATGTCTGAATTTATCGAATTATCGCTGCTGTCCCGCTTTTACGATATAGCTTATCGCCGCCTCAAATCGAAATTTTCAATACCCGGGACGAAACAGTCGTTACTCCTATACAAGCAATCTCCAATTATGCACGCTAACGATTAGATACGATATTATGAAAGAAACAATTTTTTATCCGAATGTGGGATAAATCCCATTTCCTGTGCCTTTTGAAACATTTTAGTAATTGCATTACGTCCTTCAGTCCCCAATTCAATGGAATATTTATTGACATAAAGTTCTATATGCTTATACATTACTTCCTCACTCATTTCCTGCGCATGGCTGCGGATAAAGTCCAATCCAGACTTTGGATTTGCAAATGCAAATTCAACACTTTCTTTTAAAATTGTATTTAACGTATCTTTTACGTCTTTTGCCAAAGAGCGTTTAACGACAATACCGCCCAGCGGAATCGGAAATTTTGTCGTACTTTCCCAATATTCTCCCAAGTCGACTACTTTATACAATCCTTTTTCCGCATACGTAAACCGATTTTCATGAATAATAAGTCCCAAATCAATTGAACCATCAAGTAATGCTCCTTCGATATCAGAAAAAACCAGTTCTATTTTATTGGTTAATGCTGGAAATGCTAGCCCCAAAAGGAAATTTGCAGTCGTAAACTTGCCGGGGTAGCCTACCTTTAACCTATCAAACTCGCCCAAACCTTCTCCATTCTTCAACTTCTCCTGAAGTATTCCGGCCAAAGCAGCATCTTTTGTAATCAGCATAGGCCCAACACCAAAACCCAGTGCACTACCCGCATCTAACAGTTCATAATCTTCAACAGCATATGCAAAAGCATGATAGCTCAACTTCGTAATATCCAGATCTCCTTGGAAAGCTTTTAAATTCAATGTCTCAACGTCATGATATGCTACATCAAAGTCCAATCCTTTGGTGTCAATCTTATGATGGATCAAAGCATCGAAAATAAATGTATCATTTGGACAAGGAGAAAATCCCAGTGTTAATTTCATCTTATTTTTCTTAAAAAACGATCACTAAACCTTGTAAATAATCTGTGCAACATAAATCACAGGCCATTTATATTCGGTTTATACCGTCACTTTATGTGTAATTAAATAGAGCACCATGGCAAAAAATGTCATGATGATAATTCCTTTTCCTATATGATCATTTCCCGAACGGTAGGCAAACCGTAAGAAAATCAAATTGATCAATACAGAAATAGTATACGTTGCCATCGGCTTCTCAGGCAGAAAATGAAGTTCAATATCCGTAAAACGGACCAGCAAATACGCCAATAAGGGAAAAAAAATTCCGATGCCCAGGCCTACCAGAATATTATTTTTCACTCTTGTTTTGTTTAGTAGTGCCATCTAGATGATCAAAACTCCAGGAATTCAGTTCCGGAATAGCATGATGTGCGGTCATATCAAATTGTGTAGGAACAACAGAGACATAGCCATTTGCCAATGCATAACTATCGGTATCTTCCCCCCGGTCCTGCAAGACAAACTTTCCCGTGGTCCAGTAATAATCTCGGTTATGAGGATCAATACGCTCATCAAATTCCTCTACCCAATGTCCCCCAGCCTGTCTACAGATTTTGATACCTTTAAACCCTTGTGTTTGTGGAAAGTTGACATTAAGCAGCGTATTTTTGGGAAGTCCATTAGCTAAGACTTGTTCCGTTATGGAAATCACATAAGGTCTACAGTAACTAAAGTCTGCATCATGGGAAAAATTATCTAGCGAAAAACCTACAGAGGGTATTCCCTCGATAGCACCTTCCACCGCAGCGGACATTGTTCCTGAATATAAAACATTAATCGAATTATTGAGTCCATGATTAATACCGGATACACAAATATCTGGTTTCTGCCCCTTAAATACTTTATTGACTGCAAGCTTGACGCAATCCACAGGTGTTCCCGAACACTGGTACATTTCAACTCCTTCATAAAGGTTGATTTTGTCCAATCGTAGAGGCCTCCCGAGTGTAATAGCGTGCCCCATCCCAGATTGTGCTGAATCGGGAGCTACGACGACCACATTGCCAATTCTTTGCATTTCCTCTAACAACACCTTAATCCCAGGAGCTGTGATACCATCGTCATTAACAACTAAAATGTTCGGTTTCTTCTTTACCATATACGAAGTTAGTAAATCTGAAAAACAAAATCCCTAAGAAAAACTTGTCTTAATGGATCCTTTACATAAGTACGACATCGATTGCGTAAGATTGTATCGTTTTTGATAAATATTAGCCTTAAATTTAGCTTTCAAATAAAGAAAAATCATTCAGTTATGAGCATTAATTTTGAATCCCGCTATGCAATCGGGCCTAAAGAATACAAAACATTAGATACACAAGGATTAA
The DNA here is from genome assembly GCA_031277685.1 of Sphingobacterium sp. GTDB lineage: Bacteria > Bacteroidota > Bacteroidia > Sphingobacteriales > Sphingobacteriaceae > Sphingobacterium. The sequence continues at coordinate 16,704 of JAITLV010000112.1, read as the reverse complement.
GAGATAATTTTCTCATTGAAAAAGTTTTTGAAAGCGATCAAATTAACTTTGTCTACACACATTACGACCGCTATATGGCCGGTGGTGCAATGCCCGTAACCTTAAAAATCAAATTAGAGACAATCCCTGAACTACTAAAAGAGCCATACTTCCTTTCGAGAAGAGAGTTGGGCATTATCAATGTCGGTGGCAATGGTCAGGTAGAGGTCGACGGAACATTATATGAGCTTAAGACGAAAGAAGCGCTTTATATTGGTCAAGGTGCAAAGGATATCTATTTTTCAAGTCAAGATAGTGCCAATCCGGCAAAGTTTTATTTAAACTCAACACCGGCACATTGTAGTTACCCAACTAAAAAGGTCACCAAGGAAGATGCAAATAAAATCGAATTAGGTTCACTTGAAACGGCCAACCATCGTACGATCAACCAAATGTTATTGAATAAAGTTGTACAAACCTGCCAATTGCAAATGGGAATGACCGAACTAAAACCCGGGTCAGTATGGAATACGATGCCTTCCCATACACATGATCGCCGTATGGAAGTCTATTTCTATTTTGAATTGCCGGAAGGCCAAGCCGTATCTCACTTTATGGGTCCCATCGATGAAACACGTCATATCTGGATGCATAATGATCAGGCAGTTATTTCTCCACCCTGGTCGATTCACTCCGGTGCGGGAACTTCTAACTACACATTTATCTGGGGGATGGCAGGTGAAAACCTCGACTATGATGATATGGACAAATGTGCAATCACAGAATTGAAGTAATATAGAAATTGGAGGAATATCATATGAAACAAGCATTCGTACTGAGTTTAGCGTTAGGACTTTCAACAATAGTTTTTGCGCAAAACAATAAAACCATTACTGTAAACAATCCTTCTGCCAACGCAAGAACGGAGTTGATCAGTATCCCTTTTACAACATTCGAAAAACACTTCGCATTAAAGACCAATGTTTTTACGATTGTGGATAAGGAAGAAAAGGAATTGGCCTATCAGTTTGAAAAATTGGGAAAACCAACAGCGCAAAATGTATTGATCCAAATTACCATTGCACCCAAAAGTTCAGTGACCTTTGGTGTGAATGGAAATAAACCTACAGCATTTACCTCCAAGACCTACGCAAGGTACATCCCCGAACGAAAAGATGATTTTGCCTGGGAAAATGATATTGCAGCATTTAGGGCCTATGGAAAAGCCTTAGAGGGTAGTTCCGAGGATGCACAGGGTTTTGACTTCTGGGCTAAACGTACCAATGACCTTATTGTTGACGAATGGTATAAAACCGGAGATTATCATGCTGACCACGGAAAAGGGCTAGATTATTATTCTGTTGGACAAACCCTGGGTGTTGGCGACGCAACACCATTCCTTGATGAACAAGTAGTCTATCATAAACATTATCGCCAATACGAATTATTAGACAACGGTCCTTTACGTTCTACATTCAAGCTTATTTATGAACCGGAGAATGTAAAAGGTCAACAGTTGCAAGTTGAAAAAACAATTTCGTTAGATGCTGGTAGCCAATTGAATAAAATAAGCTACTCGATCAAAAACACAACATCCACTTCTACACCAATTGTCGTAGGCATTGCCAAAAGAAAAGAGGAAAAACCTCAAATTCTAAATGATGCAAAAAATGGCATTTTAGCTTACTGGGAACCCGCAGAAGGAGATAAAATTACTGGAACTGCTGTTATCTTACCGAAAGTAAAATATGTTTTCAAAGATAGCCCTAAACAATTTTTACTGGCAACAACCGTAAAAAACAACAGTCCTTTGGTTTATTTTGCAGGGGCTGCTTTCAACAAAGCCGGCAAAATAACCAATTTTGATCAATGGCAGTCCTATATCAAAACATTCAAAAATAATTTAGATCAACCTTTAACAATAAAATATTCAAAATAATGTCCATACTACAATCTTTTGATTTGACTGGAAAGGTAGCCTTGGTTACTGGCTGTAAAAGAGGAATAGGTAAGGCTATTGCCGAAGCCTTAGCAGAGGCTGGAGCAGATATCATCGGTGTTTCGGCATCGTTGGAAGCATCAGGCTCAGCAGTAGAACGATCCATACAAGCACTGGGCAAAGAATTTTATGCATACCAATGTGATTTTTCTAAACGTACCGAACTCTATAGGTTCATCGAAGATGTAAAATCAGCACATCCTACAATTGATATCCTTTTTAACAACGCCGGAAACATCCTCCGAAAACCAGCAGCTGAGCATCCGGACGAATATTGGGATGAGATTATCGAAATCAATCAAAACGCCCAATTTATCCTGACCAGAGAAATTGGGAAGGACATGATTTCACGTGGAACTGGTAAGATCGTATTCACAGCGTCATTACTAACCTTTCAAGGAGGTATCAATGTCCCTGGATATGCAGCTTCCAAAGGCGCAATAGGTTCATTGGTGAAAGCTTTTGCAAATGAATGGGCATCCAAGGGAGTAAATGTAAATGGCTTTGCCCCAGGATACATTGCGACAGATAATACAGAGGCCTTAAGAGATGATCCGGAACGCTCTAAATCTATATTGGATAGAATTCCTGCAGGACGTTGGGGGACTCCAGAAGACTTTAAAGGTCCAGCAGTGTTCCTGGCATCAAAAGCATCAGATTACGTACATGGCACTATCCTTACTGTTGATGGTGGATGGATGGGAAGATAAAAAAATCAACCTTCTAAGATTAGTTTGTTTTAAAAGTCTTTATCCTTAGTGGTAAAGGCTTTTTTTACGACCCTAAATCCCAGATTGCTGAATGAGGCATTTGGGCTAACAGAACCAATATATACGGTGTTAAAGGCCGAACAACTATTTTTACTGCACCACCATGAGCCTCCTCTCGCATGAGCCACATAGCGTGTTCCATCTCGATCGAGTTTGCCTGAGCAAAATTCAAATACATTGCCAAAAACGTCATAAAGTCCCCATGGGTTAGGTCTGAATGTACCCACTGGTGAAGTATACATATATCCGTCTGAATAGTCTGCTTCCAGATGATCTCTGCAATGCCATATATTTGCATATTGGCCAATATTATCCCTATTCACCCCTTCAAAATAACGTCCATCACTACCCGATCGTGCGGCCACCTCCCACTCATCAAAAGTAGGCAATCGGCAATTGGCCCAAGCACAGTAAGCCAATACATCTTTAAAGGATATGCAGGTGACAGGATGATCCATTTTACCCGATATACCACCACGAGTCATCCCATTTGGAAAACGCCAATACGCTGTACTGTCTTGCAACCACCTGAATTCCGCAAGCCCAGGCTCAAATACCATTGCATTATGATACCGTTCAGCCAATGTCTGATAATCCGTTGCTAGGACAAATTTTTCAAATTCGGCATTGGTTAGCTCAAATTTAGCGATCGAAAAGGGAGCAATATGTACGGTTCTTTTTGGATTATCCAAACTCGTTGTATCCCCCAATTGATAGTCGCCTCCAGGAATTAAAATATATCCCTCCTCCTGGCCCATCAATGATAAGCAGTTTAATAAAGACAATATCAATATGTACAGCAGTTCTCTCACCTATCTTGCCGTTTTTTATGATAAGCTTCTGCAGATTCAATAATATACGCTTCGTTAGCTCTTGAAAACTTTATCCAGCTGTCATGATGGGTAGCTTCTCCATATAACTTGTTGTATATTTTAGACTGTTCAAACGTAGACAGATTGCCCTGTTTTAATAATTGCAGCAGTGTCGTCAGTATATCTTTATCTATGGGTCTTGTTTGATAAAAATCGACCAAAAACGGAATACTCTCCCATGCATCAATTTCTATTAGAGCGGTTTTATAGTTCATACCGAGTCCACGCCCCTGCTTAACCTGATCTATAATCAGCTCTATTATCCTCTTTTTATTTCTCTTCATAAACTTAAGCTGCCGCTCACTCCAAAAAACACCATTATAAACAAAACGCAGGTGAGCAAAGATCTTATCCTGGGGATCAAAGAAAAACATTCCCTCCGCACAGGCCTGACTATAGATTTCGGGATAAATCATCGTATATGTAAATTTGTCTTCAAAGCTCAGTTTATTGAAACTGGTAATCGAAATTCCACCATCATAATCTGTCAGCGCTCCCTCAGGAAGGTCTTTCAGGAGTTGTTTCACTAATCCCTGAACCTTTTTGAGGCCAAAAGGTGGAATACTCACTTTTTCCCGCATCGCATAATAGGCCGAATCCTTCGGGCGAGGTTCATTCCAGGAAACATCTTGATACTCTTGACAAAAGCTCTGATGGAAATTAACCCCCAACAAAATCAGACAACTTACCCATATTTTATTTACCTTTTTTCTCATTATAATACCCCATTGCTCTACGATATATCAGTGACTCATTTTCCTTATTATAATCTAAATAGGAATAATAGCTACTTGTATCTCCATATAATTTTTTGAAAGATGCAGACTTCATAAATTCACTATATTCGCCACGTTTCAACAATAATAACAACAAAGTCAATGCATCCTTATCTTTAGGCGTTTTCTTTGCATACTCGATAATAAATGGAATCATTTGCCAGCCATTGATCTGTTCAATCGTCTCTTTGTAATTTACCCCCATCCGTTTACTCCTCAGAACAGACTCCTGAATCAATTTCATGACCGAATCCCTATTTTCCTGCAAAAAATCAGTCTGTCTTTCTGACCACCAAGCTTCATTAAAACCACCGAGCAACTTACCGAATATTTTCGTGTCAATAGCTTTCTGGTTTTCAGGTATATCGCAATTTTGGGCATATACCTCTGCATGAATCATTGTATATGTAAATTTTTCACGCAAACTTAGATTCTTAAAATCCACTGTTGAAAGAGCCAGTATACCGGTATCTGTCCCATCTTTATCTTCTACTGCTGATAACTTGGCGATCATTGCTTTCACCTTTGCCAGACCATATGGTGGTATTGTCATTTTTGTCCTGAATTCAATAGCAGCAGGATCCATGATATAATCACTTCCCTCTCCATTTTCTGTCTGTGCAAAGACACAGGTCAAACTACTCAGACAAATAAATAATAAAATTAAACCTCTCATAAAGTATACATATTGCTATTTAAAAGTAAATAAATTATTCTTACCAAAAACTATTCTATATGATAAATATAAAACCAAAAGCTACCTATCTTCCGGTCAATAAGGGACAGACTAAAACCAAAAATCCCTGAACCTCTTATGAAATTCAGGGAATAAACTTTTCTTGCTATTTTGTCTCTAGGAATAAAGCCCCTTTTTATCTATAAAATCAATAACTTTTTGCGGTGTAAAAAACTGAATATTCTTGTTTTCTTTGATTGCCTTTCGCAAAAAGGTCGAAGAAAGTTCCATTAATGGCGTATCTGTCATTGTTATGGAAGGATGATCCTTTAATTTTCCGCCATCATAGCCTGGACGGGGATAAACATAAATATGATAATCACGTAAAATGATCTCGGCATTTTTCCATTTTTCCAATGATTCTAAGATATCCTCCCCCATCAAAAGCACAAATTCTCTATTTGGATATTTTTCCTTCAGATACGTTAATGTATCTATTGTATAAGATGGTATTGGTAAATGAAATTCAATATCGCTCACCCGCAGGTGGTCACATTCCTCCACAGCCAGATTTAGCATTTCCAAACGATCGTAAGGATCTGCCAAGGTTGATTTTTTCTTAAATGGATTCTGAGGAGATACTACAAACCAAACTTCATCCAGTCCTGTAAAATTGGCCATGTAATTCGCTATAATCAAATGCCCGACATGCACCGGATTAAAAGAGCCAAAAAACAAACCAATTTTTTTCATTTAGAACCTTATTTATTGATGAAACCCATTACAATTTCTTCGGCTTCAGCACAAGCAGTTGCCAAATCAAAATTTTTCAAGATAACATCAAATTTATCTGCATAGGTAAGCTCCAATTCTGCTTTGGCAAACCGTTCCTGCAACTTTTCTTCAGAATCTGTACCGCGTCCGGTCAAACGTTCTTTAAGCACTTCTAACGAAGGCGGTTGCACAAATATAGAGATTGCCTGTTCTGGAAATTTAGATTTCAGACGTAATCCACCAACAACATCAATATCGAAAATAACATTTTTGCCTTCTTTCCAGATGCGTTCGATCTCGGAACGCAAGGTGCCATAAAATGTACCCGAGTACACTTCTTCAAATTCTATAAATTCTTGCTTGGCAACTTTATGTAAGAACTCTTCTTTGGACATAAAGTAATAATCTTTACCATCGACTTCCTGTCCTCTAGGATCGCGAGTACTTGCAGAAATAGAAAACTCTATTTTATCACCATGTTTACTTAACAGATCTCTTACTATAGTCGTTTTTCCAGCTCCTGACGGTGCTGAGAAAATAATCAATTTACCGCTCATTCTTATAATACGTTGAGCAACTGCTCTTTTATTTTTTCTAATTCTTCTTTCATTCTAACCACAATCTGCTGTATACCGGCATGGTTAGCTTTAGATCCTAAAGTATTGATTTCACGACCCATTTCTTGAGAGATAAAACCCAATTTCTTACCATTGGAATCAGCAGAATCAAAGGCTTTTAGAAAATAATTGCAATGAGAACGTAACCTAACTTTCTCTTCAGTGACATCTAATTTGTCAATATAATAAACAAGCTCCTGTTCAAAACGATTCTGATCTACATTCTCTTTGCCTACACTATCATTGAGAAATTGCTCTATACGCTGTCTGATCAAAGGAATACGTTCAACTTCCAAAGCTTCTACTTCACCCAAATAAATTAAAATAAGTTCAGCTCGCTTTTTTAAATCTTGTGCCAATACATTTCCCTCATCCTCCCGGAAAGTATTGAAATGTTTTACCGCATCATAAAAAGCAGCCATCAATACACCTGATTCTTCATCATCAACAGTATCATCGTTATTGGTAACAACTTCGGGCATATTTAACGCCAATTCAAAAAGATTGACATTATTATCATTTAATTCATTTGCGATCTGCTGTAATTGACCATAGTACTTCTTCAGTAGATCAGCATTGATAGAGGAGGCCTTAGCTGTTTGATCTGTATATTCTACGGTTACATTGAGATTAACTTTTCCACGTTCAAGCAGCTTACTGCACTCTGTACGCAAGGTTAATTCTTTGTCCGAAACTACTTTGGGCAAACGAAGATTTAATTCAAGGAATTTTGAATTTAAGGACTTTATTTCGACACTATACTTGACTTTACCGTTCTCTTGGGAAGCCGTGCCATATCCTGTCATGGATTTTATCATATGCAAAGGTATGACTTTTCGAATAAAAGTTGAAGACGCAACATAGATTAATTGCTGATACTCCTCAAATTACCTTCAAATAGATTACTTTATTTACCAATCGTGCTTTGCAATAATGACAACGAGATAGCTTTCATAAGGTTTTGCTCCTTTACACTTTGCATAACCGATACCAATGTCATATAGTGATGCGTTCCATTGATCCATCCCCAATAAATGTGTGCGGTGATGGTAACCCGGAGCCTCCTTTCCGATAATCAGGGCCCTGATAGCATCGGTTGCACTGGCACGATTAGCAGCAATGGATTCAAAATTATTAGCGCTCCTTTTTTTTAGCCAAGACTGATTTAACTCGTATCCGGCTTCTTGAATAAAATAATTGGGTCCGTAGCCCTCAGGCGAGGCATGATCAAAATAAGAACGTTTAGCCATATCCTTTGCGCGATATTCTGCAACCTCAGCAAGCTGTTTGTTCCAATTCAGCTTTGTTCGCGTAATCTTATGTAGATTAAAAAGCTTCAATTCTTTCTTATATTTCTCAGGATTTGTCCGGATCTTGTTCAACAGTTCGTAAGCTTCTTTTGCTTGACGCCGATCGACAGAGACGCGTTGCCCCAAAGCAAGCTGCGTGACAAATAAGGTAAATGCTATAATGAAATATTTCATATCAATCCTTTAACCTTAAAAGACCGATTTTAGTATTTGAGGTTTAATATTTTTTTGACCTTTTAACAGCTAAAAACTGTATCAACATGGGTATTAAGCTAATAAATATAATGGCTAACACAACCAGGGAAAAGTTATGCCTGAAAAAAGGAATCTGCCCAAAAAAGTAACCCGCTAGAATAAATAACGATACCCATAATATACCACCTGCTACATTGTATTTGCCAAAAATACGGTATGGCATCTTGCCAATACCCGCTACAAAAGGAGCAAAGGTTCGGACAATAGGTACAAAACGAGCATAAACAATGGTCTTAGTACCATATTTTGCATAGAAATCTTGTGTTTTTTGAAGATAGGATGGTTTAAAAATTTTTGAGTCTGGTTTAAAAACTCGAATTCCAAAATATTTACCGATCTCATAATTCACAAAATCGCCAGAAACTGCCGCACATATCAGAATAAATAGGAAAAGGGATAGTGAGAGATTGCTTTCCGGTCGTGCAATGATGGCACCTAAGGCGAACAAAACTGAATCCCCCGGAAGGAATGGTGTAACCACAAATCCTGTTTCGGCAAAGATAATCAAGAATAGAATAAAATAAGTCCATCCAGCATAAGTATTGACAATCTGCAACAAGTGTTGATCAATATGCAGAATAAAATCGACCAGTTGAGAAACGATTTCCATATGCTATAAATAAAAAAGGGAGTCCTATTGAACTCCCTTTTTAGTTTTTATTTTTTCTTTTACCAATTCAAATATAATAGGCAGTACCGAAATAAAAATAATTAGCAGTACCACTTTAGAAAAATTATCTCTGATAATCGGGATATTGCCCAAAAAATAACCGGCCAATGTTATGCCACCTACCCACAATACAGCTCCGACTACATTATAGGTGATGAAAGTACCATAATTCATCTTTCCGATACCACCAACAAATGGTGCTAAAGTACGTACAATGGGAACAAAACGAGCGATGACAATCGTTTTACTGCCATACTTTTCATAAAAAGAATGAGTTTTGGCAATCTGTTCGTCTTTAACGACTTGTTTGCCAAAAAGCTTAAACTTTGTCAGCCGCATTCCAAAATGCTTTCCGATAGAATAGTTCAGCGAGTCACCGGTTACTGCAGCAATCAGCAAGATCAGTATCATTAACCAAACATTTAATTCGTTTGGTTGTGCAGCTAGCATCCCGGCAGCAAACAATAAAGAATCTCCGGGTAAGAAAGGCATTACAACTACACCTGTTTCCACAAAAATAATGAGAAACAAAATGAGGTATGTCCATAACTGATAGTCATTGACAATTTCAACCAAATGTTTATCAATATGGAGAATAAAGTCAATAAGGTGTGTAATTATTTCCAAGACCTATAAGAAGATTAAGCGTTATTTAACATCACAGGCATGACCAGCATCAAAATATCTTCGTGATCCTCAGATGTTGCAGGAATCAATAAACCAGCACGATTTGGTGTACTCATTTCGATTACTACTTCTTCGCTCTCAAGGTTATTCAACATTTCAACCAAAAACTTAGCGTTAAATCCGATCTCCATGTCATCTCCTTCAAACTGACAAGATAAACGTTCATGTGCTTCGTTGGAAAAATCCAGGTCTTCAGCAGAGATATTCAATTCACTTCCTGATATCTTCAGGCGTACTTGATGTGTTGTTTTATTTGCAAAAATCACAACTCTTCTTAAGGTATTTAAGAAAAGTAATCTATCCACAGTCAACTTATTTGGGTTGACCTGAGGAATCACCGCAGCATAATCAGGGTAACGCTCATCGATCAAACGACAGATCAAATTAATATTACCAAAGCTAAAAAATGCATTTGTCTGATTATATTCGATAGATACAGCAGTATCATCCGAAGGTAGTGACGATTTTAATAAAGAAAGTGCTTTCTTAGGAAGAATAAGTGAAGCCGGTTTTTCGGCACTGATATCCGATCTGGTATAACGGACCAATTTATGTGCGTCCGTAGAAACGAAAGTCACATTTTTCTCTGCCAATTGTACTAAAACACCAGACATAGCAGGTCTCAATTCATCATTACTAACCGCAAAAATAGTTTTACTGATAGCTTCTGAGAGAACAGGAGCGGGCATTTGAATAATAGACCCATTATCTATAGAAGGAATTTTAGGAAAATCATCTGCATTTTCTCCACTCAATTTATACTTACCATCCCCAGCACTGATTTCAATAGCTAATGTATTCATATCTACCGAAAAAGCAACAGGCTGATCAGGTAGCGTTTTTAATGTCTCTATCAAAATCTTTGAAGGCATAGCTACGCGTCCTTCTTCTTTTGCCTCAATCTGTAAAGAAGTAACCATACTTGTTTGCAGATCTGTAGCAGAAATAGTCAAGTTATTATCTTTTATTTCAAAAAGAAAGTTTTCCAATATTGGTAAAACAGTACTTGTACTAGATGCTCCATTGATAGCTTGTAACTGCTTTAATAAAATTGATGTTGATACAATGAATCTCATTTCCTAATTACTAATTATTATGTGCAATAATACACAAATTAATCAATATTTTTCAGTTTTGTAAGCGCCTTTCTTTCCACAACTGAAGATTTATTGCACTTAAATAAGCGATTGTATTTCAATTAATAAGCACGCTTTCAAAAGTATAGAAAGCAAATTCGCCCTGATAAATCACAATATTTATTACATTTGTATAATAGCAGTAGTGTATGCAGTTTAAAGATATCATTGGGCATAAAGACATCAAAGAACATCTTGTTCGTACGGTTCAGGAAAACCGTGTGAGTCATGCGCAATTATTTATGGGTCCGGAGGGTTCAGGAAGCCTAGCGTTAGCTTATGCATATGCGCAGTTTTTGAACTGTGAAAATAGACAGACTACAGACAGTTGTGGGGAATGTGCTTCTTGCCGAAAATATGGCAAACTGATTCATCCAGATTTGCACATGTCTTACCCATTTATTGCCAAACACAAAGAAGATACAGCGACAGATTATGCGGAAAATTGGCGAAGAGCCTTTCTAAACAATCCCTACATGGGGTTAGAATATTGGCGTAATCAGTTGGATGCAGACAATAAACAAGTCAATATTAACATTGCTGAAGCGCATGCCATCATCAAAAAATTAAGTCTCAAATCATTTGAGGCCGAATATAAAGTTTTAATTATGTGGTTGCCTGAATACTTGGATACCCAAGGCAATGCCTTATTGAAACTGATTGAAGAACCGCCCGAAAAAACATTATTTATTTTGGTCGCAGAGAATCAAGATAAAATTTTAAATACTATTATTTCCCGGACTCAATTGGTCAAAATAAAAAAACTGGATCATACCGTAATTTCACAGTATTTAAAAACAGTACAACAGCTTTCTGATCAGGAGGCATCCGAAATCGCTTTTATAGCGGATGGAAACTTACAGGAAGCACTTAATCAAATCAGCACACAAGCTAATAATCACTTTGGAATTTTAGTCAACTGGCTTCGGTTTATCGTATCCGATGCAGGTACAAACATGATTTCTTTAGTTGAAGAAGAGTTGTCCAAAATCGGTCGTGAAAATCAAAAAAGCTTTCTTTTTTACGCGATCAACATGATGCGGCAGATTATACTGATTCAGGAAGGATTATCCAGTCTCGTATTTTTACCAACAAAGGAACTGGATTTCGTTCAAAAATTTTCCGTACATTATACAATAGAACAAATTGAAGCAACAATAAATCTTTTTGAGGAAACACACTATTTTGTCGAAAGAAATGCGAATCCCAAAATATTATTTTTAGATTTATCTTTGCAGTTAACATTAATATACAAATACAAAACGTTTCCGAAAGGAACTCAATATATATAAATAGAAAACTATGGGATGTGGCAGTTGCTCGTCCGGCGGAGGTTGCGGTAGTACCACAGCAAATGGTACACCAGCGGGATGTCAAAATAATGGCTCTTGCATGACTAGCGGATGTAATAAATTAGATGTATATGACTGGCTTTCCGATATGGATATGCCCTCAAACTATAAACCATTCAATATCGTAGAAGTGCGGTTCAAAGGATCTCGCAAGGATTTCTTTATTAATGTAGACAACCTATACCTTGAAATGGGAGAAATGGTCGTTGTAGAGCCCTCAACAGGGGGATATGATGTTGGCCACGTTTCCTTGACTGGTGAATTGGTTCGATTACAATTGAAAAAGAACAATGTTACCCCTGAGTTGGTAACTAAAAAGATTTATCGGAAACCCAATGAAGTGGATGTAGAAAAGTATAATGCCGCAAAAGATCTGGAGTGGGAAACGATGCATAAAGCACGTAAGCTTGCTTTGGATCTAGGATTATCAATGAAAATTTCCGATGTAGACTATCAAGGTGATAAAACAAAAGCAACGTTTTATTATACAGCAGAAGGCCGTGTGGATTTTCGTGAACTGATTAAGAAAATGGCCGAAGCATTCCGCATACGGATTGAAATGCGCCAGATTGGTATGCGTCAGGAAGCAAGCCGTCTTGGTGGTATAGGTTCCTGTGGCCGTGAGCTATGTTGTTCAACCTGGTTGACCGATTTCAAAACCGTATCTACTTCTGCAGCCCGCTATCAAAACTTATCGTTGAATACGTTAAAGCTGGCTGGACAATGCGGTAAATTGAAATGCTGTCTCAATTATGAATTGGATAGTTATATGGATGCACTGAAAGATATTCCTAATAATATAGACCGTATTGAAACGCTAAAAGGTGTAGCTTATCTTCAGAAAACCGATATCTTCAAAAAAATGATGTGGTTTTCTTTCCCGGGGGCAGAAAGCTGGATTGCGATGCCAGTTCAACAAGTCAAAGAACTGGTCGAAATGAATAAGCAAGGTATCAAACCAGAAGCAATATCAAGTGTAATAGATACCGAAGAAATCCGAGAGGAAAAAATTATCAATTATGATTATGAGAATGTAGTCGGCCAAGATAGTTTAACACGCCTGGATGACCGAAACAAAAGAAAAAAGAAACGGAAAACCAAGAGTAATAATCCCAAGCCTGAAAATAAAACTGGTCAAAAAAATGATAAAGCTGAACAGAATCCACCAAAACAGGTGGTGACCAAACAGCAAAGCAATCCGGATAGTACAAATCCAACGACGACAAATAAAGAAAATAAAGAAGGTCAAAATAATAGGCCTAAAAAACGCTTTAATCGGCATAGAAATAAAAACAAGGGCAACAATAACAACACTGCCTCAAAAACAGAATAAAACGAATATGCCTAATTTTAAAATATTAGGCATATTCTATTTTTATAGATTTAAAATGAAACTACAGGCTTTTCTTATTGGAACTTTATGTATCGGTCTATGGACATCCTGTGACCAAACAGCAATTCTAAATGAAAATAAACCCATCGAAAATAAGGTATGGTTGTATACTTCCCAGCCTAGTTTTCAATTCCATATTAGTGATAATACAAAGAAATACGATGTATTAATGGATGTACGTCATACCCCTGAGTATGCTTTTTCCAATCTCTTTGTTTTGATCTACCAACATAATCCCGATAAAAAAACATATACCTTCCGAAAAGAAATTAAATTAGCAAAACCTGATGGAAAATGGATTGGGAAATCGTCTGGTAGTCTTTACAACCAGCAATCCATCATTCATAAAGATTACGTATTTCCGGACACTGGATTATATACGATATTCATTGAACAGAACATGCGAGAGAATCCATTGCAGGAAATTACGGATATTGGGTTGACAGTAGTACCTAAATGATGTGGACTTTCCTACGATATTTGCTCCTCCCCTTTTCCATTATCTATGGCTTAATAGTATGGCTAAGAAATCGGCTATATGATTTTCATATCTTATCCAGCCAGGGTTTCCATATTCCCACCATCGTTGTTGGTAATTTAGCTGTTGGTGGTACAGGTAAAAGCCCCATGACTGAATTTGTTGTCGCATACCTAAGTAGCACCTATAATGTAGCTATCCTCAGCAGGGGATATGGTCGAAAAACAAAAGGCTTTCGGGCAGTGCAAACAGACTCTTTATCGATGGATGTAGGTGATGAACCATTACAATTCAAAAGTAAATTTCCAAATGTCACTGTAGCAGTATCGGAGAACCGTTGTGCAGGAATAGAAAAACTTCAGAAAGATCATCAGCTAATTATTTTGGATGATGCTTATCAACATCGAAAATTATCGCCTTTATTGAATATACTTTTGTTCGATTTCCGATCTTTTTCACACCCCATGTTTGTTTTTCCCGCAGGAGATTTCAGGGACTTACTTATTGAATCTAAACGAGCTCAAATCATTGTCATTACAAAGTGTCCCAAAAATATTTCTCCTAAAGATAAGATACATATCGAAAAAAAACTGCGTTATCATAATAAAGAAGCTTTAATAGTCTATAGCCATATAGACTATTTTGAACCGGTAAATAGCAGTGGGACACAGATTGATATCAAAGATATGGACATCATCTTGGTGACAGGGATTGCTAAACCGGAGCCTTTAGTAGACCATATCTATAAAAAAGCAAATTCAATCAACCATATATCTTTTGGAGATCATCACACATTCAACAATACGGATATTGACCATATCTTAAAAACATTCCGATCGTTAGACAGTAACAATAAAATAATATTAACCACAGAAAAGGATTATCAACGACTTAAACCATACAAAGATCGCTTTGAAGCTGTAGGGCTAGTCTATATCCCAATAGGTCTTAAATTTAATGATCCAGAACAAAAGGATCGATTTTGTAATATTATAAGTGATACAATCGCATTAAGTGTTAATCAACCTTAAATTTTGTTAAGGGCTAATATTTTAGTAAACTTTTTCGTCAAATTTATATTCAAAAGGAAAGTACACTTAAAATATAAAGCGATGAAAAAGAAAACTTTAATGGTAATAAGCAGCCTTCTTCTGGCTACAACCGTAGCTTTTGCACAACAACGTCAACAACGGAGCCCCGAAGAACAGGCTAAGATGCGTGTTGAACATCTCGACAAACTACTTACGCTTAATCAGGTACAAAAAGATTCCATCTACAATCTTACATTGAGCCAAGCACAACAAAGGGCAACACTAAAAAATGAAGGTGGAGATCGTAAAGCAAATATGGAAAAATTCAAACAGCTCCAAGAAGTTCAGGCAACAAAAATAAAATCCTGGCTTACACCGGAGCAAGTAAAATTATTTGATGAACAACAAGAAAAGATGAAAGACAGAATGTCCAAACGTTCGGCAAACTAGTTTTATAAAAAAGGTCGGTCCAAAAAGAACCGACCTTTTTTGTACTCATAGTTCATAAATACCTATACATAGACCACCACTGTATGTCTATATCATCACATCCCAAAATGCTATTTTTAAGCCTTTTGAGACATGATGTACTTTCAAACGAACAACTTCCCTTGCAACATACCTTTAGTCATCCTTAGACGATTATTTAAAACAAATAATTGCATCCTCCCATAATTCACACAAAAATATACGTATTTTACTCATTTATAACAAGATAAAATAACGTACCGCGTTAAAATTCTGTTAAAGTAATGGAATTAATACAATATAAACCAGCTTTAATAGTTTTTATATCAAGACAGTATAATTGTAACTTTTTAAATACAATAGATATGAAAAAGCTAATTTTAACAGGTATAGGATTTTGCTTAGCACTGAGCTTAACATTTGCTCAACAGATGACACCAGAAGAGAACGCAGCAAAAGCAACTACTGAGCTGGTTCAAAAGTTAAATCTGAATGATGAGCAGAAAACTGCTGTATCATCGATTCTATTGGATCAAGCAAAAGCAGAAGAAACGATTTCAAAAGACAGTACTTCCTCTACGGAAGCAAAAAGTGAAAATCTGAATAAACTTCAAAAAGAGGTAGATACTAAAATCAGTCAATTACTGACAGAAGACCAAAAAACTATTTATCAGAAGGTCATTGCTGAACGCCCTGCTAAAGCAGTACCAACAGCTATTGAGCCTTCTAAAGCAACACCTAGTGCTAGTTAACGAGATACTGAAATAGGTGAAAATAGAAATCAACAAATTCATTGAATAATTTCATTAAAAATTAAACATCATGAAAAAGTTATTTTTAAGCGGTATAGGTTTTTTCCTAGCGATGAGCCTAACATTTGCACAGCAGGCAACTCCAGAAGAAAACGCAACTAAAGTTGTTACCGAATTGGTGACTAAACTTACATTAAATGACGAGCAGAAAACTGCTGTATCAACAATTGTATTAGATCAGGAGAAGGCGGTAGCGGCTCTTATCCAAGATTCCACAACCACGCCTGAGGTGAAAAAAGAGAATATTACAAAACTTCAAGGTGAATCAGATAGTAAGATCGCGCAATTACTGACAGATGAGCAGAAGGTAGCCTATCAAAAATATATTGAAGAGCGACCTCCCATAAGTATCCCAGCGCCCCAACCAGTTACAGAACAAAAAGAACATAATAACGAAACCAGCAATCAACAACAATAACCATTCTATTCAATTAAGAGGAATGTATCAAACCTCTGGATATGCTTAGGCATATTCAGAGGTTTTTTGTTTTGTATGGTCTAATACACAACAAAAAAAGGCTGCCCAAATAGACAGCCTTTACCTTTCGATATCAATCGACATTAGGATTTCAATTTCTTCATAATGTCGCTGACATAAGTCTTAAATTTCTTGTCAGTTTCAATTAAATCCTCAACGGTTTGACAGGCA
>JAITLV010000108.1 GCA_031277685.1 Sphingobacterium sp. | reverse complement strand
TTATACTTTTCAATCGGGCAAGGTTAATACCCAAGCCTAATATACATTATTTATTCTGAATTAATATGTTTACAGATATTAACTTTCAAGATTATTACAAACTGTAAGGCTAAGGTATTAGTTTGAAAGTAGGATTGGTTACGGGAAACCGTAGCTGATTGACTCAACGGTTTTAATAAGACAATAAAATAAACAAAAAGGCCTCCCTCGTTAACCGTCGAGGGAGGCCATGTTGGCTAGATGTCCGCTTGAGCTAGATATTAACCGGCTTTGGGCATTCATCTACTGTAAAGATCGTGAGATTTTTGAGATAATTGTTGTTCATTTCTTATAAAATGTTGTTCAAAAATTCCTTCCTAATAATAATTTAATTCCAAAAGGCTATTTCACATCATCAAATATTTTATCAGTTTCGCGAACACTCCAGATCAACCTACTCTTCGATAATGATAACCGTCGTTTATCAAAAAGTTCTTCCATGATCATCCAGACCTGATCCGTCAATGTAAAATATTTTTTGGTGCTTAGATCATCTATAGTTAGAAATCCAGTAACAGAAAACTTTTTGACAGCTAGTACTCCGTGCTCAACAGCTAGAAATATTTTTTTTAAAAACCAAACAGGATTCGATCCTCCAGACTCAAGGTTTTTTTATTCTTTTTTATATTGTTTTTCATCGAATATCGTCCTTTATCCACTTTAATCCCCCGCCTTGGATCATGGCTATATACTTTTGCACCTGATCATCGGTCAATAAGCAATTGTCTTCAAGGTGGTAATTGAACTGCTTAGTGAAGGTGTAATATTGAATACTTCCTACATAAGCATTATTGAGATAAATATGCCAAAGGCTGTATTTCTTGGCCCGAACTTCCACTAGCTGGCGTTTTCCATGATGATAAAACAACTCAGGCACATCCGTATCAAAACGAAGTATAAGAGCATCAATGCACGCTTCCTTGATGTCATCGGCGAGTACACCGAATGCCAATTGCCACACTCCCTGAGATTTCCTGAAAACATAAAAAGCAAGACCATTTTTGTTATAAAGATGATAATCTTTCATGCCCATGCTTTTATCATGCACGGTTATTTGAACGTACATTAACCGATTTCGGCAAAAGATTTCTAGCGGTTTCATTTCACAATATTACTAATAATATTAGTAATATTGTGAAATGAAAAGGTATTTATGGTTTCTTTTTTCAACCATTCACTGTATTACCCTTATTTCCTCATTGGATAAATATTCATTTTTTCGTGTAGTAATTCCAGATAGCTTTGGTTATATCGGCAATAATTTTTTCAGTGACCTCTCGTTCTTCGGTGATATCTTTTAAGTAAACAGAAAGAACAACGTGATTTCCATTGGGAAGTTTAAAAATACCTACATCGTTCATCGCTGCTCTTAAATCATTCTCATTTCTATCTGAAATTCCAGTTCTGTGCGCCAATTCTGTTCCTTCGGGAAGCCCTGCTTTCATCCAAGTAAGGCCTCTCGAGCATTCTACCATCAGTTGATAGAGGTATTTTGTAGTGTTCTTTTTAAGAACCTGTCCTGCATAAAATTTCTCCAATAATTCGGTGGACGCTAATGGTGTTGTTGTATTGACATAAAGATTCTCCCAAATTCGCATTTCTTGTTCATTGACTTTTATGGTAAAATCCTTTATTCCTTGTTTATTGATAAACTTTTGGACGGTTTCTGGACCACCAATCAAGTCTAAAAGAATATCACACCCATTGTTATCGCTGTGCGAAACAGTATATCGTAATAGCTGGTCCAAAGTTAAATCCATATTTCCATTCGGAAATTCGTCTCGGATTGGGCTCCAGGTATTTGCGTGCAGATCTTCTTTTTTAATAAAAAATTTCTGTGATAAGGAAAGTTTACCCTGATCAACCAAGTTCAAGGTCGCCAAGGCGATATGAAATTTAAACACACTCATTAATGGTGCATTTAAATGTCCATTAATACTTAATGTGTCTTTGGTTTCAATTCCCTTCATTGAAATACCGACTGTTGCATTCTTTGTTGCAATGATTTGATGAAGTTCTTTGCGGAGGCTATTACATTGTTGTGCAAAAGAGTGAACTGAAAACAAGAAAATGCAGAAAAATAATAAAAGTTTGTTCATCAATAATTCTATTTTAAAAGGTTACTATCTTTCACAATTTTTCTCACTTCCTGTACAAAATAGTAAGCAATATCAAAATTTTCATTACCTGTATTTTCCATAACGACCACGCTGGTTTTAGTTTTCGGATAATATAAATTAACTGCCGTAAAGCCTTCTGCTGGATGGAAACCTGTATGGCCAATTTCGTAAATATCCGCTTTGTCATTTATGCGCAAACCATAACCATAACCAATTGGCTTTTCACTAAAAACCTGATGTTGGTCGGTAATTACATAATGGGTCATCATTTTATAAGTCGCAGGTTTTAGCACTTTTCCATTATGTAAACATTCGTTCCATTTTGCCAGATCGGGAGCAGTAACCATCAGATGACTACCGAAATAATTTGTACTATCAAAATCTGACTTTACATTCAACCGAAAAGCTCCGTCTTTTTTTATGGTGTGTCCTTTTACCAGAAGCTGGCTATTTTTTTTATTGGGATAATAGCTGTTATTCATTTTACATTTTTTGAATAAGGCTGTTACCAAACTCTCAAAACTTTTACCACTTTGTTTTTCCAAAACCAATCCTGCCACATAATACCCAACGTTAGAATAGCTAAAAGCCGTTCCTGGTTTAAATTTCAAGGGCTTGTCTATGTTTTCGCTGTATAATCCGGATGTATTGTTCAGCAAATGATGAACAGTAACGGTATCTGCCCAGGAATATTTAAAATCAGGCAAATATTTTCGGATTGGGGCTTCCAAATCAATTGTTCCTTTTTCTACTTCCTGTAAAATAAGTGCAGCCGTAAATTGTTTGGCTATCGACATTGTCGAAAATTTATCATCAATTTTCAATGGTATCTTTTGGCTAAAGTCGGTAAGTCCATGAGCTTTTGCATATTTCGTTTTTCCATTTTGTTGAATGTAAACAACACCATTAAATGCTCTCGGATCTTTAGCGTTTAGTAAACTATCAATCTTTGTCGGGTAATCATCTTTTTGTTGTGCGGATGAATTGCAACTTGTCAAAAGAAATGCGATAGCAAGAAATGCTAATTTAAAAATTTGTGTCATTATATTGATGCCCTTTACTAGTTCTCTTAATTTTTACGGTCATTAGGCTTAGTAATTCAGGTCTTATGCTGAATTTGTATCCATAAAACCAACTAAAGCGCTACCCACTATAAAGAAACAATAAAAAAATTGAATACCCGAGCAAAATTAAAATAAAACTTAGGATCAATTTCTATTCTTTTGGAAATACCCCGACGAAGACATTCCTTTTACATAAGTATAGATAAAAATATAAACTTAAATTTTATTTTGTCAATGTCGTTTTAACCGCTATTATTGCAAGACATTACAGCTCATATTGACGAGTAATTGATAATAAAGGACATTTATTCATTAAACTAGTAAAATGTTATAATCAATTAAGTAAAAATACATGGATAATCAATTATATGAATTGAAAGTAAAAGACAAACAAAGCTTCATCAAATTTCTTGATTTGTTGCGCCTGGATTTCCTCCAGCATCCCGAAACTTGGGAAAACAAAACCTTACCCGACTTTCTGGAGGCGTTGGCCTCATACGCAGAAGATATCCAAGGGTATTATGATAATACAGACGCAAATGTAGATGCTGGGAAAGCTGCGTGGTCAACATTTGCGGATATTTTCAAGGGAGCTAAAGTTTATGAATAATAATAAACATTTCTTTCACATATTCGCATATTTACTAGCGAAGAATATTTGCTTATAAATACCAACGAAAACTACAGAATAATAGATGAACATACAGCTAAGTGTCAATAGAGATTTTAACGCAAACGACATACTAAAACTGTATGAAGCCAATAAATGGAGTGCAGCCGATAAACCCGAACTACTGATGAAAGCACTCTTAAATTCGCATTCCCTAATTACGGCATGGGATGGTACAACATTAGTAGGCCTAGGAAATGCCATTTCCGATGGGTATCTCGTGGTATATTATCCGCATCTACTAGTACTACCCGCCTATCAAGGTAAAGGGATTGGTCGTTTGATTATGGATAAAATGCAAGAGATCTATAAGGGTTTTCATATGCAGATGCTTACTGCTGATGGAGAAGCTATCGACTTTTATAAAAAGAATGGCTTCGAAAGAGCAGGTCAAACAGAGCCTATGTGGATCTATTCTGGGGGTGATCATTAAAATTGATTATGAAATACTTATTAATACTTTTAAACCTTTGCACCTTATTATTATCCGGTTATTGCCAGGATACACCACCGATTGCGGTGTCCCCCATTGTTGATTTAGATATACCGGTCAATCAAAAAATTGTCAATACTGTCGATAGTTTTTTAAGAGTAAGGGACGACTATACCAATATTAATAGGTATAAATTCTGTGAAAAATCTGACTTTGATCGATTTGAAAGTCCGTTTTCTTTCTTGCAGAATATGGAGAATAATAACAACGGTCAGCGTGCTTTCAATCCTTGCGTAATGGAGATTATACCGAGGGTCTCCCAGAAGCAATATATTGTCAAGATCAGTTTTATCTCGTCCAGTAAACCTCTTCTAAAAGCTATGGTCAATGTAATAGCAAAATACGATAACGATACAGTAAAAATTTCATCTTATCTACATTTTACTGAGCAGACCTGGCAAAAGAAAGAAAAAGAGGAAATTACCTACTATATAAGTCGCAATAGATTAAAAAACGTTGATAAAGACATCAATTCACAGATAAAGTTTAATAAAAAAATGTCTCAGTATTTTGATATTCCCAGGATCCCTTTAACCTACTATTCTGCATCGACAGTAGAAGAGTTTTTTAATATGCAGGGGTTTCAATATCATCCGATGATGT
>JAITLV010000082.1 GCA_031277685.1 Sphingobacterium sp. | reverse complement strand
ATTCTTCTACAAAGCTCATTGTTAAATGGATTTAATTTTTTAATTTACAAGATGCAAAGATAGGAGATTAAGCGTATATTGAGCGAATAATTCCATATAAAAGCACACGCTAATAAGCTAATATGAATTTTTTATCACATTTTTATTTTGAGCGGTTTGCGACCAATCCCGAGCGAATTGTCGGTGGATTGTTGCCCGATCTATTAAAAAATGCAGATAAAACTTTTGTGCTCAAGCCCAGACAATACGAAGATGAACTGCTGGATAATCCATTGCTGGAACAACTTTATATTGGCTGGAATCGCCACATAGAAGTCGATCGTCTTTTTCATAATTCAACATATTTTTTTCATCACACGCATCAGTTAAAGTTGCAGATACAGTCAAGTTTGGAGGGATCGCCTATTCGGCCTTCTTTTATGGCGCATATTGCTTTAGAACTGTTGTTGGACCATATTCTGACACAACAGAAGGCTGTTTCTATAGATAAATTTTATACTGCAATGTCTCATGTAGACGAAGATGCGTTGCGAAAATTTTTGAAAATAAACCAATTAAGCGATATTCCTAAATTTGAGAAATTTTACCATCAATTTATTGATTGGAAATATATCTATGACTATGCAGATATGGAGAAAATTGCAGGAGCACTTTTTAATATCTGTAAACGGTTGTGGCAGTTTGAAATACAGGAAAACCAGCGTCAGTTATTGACGGAGCAGCTGATTTCTTATTTGAATCATCACATGACGGATTATCAGGAGATTTATCAATATATTCATTATGAGCTGGTGGACTTTAAATAGTCTGCCTGAAAAATACCAATAGTATAAGACCTTGAAAATATTTATTTTCGCATAATTTTACGTATAAAACTAATTTTACATGTCACATAGACTTTTTCGGAAGAAAAGTGTTGATCAGATCCTACTGGATACACAAAAGGAGGGGGGAACTGGCCTCGCAAAGGTTTTGGGAGTAACGGATCTGGTTTCATTGGGGATAGCCGCTATTGTGGGTGCGGGGATCTTTAGCACCATCGGTTTAGCGAGTTATGAGGGTGGACCCGCTGTTTCACTTTTATTTATTTTTACTGCTTTTGCCTGTGTGTTTACGGCGCTGGCTTATGCACAGTTTGCGAGTACGGTGCCTGTATCCGGATCAGCTTATACGTATGCCTATGTAGCTTTTGGGGAACTGTTCGCCTGGATTATCGGCTGGGCACTGGTGTTAGAGTATGCTGTTTCAAATACTGTTATCGCTATTTCTTGGTCGCAATATTTTGTTTCAATGCTGGAAGGGTTTGGACTGCATATACCTCCTTGGCTTTCGATGGCTCCGGGGTATGCCTATGACGCCGTAGATAAAATGAATCAACATGGCGCTGCCAGCTTAACGGCTATTGATCAACATGGGTTAGCGGCATTTAATAGTGCCCCCAGAATTGGGGATATGCCGGTTATATTCGATTTACCTGCCGGAGTAATTACTTTTTTGGTCACTTGGCTTGTTTATATTGGTATCAAAGAGTCTCAAAAAGCGAGTATGATCATGGTTATGATCAAAGTCGGAATAATTCTGGCCGTGATTTTTGGAGGGATATTTTATGTGAAACCCGAAAATTGGACCCCTTTTGCCCCAAATGGGCTGCAAGGTGTACTCGGAAGTGTTGCTGCTGTATTTTTCGCTTTTATTGGATTTGATTCAATCTCCACGACAGCGGAAGAATGTAAAAATCCCCAACGGGATTTGCCAAAGGCAATGATCTATTGCTTACTGATCTGTACAGTGCTCTACGTAGCCATTACCTTGGTGTTGACAGGGATGGTCAATTATACTGAACTTAATGTAAAAGATCCTTTAGCTTTCGTATTTAAGTATGTTGGATTTGACCATATGGCAGGAATTATATCTGTGACATCGGTGATTGCTATCACTAGTGCGCTTTTGGTGTATCAATTGGCTCAACCAAGAATTTGGATGACCATGAGTAGAGATGGATTGTTATGGAAGAAATTTGCAACGATTCACCCAAAATATAAAACACCTTCTTTTGCGACTATTGTAACAGGGCTCGTTGTCGCTATTCCATCCTTATTTTTCAAGATGGACTTTTTTGTAGACTTGACCAGCGTGGGTACATTCTTCGCTTTTATTTTGGTCTGTGCTGGCGTGTTGTACATGGATTATTCTGGATTGTCTAAGAAATCCAAATTTAAAGTACCTTATATCAATGGTAAATATGTAGTGGGGCTTGGATTATTGATTGCGATTGTACTAATAGCAATCTATGGAAAAGATACATTGAATGAATGGGGAAAACTATCTCTTCTAGAGATCGTGGAACATAAAATGCTAGTTATTATTTTCTGGCTAACTTGGCTAGGCCTGAGCATTTATAGCTTTAAGATGAATTTTTCACTTCTGCCTGTTATCGGAATTTTGATCAATTTATATTTAATGACGGAACTTGGCGCGAGCAACTGGATCATTTTTGTGATTTGGTTGGTGATTGGCCTGGGCGTATATTTTATGTATGGATACAAACATTCGAAGCTGAATAAGATGGCTTCTATTGGGACATAACGTTCCCATTTATAAAAGAAAAAGGAGCTATTACAAATAGCTCCTTTTTCTTTTATAAAAATCTTCACTGATTAAAATCTCCACAAAAGGATTCGGCTTACTTTATTGCCTTGTTCCATGCGGATAACCTCAGATTCTTTCACATTGATTTTTTTTAGCTTATGCTGGAGGAAGCGAACATCTTCACGGTGTGCCACCAATGACGAGAACCATTTGACCTGATCTTTATAGAATTGACTTTCAAATATCATGCGTGTCAGGAATGCTTTTTCACCGCCATCGCACCAAAGTTCGCTTCCCTGTCCTGAGAACGTTTGGACAACGGTATTCTCATCCAGTTTAGCATCTTTTACACCAGTCGTTTTACGTACAGATTGTTGTAAAGCCTCTGTTTGGGAACTAAAAAATGGAGGGTTGCAGATGATCATGTCAAATTTCTCATCCGGAAGGATAATATCCTTGAAAATAGCCTTTGGATTGTTCTGTAATCGTATCTGGATATTTTTTTTCAAGCTCATATTGGTACGCGTAATTTCAATAGCGTTTTTATAGGCTCTTTTTATGATCTCTGAACCCACAAAACTCCAACCATATTCTTGATGACCAATGATAGGGTAGATACAGCTAGCGCCCACACCGATATCAAGAATGCGTACTTTTCCTCCTTTCGGGATTTCGCCATTATTATCTCTGGCAAGAACATCAGCAACATAATGAATGTAATCCGCTCTACCTGGAATCGGAGGACATAGATTTTCCTTAGGAATATCCCAATGCTGAATGTGGTAGTATTTTTTTAGAAGTGCTTGATTTAATACCTTAACGGCATCAGGATTGTTAAAATCGATCGTTTTGAGCTTATACGCATTCACGGTAACAAAATCTTTTAAGGAAGGTTCGATTTTGCTAAGTTCGTCAAAATTGTAATTATCGAGATGTCTATTTCGAGGATGTAATTTCTTTGTTGGGGTAGCGTCTGCCATGATATAATATTTGCAACAAAAGTAATGCAATTCTATTGAATAAAAAAGGTGCTGCTTTTGCACCACCTTTTAAGTTTTAATCTTTTCGTATGAGATGAACCTCCGATGTCTGTGGGAAATTCAGCGGAACCCGCTCAATTGTAACGAAACTAGAATCTAAGCCGAAACCTTTTTCTTCGGATAAACTCATTTTTTTCAGGTATCCATAAATGTCCATAATCACTTTTTCGATCCAGGACATCTGATTTGTTTTGGATAGTACCTTCTCCAGTACAACAAACTTGAAATCTCCCGGAATATTATGTTTACGTAAAGTGTCGTATTGACTTGTAATGTCAATTTCCCCTTTTTTAACCATATCCTCAACGA
Organism: Sphingobacterium sp.; assembly: GCA_031277685.1. Lineage (GTDB taxonomy): Bacteria > Bacteroidota > Bacteroidia > Sphingobacteriales > Sphingobacteriaceae > Sphingobacterium. The sequence goes on along the minus strand of JAITLV010000082.1, from coordinate 5,126 downwards.
CTTTTCGGAACAGCAGACTAATACGTTGTTCTTCTCTAAAGCCTAATTTAAAGTCAATGCGAATTAGTTTTCCAGGGATAAGCTGGTCAATAGAGTACTCCCTTGTATGTGGGTGGTCCATCACATCAACATGGACCAGCCAATAGACATCTGCACGTTTCGGCTTTTTATTGATAATGGAATAAATAATTTTAGCTTCAATTTCAGATTTGAAATTTGCACTGGTCAAGTATACCAAATGGGAAGCAAAAGGTGGAACGGATTTGTCTTCGCTCAATTCTGATATAATCGGATAATATTTATTGATATTGATAAAGTTGACAAAACGATTTTTAATCTTACGTGCTGTATACCAACAATACATTGTACCGAAGAGTGCCGTTGCGAGCATGAGGGTTAACCAACCTCCGTGAGCGATTTTTACACCATTTCCTATTAAGAACGTCAGTTCGATAACAAAATAAGCGATCAAAAATATAGCAATAAGCACACGATTGACTTTTTTCATGGCGAGGAAGTACCCCATTAAGATCGTTGTCATTAACACAGTTAAGTTGATCGCAAGACCATAGGCTGCATCCATTCGGCTCGATTCTTCAAAAACCCAAATAACGATCATACAGCCAACCCAGAGAATGAGGTTGATGGATGGTACATACAATTGTCCTTTGTGTTCGCTTGGGTAACGAATTGCGACCTTGGGCCAGATGTTTAGACGAACTGCCTCTGAAATTAGCGTATAAGAACCGGAGATCATCGCCTGGCTGGCAATCACAGCTGCAATGGTTGCGATAGCAATACCGTAACCGATAAACCAATCTGGCATAATGGAGTAAAATGGATTTGCACCGCCTAATACCCGGCCTTCTTGTGTCAATAGCCAGGCTCCCTGACCAAAATAGTTTAATATCAACGTAATTTTTACGTAAATCCAGCTGATCCGAATATTAGCTTTGCCACAATGTCCCATATCAGAATATAAGGCTTCAGCTCCTGTTGTACAGAGGAATACTGCGCCAATCAAGAGTAGGGAGTGTGGATAAGTTATTAAAATATGAAAGGCATAATATGGATTGATCGCTTTCATCACTTCTGGGGCCAAATGGATGTGAGATAGACCCAATACACCAATAATAGTAAACCAGATTGTCATTAATGGACCAAATACTTTTCCGACAACAGAAGTTCCGAATCGTTGAATAATAAAAAGCAAAGAAATAATTGTAACAACAATCGGTACAGTTGGCAGGCCCGGAAATTTGATATCCAGCCCTTCTATGGCAGATGATATTGTGATTGCTGGGGTAATCATACCATCGGCTAATAAAGTCGCCGCACCTATCATCGCTGGAAAGATCAACCATGGGGCTCGTTTACGAACTAAAGAGTAGAGTGAAAGAATTCCACCCTCGCCCTTGTTGTCTGCACGCAATGTGATCCAGACATATTTGATGGTTGTTTGTAGTGTAAGTGTCCAGAAGACGCAGGAGAGACCGCCCAAGACAAGATCCTTTTGGATGGCTCCCTGTCCCATGATTGCTTTGAAGACATAAAGTGGTGAGGTCCCGATATCTCCAAAAACGATTCCTAAACTGATCAATAATCCGGCGAAACTCACCTTATTGATACTGTTGTGATGACTGTTGTCTGTCATTTAATTATTATTTTATTTCAAAATATATTGCAAAAATATACTTTTTGCCTGTACTTTAAGCAAGTACATTTTCTGCGCCAAATTTTAGCATTTCATTTGACATGCGCAATAGCTGTTAAAATTTGTTAAAAGAATCTTTCGAACTCACCTTTCACTAAAAAACTTTTAAACAAAATAGTAACTTTGTTGTTGATAATTCAAATAGTTAGCGTTATATTTGATTAAACCGTAACCAATATTTGAAGTCTAATTTAACACTATGGGGAGAAATCTACTTAAAGCAGCTTATTTAACACTTATTACCGCACTGACATTGTGCAGCGGGGTAGCTCAAGTGTATGCGAAGTCTCCTGATGACCATACTTTTTTGCAAGCTACTTGGAACGGTAATGAGGGATTTGGGGATAACACGATTAAGGATACAGAAAAACTAATTAATAACGTTAAAGTATTCTATAATCCGATCGCCGAACAGGTCAATCTTTCATTCAAACTTGGAAAGTCATCGAGCGTTTCTATTAAGGTCATGGATGCTTTGGGAAATGAAATTCTACAGCTGATGAATGGAAATCTGGATGCTGGGGTTCAAAATCTTTCTTTTGAACATGGTGGCAAATTAACTACTGGATTTTATTTTGTGCGTGTAGTTGTTGGCTCAGAGACAGTGGTAAAAAGATTTTCTGTCCGTTAATTCTGGAAAAAATACGATTGATAAAATCAATTGGCTTACAATAAAATAACAAAGGGGGTCATATGATCCCCTTTGTTATTTTATTTATTCTTGAACCTCTTCAATCCAAAGTCCATCATCTTTAATGATTTTGATCAGTTCGTCTAGTGCCTGTGCTGAACTTACATTTTTCTTGACAACTTCCTGTCCTCTATACAGGGTTACTTTGTCAGGACCCGCTCCGACATAACCGTAGTCTGCATCGGCCATTTCTCCTGGGCCATTGACAATACAGCCCATAATACCTATTTTTAAGCCCTTTAAATGATTGGTGCGACTCCGGATCATTTGTGTGGTTTCCTGAAGATCAAACAGTGTTCTTCCACAGCTCGGGCATGAGATATATTCTGTTTTCGATATTCTTGAACGAGTTGCCTGTAAAATTCCAAATGAAAGTGATGCAATGTTTTCCAGTGGTGTCGCTGGAGAATCAATCCATATTCCTGATCCTAATCCATCAATTAACAAGGCTCCCAAATCAGTGGAAGCATATAACTGAAGTTTAGAGATCGGCTCTTCTGGATTCATAAACTCACCTATAGGTCCTGAAAAATCACTTTTAGGATATGATCTTTTTATGATGACAGGGTTGTCAATACCAATTTCCTGTAAATTTCGGAAAAATTGCCGTTGATCGGCCATGCCATGTATGTGAGTGGTCTCTAGTATAAATACGACGGTCTTGTCCAAAGGCAATGATTCAAATAACGGACTAGTTAAATCGGTATTACTGATTTTTACCATATTTAAGACACTATCCTTATGATCTGCATGGACAAACTCGGCTAAAGTATAGAGTGGATGGATATTCGTTTTGTCTTTAAGTGTGGACCAAGTTGCAAAGTTATATACCTGTTTTAAATTTGCAGGCATATTAAATGAGGGCAAGTTATCACCTAGATAAACAAAATCTACAGATTGTTCCCCCATATGATACTTATCCAACAGGATATCATATCGGTAGCCAACTTTTGTAAGAATTTGGGCATCTTTCAGATTCTCATTTGAAATGTCTATTACAATTCTTGGTACTAATGAGCCTCCAATGAAGGTATTCACTTCCTGGCTCTGATAGGGTACCGTTGGACTATCTGGAGAGAGTTGTACGATTTCTTCCTTTGGTTGATCAGCCAAGGTTGCTTTTCGCTGGCTATATCTATTGACTAACGCAATTGCTACCGGAGCTTCACGCTCAGGTTCTTCGGTGAGAGAGACCCTTACAGTGTCTCCTAGTCCATCTTCTAAAAGTGTTCCTATCCCGACAGCGGACTTTACACGGCCATCTTCGCCATCACCAGCTTCCGTCACACCAAGATGTAGGGGATAGTTCATATGTTCAGAAACCATCTTTTCAACCAACAAACGATAGGCTTTGACCATCACTTGCGGGTTGGATGATTTCATTGAAATACATAGGTTGTAGAAACTCAGATCTTCACACATCCGAATAAATTCCATGGCAGATTCCACCATCCCTTCAGGGGTGTCACCGTAATGACTCATGATCCTGTCCGACAGTGAGCCGTGGTTGGTACCAATACGCATGGCAGTACCATTTTCCTTACAGATATTTACGAGCGGAGTGAATTTTTGATAGATGCGCTCTAACTCGCGCTTATATTCAGCATCGGTATAAGATAGCTGATCAAACTTCTTCTTGTCTGCATAGTTACCAGGATTGACCCTTACTTTCTCGACAATACGAGCGGCAACCTCGGCGGCATTTGGTGTAAAATGAATATCAGCAACCAAAGGGACCTTATAACCTCTTCTGCGAAGTTCATTTTTTATGTTAGCTAAATTTTGTGCTTCTTTAATACTAGGAGCGGTAATACGAACGTATTCGCAGCCCGCCTCAACCATTCGAATGGTCTGTTCAACTGAGCCCAAGGTATCCATTGTATCTACCGTAGTCATACTTTGAATACGAATGGGATTATCGCCACCCATGGGAATATCACCGATCTGAATTTCCCTCGTTTTCCATCTCGAATAATCTACCTTGGAATTGCAATAGATTCCAGGTAATGTCAACATATTACTTGTGTCCATATCTAACACAAAGTTAGCTTTTCTTGACTAAAAATTGGCTGTCAATTAATATCTTCTAATTTTTATTGACGCGATGCCACCGTTGATGTCGAAATCGAATTTTTGAGCGGCCGAATCGTAATTCGTCGATTTTACCTCGCCTTCACTTTTTAGGAAATCGCCTTCATAATCTGTTGAGGATAATGCATTGTCGCTTGTAATGCGGCAGGCAGCATTTTTTGGGATGGCGATTTCAATAGAGGAGGCTCCAGCATCCATCGAAATTTTAGTTGTTGCTAGGGGTTGTCCTAATTTTAACTTTAGGCTAGTGGCTCCAGCATCGATATCCAATGCTTCTATTTTGTAGGGTGATAGATCCAAATTGGCATCGATGGCACCTACATCAAAGTTCAGATTCCACAGGATATTGGGGTTTAACGCGATGACAGTATTATTATTTTTGCTGTTAAAATCCTTGTTTTTGAATTTTCCCTTTAGGTTGATGTCTAATTTGTCTGCGGACTCTCCATGTACAGTTACGCCCAGTAAATATTCTTTTGATGTGTTAAATGCCGAGAAGATTTCTGTCGTAGTGCTACTATCATTTCTTAATGAAGTGGCCCCCAAATCGAGGTTTAAGGTAGCGCTATGGATTTTATCGTCCAACGGTACATTGAGTTTTTCTGTTGTATAATTTGTTTTGTCGTTGGG
>JAITLV010000057.1 GCA_031277685.1 Sphingobacterium sp. | reverse complement strand
GTATAATCAAACGGATATTTAACCAGCTGTTTTCTAACCTTCCCCTGGCTATCAGTCCGTTCTGTGGATATTGGCAATGAATAGGTCGGATCATAAAGATAGTCCTCCCTGGAAACTTGAGCTGGAACGCCATTAACATAAGAGGTTGAAGTCTTATTATCTAAAACAGATTCCTCTACTTTAAGATCATAAAAACCAAAAAATCCACCGTCGACTGCCGCTATGGGACGTGGGACAAAAATTTTAAAAGCGGAAATATTTTTAATTAAATTTGTACGATAATTAAAGGTGTCCTTTTGTACAAGTTGGTTATTACTATTATACTTTGTAACACTGAGAGGTGATCCGTTCGTAAAATTTTCAAAAGTTGGAAAATAAGGAATGTATTCCTCAGCCCCATTACCGACTGTCCTGTTTATTAGATTAATAAATCTATATTCATCATATCCTAAATCACGATTGTCACCGACGCTTTCAATTACTCTGCTATAACCTATTATATTACCTTGCGCAGCGTTACTAAATGGCACTATAGTAGATGTACTAGACATAAAATACTCATTTATACCGACCTGAGGCAAAGAAGCTATTGGAACCATAAAATAAAATTCCGGGACTATCAACAGAGACTTGGAGAAAGATGGTGTGTACATCATTCTAGGGTCTGTATAACTAAAGTTTCTACGTTCTATTTTGTTGTTCTCAACATTTTCAATCTTTTTAATTCTTAACCCAGCGCCTGCAATAATATTTTCGGTAGCATTGGACATTGACAAATATTCAATACCTGCGGATACTGAAAAATTCACATAACCAGGGGTTCCAACACGCAACTTTAATCTGAATTTGCCTTTCTTTAATCCCCCGAAAGCGTTCGAAATATTTTTCTCAAAGTTTAATTGAGAATGAGCTACTGCAAAATCATATTTTGCCGAAATCATTTGTGCTGATGTATAGTCAACGTAATTAGTTCCGTCAAAAATCTCGGCAGATAGTGTAAAGTTTGTTATACTTGACCCGCAGCTCGCATTATTGGAATTGATATTGTTTACTCTAAAATTTAGATTAATACCTTCAACAAAATCATTTGTCTCAAATTCTTCACTATAAATCACTTTCCCTGTGGTCCCCATTAAGTTGCACGGATCTGAATTATTCTGGCCCACAACAGCTGTGCTTAAATAAACTGGTTTTAAACTTTGTATTAAATTTGACATTGTATAATCCAGTCTATGTGGTTCATAATAGAAGTTGGAAAACCCACCCGTTGGGTATTTAATTTGGCTAAGCATCATATTTTGAAGCAATTCAGATTTTGGTCTCTTATCTCTACCATAAAACATCATTCCCCCTACTCCTGTGGAAGGTATCGTTTCAAAAGTCTTGGGGTTACCTTCTATTTGCCCCATGTTATAGTATCCCCAAAAGTCAGTTTCAAATGAATTTTTAGGAGGTAAATCATTCAAATTATAACTAAAGGCATATGTTTTTTCCCCATTTTCAATAATCTTATCTAAGACCATCCGTTTATATAAATAATCTGATTCATTTGACAAGGCAGTCCCGCGATAGGATTGATTAAACACAAATGATTTCACCAAATTTCCTTTGAAATCCTTAACTTCAAGAGATGTAATTCTTTTTGGCGCAGCTTCGTTTGGAACTGCCAAAAGATCCTGTCTCGGCGCAGCATTAATTGATATACTTCCACCATTAAACGTCACTCCAATGGGCCTCAATTGCATGATACGATTATATGAATATGTTGCATCGTAATATTTTCGCACCAATTGAACTTTGGTAGCAGGGAAAGTAGTATAACTGCTATACCTTGTAAGAATCATATCAGGTGTGTGATATAACTGTTCGCTTAAGCTTACTGGAGAATATAAATATTCTTTTTCATATTGAAAAGTCACTCTATTTTTAGCAGGAGATTCAATATAGGTCAGATAATATGCGGTTGTTTGTGTTCCCTGAGGACTAGTAATTAGTTGTCTCAATTCATTGTCACTTTTATCTAATGGAATTGATACCTGTTGCGAAAATCCAGAGCTGCTTTCAATTTCTTCAAAACCGTATGTATAACCATCCAAATCCTTTGCTACAAAACCTCCAGTAATAGTGTAGAAAATATCAATAATTTTCTTAGGGCTCAACAACATTGCTTTTGCAGTTGATAATGTATTCGTAAACCCTTTATATGTGGTCCCTACTCTATCAAACATCATTTTCCCTGAGAATCCTGCGAAATTATAGAAATACATATCTGGTTCGGCTTTTCCTGATGCAAAATATTGGGAATATTTATTATTAAAAGACAAGATATCTTTATTATAAATATCAGACTTTAACTCAGGATAGTTTACATTATCAAAATAAAAACTTTTAAAGGCGTTATTTGAAGACACAAAATCATCTTCACCATTAACAGTTTTGGTTATACAGCCACCTAAATTTAGCGACCAACCAAGCCCGATTGAAGTCGCCTCCTGCGCGACCCTGATCCCAGAAGCATGATAAGAGATACTTATAGGAATTTTCTTCCCATCCAGATCGATCTCATATAATGGAATTTCGATACTTGGTATACCAGTATAATGACCGACAGGTGTATGCCCATACAACCCTAAAGATGCTGTATTGGGCGATACAGGTGTAATTTTAAAGCTATTTGGATCGATCTGTTGACTCTTTCCGTAAAAAGGAATGAAAAAAAAGAATAAGAAACTTATTAACAAAATCTTAAAAAACGACATAACATATATATTTATAAATCAATAACATTATAGTAGGCATCCATTTTTATATTAAATGGGCTATTTAAGGTTAGCTCTGTACACTTAAATGATATAAATAATTTCTATTATTTATTGGCTCTTTCTTTTTGAAGTTTGTCAAGTGTTTTTTCCGATTTTTCGAGTCGTTCAACGACCTGCTTGAACACCCTATCTTTTTCAATCAAATGTAACGTCAACTCCTCAATTTTCTTCAACAGTACTTTATTCATCTCACCCAATGAAATACCATTGGCTTCAACCTCACTTGCTTTAGGAACATCCTGAAGATGACCGTTTTTTTGGATAAATTTTTCAGTTTCTTCTAGTGTAGGTAGTTTATAATCCTCTTCAAAAACGTAGTCCGCCCAACCTGAGGTTTCAACTTTGATTTCCTGGCTACGGATCTTCCCGTTGACAGCCAGGTCGTAATCCCCCGGTGTCTGAGTTTTAATACCGACCTTTCCCGAAAAATAAAAGTCACCCGCACCTACAGGATTACCCAAGAGCGCACTAATGGTTGGTTCATTACCATTAACTTCTTCCAGTCTCGGCCCATAGAAATACTGTCTGTCATTGACATTAGGATCATAAAAAAGAAAGCTCCTTAAACGCGTAGAAGTTGCAGTCGCCGGAAATTTGAAATCGGTTATCGAAACGACTTTTTTACCCGTAACACCATCATAAATTCCGCCTGAGCTAACTGTAGAAGCATCTCCTGATCCATGTACGTAGCCGACCAATAAATACCATCGATTTAACTCGGGCAGGTCGCCGTACCAAAAATAAGGATTGTTATTTGCAGTTCCGTCCAGATTATTTACCCCAGCTTCACAACCTAGATAACTATAACCATCAGCAGAGTTTGTTTTCTTGAGCCATATGGTATAACGATAGGCTTTCTGGTTATTAATGGTAGTTGTAGGTGCCACAAAGCCACCGTCACCATTTTGGTCACCACTCGGTTTGGCAGTCCAGAGTACTACCTGGTTACCCAATGGACCTATTCCCCATTCGCGCTCATTTTCTGAGACAAGTCCATTTAACGTAAAACCAGTGATACTCCCACCTCCGGTTACCCATTCGTTAAGGTTAATTAAATTTTGTGCTTTACCTCCTAAGGCAGAGACCCCCAGGAGAAATAGAAGTCCTGATTTTAAATTCTTCATGGCTAGTTAATAAAATGGTCAACAAAATATATTAATGTAATGTTTGACTTCAACACTACTCAGGTTAATTACTTTTCAAAAATAGGTTTAACTTTCATTTAACTGAGGCAAATATAGTATTTTTCTCCACCGTATTAAAAAAATAAATCAACCATATCTACTAAAATTAATTTCATACAATAATAAGATAATGGAAAGCTAATATAAAAGTACTAAAATTAACTTTACCACTTTTATATTAGCTTTCCATACATTGCGACTTTGACGCCATTTAGCAATTTACTCTCTTAAATATTATTGTTTTAATAGTTTTTCTCCCCTGCACATTTAAATCGTCTCGGCAAACCGAAAATTTGTATACATACCATACTGTTTTAATCCCACCTTTAAAATTTATTAGTAATGTATCGTATGATTCATTCTCAAAAAAACTAAAAAATACCTTAAAATACCGTTTGAAATTAATTATATATATTCACAAAATTTTCTTTAGCAAATGCTCATACCAAGAGTACTGCTGCTTCAGCATTTGTTAAATTTCAAGGAGCAATTAAATTGCCTCTAACTTTATTTTTCATGAAATATACCTTTTTCACATTTTTAATTGGATTTATCTTCATTAACTTGTCCCAATCGAAGGCAAAAAATTCATTAGCCTATTTTAGTACAGACTCTGCCACAATAGAGCTTATCGTCAATGGGGATCTTAAAGAACACCTATACTTTCTAAAAAAAAGCATCTTAGAACAAAATGAGGATATTATTAGGATTATTGCACAAAAAACACATCGCAATACCTTTACGGTTCCGATGGAGAACAATTTACCGGCGCTGCTTTATTTAAGATACCAAAATGAAGATTATCCATTCTATATAGATAAGAATAATAGGATAGAAATAGAAGTCGAATTACGGACAAAAAAAACAAATCTAGACCGTATCACGATAAAAGACCCCATTAACACCTATATTTTAGAAAAAAATAAGTTCCTAGCTAAAAAAAATCTAGATCTAAAGGGACTTTATTCACTACCTAAAGATAGTTTTCTCCTTGTAAATTCGACTATTGAATATGGAATAGAAAACCTTCGCAATGTATATTTTCCAAAGATAGCTGATAAAAAATTCAAGCAACTAGATTTAAATGATTTACAGGCATTTTTTGCAATCCGAAATATTTTATATACTGATTATCACAATTATTTCACCAAAAATAATTTAAAGCCCATCCTAAAATTGGATGATATTGATATCGATGAATTAAAACAAAGTGAAATAAATCTATTGTCACAATATGTTGTTGATTTACTTGGAATGTATTTGGATCATAAGGTAAAAGAAAAGAATAATTGTAGAAACAGCACTTATAATAAGGAACAAATTTGCCTTTTTAATCAAAGAATGAACCTAGGACTCTCCTTGTTTAAATCTTCAAAAATTGCCAGTTTCTTCTCAGCACAGACCCTTCTCTATGCGCTCAAAACGGGTAACCACACTTTTTTCGAGACTAATGTCCTGCGATTAAAAGAAATATTTAAACAGCCGGATTATCTAGCAGAAGTAATAGAAAAAGAACGTGCCATGGATGCTATTGGAAAAGGAAAAGCTGCCCCTGATATTACTTTAAAAAGAATAAATGGTAGCACCTTCGATTTGAGCAGCTTAAAAGGCAAAAAAATATACCTAAATATTTGGTCACAGGGCTGTAGTTCTTCTGTACAGGAACTTGCTAATATCAATAAATTGGTTGACGGAATCGAAACACAATCAAATGCAATTGTTTTAAATATTTATATCGACAATAACTTAAATGAACTAAATAGATATCTAAAAAATTCTAAATTAAACGGACTCAATGTGACGTTACAAAACGTGGAGGATTTCAAAAAAAATTACTTTATATCCAACCTACCGCGTTATATCATAATCAATGAACAGGGAATGATTGACAACCCATTCGCCCAGAGGCCGGGATCGAAAGAAGTAAGAGATTATATGCAGAAACCTTAGCCAGGACTAACACTGCCTATAAGGCAGCTACTGGGGAGTGTTACTCAAACTCATAACTTTATTTGAATGTAAAGTTCAGCTATAAGGAACATAACTGAACTCCGAAAAATTTAAAAGCATACAGTTTTATATCTATTTGTTCAATTTTTCTCTTGTACCAACTGGATCATGTATCCAACATTCCCAGCATTCGATGGTTCCATCATCGATATAAACTCCTGCGTGAATTACGTAATGCGAAACACCTAAAGCGCTACTATTGTTTGCTTTAAAGCTGGTTAATGTTAGAATAGTTGCTAGTCAACCCGAAGCTATTCCAATAGGTTTTAAAAATTTAGCTTCACTTTGGTATAAGAGGAAAATTATTAAAATAAAATGCTAGTATTGCATCTGTCTAAAAAGACACCTCGAAATAATATATGATTTTGTTAAGAAAACTTCATTTAGTCGCTAAAGATCTAATAATAACAACATTGGATTACATCCATAAAATTTTCTTTCATTTTATACCAATCAAAACATTTAGGTATGCAAGTTGTGGTGGTGGAGTGGCTGCCCTAAACATCTTCATTTATTTCATATCGTATAATTTTATTTTTAGAAAGAAAATTATACAATTTACTGAAACATTAGCGGTAACTCCGCATATTGCTGCTTTTATAGTAGCTTTCCTGATTACCTTTCCATTGGGATTTTATCTGAATATGTATGTTGTCTTTAGTCAACAAGCAAATCGTAAAAGGAGGATACATCTGTTCAGATATTTTCTCGTTGTATTGCTATGTATTGTCTTAAATTATATCTGTATCAAATTCTTTGTTGAAAAACTTCATTTCTATCCGACTCCCTCCGCGTTACTTACGACGGTAGTAGTTTCTGTTTTCAGCTATGTATTGCAACAGGTTTTTTCATTTAGAAAAAAAATATAGTCAATTAAATATCAGGTTAGCATTATAAAAAAGCATTGCCAAGATGAGCGATAAAATACATCCGATTTTTCTCGCTTAATATAAACGGGTCGAACAATATGATAGTAGAAAAGACAATGGTATTAAACAAAAAGGTTCGCGTTTGGAGTGTTAAACTTCTTCTTTTGCTTACACTCTTTAGCTGTTCCACAAAGAAGAATTATAACGACTGGGTTGATATAGACCAAAACAACTGCAGCAGCTATAGCCAACGCGGTAAAGGTTATACAGATGATGAGATATCGCCTTTAATAAAAGGCAAAGTGAGCATGTGCCATAATCATAAAAATGTTCCTTCTGCTAGCGTTTTTTTTCTTAGTTCAGAGAGTGATACAATCGGTACAGCCGTAACCGATAAAAATGGAGAATTTTCGCTAAGGGTCCCATCCGAGGGATTGCTCCATGGAAAAATTATAGTAAGTACATTTGGAACGGGAATGACTATCGAGCATGTTTACATTGCACCAAATTTTAAAACCTACTTCTTAGACATAAAATTACCAAGGCAGCCCATGTATATTAATGAAATAGGTTCAAAAAAGGACCAAAAAAAGTTAAGGAAAGAAGTTGAAAAAGCAAATAGAAAATAGATATAGGTATTGTAATTTGATCTGGGCTATTAAAATTTTAGTCTTTTTAATGACGATTTGTTTCTCATCCTGTTCTGTCATTAGACCCAAAACAGAAAACAATAACGTATCGGGCGGGTACGAAGCTTCTAGCTATTTAGACGAGAACGATTCGCAAGACTCGGTAACGATTTCAGGCATTATCACTGAAGCTAAGACAAAAGGAAAGGTAATCAGTGCCGAGATAAGATTTTTAGATTCTGAAGGAAATACACTTAAAAAAATATCTTCTGATAACAACGGGTCTTTTCATACAAAACTGGTAAAACTCTCAAAATTTGGAAGTATCGAAATTGATGGAAATAGTGCTGGTTTTCTTACGATAGCAAACATAGACTTTGGTATTTTTGTCAATAACACCAAGGTAAAAGCGAGACTATTTAAGTACGATTATTCTGCAACGGAGCAAGAATTTTCCAAGAAAGAAGATCGAGATCAGCTAAAGCGGGAGATAAAAGAAATGAAAAAACAAAAGAGGTAATTTCTAGTATTTACCGCCAAGAATATAAATTATAGAAATGTGAAGTTCAAAAGGACTTCACATTTTTTATTTGCTCATGTTTGTTATTGCGATATTCGGAGATGTATACTTTGCAGAAATAAACTAAGCACGAAATTAAGGTAGCTCAAAATTTACCTTTTAACTGGATATGCTGCACCACAGTTTTCAACCGATTGTCTGTGATAGCTATCCTGTCAAATCCTGTTCCTGTCGATTTAAAAGTGTTGATACCGTTTTTGAAATCTGCTTTTGATCTGGTTTCCGCTCACATTGATATCTGATGATCTGCGTACCGAAGAAGATTGAATATCGATACCGACCTCATTGGAATCATTCCCCTCAATAATATTTCCCTGTACGGAACAGTTGTTGACCGTATATAACGAGATATCCGTTTTCCCAACACCCAAAACAACATTTCCGGCAGTTTGATCCAGGGCTAAAAATCCACTTTCAAAATATCTTGTTCAAAAAATTATCCTGTCTATCAGACTATCAACGAGATGTAATGCGTTAGATATGCAATTCTATTTCTTATCCTATGCAAAGTCGATCGAAGAACAAATCTGTTAGATTTGTAAGACTGCAAATGATCAAAATCCAGATAGAATGTTTAAATATTCCTAATATGAAATCAATTTTTGAGAAAAACATAAGAGAAGCGGTCATCGAAAGAATTAATTTATTACACGAGGACAGCGATGCTCTTTGGGGAAAAATGACAGTAACGCAAATGGTCAGGCATTGTATATTATGTGAACAATATTACCAAGGATCCATAAAGGTTAAGCGTTCATTTTTAGGGCGAATGTTTGGTCAAAATGCGATAAAGGGGATATTGAAAAATGAAACAACAAGTTTTGGCAAAAACGCACCCACATCCGCTGTATTTATCGTAAATGAAGACATACATGATTTAGAAATGGAGAAACGAAATTGGAAATTATTAATCGAGCAATATGAAACATTTGAAAAAGATACATTTGTACATTGGTTCTTTGGTAGAATGTCCAGAGCACAATTAGGTCAGTTCATATACAAACATTGCAACCACCATTTAAAGCAGTTTGGGGCGTAACCCAAAAAGCCACGAAACCGCTACATAGGTCAGGCGTTATAACGCGTTCGTTCTAGGACAGGTATCTGAAAATGGAATAAAGCTTCTGCAATCCTCTTCTATGAAAATTCAATAAAATCCGACACTTAAATATATCGGGGCTATGTATTGCCAAGATAAAAAATGGAGATGGAAATTATCGTTATTGAGCTATTTATTTTGCCTTTTCACATCCTGGTTTGTAAATTCAGAAAACAGTAAAGACATATCATGAAGCTAGTTTTGAAAATATTTCAGGTCTGTATTAATTATTATGAATATTACTAAACGACAGATAATTGTCGCCTGTTAGCTATCGGATAGACTTTGTCAAAGCAAATAAACTAATTAAATGGAATGAACAGCTCAGTTAGTTGAAGGCGGGTCATTGAATAATCCCCCCTTCTGTTGGCGTCATCTCTGACCATAGCCAGTTAAAATACTGAATCACTTGCCGAGCTGGGATCATGGGCCTATCGGCGGTGCTGTGTCCATCAGCAACCACACTAGCCCTAATTTTAAACCCGTCGAATTCGAAGGGTTTAATCAAACACGGTTTAAACTGTGCCTATTTTTGAGCAGGCATTTTCAAAATATCCGTCATCCAATGCCTCTTGAATAGCTTTACGGATAGTCGAATGAGATAAATCCGGCACGATAATCATATCGGAAGCCCAGGAATAGGAAGCATCCTCACATCACATCAACATGTCAATGTTTTTAACGTAAACAAAGTAGCAACATATACGTCGTCATTACTCAGTATAATATGAATATCTATATAGAACTTGGATAAGTATAGAAAGTAGAGATATAACCAAAATTTTACATTTTAAACTATAGCTTAGCGAATATTTTTTTCGTCTCTTTATATGAATTTTATAAACTACACCAGTAATATCAATAATGAGGAGAAAACTAACTATTTTACTTTTTAGCGTCTTGTTTTTAATAGTTGCATCTTGCAGCCGTAATGAACCATTTGATCCAAAACCTCAACCAGAACCGGAACCCCTTATAGAATACGCTTGTCCAAAGGCAGACGAT
>JAITLV010000087.1 GCA_031277685.1 Sphingobacterium sp. | reverse complement strand
AGGTAAACCATGCCACCTTGGCCGGGCATACTTTCCAGCACGAATTGCAGGTTGCTATTGATGCCGGAAAACTGGGATCCATTGATGCCAATCGTGGTGATTATCAAAATGGCTGGGATACCGACCAATTTCCCAATGATATCAATGAACTGACCGAGTCTATGTTGATCATTTTAGAGGGGGGCGGCTTCCAGGGTGGTGGTGTTAATTTTGATGCCAAAATCCGTCGCAACTCGACTGATCCTCAAGATTTATTCTACGCACATATCGGTGGGATGGATCTTTTCGCACGGGCTTTGCTTACTGCTGAACGTATCTTGGAAGACGGTGAATACCGTAAAATACGGACAGACCGTTATGCATCCTTCGACGGTGGTAACGGTGCATCTTTTGAGCAAGGCGCTCTCACTTTGGAGTCTTTAAGAGATTTAGCGGTAGAATTTGGTGAGCCACAGACGATCAGTGGAAGGCAGGAGTATTTAGAAAATTTGATCAACAGATATATATAGTTATTCAAAATATTTCTATATTAGACGATCAAATTAAACCAATTACCAATACATGAATAATTATCTAAGTACAAAAGATTACATCGTTTTCCTGATATACTTTGTCATTGTCGCAGGTTATGGATTATGGGTGTACTATCGCAAAAAGTCTGAATCTGTAGGTTCCAAGGATTATTTCCTTGCCGAGGGATCCCTGACTTGGTGGGCGATCGGAGCGTCTCTCATTGCCTCCAATATTTCTGCGGAGCAATTTATTGGGATGAGCGGATCGGGTTTCAAGATGGGACTGGCCATTGCGACCTACGAATGGATGGCAGCGATTACCCTGATTGTGGTTGCGGTATTTTTTATACCGGTTTACCTCAAGAATAAGATCTTTACGATGCCGCAATTCCTCCATAAACGATATAATGGAACTGTTGCCATGATTATGGCGGTATTCTGGTTATTGTTATATGTGGTGGTCAACCTGACTTCTATTCTTTATCTTGGAGCGATTGCGGTGAGCAGTATCTCGGGGATCAGTTTGGAAGCTTGTATGTATGCTATTGCTATTTTTGCCGTCATTATTACCCTTGGTGGTATGAAAGTGATTGGATATACGGATATTATTCAAGTATTCTTTTTGGTGTTGGGTGGTTTGGCAACAACTTATTTGGCCTTGAACCTGGTTTCAGAACATTATGGTGGATCAGGTATATTACAGGGCTATCACCTGATGACGGAGAAGGCTTCTGATCACTTCCATATGATCCTGGACCGTAAAAATGAGAACTATCTGGATCTTCCAGGATTGACCGTTTTGATCGGTGGTATGTGGATTGTGAATCTGAACTATTGGGGCTGTAACCAGTATATCACACAGCGGGCATTGGGAGCGGATCTCAAGACAGCACGTAATGGAATTTTGTTTGCCGCATTTCTGAAATTATTGATGCCGATTATTGTGGTATTGCCAGGTATTGCTGCTTACGTGATGTGGAAAGATGGCTTATTCCAGAATGAAATGATGCAGCATGGTGAGGTAAATCCAGATCATGCTTACCCTGTATTATTGAATTTGTTGCCAGCCGGTCTGAAAGGACTTTCATTTGCAGCGTTGACTGCAGCGGTGGTTGCTTCATTGGCAGGTAAGGCAAATAGTATCGCAACAATCTTTTCACTGGATATTTATAAAAAGGTTTTTAATACGGAAGCCTCAGACAAGAAGCTGGTCAATATTGGTAAACTGACTGTTGTTGTGGCCATGATCTTGGCTGTGATCATTGCACCACATTTGGGTATAGATAAAAAAGGTGGATTTCAATACATTCAAGAGTATACAGGGTTTGTCTCACCAGGTATCTTTGCCATGTTCATCTTGGGATTCTTCTGGAAAAAGACCACTTCAAACGCTGCTTTATTTGCGACAATTGGTGGATTTATCCTATCTATCATTTTCAAAAAACTACCAGATTGGACAGATCTTTCTTTCTTGTCTTCTACAGGATTTTCTATTCCAAATCCAACAACTGGTGTTTATGAAATTCCATTTTTGGACCGGATGGGTTTTGTCTTTGCGATCTGTATTATCGGTATGATCATTATCAGTTTGATTGACAACAAACGTGGTGTGGTACCAGCTGGTCTGGAAGTAGACACCAAGATGTTTAAACCACATAAAGCATTTTTGATCGGAGCATTGATCGTTGCCCTATTGGTGACAGCATTGTATTCCATCTATTGGTAATCAATAACCCAAAAGTCTGTATAAAAAGCTCATACCAACCTAAGTTGGTATGAGCTTTTTCGTTTTTACGGATCCAAGTCTAACATCTTTACGCAGCGTATGTGGGAACGGGCTTCAGGAGTTTTAAAAAATTCCTATCTTGTCATTCATTACATGTACGATATCCGCGATGCTCCAATTTGGTATTTCTGTTTCCATATGGACGGATGCAGGTCAAATCGACTGCAAAGCATTAAAGGATTACATAAAAAATCAACACCCTAAAAAAGTTATACGGATGAAAAGAAAATACTTGCTATTACCTGTCTTTGTTGGCATGATGGCTGCATTGACGCCCGCTCAGGCGCAACGTACAGAGAAACCCCCGTTACATGGTAAACATTGGATGGCGATTACTGGGAAACCTTTGGCTGCGACAGCTGGAGCGCAATTATTCCATCAGGGAGGTAATGCGGTAGATGCTGCCTGTGCCATGCTAGCCGCAACCTGTACCATGTGGGATGTACTCAGCTGGGGTGGAGAGACGCAGGCTTTGATCTATCATCCTAAGTTAAAAAAGGTCATTGCCATCAATGCCCTGGGGGTTGCGCCAACAGGGGCTACAGTAGATTTTTTTCGGTCAAAGGGGTATGAATTTCCTCCAGAATATGGCCCGCTTGCCGCTGTCACGCCTGGTACACCCGGTGGTTTATGTTATATGCTCGCGCAATATGGCACCAAGAGTCTGGCGGAGGTATTAGCACCAGCAATGGAAATGGCTGCAGGCTACCCCATTGATGCACAGACGGCCAACAGTATCGAACGCGGTAAAGATCGCATCAAAGAATGGCCTTACAGCAAAAAAGTCTTTCTGGTACATGCGGGGAAAGACCGGGAGGCTCCCGAAGCTGGGGAGCTTTTCGTACAGCTTGATCTGCTGCAGACATTATCAAAATTGGTTGAAGCAGAAAAGAAAGCTATTGCAGCAGGCAAGGATCGCAAAACAGCGATCATGGCTGCCTATGACCGCTTTTATAAAGGCGATATTGCGGATGAATTTGTCCGTGGAAGCAAAGAGCAGGGCGGTTTGATTACCAAAGAAGATCTCGCCAATTGGAAACCTATTGAGGAGGAACCTTTACATGTCAACTATAAGGGCATAGACGTCTATAAATTACAGGAATGGACACAGGGACCGGCCTTACTACAGAGCTTACAGCTGCTGAAAAATTTTGACCTCAAAGCGATGGGCTATAACTCAGCTCCTTATATCCATACGCTATATCAAGTGATGAACCTGGCTTTTGCTGACCGGGATTTTTATTATGGCGATCCTTATTTCAAACCTAAGGCACCGATCAAAGGCCTGTTGAGCGACTCCTATGCGAAAGCCAGAGCCGCTACGATTGATCCACAGCGGAACAATCCACAGGTGCTCCCAGGTGACCCTTATCCCTTTGAAGGGAAGCAGAACCCTTATGTCAGCCTATTGCAGCAACGGAGCAAACAGTTTACCCCGGATACCGAGAGCAAGAAGGACTTTGTCCCCAAACATGATGTGAATACACACTCTGCTTTGGTATCCTTGTCCGATACGAGCCTTTGGGCATCTTTGGCAACAGATAGTTTATACATGGACCGGCTACTGCGGGGCACCACAAGTGTTGAAGCCGCGGATGCCGAAGGCTGGGTTGTCTCTATCACACCCAGTGGCGGCTGGCTACCCGCCTGTATTGCGGGAAATACAGGGGTGGGGATGAGTCAACGTCTACAAAGTTTTGTGCTTGATTCGTTGATTAATCCATTCAATGTGGTGACACCGGGTAAAAGACCCCGGGTAACACTAACGCCTTCCTTAGCCTTAAAAGAGGGAAAGCCATACCTTTCTTTTGCCGTACAAGGCGGTGATACGCAGGATCAGAACCTGCTCCAGTTCTTTTTGAATATGGTGGAGTTTGGCATGACACCACAACAGGCCAGTGAGGCGGCCAATATCAATAGCAATCAGTTGTGGTTGTCTTTGGGTGGTACCAAATTGGAGGATCGAAAACCACGGGCGGGAAGCCTGCTATTGGATAAGCGTACAGCAAAAGAGGTGGTCGAAAAGCTGGAAAAAATGGGTTATAGCATTCAGTTTGGTGAGCGTAACAGTGGACCGATCAATGCGATTTATTTCGATCAGAAACATGGTACGTTCTGGGGTGGCAGCAGCAACAATGGCGAGGATTACGGGATCGGCTGGTAACATTTCCTACACCGCGGGTCGGGCGGTCAGCTTTCACAAAGCCTGGCACTGACCCTGCATCGTTTTGTTATCTCCATCGGATTTGGTATCTTACCTACTGATCAAAAGGTGATTTTTTGTTATGGAGGGTAGTGTCAATAAATATTCGTTTGTCTTTCAGCCTGATGAAGCTGGCTTGGTACTGGTAGATGGTTTAAAGCAACGGTTGCGGGCAGCTTTGGCCGAAGCATTTCCGGATAAGGATAAGGGCTGGTACCACAGCTGCAATGCGAGGGCACATGTCACCATTTGTGCGTTTGCTGGAGATGAGGACACGCTGGCACAGGCGGTCACAGCCTTGCAACAAGCCTTGCAATTTGAGCGTAGTCAGTATGTTTATTTTGACCATTTTTCTTCTTTTGCCGGTGGTGCCTTCTATATTGGCCCGACGGTACATGCACGCAGCTACCTGAAGGATAGAGCCCGAAAAGTTGTGCAGGCGCTCAGTCCCTTTGACCTGATCGAGATCAGTGATGAACCACATATCTCGATTGGGCGTCGATTGGAGCCTGAGCGGCTTGATGTCGCGAAAAAATTGCTGCGCTCCGTCGATCTGAGTTTTATGTGTACTGGCGTCCATATTCGCCGCTTCAATCCCGATATGGGGCAGTATGAGGCGGTTGATTTTGTCAAATTTGGAAATCATTCGAAAGAAAACTCGGGACAACTTTCATTAAAATTCTAATTTAATGGCGGTTTAATTGCCTAATACTGTAAAGCTTTTTATCTTTAGCCCTAGCAATAAAAGATATTGTCCTAATGTAAGCTATGCATCACGACGACTCCCATCATAAATCATTATCCGATATCCATGAAAGTGTGGATGTCAATCAAGGAAAATCCAAATTCAAAAAAGTACTCAGTTTTTTTGGCCCGGCCTATCTGATCAGTGTAGGTTATATGGATCCGGGGAACTGGGCGACGGATCTGGCCGGAGGAAGTCAGTTTGGCTACGCCTTGATCTGGGTGCTGTTGATGAGCAACATCATGGCGCTATTGCTGCAGAATCTCTGTGCACGTTTGGGGATTGTAAGGGGCAAGGATCTTGCGCAATGTAACCGGGAGACCTATCCCAAGCGCATGAACTTTGTGCTGTATGTACTGGCGGAAATTGCTATTGCGGCCTGTGATCTGGCCGAAGTTTTGGGAATGGCCATTGGTTTGAACCTGCTGTTCGGTATTGATCTGCTCTGGGGGGTGCTGATCAGTTTTGCCGATACTTTTCTCTTGCTTTACCTGCAAAAGCTTGGCATGCGCAAAATGGAACTCTTTATCATCGGTTTGATAGCGCTGATCGGCATGTGTTTTATGGTCGAAATGTTTTTGGCCAAACCAGATTTTGCGGAGGTGGCTACAGGTTTTATTCCCAGTATTCCCAATAGTGCCGCACTTTACATTGCCATCGGTATTATCGGTGCAACGGTCATGCCGCACAACCTCTATCTGCATTCCGCACTGGTGCAGACCCGAAAGATCGATCGAAATGAAGTTTCTATACGGAAATCGTTAAAATATAATTTTTGGGACAGCGCCATTGCGCTGAACCTCGCATTTTTGGTCAATGCTGCTATTTTGATTCTTGCGGCGTCGGTGTTCCATAAAAATGGCATGCACGATGTTGCCGAACTCGAAGATGCCTATCATTTATTGGGTAATTTACTGGGTACGGAATGGGCTTCAAAGCTTTTTGCCGTTGCCTTGATCCTGGCTGGGCAGAGCTCGACAGTAACAGGCACCCTGGCGGGACAGATCGTGATGGAGGGTTATCTGCGTCTGCGGATCAGCCCGACACTGCGTCGGATTATTACACGGCTTTTAGCGATTATACCTGCCGTTCTGGTGATCTTAATTTCTGGTGAGGGCCGGGTGGGGCAGTTGCTGATCTTTAGTCAGGTGATCCTGAGCATGCAGTTGGCCTTTGCTGTGATTCCACTGATTCACTTTGTCAGCGACAAAGCCAAGATGGGGATCTTTGCCATTAAACCCCTAACCAAAGCGTTTGCCTGGTTGATTGCCGCTATCATTGCCGTGCTGAATTTTAAGCTGGTGTATGATGAGGTAAGGGGCTGGATTGCTGCGGCAAACAATGGTTTGGTCACCGTATTACTTATTCTGGGAGCTTTGGGGCTGCTTTTTTTGCTGATCATGACGGTATTAATCCCGATCTTGCGCAAATCAAAACCGATCGAATTGGAAGTGCATCCGCCATTTGAGGCTTTACATTTTGAAGACAAGGGGTCTTTTAAGAAGGTGGTGATCGCATTGGATTTTTCAAGTTCGGATCAGAAAGTGATCCAGTATGCCCTGCAGCTGTCGCATGCTGATACCAATTTTGTCGTTGTCCATATTGTTGAAAGTGCTTCGGTTAAATATACGGGCGAATCTACCGATGACTTTGAGTCCCGGCAGGATCTGGAACGCCTGAAGCTGTACGCGGATTTTTTACTATCCAAAGGACATCAAACGGAATACGAGCTGGGGTATAATAACCGGATCAGGAGTATTGCCGAAGTTTGCGAAAAATATCAGGCTGATTTATTGGTTGTGGGTAGTCATGGTCATACCGGTGTCAAAGACTTTGTATTTGGAGAAACTGTCAATAAGTTGCGCCATGCCGTGAAAGTTCCGGTTTTTATCGCGCAATAAAGCCTTTAGGCCTATCCAAAAGAGCCTCTGTCGATTCACTGTAATTTTATTGCGGAAAAAGTGCGGGGAGGGGTCTGTAAGTGCTAAATAATTCTTATTTTTGCGTCATCAAATCAAGATATGAGCGACGCTATTAAACACGAGTGCGGAATCGCACTAATTCGCCTGTTAAAACCCTTATCTTATTATCAGGAAAAATATGGTACGCCATTCTATGGCATCAACAAATTGTACCTATTAATGGAAAAACAGCATAACCGTGGACAAGACGGGGCTGGAATTGCAACCATTAAATTTGATGTTAAACCTGGAAATCGTTACATTTCGCGTTACAGAGCTATGGGCTCAACTGCTGTGGCAGACATATTCGAATATGTACAGAAAAAGTTTGCTTCCGTTCAGAAGGCATTTCCAGATCAGTCAAAGGATACCCAATGGTTAAAAGATAATGTCAGTTTTACTGGAGAAGTACTTTTAGGACATTTGCGTTATGGTACGCATGGAAAGAACAGTATCGAAAGCTGTCACCCATTTTTAAGACAAAACAACTGGATGTCACGCAATCTTGTTGTTGCGGGTAACTTCAACATGACCAATGTGGATGAACTCTTACAACAACTCTATGAGCTGGGACAGCATCCGAAAGAAAAAGCGGATACCGTAACCGTTTTGGAAAAAATTGGACATTTCTTAGATGATGAAAACCAGGATCTTTTTGATCAGTTCAAAAAAGAAGGGTACTCCAATATCGAGATCAGTTCATTGATTGCCAAAAATATTGATGTTTCCAAGATCTTGAAACGCTCGGCCAAAACTTGGGATGGTGGTTATACCATTGCTGGTATTTTTGGTCATGGGGATGCTTTTGTGATGCGTGATCCTGCGGGTATCCGTCCTGCATTCTACTATCAGGATGAGGAAATTTTGGTTGTGGCTTCTGAAAGACCAGTTATCCAAACGGCATTCAATGTGCCTATCGGCGCTGTGAAAGAAATTAAGCCAGGACATGCTTTGATCGCTAAAAAGGATGGTACTGTTTCTCAGGAAATGTTTAGACAGCCTGTAGAACAACGTTCTTGTTCTTTTGAGCGTATTTACTTTTCTCGTGGGTCAGATGCTGATATCTATAAAGAACGTAAGGAATTAGGTAGATTATTGGTGCCTCAGGTATTGGAATCTGTCAAAAACAATATTAAAAATACAGTATTCTCTTTTATTCCCAACACGGCTGAAGTATCTTATTACGGTTTGATGGATGGTATCAACACCTACGTCAGGGATTTCCAGAAAGAGACTTTATTGAATCGTTCCGAGAAAATTTCGGATGAGGAATTGGATGAGATCCTAAGCATCAAACCTCGTTTTGAAAAGCTGAATGTAAAGGATGCTAAATTGCGTACCTTCATTACGCAGGATGCCGATCGTACAGATATGGTACAGCATGTGTATGATACCACTTATGGTATTGTAAAAGATCATGAAGATACCATCGTTGCAATCGACGATTCTATTGTGCGTGGAACGACCTTAAAACAGAGTATACTGACCATCTTGGATCGTCTGAATCCGAAGAAGATCGTAATCGTTTCCTCTGCACCGCAAATTCGTTACCCGGATTGTTATGGTATTGATATGTCCCGTATGGGGGAATTTGTTGCATTCGAAGCGGCAATTAACCTGTTGAAACAACGTGGTATGGCACATATTATTGATGAAGTGTATCAAAAATGTCTGTTGTCAATGACGCAAGATGTCAATGAAATCGAAAACTATGTAAAAGCCATCTATGCGCCATTTACAGATGAGGAGATTTCGGAAGAAATCGGCCGTATTGTCAGACCACACCATTTGAAAGCCGAACTTCAGGTGGTCTATCAGACTTTGGATAACTTGCATGCGGCATGTCCGGCACATACCGGTGATTGGTACTTCTCGGGTGATTACCCAACGCCAGGTGGTAATAAAGTCGTGAATAAGGCTTATATGAACTGGATTGAAGGTAAAAATGTACGTGCATACTTTAGTAGCTAAGTATAAAAAATATCAGATGAAGGGATGCATTTATGCATCCCTTTTTTTATATATTCGTAAAGCGAATTGATTAAAATAACAAGTATACAGCTCCAATAACATACGCTGTATTTTGCCAATATATACTTTTGTGATTCGATCAACCTTTGCCAGAATAAAATGTTGGTTTTAACAGCGTAAATAGACAGCTCCATGAGAGGACAATTTTTCTATCTTTTTCTTCTTTTTTTTATGGTTTCCTGCGGGATAACACACAATGTTCCGAAGGGGCCTTATCCCAATTCATTTGATAAACCGAACATCGTCAATTCATTTGTGGATCAAAATGGCAACTTTTATCCGGACAATTGGCGCAAGACCTATGGTGAACCACCTAAAAGCGGTGATGTCAATGCCTATTCACTGATGAAAATAGCAACAGAGAAAGGCATGGAAAGTCAGCTCAAAGGTTTTGAAAAGACACGTATGTTGGCTGTAGGCAGTAAGGTGAAAGCCAAAGATCGTGTTTTTATATTCGTGCATGGTTTCAATGCACCATCCGACGAAGTGAATGAGAGCTACGAGTATATGCGCAAACTATTAAAGCTCAATCCCAATAAAGATGAGGTCGTTAAGTTTTATTGGGATGGCCTCCATACGACCAACCCATTTGGCGGGGCCAAAGTCTGGTTTTCGGCGACCTCATTTAGTCAGATGGCTGGTGAATTTGGCTTGCGCAATCTCTTGAACAGCATCAGTAATAAAAAGATTATTCTGATTTCACATAGTCGTGGAGCTTCGGTTGTATTGAGTGCTTTAAGCAGTGCTACGTTTAGCGAAAGTTTTGCCAAAGGTACACTTGAGAATCATAATGTGGATGTGGATGCGGCAAAAAAGCTTGCGGAGAATGGTAATGACATAACCTGTATTATGCTGGCACCAGCGATAGGCCTGGATGACTTTAAGATCAAGGATTTAACAACCGGTACCGATTCTTTCTGTACCCTAAGCAAACAGGTTAAGAAGATCCATATCACGATCAACAATACCGATGTGATGTTAAAGAAATTTGTTGGTTTTCTGTCCAACAAATTGAAAGCTACCGATTTGGGATATAAAGCAGATGTCTGCAATGAATTGGTGAAACACTATCCGATGATGAAGTATACTGATTTTACAGGTATGAAGAGCCACGATTTTAATAAATACATCCGGAATCCCAAATTTAAGACCATGTTGAAGGCAGAGGGAATTGCCGTTAATCGTTAAGACTTAAGACAATGAAGCATATTTTTAAAAGTCTCTATTTTCAGGTGATCGTCGGTATATTGGTCGGTATTTTTTGCGGTGCCTTTTTTCCGGAATTTGCGGTCAAGTTAAAGCCACTGGGAGATGCCTTTATCAAGCTGATCAAGATGGTAATTGCGCCATTGATCTTCAGTTCAATCGTGATCGGTATTGCCGGGATGCAGGATGTGAAGAAAGTCGGAAAGATCGGGCTTACGTCGATTATCTATTTTGAGATCATGACAACAATTGCCCTGATCATTGGGCTGATCTTTGTCAATCTGCTTCAGCCCGGTACCGGCATGAATGCTGATCCGGCGACGCTGGATATCTCTTCGGTATCGCACTATATTGCGGAGTCCAAGAAACCCCATACGTTCATGGATTTTATTATGGATATTATTCCGGAGAACGTGATTGCTTCCGTTGCTTCGGATAATATGCTACAGGTACTGGTTTTTGCGGTGCTCTTTGGGATCGGGATGACCAAGATCGGCAAAAAAGCTTCGGAGCCTGTGCTCAATGTCCTACAATCCTTTTTAAAAATCCTCTTTTCCATTATTAAGATGGTGATGTATCTGGCACCTATAGGGGCCATGGGAGCGATGGGCTTTACGATAGGTGCTTTTGGGATTAAGGCACTGACCAAGCTGGGCATGCTGATGCTGGGCTTTTACCTGACCTGCATTATCTTTATCGTTATTGTGATCGGTGCGGTATTGCACTTTTATGTCAAGGTTAATATCTTTAAATTTCTGAAGTATATCAAAGGCGAGATTTTAATCGTATTGGGAACCTCCTCTTCGGAATCTGCGCTGCCAAGTATTATGCAGAAAATGGAAGATGCAGGCTGTGCGAAATCTGTGGTCGGTCTGGTGATTCCGACTGGTTACTCCTTTAACCTGGATGGGACGAGTATTTATCTGACGATGGCTGCGGTATTTATTTCACAGGCACTGAACATGCATTTGAGCCTGGAGCAGGAAATAACACTGCTATTAGTCCTGTTACTGACCTCAAAAGGAGCAGCGGGAGTGACCGGAAGTGGTTTTGTGACCTTGGCAGCAACACTCCCTGTTGTAGGGCACGTACCAGTTGAGTCGGTTGCTCTGGTCTTTGGTGTCGACCGTTTTATGAGTGAGGCGAGAGCTATCACCAATCTGATCGGTAATTCGGCTGCAACGCTGGTGATCTCAAAATATGAAAATAGCCTGGATGAGGAAGTGCTGCATGAAAAGCTTGGTTAATAGTGAAGGGGGGCAGGCCGACGGCTGAGCCTGTATGTCCTATCATATAAATAAAACAGGGGCGTCCACTTATTGCGGACGCCCCTGTTTTTATGATAGTTTTAGCTATACCTCGGTGTGACTTAAGCCTCTTTCTTTGTGTTTTCTATTCCTAAAGATAGATCCAGGGCACCATCGACTTTTTCTTGTAGGAGTGCGAGTTTGATTACCTGCGACATTTCGGTCACATAATGGAACTGCATATCTTTAATATAGTCTTCTTTGATTTCGAGGATATCTTTCTCATTGGATTTGCAAAGGATAATATCTTTGATGTTTGCACGTTTGGCTGCAAGGATCTTTTCTTTGATACCACCTACAGGAAGTACTTTTCCACGCAGTGTAATTTCGCCTGTCATCGCTAATTTCTCTTTCACCTTATGCTGGGTAAATAGCGATGTGAGTGCAGTTAACATCGTCACTCCGGCTGATGGGCCATCTTTAGGGATAGCACCTGCAGGAACGTGGATATGGATGTCCCAGTGGTCAAACACGCGATAATCAATGCCAAAATTGGCAGCATGTGCTTTTAAATAAGCTAGGGCGATTGAAGCAGATTCCTTCATGACATCGCCAAGATTACCTGTCAAGCTCAAGCGGCCTTTACCAGGACTCAAAGAGGATTCAATAAATAATATATCGCCACCTACTGATGTCCAGGCTAAGCCTGTCACCACCCCGGCGACATTATTGTTTTCATAAATATCTTTATCAAAGATCGGCGCGCCAAGGATATCCACCACATCCTGGTCATTGATACTTGGGTTGTAATCTTTTTCCATGACAATACGTGTTGCAATACCCCGGACAATAGAACCGATTTTCTTTTCCAGTCCACGTACACCAGATTCGCGGGTATAGTCTTCGATAATTTTCTCGATGATTTTACCTTTTAACGCAACATCTTTGGCAGCCATACCGTGCATTTCACGTTGTTTGGGAAGTAAGTGTTTTTTTGCGATTTCAATCTTCTCCTCAATGGTATAGCCATTGACCTCGATGATTTCCATACGATCCAATAAAGCCGGCTGAATGGAACTTAAGGAATTGGCCGTTGCAATAAACATGACCTTCGAAAGGTCAAACTCCATTTCCACGTAATGATCGTAGAAATGTGTGTTTTGTTCTGGATCCAATACCTCCAATAAGGCAGAAGAAGGGTCTCCTTTAAAATCTGCGCTCATTTTATCGATCTCATCAAGGATAAAGACCGGATTGGCAGCACCCGCTTTTTTCAATGATTGGATGATACGTCCCGGCATGGCACCGATATATGTTTTGCGGTGACCTCTGATTTCGGCTTCATCACGCACACCGCCCAAGGCCATACGTGTATATTTACGACCCAAAGCTTTGGCGATAGACCTGCCCAATGAAGTTTTACCAACCCCCGGAGGGCCTACCAGACAAAGAATAGGGGCTTTCATATCATTTTTTAATTTCAATACCGCGAGGTATTCAATGATACGTTTTTTGACCTTTTCTAATCCATAATGGTCTTTGTCCAGTACTTTTTGTGCTTTATTTAAATCAAAGTTATCTTTGGTCGTTTCGTTCCAAGGAAGATCCAACAGCAGTTCCAAATAATTTAACTGAACAGAATAGTCTGCTGCTGCGGGATTGATACGCGATAGTTTTTCGAGTTCCTTATTAAAATGTTTTTCAACATCAAGGCCCCATTTTTTTGTTTTACCACGTTTTTTGAGCTCTTCCAGTTCGAGGTCAGGTGTATTTCCACCAAGTTCTTCCTGAATTGTTTTCAGTTGCTGATTTAAGAAATAATCCCGTTGCTGCTTATCCAGGTCAACACGCACCTTATTTTGGATCTGATGTTTCAGTTCCAGCATCTGGATCTCTGTGGTCAACAATTCCAATAAAAGTTTTGCACGGTTTTCGACCTTTGGAATCTGAAGTAACTCCTGTTTTCTGACCATTTCGACATTGATGTTGGACGAAATAAAGTTGATCAGGAAAGAAGGGCTTTCAATATTTTTGATGGCTATACCGGCTTCACTTGGCAAATTTGGTGACAGTTGGATAATCTGTAATGCCATTTCTTTCAAGGTAGAAATTGTCGCCTTGAAATGTTTGGTCATTTTGGGTTTTGCCTCGTTGAATTTTTCAACGCGCGCCTTGAGATAAGGCTCGGTTTCGACGATTTCCACCAAGTTGAAACGCTGTTTTCCTTGGATGATTACCGTGGTGTTTCCATCGGGCATTTGAAGTACTTTGATAATATGGGCAACAGTACCCACTTTATTCAGTTCTTCAAATCCAGGATCCTCTACGGTCATATCCTTTTGGGAAACCACACCAATTGTTTTGCTGCCTTTATAGGCCTCTTTTACCAATTTGATGGATTTATCCCGTCCTACAGTGATCGGAATGACAACACCGGGAAATAATACGGTATTGCGTAAAGGCAAAATAGATAGTGCTTCTGGAATTTCAGCATTTGCCATATCGTCTTCATCCTGCTGTGTCAATAAGGGGAAGAATTCTGTATCTTCCGTAACGATTGGAATAGCCTGACTGAAATCAAAAGTTTCGAATTTGCTCATAGTGTTTATTTTGTGTATTTGGCAGTCGCTGACAAGTTGTCGGCAGACGTTCAAATTTTGAACTTCAAATAGTATTTCCCCTATAATGCAAGGGTAGTGCCAATTGCTAAAAGGTAGCAAAATTACAAATCTATTTTCTAGAATATGAAAAAAAGGCAGGTTAAATAAAATTTATCTGCCATTTGTTGGATAAATAGGCATAATAATTGTAATATTGGAATGTGAAAGAATAAACGATGGCAGATTCTTGCGAGAGGTGAAGCAATACGGCTATTTTTTCGTAGGGTAATAAACGATCGATATTGATCATGGTAAGGTATATTGAAAAAAACGTAACTATTTAGATATGAACTTAAAATCACTTAAATTAGGTTTGTTCACAGGAGTTTTTGCATTGGTTGCACTTGGTGCCAATGCACAACAAAAACAAGCTGAGCATAGCAATGCCAATGTGAGAATGGGGCAAAAAGCTCTTTTGGACGGTGACTTCAAAAATGCAGAGTCATACTTGACAAAGGCGCTTCCACAGGAAGGCAAAGATCCAGATGTCTTGTATATGTTGGGTTACTCGCAATTTCAAAATGGTGATTATAAAAAGTCCGCTGAAACCTTCGGAAAGGTTGTTGCCTTGAGTCCTAAAAATGCAAATGCATTGTACTTCAAAGCAAAAGCGAACAATACACTAGCTGTTCAAGCAAACAAAGCGTCTGCGGCAAACAAAGAGCAATTATTGCGTGTAGCGATTGAAGATTATTCAAAAGCAATCGAAATTACACCTACTGACTCAAAATTCTATCAAAATAGAGCAATCGCAAACCGTGATTTGGGTATTTTGATCGGTACAGCTGGTACACCTAATTACAACAAAGCAATGGCGACTGATGCTTATAATAATGCGATCAAGGATTATGAAAAAGTATTGAGCTTTGACTCTTCCAAAAAAGATATTCAAACAGAAGTCAAAAAAGCAAAAGTATATAGAGACAACTTGAAATAGTCAGCTGCACTATATCGCACAAAAAAAGGGAAACTCAATCGGGTTTCCCTTTTTTTTGTGCGACTTCTGTTGTATGCTGCTCCCATCTTTGATGCCATGCCAATGTCACAACCTGCACCCGGCAGGGCTATGCACTATCTTTGACAAATTTGCAAACGAAATGCCTGGCAACACTGTTCTTTTATCGAATCAACAAGAATTTATATATGGAAACGAATCGATTGTCAGCGGCAATGCAGGATATTTTAATCAGTCAGATGACAAAAGAAGCTGAAGCTGCACAGATTTACCTCGCATTGGGCATATGGGCAGATGATCAGGGCTATGGTGGAATTGCCAACTTTTTATATCGGCATGCGCAGGAGGAACGTAATCATATGACCAAAATTATGGGCTATATATTGGAGCGGGGCGGTCGTCCCCGAATTCAGGCCATTGCAGCACCGCCATCAGATCCCAAAACCCTAACTGAATGTTTTCAACGCGTATTTAAGCATGAGGTAGACAATACAGAAGCTATTTATCGCATTGTCAACCTATCAATGGAGGAAAAAGATTGGGCAACATGGAACTTTTCACAGTGGTTTGTCAAGGAGCAGATCGAAGAAGAAAAGCTGGCGCTTGAGCTGATCGATAAATTGAAGATTGCCGGCGGAGACCGTGCTTCAGATGAGTCGCTGTTTGCATTGGATTCGTCCTTGGAAAGCATGCCTGACGATGTACCTTTGGCACGGGAAGCGACGGCAGATGATCCCAAATAGTAGGCCTATCCAAGAAACAGAAAGTTCAGGTAACATAGCCCTATAAAGGGTTGAAATAGCATAAAAAAGGGATCATGTGTTGATCCCTTTTTTATGTATCTAGTTTTATTTTTTTATACTGAGCGGCAGGTACACTCCGAAAGTAACATTCCTGCCCATATTATATACTCCATAGGTAGGATCTTCCTGAGATAGTCTTCCTGGGCGTAATCTGCTCAAGGCATCGTAATAGCGTTTATTGGTTAGATTAGACGCTGCCGCATATACTTTGACCTGTTGTCTACCCAAGTGGAATGTAGTACCTATCCCTGCATTGATAAGAGAATAGGCATCTGCGGCCGTTTCAAAGGTTTCGTCCACGCGATTCTGTTTAAAATAATTGTCTAAACCAACTGAAAAGTAAAAAGCATGCAGGCCATTTATTTTAGGTTCGAGACGTAGCGTATTATGTAAAACCCCTGCTGGAATCAATGCCAATGGCCTATCAAAGGTATTGTTTTGCGCATGTGTATACGTAAAGGTGTTATCCAAGTGTACCCAGTTGAGCGGGTGGAAGTTTAAACTCCCTTCAAAGCCATAGAGGTTGGCATTCACTTGGCCATAGCGATATACATCATAGGTGTTTTCATTATTGTCCTCATCAACGACAGTTTTTGTATCTCCTTTTTTCGCTGACGCATAAATAAAATTATGAATATAATTTTCATAAATGCCAATGCTACCGGTGACGATGCTATGCCCAAATTCAAGGGTAGCATCCGCTTGGAAACTGCGTTCTGCTTTTAGGTTCTCATTGCCAATTTCATAGCGCGAAGTACCTTCGTGCACGCCATTGGAACCAAGTTCTGCCGGGTTAGGTGCCCGAAAGGCGGAACCTGCATTCGCCTTAAAGTTGAAATCTTCACTGAAACTATGCGTATATCCTAAGGCACCGCTGATATTACTGAATTTATTCTTAAAGCCAGGAAATTGTTCCTCATCTTCGACGAAGAGCTGCTTTCCCTTGCTATTGACATAGTCATAACGTAGCCCCATATTGAATGTATTCTCGCCCCAGCTTTTCTTGGTATAGGCAAAAGCCCCCAGTTCGATCTGGTCATAAGCCGGTATCAGAAATTCAGTTCCTTTGTTGATACTATGCTCCTGGCTGGCGCTGATACCAACGACATGTTGCCAGCCGTTTCGTTCAGCTAGGTAATATTTAGCATCTAAAGAATATGTATTTAAATCGAAAAAGAGCGATGGGTCGGCTGATTCAAGTTCCCGGCGTTGATTTTTCTGATACCCCAGATCCAGTTTTAAATTCCCGCCACCGATGACAAAATTATTGTTGAGCGCGAGTTTGTAGTGGCGGATATCCTGTTTGGGGAAATCCAATTTCCTGCTTTTGGAATCACCATATAATGGATCCCCAACCTCAGCATCGTAAAAACCAATGTTATTCTTAAGGTAAGAAAAATTGAGGTGAGAATATCCCCATTGTTTATTTAAGCCCAGCATTCCGCTGAAGTTGGTGTTATTAAATCCGCTATTGATATAGCGTCCTGCAGGGGTATTGTAGGCATGTGCATTTTGATACGATCCACGTCCACGCCATACGAAACCGTTCTCGTTTCCTGTGAGCATAATGGAGTTATTGGTCAGGCCATTGTTGGTGGAATAGCTTGAGAGGAGTTCCCCTTTTATTTCGCCGGCAGTAGGGACATTCGGCTCAAGAATATTGATGACCCCACCGATGGCATCAGATCCATACATCAGCGAAGCAGCTCCGCGCAGAACCTCTACGCGGTCAGGCTGATTTTGGTCGATCTCTATCCCGTGTTCATCTCCCCATTGCTGTCCCATTTGCTTCACACCATCGTTTACGGTGACAACACGGTTATAGCCAAGGCCGCGAATGACAGGCTTGGAAATACCCTGACCCGTCGTAATCTGGCTTAAGCCCGGAACCTGGCGTGCCAGGGCATCGATCAGGTTTGTACCATTTCCCTGTAATTCATCTTTGGAAACAACAGATACGGAGGTGCTGTTTCGGCGGCTTTGAGCAGTCACGAGGGTACCTGTGACGACGACCTCATTGGTTTCGATAATACTTTCCGTTAATGCAAAATCAACAGATACATTCTCGGATGTCAGATCTATCGTTTTGATCAAGGATTGATAACCAATAAAACGTACCTCAACAAGATAACGTCCACTTGCCGGCAATGATTTAAAGGTATAATGCCCCTGTTGGTCGGAAGAAGTGCTCGAACGAAGTTGAAGCAAAGATATGGTAGCGCCAGCGATGGGCTGATTTGTTTTTGAGTCCGTCACTTTACCTGAAATGCTGGCGGCGGTTGCCGAAAATAGAAGGAAGTAACAGACAAGCATAAGTATGCCGCCTTTAATTTTAAGTTTCATCTGTAAATATTTTTATTCCATGAGTAGATGGAAACCATCCCGATGATTCCATCGAATTTAAAAGCTGAACTTCATCTGTTGTGAAAATCGCCATTGGGTTCGAAGGATCCATCAGATGAATCGCTTTGATTGTTGAATAGGAAGAAAATCCAATAGCGATGAAAACGTTGGTCGCATTTGCCAAAACATGGGTTAGTGATACCTGGTGATCATAATTGCGAACAGCCGTTTAGATAAAATGAACTGTTGCTGTGTATTGGACGAAATTTAACAGATGGGGGGACCGCGATTGCCGGATAGTAAAGCCCTGACCATTTGGTCGCCAGGCACAAAAAGACCAAATACGATTTCCCGTTCTGGAAGTGAAAATTCGCTTTGGTTAAAATGAAAGAGTAGCTGTGGATGTGAATTTTGATCACAAATGGAGCATTTAGGATGGTCTGCATGGTGTTTTTTAGGACTGCAGTCCACGATGCTTAATGCTGCGGGCTTATGGGAATGGGTATAGACAATGAACTGACCGATTAAAAAGGTCATTAAAAGCGTAAACGCTGCTAATTTGTTCAATGAAATACCGCGCACCTTATTTTTTCTAAACAGTTGTCTTTATAGACATACCATGGGCAAATATAGGGAAAAAAACAAATGAAGCAATGATGTTGCATTTATTATTTGCGTCGGAAGGTAAAAAATGTCTTTATAGCTGTGTATAAAGACATTTTTGCGCATGTGTTATTTTTTAGTCTGCACAAACTTTCCGGTAATCTCGTACTGGTTTGCATCGAGGCCTTGTACATCCTGAAGTTTGACGATGTTGTACAGTGAATCGGTATAATAATCCAGTTTTTCATTGCTGTCATACAGCGAATTTGCAATCTTTTTATCGATATGGATATGTTTTACCTTTTCATTGTTACGGTCAAACTCTATTCGGAGTTTTTGGATCTGCAATTCTTTCTTTTTGGCGATAAACTCTGTGACACAATCAATGGCTTTGACATCATAGAGTGCGGGGTCAAAGTTTTTGCTAATATCTGCGGACTGGAATGCTGAAAGTTCATTTTTCCAGTTGCTGATTTTGAGTTCACGCTGTTCTTTGTCTCCGTCTTTATTGACCGATTTTAGAATAGTGGGATTGAGTTGTTGCAGGCGCTGTGCTTCGGCACTAAAGAATGAGTCAACAGAAAAGATGTCTGTGGTCTTCTTGGCTGCTTTTTGGCCCGAAGGGGAGCTGCAGCTCCAAAAAAGTAGCGCACTGCCCATTAGTAGTGGAAGTGCGCTGCTCAATTTTTTATGTAAATTTTTATTCTGATACCAATACATTTCCTGTCATTTCAACGGGGATATCTACGCCCAAAAGTTTGAGCACAGTTGGTGCGATATCACCCAATTTACCATCTGCAATTTTTTTGTAATGCTCATCAATCAAGATGCAGGGAACCAAATTCGTTGTGTGTGCTGTATTTGGTGAGCCATCTTCGTTGACCATAAATTCGGAGTTACCATGATCAGCCAGGATGATAAATGAATAGCCATTTTTTAATCCTGTTTCCACCACAGTTTTTGTGCATTGATCCACTGTTTCAACCGCTTTAACGACGGCTTCAAATACACCGGTATGACCGACCATATCCGGGTTGGCAAAATTGAGACAGATAAAGTCGGGTTGCAATGTTTCCATATCATTGACAATGGCTTCGGTAATTCCGCTGGCAGACATTTCAGGTTGAAGATCATATGTCGCTACTTTTGGTGAAGGTACCAAAAGGCGGTTTTCACCCTCAAACTGCTGTTCACGGCCACCGGAGAAGAAGAATGTCACGTGTGGATATTTTTCTGTTTCGGCGATACGGGTTTGCGTTTTATGATTAGCTTCCAAAACTTCACCTAGGGTGTTTGACAAATTGTCTTTTTGGAAGACAACGCGTACATTTTGGAAAGTTTCATCATAGGCCGTCATCGTGACATAGTACAGGTTCAACGGAGCCAGGTCATATTCTGGGAAAGCTTTTTGCGTTAAAGCAATAGTGATTTCACGACCGCGGTCTGTTCTGAAATTGTAACAGAAGACCACATCACCTTCTTGGATTGTTGCGACGGCAGCACCATCTGCATTGACCAATGCGATCGGTTTAACAAACTCATCTGTTACCCCTGCGTCATACGATTTTTGGATGGAAGCAACCAAGTCAGTGGACTTTTCACCATCGGCTTTCACCAAAAGGTCGTACGCTAATTTAACGCGTTCCCATCGGTTGTCACGGTCCATTGCATAATACCGACCAATGGCCGAAGCAAAGGTACCTGAAGTTGTTTTCAAGTATTCCTGTAAATCTTTAACATAGCCAATTCCCGAATTAGGATCAGTATCACGGCCATCGAGGAAAGCGTGGATGAAAACTTGGTCACTTGTTAGTCCAGCATGTTTTGCAGCATCACAAAGACCTTTTAGGTGCTTGGTGTGTGCATGTACACCACCATCGGAAAGCAAACCGATAAAGTGTACTTTTTTATTATTTTCAAGAGCATATTTAAATGCGTCCTGGATAACGATATCCGTATTGAAAACACCGTCATTTACAGCTTTATGGATACGACCTAATTCTTGGTAGACAATTCTGCCGGCGCCAAGATTCATGTGGCCAACTTCAGAGTTTCCCATCTGTCCGTCAGGAAGACCAACGGCTTCACCCGAAGCTTCCAGCGTTGAATTTGGGTAAGTGTCCAATAAATGATCTAAAAATGGGGTATTTGCAGCTTCAACTGCATTTGATTTATCATGTTTTCCGTATCCTAGTCCGTCTAGGATCATGAGTGCAACTTTTTTCTTATTCATCGTATAACAAAGATAACCTTAATTTTAGATTCTATCAATGCATCTTTAAAAAGTTCCCTTGTTTATATGCAATAATTTTATAGGTTTGTGGCATAGTTTATGTGTGGCATAAACTATGCTACCTAATGATTGATACATCTATTATGGAAACTGTTCTATATTATTTTGAGCTATATGAAACTTTTGAGCTATTGCGTATTTGTATTTGTTTATAGTCTTTTTATACACACTAACGCCTCAGGGCATTTTTTGAAAGATTTAAGCGATTTATCACAGCCTATTGTGCAGGTCGAGACGATGTCTTTGGGCAGTATTTCCGAAGAACTAAAAACCTATTTAAGGGAAGGGAATGCAAAGAATATAGCCAAATACTTTGGTTCCAACCTCACCTTATCCATTCTAGGGGAAAATGGAGTATATACCAAATACCAGTCCGAGATAATGTTGGGTACATTTTTTAACCAGCATAAACCCAAGACAGTCAAACTGACCCAGGCCAGCAATGCAAACAATGGTTATCAATATTTTACTTTTTCACTGGCAACGGAGCAGGCCAACTATCGCGTGTTTATTAAGATCGGAGCGGGTTCCAATAATCAGACAATCGAAGAGCTTCGGATTGATAAAAGTTAAATTGTACGCTATTTTTTTGCCATAGTATTTTTCGATTAAAAAATTATTCCACATCTTAGCCGAATAAATTGTATTTATGGAGAAGGAAATCAAGGATTATTTGGTGCAATTTGTGAAACAGTCAGTTGCAGAGGATCTTGGTGATGGTGATCATACGTCGCTGTCCACCATAGCGCAGGGCGCACAAGGAGAGGCTAAACTGATTGTTAAGGATGACGGTATTCTGGCAGGTGTTGAGGTGGCGCAAGCGATCATAAGTTATATTGATGAAACCTTGACCTGTGAGGTCTTTATCCAGGATGGTGAAGCCGTAAAAGTGGGGGATATTGCTTTCTATGTCCGTGGGAATATTCAAAGTATTTTGTTGGCAGAGCGGTTGGTATTGAATGTGATGCAGCGGATGAGCGGTATTGCGACGACAACCCGAAAATATGTGGAGCTGCTGAAAGGCACACAGACACAAGTACTGGATACCCGTAAGACGACACCATTACTCCGTGTATTGGAAAAGGAAGCCGTTAAAATTGGCGGGGGAACCAACCACCGTTTTGGTCTGTTCGATATGATTCTGATCAAGGATAACCATGTGGATTATAGTGGTGGAATCA
This sequence comes from Sphingobacterium sp., assembly GCA_031277685.1. GTDB lineage: Bacteria > Bacteroidota > Bacteroidia > Sphingobacteriales > Sphingobacteriaceae > Sphingobacterium. The sequence goes on along the minus strand of JAITLV010000087.1, from coordinate 155,466 downwards.
CAGCTGCATTAACGCGTGCAAATGACTATCGAAAGAAATTAAATAAACCAATAGAAATAGAAATTGAGGTCCGAAATTTTGCGGAACTTGACGAAGTTCTTAACTTTGGCGAAGTGGACCGGATCATGTTGGATAATTTTTCACCTGCGGACGTGGCAAAAGCTGTTGAAATTATCGATCATAGATTTAAGACAGAAGCTTCTGGGGGAATTACATTTGAAACCATTCGGGCCTATGCTGAGGCTGGAGTAGACTATATCTCGGTCGGTGCATTGACACATAGCGTCAAGAGCCTGGACCTTAGTCTGAAAGCCAAATTAATATAAGAACTGATTTAATTTAATGATATCAATTTATTTAGTAATTGCAGTATTACTAGCTTATTTGTTTGGTTCCATACCGACAGCAGTTTGGTTGGGTCAAGCATTTTATGGCGTAGATGTTCGTGAGTATGGGAGTGGTAATGCTGGAGCGACTAACACTTTTCGCGTATTAGGACCACGTGCTGGATCTATCGTGATGTTTGTAGATATTTTTAAGGGCTGGACAGCAACGAATCTGGCTTATCTGATTGAACTGGGACAGAATACAAGTGATGTTCAATTTGTGAATTTTCAGTTGGCATTGGGCGTAATTGCTGTAATTGGGCACCTATTCCCGGTATTTGCGGGCTTCCGGGGCGGGAAAGGTGTAGCAACCTTGTGTGGGATGATCCTTGCGATACATACACCTGCCGCTTTGGTTTGTGTATCCGTATTTATTATTATCCTATTGACCACGCATTATGTGTCCCTGAGTTCCATCTCTGCAGGATTTGCCTTTCCATTTAGCCTAGCATTTATATTCAAGACCACGATCCCTTCGGTATTATTATATGGAATTGCCATCTGTGCGCTGTTATTAATTACCCATCAAAAAAATATCGAGCGTCTGCTAAAAGGGCATGAATCTAAGATTTATCTGTTCAAGAAAAAATCGAAGGAAAAAGAATAGGCACAATAATTGCACCTGCTAGAATATATTTAATAGATGATTATGAAAGGCATATTTAAGTATTCGGCTATGGTATTAGCCTGTGTTGCGCTAACATCAGGGTTGTCAGGTTGTGCAACTTCAGCTGTTACTGGGAAAAAATATTTGAAATTGGTCAGTGCTGACCAGGTGAATCAGCAGGCGGCATTAGCTTACAAAGATTTCTTGTCAAAAAATAATAGTAAGGTGATTACCGGTACGGCAGATGCGGCAATGGTAAAACGTGTGGGTAACCGATTGGCAACAGCGGTCAACCAATATCTGCAAAGTAAAGGTATTGCCAATAAATACAACTTCAACTGGGAATTTAACCTGGTGAAGAGCGATGATGTAAATGCTTGGTGTATGCCGGGTGGTAAAGTTGCTGTCTATACAGGAATATTACCGGTGACACGTACGGAGGCCGGTATGGCGACGGTGATGGGACACGAGATTGCGCACGCTATTGAAGAGCATTCTGTAGCACAGGCATCCAACCAGATGGCTTTGCAGATGGGGGGACAGATCCTGGGTTCAGCAGCAGGGATGACAGGTAGCAGCTCCCTTGGGATTTTTAACAATCTATATGGTTTGGGCGGTAGCTTGGCACAGTTAAAATTCTCACGGAGTGATGAATCTTCTGCCGATCAGGCTGGGTTAATTATTATGGCTCTGGCTGGTTACGATCCGAATGAAGCAATTGGTTTCTGGAAACGTATGGCAGCAGGCAGTCAGAAAGGGCAACCTGAATTCTTGAGTACCCACCCGAGTGACGCCAGACGGATTGCGGATATTGAGAAACAGATACCAAACGCGATGCGGTATTATAAAAAATAGGAACGTAATTTTATAATATATAGAAAGGGAGCATATGACATGCTCCCTTTTTTGTTTCAGTTTACGCTATTTCGATTTTATACGGCAGCTATTGCATCAGAAATGCCCATGACAATACCGAGAATAAGGCCGAGGAAATTAAATCCGATCGTAATAATAACGATGATCCCGATGAATTTATAGTGTTTTTTTAGTGCGTCGAGGCACAGTTCAAGCTGAATGCTATCGCGATTTTCAATCGCTTTTTTTGCTTTGGATCCAAAATTATAGAGATAATAGATTGGGAGGCAGGAGAAAGCGAGTAAAAGTAAGTATAGCACGCCAAATGTCGATATTGTGCCAGCGTTGACATATTCGCCTTGACCAAGGGATAAGGCGCTAGCGCCAAAGATTATGCTAATCATGGTTATGGCCGAGATCCCAATAAAAATAAAACAGACAATAGCCAAGAAATTGGCCCATTTAGCTGCTGAAGCTAAAAAGGAAAGCCCTGCGTGAGACAACCTGATGTCTGCGGGTTCCTGAAAAGAAGAATTTTGAATACCGACTTCCATGAAAAAAGAGAATTATAAAGGTGTGCGAATTTCTGATTTTTTTCTGTTTTTAAAAACAGATTTTTTATAGAAACCACTTCGCACGGACAATAGTTTATAGTTTTGAAATAAATACTGGGTTCGGTAGCGCGATTGCTACAAAAAGCGAGTTGATTAATAAAATGCTCGGCTGATAGAAAGTTAGTCAATTTTTTTCAAAAAGTCGAGAAGTGAATGGAAGAATGTTGTTACAAAAATAAATAGGCGATTGTGTGTGGAAAACTATTTTTCGTTCATCTGATCCTTTCGGAATGCCAGTTTAAAAGGTGTTATAACGTTTTTTTTCTCGGGAAATTATATAGGAAGGTAAGAATTTCTCTGATTTGATATGAAGTGTATGTGCTGTAGTATGTTAAGTTTATATTAAGTCCTTTGTAATTTGAAATCTCTTAGTAATTTTGCTTAACATTTTTTAACAAATCACATTATATGAAAAGATCTTTACTCTTTTTTGCACTTGTTATGGCTAGTTATGGTGCTGTACAAGCACAGGTAACTACAAGTAGCATGACAGGGATCGTAACGCAAACTAGCGGTGGTACCACGCAGGGAGCTACTATTAAAGCAACGCACGTGCCATCGGGAACAGTTTATACGGGATCGGCAAATGCTGCTGGACGGTTTAATCTTGCTAATATGCGTGTCGGCGGTCCTTACAAAATTGAAGTAACCTATGTTGGTCAAAGCCCAGTAACTTATGAGGATGTATATCTGCAACTAGGACAACCATTTGTGTTGAATCCTGTGTTTGGAGAAAATAGTACTACATTGCAAGAAGTTATTGTTACTGCACAACAGGGAAGGCGTACTCAAAAGACAGGTGCATCTACGAGTATTGGCCAAAAGCAATTGCAAGAATTGCCTCAAGTAGAACGTAGTATAACAGAATTCATGCGTTTGACGCCTCAAGCTAATGGTAATTCATTTGCAGGAAGAGATGCGAGATATAACAATTTACAAATCGATGGGGCTAACTTTAATAATGGATTTGGTTTAAGTGGCGGACCTATCCCAGGAGGAAATTCACAACCTATCTCATTAGATGCAATTGAGGCTATTTCTGTAAACATAGCTCCTTTTGATGTTACACAATCTGGTTTTACAGGAGCAGGTATTAATGCCGTTACTAAAAGTGGTACAAATAAAATAACAGGTACTGCCTATTATTTTCTTCAAAATCAAAGCTTACAGGGAAGGAAGATTGATGATATTACATTAGATAAAGTTGATGCTGCAAAGAAGAATTTTGGTTTTAGCTTAGGTGGACCGATAATTAAGGATAAATTATTCCTTTTTGTTAATGCTGAACGGGAGGAAGCAACAGGAGGAAATGCTTCTGGAGCGAATTTATGGAAAGCTTCTGAAGACGGCGTGGCGGATCCTGCTAATAATATCGCTAGAACAAAACGTTCGGAATTGGAAGCTGTACGTAATCATTTGATTAACCAATGGGGGTATGACCCAGGTCGATATGAAGGATATGCGAATGAAGCAAAGGAAGGTAGTACAAAGTTCTTAGCAAGATTAGATTGGAATATTAACGAAGTTCATAAATTTGCGCTACGTTACAATCAGGTAGTTGGGAATTCTATGCAAGTAGCCAATGCAAACTCGGGACCAAGACCTAGGGCTGATTTTGATTCTTATGCCCGTGTAGGTCAAAATTCCATTACTTTTGAAAATGGTAATTATGCATTTAAAAATGTGGTAAGATCTATTACCGCAGAATTAAATAGTAATTTTACTTCAAGATTAAGTAATCAATTTCTAGCAACTTATACTCGAATCCAAGATACCAGAAGCACACCAAGTGATCAATTATTTCCTTTTGTGGATATTGGTGATGGTAGTCATCAACAATTTTTGGATAATCCTGCAAATGCAGGGAAACAACCAGGTTTCTACAATAACTATATGAGTTTTGGTACTGAGTTGTTCTCTTATAATAATGATGTAGTTAATAATAATTATTCGTTTATCAATAACCTGACTTTACAAGCCGATAAACACAACTTTACATTTGGAGCTGCTTTCGAAATTCAAAATTACGGAAACAGCTATACTCGGATGGGTACATCATACTATCGCTATAACTCGGTTGAGGATTTTCTTTCCACAGGAGGTCCTAATGAAAAAGCGCCAATTATGTTTGGGCTAACATATCCATATGAAGGACAAGATACATATTCTCGTGTGAATTTTGGATTAGCCTCCTTGTATGCGCAAGATCGGTGGTCAGTATCTGATAATTTCACATTAACTTATGGTTTACGTGCGGAATTACCTATATATATGAATAAGTTAACTGCTAATCCATCAATAGATGCATTACGTCTATTGGATGTGAACGGTATGCCTAAAAATTATGATTCTGGTTTATGGCCGAAATCCCAATTAATGGTATCTCCACGATTAGGTTTTAACTATGATGTATTTAAAGATCGTTCTTTAGTTTTACGAGGCGGAACTGGGTTTTTCTCAGGTCGTGTTCCATTTGTATGGTTAACTAATATGCCTACCAATGCAGGGGTATTGCAAAATGTTGTTGAACCGGGATCTTACAACGACGTCCAAGGATGGATTGGAAACGTTAGATTTAATACTGATCCGTATTATCATTTAAATAATGTTCCTAAAGGAGCCGAGAATGTATTTATCAAGACACCGAAAGATGGGGCTCCTAGTTCATTTGCTCTAGTAGATAGAGATTTCAAGATGCCAATGATATGGCGGACTAGCTTTGGAGCAGATTATCAAATTCCTAATACTCCATTAGTCTTGACAGGAGACTTCCTATACACTAAAGATATCAATGCTGTATTCCAATTCGGTGCAAATCGAGTAACACCTAATACATTTCTAAATTATGGATCATCGGGTGAAGTGGGTGATTATGGCGATAATAGAGTATTCTATCCAAAGGGAGTACAGGCATATAATTCTGCATTAGGAGCTAATAATGCTGTCGTATTGACTAATACCAATGTAAAAGGCCACTCAATGAGTGCGACATTGGGGGTATCTGTTCCGAATTACAGAGGCTTTAGTGGAAGTTTATTTTATACCTATTCGGATTCGAAAGAAGTAACTGGTAACACTGGCTCAAATGCTAGTTCAGCATGGGGCGGTTCAGCGAATATCCACGGGCCGAATGATCAATACTTATATCAGTCAGCATTTGCAGTTCCGCATCGTCTGGTTGCAAACTTGAGTTATCGTTTTGAATATGCTAATCATTTATCGACTACTGTAGGTATTTATTATAATGGTTCTTCTCAAGGTAGATTCTCTTATACCTATGGAAACGACATTAATAATGATGGACAGAACGCTGATCTTATCTATTTGCCAAAAGAGATATCTTCATTGAAATTTCAAGAATACTCAGTGAAATACATGGATGATAAGAAAGTTGAGCATACCAAAACGTTTACAGAAGCAGAACAGCGGGCTGGTCTTGAAGCTTACATTAAGGAAAATGGACTCGAATCGTATCGTGGGAAGTACCTCCCTCGTAATGCTTTTTCTATGCCTTGGTTAAATCGTTTTGATGTACGTGTTCTTCAAGATTTATTTACTAATATTGGCTCGCGTAAGCATAAATTGCAATTAAGTGTGGATGTGATCAATTTTGGTAACCTATTGAACAAAAGCTGGGGTATCCAGAGTACTTTAACACCAGCGAGACAATTTTTGAGTACAGCTAGTGCAGTAGGGGCCGATGGTGTTCCTACTTTCCGTATGCATGCAACGAATGATAGCTCAACGGAAGAAACTGGACCTTATCTATCAAAGACTCCATTCAGAAATGTAAGTGCTTTATCTACTACATGGAAAATGCAAGTGGGTGTGAGATATATATTTTAACGTTTTCACTTAGTTGGATTTTTTATGGTATCAAGGTCTCTGTTATAAGACAGAGACCTTTTTTGTTGAAAGATAATTCCGCCTTGTAATATCTGAAAATTTTATTATCTAAATTCAATCCAAATTCAATCCAATCAAAACACAACGATGAAAGCAAAATTTACAGAGGTTTTAAACGACACATTATCCTATTTCTTACTCGGTGATATAGAATTGCTACTCGATTATCAGGTAAAGAATAATTTGTCAAGTGATCTTTCGACGGAATTTACAACAAAAGAAACAGGCGACCAAGTGGTCGAAGAGGGTATTTTAATCCCTTTGGCACAGGTTGATAATTTACCCTATACTATTATTTTTATTACTTCGGATGAAGCACCAGAATTATTGAAAGAAGGAAATGACCTTCAGATCAAAGAAGATGGATATATTTTACATGTTGAAAATGGCAAGATTATGTTATTTACCTGGTGGATATTGAATGACTTTACTACTGAAAAAGTTAGGGAACGCATCGAACATCAACGTAAATATGATAAACCCCAGCTAGAACTGGAAAATGGCTGGTATAAGCTCTGTATACTTGCCGGGCTGTCGCAACAGGAAAGTTCTTTCGAAAATCAAAATGGTGAAATCATCCATACCTCTGGATTGGAACCTACTTTTGAATTTGTGCTGACCAAAACCACAACAAAAGAAATGTGCTCCGCTGACATCTTTCGTTCCTATAAAATTACACCTTAGAAATCCTATTTTTTAATGCTATTATTTGATTATCGTTCGGTATTTATAATCTTTGTATAGATTATAACAAACAAATTATGGGCGGTTCCCACGAGCAATCATTAACGATGGCCTTATTCAATACCTTGAAGTACTATCCTATGGGCGATCAGGCTATTGTTCTCTCTTTTGCTGATACGATTTCCGAAAAGGTCAATAGACAGATCCGTCAGTTTACTGCCCGCATAGACCAATGCCCAATGCCTGGTATTATTGAATATGTGCCGGCCTATACAACAATCACAATTTATTACGATCCGTTAATAATCGGCTACCAAGAAATGTTAGCTGCGCTAAAGATGATCGCAGAAGAGTCACCCGAACAGTTGGAATATAAAGCTGTGAGAAAGGAAATTCCTGTCTGCTATAACGGCCCCGATCTGGCTTATGTGGCCCAGTATAATGACATGAGTGAGGAAGAGGTGATCCGTATCCATAGTGAAACAGAATACTTGGTCCATATGATTGGTTTCGTACCGGGATTTCCTTACCTCGGTGGTCTGGACAGTCGGATAGCTACCCCAAGAAAAGAGGTTCCCCGTTTGAAAATAGAGGCCGGTGCGGTGGGGATTGCGGGCGAACAGACTGGGGTGTATCCGATAGCAACTCCAGGGGGCTGGCAGATCATCGGACATACAGCACTGAAATTATTTGACCTGACAAAACCAAACCCCTCATTGCTTGAAGTAGGGGATCGTGTCCGCTTTGTACCGATAACCTACGATGTGTTTATACAGCTAAAATCTGAAAACCATGGGAATTAAGATTGTCAAAGCGGGAATGCTGACCACGATACAGGACTTGGGACGCTATGGCCTGCAACGTTATGGAATGGCTGTTAGTGGCGCCATGGATAGCTATGCACTCCGTCTAGGGAATGCCTTATTGGAAAATCCAGATAATGAAGCAGTAATAGAATGTACGGTCATGGGGCCAACAATTTATTTTGAACAGGGACAGCTTATCTGTCTGACAGGCGCGGATCTATCTCCCGCTGTTGATGGCGAGCCAATACCCATGTGGAGACCGGTCTTCATTGCCACTGGTTCATTGCTTTCCTTCGGAAGACTAAGTTCGGGCTGCCGGACTTACATTTGCTTTCGCGGTGGACTTGATATTCCCGAATTGTTTGGCAGCAAATCGACCTATGGTAAAGGGGGATTGGGGGGCTGGCAGGGACGTGCACTTCAGGAGCAGGATCGAATTGCTTTCCGAAGGAGTTATGATGAGCCTGAGCGGCGGTTCAGCTGGAGCATGGATACTGCATTATATCCAGACTTATCCAATGGAGTCATCCGGGTGATGGACGGACCGCAGATTGGGCAGTTTGAGCCCACAGCGGTACAGCGCTTCTTTGCGGATGTATTTACCATTAGTAACAATTCGGATCGGATGGGATACCGCTTACAATCCAGACCATTACAACGAATAGAACAAAAGGAGCTATTGTCTACAGCTGTTACCTTCGGCAGTATACAGGTGCCGCCTGATGGCAACCCGATTATCTTAATGGCTGATCACCCGACAACTGGGGGCTATCCGGTCATTGCACAGGTAGCAACAATAGACCTGCCACTTCTAGCGCAGAAAGGGCCGAACAACAGCATTCGCTTTGCGCGGATTGGCCTGGATGAAGCTCAAGAACTATTAAGAAAGCGGCAGGCACAAATAAACAAACTGAAAAAAGCGATAGCATTTAAATATGAATAACCAACTTACTGTAGATTTAAATTGTGATATGGGCGAGAGCTTTGGCGCGTGGACAATGGGTGATGATGCTGCTGTCTTGCCTTATGTGTCTTCGGTGAATATTGCCTGTGGTTTTCATGCCGGAGATCCCGCGACAATGATGAAAACCATTCAGCTGGCTCTAAAATATAATGTTAAAATTGGTGCTCACCCTGGTTTTCAGGATCTGGCCGGTTTTGGAAGACGGGAGATGCAGGTTACGGCAAGGGAGGTATACGAACTGATGGTCTACCAGATTGGCGCACTTGCGGCTTGCGCTAAGGTACACGCAACGGCACTGTATCATGTCAAACCTCATGGTGCACTTTACAATATGGCTGCACGAAAGGCTGAACTAGCGGATGCGGTTGCACAGGCAATCTACGATGTAGACCCTACACTTGTCTTGTATGGTCTTTCCGGGAGCGAACTGATCAACGCTGGTAGACAGAAGGGACTGCAGGTATATCAGGAGGTTTTCGCTGACCGTACCTACCAAGAGGATGGAACTTTGACACCCAGATCAGATAAAAATGCGCTCATCCATGACGAAGGACAGGCGATAGAGCAGGTGCTGGCCATGATTAAAAGGGGAAAGGTGACTTCCCTTCAAGGTATTGAAGTCGATATTCAGGCCGATACCATCTGCCTTCATGGCGATGGTGTCGAGGCGGTTCAATTTGCCCGGACAATCAACCAAACATTAAAAGATCAAGATATACTTGTCCGATGAAACAAAAAAATACCTCAGCGCTTATCGGGGCGGCATTGTTGATGGCGACATCGGCTATAGGGCCGGGATTCCTGACCCAAACGACAGTTTTTACGAATACACTGGGCGCTAGTTTTGGATTCGTTATTCTGGTATCCATCCTGATTGATATTGGTGTCCAGTTGAACATCTGGCGTGTCATAGCGGTCTCGGAAATGAGAGCGCAGGATATTGCCAATAAATTATTGCCTGGCCTGGGTGGGTTCATCTCCCTGCTTATTATCCTTGGTGGGCTGGCATTCAATATTGGTAATGTCGCTGGGGCCGGACTGGGGCTGGAAGCGCTTTTCGGTATCAATGTCATGACTGGAGCCTGTATATCGGCATTGATCGCTATTGCTGTATTCTTAAACAGGCAGATAGGTAAAGCCATGGATCGCTTTACACAGTTGATGGGGGCAATTATGATAGTAGCTTTTATCTACATCACAGTGATATCTTCACCACCCTTGGGCGAAGCTGCCCTGAGGACTGTTGCTCCGGTAAAGATTGATTTTGTCTCGATCATTACACTGGTTGGGGGGACTGTCGGTGGATATATTACCTTCGCCGGTGGTCATCGCTTGATTGATGCTGGTGTAAAGGGATTTGATGCTTTACCTACTGTCAATAGAAGTGCTGTCATGGGAATATCTGTTGCTTCGCTGGTTCGGATTTGTTTGTTTCTGGCATCATTGGGTATTCTGAGCCAAGGTTTATCGATCGACGAGAGTAATCCCACAGCTTCGGTTTTTCAACTTGCGGCGGGCAATTTTGGCTATAAACTGTTTGGATTGGTGATGTTCGCTGCGGCCATTACTTCCATTATCGGTTCAGCGTATACATCGGTCTCTTTTATTAAGACTTTTAGTACCAGGATCGCCAAAAATGAAAATTGGATTATCATTGCCTTTATATTGATTTCAACCATCATCTTTGTTTCGGTGGGCAAACCTGTCCATCTATTGATTATCGCTGGGGCGGTTAATGGCATTATATTGCCTATTTCCCTGACGGTGATGTTGGTAGCGGCTTATAGACCTGCAATTGTTGGTGTTTATAAACAACCGTTTATCCTCACACTGATCGGCGTGACGATCGTTATCTTGATGGCTTTTATGAGCCTGCGTGTGATGATTGATCTGTAATTTTTTCGCACAGCGGATTGCATGTATCCAGACGATTGGTTGGGAATAAATATGTACATATACTACTGCCTGCAATTTCATCCTTAAGTTATTTGGTGGTGTCAATAGAAACCGATTAATGGGAGAATCCGAAATCAAGATGAAATAGTCGTTTGACATGGTAGAAATGCTATATATGTAAAATATTTTTATAACTTTTTAGTATAAAGTATTTTACGGTTAATAAATAACAATTTTGAAATGATGACCGCCCAACGTTATTATCGTCCTGAATTAGATGTATTGCGCTTTATCGCTTTTCTTTGTGTCTTCTTTGTACACCGCATGGATCTTGCTCCCTTTGATCCTGTCAAGCAATACTGGTTATACAACATCAATCTGGTGGGAAATTTTGGTGTTCCTGTCTTTTTTTTGCTGAGCGCCTTTTTGATTACGGAATTGCTGACCCGGGAACAGGAACAGACCGGGCGGGTTCATCCAAAAGCTTTTTACCTGCGGCGTATATTGCGTATCTGGCCACTCTATTTTTTTGTGTTTTTCGGCTGGGTATTGGTAACTCCATTTCTTTTTCCGGAATTTACACTACCACCGATCGCATGGAGTGCTTTTAGTCTATTTGCAGGTAATATATACATCAGTACACATGGATGGTTGCCTGCCTATCCGCTCAATCCGTTATGGAGTATATCTGTAGAAGAGCAGTTTTATATCCTAATTCCCTTGCTTGCTGCCTATGGTGGACGCCGTGGATTGAAAGTAGCCGCCTATCTGTTCATCGTGTTAGCTTATATTTTTCTTGTCTATTATGGACTGCATCCGACCAAAGAATTTAATAGTGCCTGGACCAATAGTTTTGTACAATTCCAGTTTTTCGCAGTCGGGATATTACTATCGCTGTATTTCAAGGGCTGGATGCCCAAATGGTCCTTGATCATACGCCTTTTCCTGGTCGTTGGAACATTGGCCTGTTGGCTGGTGGCCTCTCTTGTCTGTGGGATACATGCCGATGCTCCACATCTGTCCAATGTCCTGGAAACAATCAGTGGCTGGATGCTGGTTTTGCTTGGAGCTGTACTTTTGTTTCTCAGCCTGCTGGGAATATCTGAACGCTATCTGCCTAAACCAATGATTTATCTGGGGCGAATTTCCTATGGTCTATATGTATTTCATATTTCTTTTTACTGGTTGATCTATAAAACCTTTGCAACGGAATTAACGGCATTAAGTCAGTTTCTGGGACTGCAAGAATGGCGAAATACGCTCGGTTTTGTAATCGCCTTTATGGCAACTGTACTGTTGTCCATGTTGTCGTACCACTTTTTTGAAAAACCATTTTTAAAGCTGAAAAAGCGCTTTACTTTTGTGCCTTCAAGAGATTAAAACAAAATCTCATTTTATTCCCCTAAATTAGAGCTATACGAAAACAAACGAGACGCAATACGCTATCAATGGAGCAGACCATACATCTTAAGACCTACCTGAACCGTTTTGTAAACAAAAAATATACGTTCTATTTTCTGTTTATTGTGATTCATATCGGTTTTATGATGCTCAATAGAAAATTGTATGCAGCGGATGACGACTGGGTACCGTTCCTACCTATCTTTTTCGTGCATTTTTGTCTGATGATCAGTATTACATTCGTCAATGGCTTTTTATTGTTTCCTTGGTTTGAACGGACAAAAAAATGGTTTGTTTACCTGTCTTCGGTGCTCTTTTCCATTGTTATTTACGTGCTGATCATTGTTCTAACAGAGTATTACCAGTTAATCGAAAAACTTCCTCATTTCGCAAATACGGATTATAAACAATTGGCCTGGAGCTCCTTTTTGGATGCACTATGGTTCGTCGTGGTCTCCTGTATGATTTCTATTACACAGACACGCTATGAAAAAGATCAGCAATTGAAGAATTTTCAGATTGCCCAACTGAATTCGGAACTGGATTATCTGCGTTCACAGATTAATCCCCATTTTCTGTTCAACGGACTGAATACGGTCTATGGACTTATCGATAGACATAACAATTCCGCCCGGGATGCGTTGGTGCAATTTGCGGACCTTTTGCGTTATGGATTATATGAGGCTAACGCTGATACCGTTGATCTTACGAAAGAGATTTCCTATCTGAAAAGTTATATTGAAATTCAACAGATCCGAAAAAATGAACTGTTGACGGTGGAGTTCACGCTCGATATAAGGGATGGAGGACAACGAATTGTACCGCTGTTATTTTTACCTTTTGTGGAAAATGCATTTAAGTTTAGTGGATCCGATAATGAAAAGGAAAGCTTTGTTAAGATTACCCTCCGACAAGCAGGAAGTACGCTGTTATTTGAATGCAGAAACTCGTATGAACAATGCCCAGGAGAAACTGGGGGGATAGGGTTGGAAAATGTCAAAAGACGTTTGCAACTGTTGTATCCAGATTCCCATACATTGCTGATTGCAGATGATGGTGCCATCTGGACTGTTAAACTAAATCTGATATGATGAATAAATTGAGCTGTATAATTGCGGATGATGAACCCATTGCAAGAAAAATATTGCGTGAATTTATAGCTGATATTCATTTTCTGCAATTGCTGGCGGAATTCGAAAATACGCAGAAACTTGATCAGTGGCTGAAGGAAAATAAAGCAGATATATTATTCCTCGATATTGAAATGCCGCAAAAAACAGGTATTCAATATTTAAGGCAAAACGAAATTAAACCACTGGTTATATTGACCACTGCTTATCCTGAATATGCACTGGAGGGATATGATCTGGATGTACTTGATTATCTGCTTAAACCGATCTCCTTTAAACGATTTTTAAAAGCGGTACTGAAAGCCAAAGAATATTTGGAAATGGGAAGGACGGAAGGAATGGCTCCCTCATTTCTGTTTGTTCGCTGTGAAAAGAAGATCGAAAAGATAGATTTTGACGATATACGCTATATAGAATCTGCGGGGAATTATGTTTACATCCATCTGTCTGAGAAGAAAATAATGCCTTATTTGACATTGAAAAGTATAGCTGAACAATTACCCGCAACAGAATTTGTCCGGACACATCAATCCTTTCTTGTTGCGCTTTCAAAAATCGACAGCATCGAAAACAATATCATTTGGGTGAAAGATAGGCAGATTCCCATTGGTAGAAATTATCGGGAATCGCTATTACAACGGATAGAACGGTATATCTTAAAAAGAAACAATTAAACTACGCTTGTATTCCGGTGTTACTTTTTCAGGATTGGAATTTTACTACCACTATTTATCGGATGACTTTATTGTTGAATTCTGTCAATATTTCCACCTAAAAGGTCAAAAATTACCCCTATTAAAATAGCTGTTTCAGCGATATTTGGTGTAATAACTGAATATAAACCCAGCTGATGATAAATTTTTTGAGATCAATACTCTTGGGTATTGCTGTGTCTTTGGTACTATATGGCCAGGCACAGAGCATAGATTTAAAAAATTGGCCTGAAAAGGCCAATCCAACGGCCATCGGTCGTCTCGTAGCGCAACGATTTGTTGAAAGCCCACACAACAGTTTTAAACCGCCGGCGCCTCCCAAATCAATTACCTATCCCGAAGTATGTACTTGGTATGGGGCATTGAAGTTTGCCGAAATCAGTCAGGATAAAGCACTTCTCGGGAAACTGACACAACGTTTTATGCCTTTTTTTGATACGGAAAAGCACTTGGTCCCACGGCCTTGGCATGTGGATTTTTGTGTATTCGGAACAGTGCCACTTGAACTTTATCAGCAAACGAAAAACAAAACTTTCCGGAAGATGGGAATGCGTTTTGCCGATGCGCAATGGAGTATTCCTATTGATTCGCCACAGGTGGTGAAAGATGCCTATCAAAAGTTTCTGGATAAGGGATTGACTTGGCAGACGCGTTATTGGATAGATGATATGTACATGATTACCATGGTACAGTCCAAGGCGTTTCAGGTGACTGGCGAGCGTAAGTACATTGAGCGTGCAGCGCATGAAATGGTTGTCTATCTCGATACGATCCAGATGGATAACGGCTTGTTTTATCATGCACCAGATGCGCCTTTCTTTTGGGGACGGGGCAATGGCTGGATGGCTGCCGGGATGAGTGAATTACTTTCTTCCCTACAGACCGATAACCCAAATAGACCAGCAATATTGGCTTCTTACCGCAAAATGATGGCTAGCCTTAAAAACTATCAGCGCCCGGACGGTCTGTGGGGACAGCTGATTGATAAACCTGCATCCTGGGTAGAAACTTCGGGTTCAGCCATGTTTACTTATGCGTTGATTACGGGAGTCAGAAACGGCTGGCTTGATGCCCAGGAGTATGCGCCAGTAGCACGTAAGGCCTGGTTGGCGCTCGTAGAGTATATTAACAAGGATGGAGATATCGCCAATGTCTGCGAAGGGACCAACCGAAAAAATGACTATCAGTATTATCTGGATAGAAAACAAAAAACGGGTGATCTGCATGGACAGGCACCAATACTCTGGTGCGTATATGCCCTGTTGAAAAAATAATCGCTTTATGGAGAGAATCTGGATTATCCTCATGCTGTTGCTTTGTAGTCAGGTAAAAGCGCAGCCTATCGAATGGAAAGAACAGTACCCGGGGGTATGGAAAGGAACCTTTGGTCAACCTGAAAAATATACCCTGTTGGGAGCTGCAGAAAGTAAACCGCGGGCTGCTACCCTTGAACAGTTGCAATCAACCGATTTTCCCTTTCCTAAAATGGAAACCTATGCGGAATTGATTGATGGAAAAACTTATGTGCGGCTACCGCTAACAAAAAATGAGCAGATTTATGGTTTGGGGCTGAATTTTCAAACGGTGCACCAACGTGGAAAGATACTGAATCTGCATGTGGATCATTATGGCGGTAAGGACAATGGCCGTACACATGCGCCGGTTCCTTTCTATGTCTCCTCAAAAGGCTATGGTGTGCTTGTCAACTCTGCACAGTACCTGACCTACTATGTTGGCACAGGCGTTCGTAAGGATGCCAAAGAACCTGCAGAAGCCAAGGACCGTAATACTGATAAAACCTGGAACTCGCGTCCATATTCGGATGCCCTGGAGATTTATGTTCCGGCAGGGGGTGTGGAGATTTATGTTTTTGCGGGTATAAATCCGTTGGATGCAATTAAACGCTATAATTTATTCTGCGGTGGGGGGACGCTGCCACCGAGATGGGGACTGGGATTTACTCAGCGGGTACAAAAACTTTATACAGCAGCGGATGTCCTTCGTGAAGCGGACGAGTTTGAAGCGCATGGTTTTCCGCTTGATTTTATCGGTCTGGAACCGGGATGGCAATCCCGTGCTTATCCATGTACGTTTGAATGGGACAAGGGTCGTTTTCCCGATCCAGCAGCCCTGACAAAGAAACTGGCCGAGAAAGGAATCCGGTTAAATCTGTGGACAAATCCATATATCTCTCCAGAAGCAGGTATCAGTAAAGCTATTGCCCCTTTTACTGGATCTCATACAGTGTGGAATGGTACTGTTCCTGATTTAAATCATCCGGAAGCAAAAAGAATCCTCGCCAGGCAGTTAACGGATGCTCAGCTTAATATCGGAATCAGCGGGTATAAAATAGATGAGGTAGATGGTTACGATTATTATCTTTGGCCCGATATGGCTAAATTTCCATCGGGTATCAGTGGTATCCAGATGCGGCAGACGTATGGCGTACTTGCGCAAAAGCTAACCGATAGTTTGTATAGAAGTCAGAATCAACGCACCTATGGACTGGTTCGCGCTTCTAATGCTGGAGCCAATAATATGCCCTATGTGATCTACAATGATTATTACAGTCATCAAGATTTTATCACAGCACTGGTCAATAGTGGATTTTGCGGTGTACTATGGACGCCGGAGGTACGGGGATCGAAGACTGGTCAAGAATGGTTGCGCCGCTTCCAGTCTGTTGTTTTCTCGCCCATGGCAATGATCAATGCCTGGTCCAGTGGCACAAAACCTTGGTCTTTTCCTGAAGTTGCCGATCAGGTGAAGTATTATGCGCAATTACGGATGGAGCTCATGCCTTATTTATATACAGAATTTGCGAGGTATCATTTTGACGGTACGCCTCCTTTCCGGGCCATGGTATTGGAAGATGGGTTTCAAGGGCAGTCCAATGCCCTGTTGGGAAATCAGGATCTAGAAACAAATCCTTATTTGGAAGCTGTCAACAGAGAAGTAAAGGATCAATATATGTGTGGCGAATATATTTTGGTAGCACCTTTATTCGCTGGTGAGTCCTCCCGAAAAGTGTTGTTGCCAAAAGGTAATTGGTATGATTTCTATACAGGGAAATATGTGGGAAATGGAGCGGAGATCGTTGCCAATCCGGAAATGGACCGTATGCCAGTCTACGTTAAAGATGGTGGTATTATTCCGATGATGACTAGCCGCTTGCATGCGCCGCTTGCTGGTGAGCAGGTCAATCTGACCGTTCGCCATTACGGGGAGAAAGCGGGGAATTATCAACTGTATGATGATGACGGTGTAAGCTTTGACTATGAAAAAGGACAGTATGCCTGGCGTCGGATCCTGGTCAAAAAAAATGCCCAAGGGCAATTGACAGGAGAAATTTCCAAGCCACAAGCGGGAAAACCAAATACATTTGGAACAGTTCGATTTGAATTTATGACAAAATAAGAAAAAATAGAATTTCGCAACAGGAATAGGTTAATATGTGCTCTTTGGGTGAATTGACCAGTTTTTACTGCTAAAAAGAACAAAATTTACACCCTACAATATCGTGAAGTGCTCGATATTTGGGTAGTAAAGGATAGTAAATAATAACCAATAGGAGAATTCGGGTGGAAGCAGTCTCAGGCTTTGATCGGTATCGTGACCGAGACGAAGCAGCGCTGTGATGACACAGGATATCTTTGAATAATAGTAACCAATTAATAATATCTAACTTATGATGAAAAGTATCACAAAAATGGGGTGCTTTGTACTCGGCCTATTTTTAATAATGGGAAGTATGGGCTTGCCGCTCTTTGCCCAACAGAATGTGCGGGTTTCAGGCAAAGTGAGTAACAGTAAAGGTGACGCACTGCAGGGGGTGAGTGTCCGGATTAAAGGAAAGAGCCAAGGGACGAGCACAGATGCGGCTGGAAAGTATCAGATCGATGCTGCGCCGGCAGCGGTTCTGATTTTTAGCCAGGTGGGTATGAAGATGGAAGAGAGAACAGTTGGTAGTCAGCGTCAGATAGATGTCCAACTGGGTGAAAATGACAATGCGCTGGATGAGATCGTCGTAACAGGGTACGGTGGAACAGTCAAAAAGCGCGATGTAACAGGGGCAATTTCATCTGTCAGTGCAAAAAAGATCGAAGAGCGCCAGCCGATCAATATTTTTGATGCCTTACAGGGGCAGGCAGCGGGGGTACTTGTAACCAACGATGGTGGTGGTGCCCCTGGCGCGACAGGTAGCATCCAGGTACGTGGTACCTCAACCTTAAACGGAGGAAATGGTCCTTTGTATGTTGTGGATGGTGTGATTAACCCCGAAGGTGCAAATATCAATCCCGCCGATATCGAAAGTATTGAAGTTTTAAAAGATGCCGGCTCGGCGTCAATCTACGGAACCCGTTCTGCAAATGGCGTTATCTTGATTACGACCAAACGTGGCTCAGAAGGCAGACCCCTGATCAATGTAAATTATAACCATCTCTTTGGTCGTCTGGCACATTATATTCCGGTCAGTAACTCTGCCGAGGTAAGAGAATTCAGAAATATTCAGAACAGATCAACAAACGTAGATTCTTTAAACCCGAGTTTTAATGCGGACAATGATCTTCAACGTTTGTTGTTGGGTAATTTGGCACAAAAGAAAGAACTCAAACTAAGTGTCGGTGGTGGACAGAAAAACCTGCGTTACTACAGTAGTTTAAACTACCTGGATGACAAATCCATTATTTTGAATAGTTATGCCAAAAGATTGCAATCGCGTATTAACGTGGAGTATCAGATATCGCCCAAATTGCGCTATTCAAATAATATATCTTTTTCTTGGCAGCGGGGTAATTCCACACCGATAGGGAATACCATACGTGTGGTAATGGATCGACCGGCCTATTCCTTGATTTATTATCCGGATGGTTCCCTGACAAGCTATATCGGCTCAAAGCGAAATCCGGTCGCCAATGCTTTGTTTGAAGAAAATTTGTCAGAAACCTATTCGGGGCAGTTGAACAATCAGTTGGACTACCAGATTCGGGATGATCTGAAATTTACGACTTTGGTCAATGGCCGTTTGGACAATTTACAATTTACGGGATTTTCGCCACGTTTCCTCTCAGCGAAACTGGACCAGAACAGTGGAACCAATGAAATGAGCAAAACTTTCTTCTGGGAGTTTCAATCATTTCTGAACTACAATAAAACGTTTGCACAGGATCATGTGGTGTATGCTTTATTGGGATTTAGCGCGGACCGCAAACGCCTTGACCTGTTCCATTCGGAATATTTAAACAGCGTAAACGAAGAGATCCGGGTCACGCTTCCCGATTACCTGACAGCTGCCAAGACCTATACCTCGGCAACGGCTAATACAACACGGTCAATATTCAGCCGGATCGGTTATAATTACAAAGGCCGATACCTCGTGCAAGGTTCGTACAGAAGGGACGGTTCGTCGCGTTTCGGGCCGGGCCGAAGATTGGGGGACTATTTTTCGGCATCTACTGCATGGCGTTTCTCGGACGAAAACTTTATGAAATGGGCAAAACCGGCATTACAGGATGCGAAGATAAGGTATAGTTTCGGGCAGTTGGGCAACGATCAGATCGGTGATTACGAATCTTATACCAAAGTGAAATTTAGCGGTAATTATAACGGCGTAGGTGGTGCGGCCCTAACGAGCACGTTCGGGAATAATCAGATCCAATGGGAAATGACGACACAGAATAACCTGGGATTGGATCTCACCTTTTTAAATGGTCGATTAGGAGTAACAGCGGACTATTATGTGAAAACAACTTCGGATTTGTTGTATAAAAAGGAAATGCCGAAAGAAACAGGTTTTTCCAATGTTGTAGTCAATTTTGGAACAATCCGTACAAGAGGTGTTGAACTCATTGTTAATGCGAAACCTATCGTCACTCGCGATTTCACCTGGGAGGTTGGTGGCAATATTTCCTTCGAACGTGGTAAGATTGTTAAACTGGCGGGTGGTGTACCGATGTTTGCCGGTAATAAATGGTATGTCGAAGAGGGTGGACGTATTGGTAACTTTTACGGCTGGCGTAATCTTGGGGTCTACGCCTGGGATGAATCCAACGCCTATAACGATAACTGGGATAAGCTGACACTTGTATTGGATGATCAAGGTAAACCCATGTATCGCGATGGCAAGCCTGTCTATACGTTCGATGGCCGTGATTACACAGGGACAGTGCATCAATTGTATGCCCCTGACGGTAAATTGAAAGGTGGCGATGCGGAATGGCTTAATCATAAAAAAGATAGCTTGATCAACGATGAAGATCGTATGGTCCTTGGGAATGCAACACCTGATTTCTATTTCGGGTTTATGCAGAACTTTATGTATAAGCGTTTTTCATTGAATGTTCTTTTCAATGGATCATTTGGTCGCGAGGTATATAATGCCTTACTACAACGTCAGAATTACCCATCGGATACCGGAGCTGGTTCGCCGGATATGGTCTATAATGTCTGGAGA
This sequence comes from Sphingobacterium sp., assembly GCA_031277685.1. Lineage (GTDB taxonomy): Bacteria > Bacteroidota > Bacteroidia > Sphingobacteriales > Sphingobacteriaceae > Sphingobacterium. The sequence goes on along the minus strand of JAITLV010000087.1, from coordinate 135,050 downwards.
AAACCCGGTGATGTGGCTAAATACCCGAATTACCCTGAGCGAAATAACCGCGGTAATATGAAAACAAATCAGAACAGCTTATACATCGAGAACGGATCATTTGTACGGCTTGCTAGCGCACGTTTGTCGTATACTTTTGATCCGCAACTTATCAGCAAGTTGAAAATGAAAGGATTGACAACCTATGTATACGGTACAAATTTATTGACCTGGACCAATTACCGGGGCTATGATCCGGAGTTTAGTTCATCGAATCCATTGACTCCGGGTGAAGATGATGGTCGTTATCCGAGGAGAAGAGAGTTTGGATTTGGGGTAAATATCAATTTTTAGGGGATTTAAATTATGAAAACAAAGATTTTAGCATTACTACTTCTGTCAGCGGGTTTCAGCAGCTGCAGCAAATTTCTGGAAGAAAAACCATTGGCGGAAGTTGCCTTAGATCAGCATTATAAAAATTTATACGATGTCCAAGCTGCGATAGCTGGTATGTATAGCGGTTTTCAGATCGAAATGGTCGGAAAGGGTAATTTGGATAACAATAAGGACAATTTCCTGGAAAAATACCTGTATTGGGGCGAATACCGTGCAGATAATTTTGATCGGGCAATCAGTTATACAAAAGATTTTATTGACGAGATTGTGTTGAACAGCTTGACGCCGACGAATCAATTCTCCGATTGGAGCGGCCTATATACGGTAATCAGCCGGACGAATTTAAATATCAAATACATTCCCCGTGCGGCTGAACTGGACAGCCGGATCACACCTGAAATGTTGAATGATTATCTGGCACAATGTTATGCATTGCGTGCCATGTGCTATTTCTATCTTGTCCGTGTCTGGGGTGATGCGCCGATCTGGTTGGAGCCCTATGAAGACATCAACCAGCCAGCGGAGAAAGCCCGTGAATCCAAAGATAAAATTTTGAACGAGGTGATCATTCCGGATCTGGAAAAAGCCTATTCTCTCATAAACAAGGATGCCAAAAGTCCCCTATGGACACTTGGCGCCGGTGGAGTATGTGCTATCATGGCCGATGCCTATATGTGGAAGAAGGATTATTCGAACGCGAAAATATGGATCGAAAAGCTATTTTTGGCCAAATCTCCGACAGGGGTGAACTACGGTGGTATTAATGAAACAAATTTGCAGGAAACGGCTTCATGGAAAGCGATTTTCACGAGCCCACTGCTCAGTAAAGAAACCATTTGGAGTGTCAACTGGGATTATACGAAAAACGGCTGTGCCTGTATGCAGACTTCCTGGGCTCCCAACAATAAACAGATTGTTGTGGATGAAGATGTTTTTGCCAACTTGTTTTTGCCCCAAACAACAGATGGCCGTAGTCCGGACATTCGTCCGCAACAGACCTTGGATATCTATTTTGGTTTACCAAGCAATAAGCGGGACCGATTTATAAAATGGTATCCGACTGAAGCAAATCCAACCAAAGCAGATCCCTGGCTGGCAGCCAACCAAGAACTTCCGGTGTATTTAACCATGTATAGATTGAGCGACATGTATCTGCTGTATGCAGAGGCATTGAACGGATTAGGAGATAAGGCGAATGCGGTCAAATACCTCAATTTTATACGAAAGCGTGCCCGTTTAGCCGAATACGATGTGAATGACGCGCAACTAGCCACAGCTTACCAGTTAGAAACAGCGATATTAAACGAACGCAGGGTGGAGCTTTTTGGCGAGGGGAAACGCTGGTTTGATCTGGTGCGGACAGGAAGGGTGAAGGAGGTCATGGATCCAATTTTGAAGCGTAGACAGGAAGATGCCGGCAGCCTGGACAAACCTGGATTTCTGGATCCCCAAAACCGGGTATACTGGCCCCTCAATCGTAGCGTGATGAATGCGAATAACTTATTGGTGCAAAATCCGGGATATACAGATTAATAGATGCATATAAACAAAGAGTCATGAAAAGAATGTCTAACATAAAATGGGCACAATATGGTGTTATTGTGGTAAACCTGCTGCTAATGGCAAGTTGCTCATTATTCGATTTGGAATTACAGGAGAACTACGATTATAAACATAAAACACTGGATCCCAATATCGGCATCAGCGCGCGTAAATTTTTGGAAAACCGCTCCTATGAAACGACAGAAAATCCATCGGATACGGTTTTTAAATGGATGCGGATGGGACTGGAATATGCGGGGATCGGTTTGGAAGAGCTGGATAAAACCGATCGTACATTTATCTTTTTGCACAATGAGGCAATAAAAACCTGGGATGCCAAAATGAAAAAGGTGACTTCCGGACTTTTCTTCGATTTTCCGATTGTGACCGGCGTGGACGGTACGGGCAAACCAATTACCAGACCAGCGACTAAATGGGAAGACTATAACAAAGAAGATGTCCGGAATTATTTTCTTTACCTGATTTTGGAGGGTAATTACAACTTCGATAAATTAACCATCTCCAATCTAAAAGCCAAAACCTTGTTGCCTGCAAATACAGTAGCTAGTAAAAGTTCGCTGCTTGGTTATCTGAACGATAACAAAGGTTTCAATCAGGAAGGTGTGATGTATTTAAGGCTGGTCAATAACAACGACCTGGCACCAATTCAGATCAATGATAAGACGACGAATAGGTCAGGAGGTTATATAACAACCAATGGCGTGGTCCATGTTTTTGGATCCAAGGGAAATACAACGGTGTATCCTTTTTAGGGATGTATGGCAAAATGAACCTTATAAACAAAGTAAATATGATGAGAAACTTTTCAGTATTATCCGCTTTATCACTGTTACTGGTGATTGGGAGCAGCTGTGAAAAACCAGCGGCGGTAAAATTGCAATTAAACGGTATTGCCTGTGTACAATGTCATACCATTCAATCTGCTGCGGATTTGCAGGCATTAAGCCTGCAGCCTGGCGATACAGTCATTATGAAGTCGGGTCAATGGACAGATCAGGAATTGACATTTAGCGCGCAGGGAACCAGCCAACAGCCTATTGTGCTGATGGCGGAACAACCTGGAGCCGTGATTATGAAAGGTACTTCTTCCATCAGCATTACGGGAAAATGGCTCGTCGTCAGTGGTCTTGTTTTTCAGAATGGTTATACCTCAGGTAAGAATGTGGTTGATTTCACCTCCTCTTCATCAAATTGCCGGCTGACAAATAGTTCGATTGTGGATTATAATCCGCCAACAGCTACGACCGACTACCGCTGGGTTTCCATCAACGGATCAAATCACCGTATTGATCATTGTTATCTCAAAGGGAAATTGCATCAGGGTCCTACAATGGTGGTCTGGGGGACAAGCAAAACCATGAAACACCGGATCGATCATAACTTTTTTGGTGAACGGGCGGCTTTACCAAATAATGGGGGCGAGACCATTCGTATCGGTACAAGTGATTGGTCTATGACAAGTGCATTTACAACCATTGAAGATAATATCTTTCAACGTTGTAATGGTGAAACGGAAATTATCTCCAACAAAATGGGGGCTGATACGATCCGTAATAACTTCTTCCATGAGAGCGAGGGAACGCTTTGTTTGCGGCATGGAAATGGTTCTGTTGTGTATGGGAATTATTTTGTCGGTAATGGCATCAGTGCGGCGGGTGGCATCCGTATTATCGGAGAGGATCATATCGTTTACAATAATTATTTCCAGAATATGGCTGGAACAGGGCAGAAAGCGGCTTTGGCAATAATGGATGGTGTACCTAATTCGCCATTAAGCGGTTACTATCAAGTAAAACGTGTGAAGGTGGTGGCCAATACCATGATCAAATGTAAACAGTCATTTGATATCGGTTCGGGAAAAGGGGGGAACAGTCGTACTTTGCCACCAACAGATGGCCATATTGCCAATAATGTTGTCTCGCAAGCTTCCCAATCCACTATGCTGACTTTTACTGATCAACCGGTTAATTTTACTTATCAGGGTAATATCGTCTATGACGTGCCGACAAGCCAGCAGCTTCCGGCAGGATTTACACGGCAGAACCCAAAATATACATTGACAAATGATGGGATCTATGAACCCACAAGCAGCAGCCCGGTATTGGGGGCATTTGTAGGAAATTACCCATTCGCGGCTGCGGCAGATGCAGGAGCACCTAAATTGGATACAAAACACCGTGATCTTCTGAAAGCCCAAAATATCGGTCCGGGCTTTATGACTGGTCTGGGGAATAGTTTGGTCATTAATCCTTAAAAGACCTTAAATATTATTTTAAGCGAGGAATAAATAGTTGCTTCGAATGGATTATGCGGGATGGATTTGTCAAGTCGCGCTGTATCGTTGCATTTTCCTCACTTAAAAGTATGAAACAAACCGGTGACTGTTCTGTTTTTCTACAGGAGGAAATCTAACAGTCAATCGACTGGACGAAAAACTCTCCTGACTGCATCAAGCAGTCAGGAGAGTTTTTCGTGTAGTTACCTAAAAAAATGAGACAAACACCTGTTTGTCTCATTTTTTTAGGTCGGAAAATCAAAGTTCCAATGTTTTGTTTGTGGCAGTCATAGGACTTAGTAAATATTCCATGAGACTGAATCGCAATTCTACTGTGAGAAACCAATCAGTTACTATACTTTTTGACAGGTTTTGGAGCGTGCTTTTTTCGGTATTCTTTATAATTTCCATGTTTTTCGTACTCCAGCGTACCTTCTTCACAGTAGCTGCTGAGATAAACAGAAAATTTATTGCTTTGTTCTTTGTTCGCATTCAGCTGTTGGATTATAGCAGAAACGCGACGGGGTATTTCGAAAAAATTGGAATTGTAAACAAGGTCATCCAGTTCTTTCGTCATTTCGATACGACGTTTTGATTCAGGGGGAATATTGTAGAGTGGTGTTAAATCTATTTCTTTTTTGAATATGGTGTTCGGTTGAATTTTTAAAGCGCGGCAGACCAGGATAAAGTTGTTCAGTGAGGCACCTTTTCCTTTTTCAACAGCTGCTATTGTGTTGGTGGTTAATCCCGTCATATTGGCTACATCTTTCAGTGTGTAGTATAATTTTTCACGTTGAATGCGCAATTGCTCCCCAATTTCCTCCAGTATATGCTCATTGGTATATCCCATATACAAATGGAAAACTTATTTGCGCATTTTTAGAATAATAATATTTGTATTTTATTTGCGCAAATAAATATTTATTTTTATATTTGTTTCAGCGAGAGTCGATAACTAAATATGAGAAGCGACAACAGCTTCGGGGAGGAAGTATTAATCTGTTGTTGTATGACTAAAATCTAATGAATGAGAAAATTAAGTGTTAAAAATATCGCAAAGTCTCCAGAATAGCATTGATTTCTATTTGATAGACTTATATCTAGCATCCTATGTTGATAACCCCTATTATTGACTTGTAACTGCCATTCAAAGCATAGGATTAATAAAAAATAAAATTATTTGAATCGTTGAAATAGACTCTTTATTGAGTTTATTGAAAAATTGTTTTTGCGCAAAAATAAAGTAATTATTTTGCGTGAGAGGTGTTCTTTGACTTATTGGTATTGAAAAAGGAGAATATAAAAATATAGGCTGATCGGCTGTTTTGCTGATCGGTTTGATGATGATAGGAGGCATCTTGTTATGCCGTAGGGTGAGCGCAATGGCGACTCACTAAATACCCTTTTTTTTAAAAAGTGTTGAGTTACATTCTACGCTATGTTCTTGATTATTATTGGGATACTAGGAGGTAGGGTGTTAATGATATTGAAATGAAGGTATACGCAACCTATCATATTTTCCACATTCATCTGTTTGGATGTTGATGCTCTCAAAATATAGGATATATGCAACGGCGCTTTTCGGATTTTGTTAATTCTTGAAGTTGATTATCTCAGAATATAGAGTATACACAACAATGGAGCAAGGCGATTAATTGGATCAAAAGATGTTGATGATCTCAAAATGCAGGGTATACACAACATACTCTGAATAAGGCTTATTTGGATGCTCGATGTTGATGATCTCAAAAAGTAGGGTATTGACAATTATATTTGTTTTGCGATACCACGGTTGCTGATGATCTCAAAATGCAGGGTATACACAACCGAAAATTCGCAAAAAGGGGAGGCTATGCTGATGTTGATGATCTCAGAATGTTGGGTATACACAACTTGAATTCCTCGATTCCTTTCAATTCCATGGATGTTGATGATCTCAGAATGCAGGGTATACACAACCTTAAAACCGGGATATTCTGTTTCGATTTTGATGTTGATGGTCTCAAATAGTAGGGTGTACACAATACCCACATCATTGTAAACAATTGCGCTTATGATGTTGATGATCTCAGAATGTAGGGTATACACAACTCAAAAGTGACTTTCCCTATATTTCTCAGGGATGTTGATGCTCTCAAAATGCAGGGTATACACAACCTAATTTGGCCTTTAGACAAATCTGTTTTTGATGTTGATACTCTCAAAATGCAGGGTATATTCAACAACGCGATCTGGCATCCCAAATAAACTTAGATGTTAATGACATCTAAACATAAAGTATACACAAGAAAGAGCTTTTTAGAAAACGGTGTTATGAAAATACAAAATTCAGGGTATACACAACCTGGTGTGCTTAGCGACAACCGCCTTGATAAGATGTTGATGATCTCAAAATGCAGGGTATACACAACGCGATTGAAATTCATGGCTACATAGCCTGGGATGTTGATGATCTCAGAATGCAGGGTATACACAACATTAACGTCGTTTAAATAAACCAAAAACGAGATGTTGATGATCTCAAAATGCAGGGTATACACAGCACGAGTGAATATCAGGCGTTTTAAAATGCGATGTTAATGATCTCAAAATATAGGGTATCCACAACTTCTTCCAAATAAATCTAAACACCTTTTCCCATGTAGATGATTTCAACATGTAGGTTGTATGCAACGGACGCGAGTAGTAAGTCGACATTCGATAGGCAATTATCATCACAAAACAAACCAATACCACCCGCTCTCAATACCAATAAGTTTTTATAACCATATAACGATTTACACTTACCCAGCTTCGGTTTCCATAAAATCCGTCAAGTTCCGCCGGAGCTGCGGTAGGTTGCTGATGTACTGCTAACCATAAAAACGAATTATGAAACCAATTTTACTAAACAAGGATATCAAAATAGCCATTGAATACCTGCACAATGGTTATGAAAAGGGACTTAAATTTTTCTACCAAAAATTCTATGAACATTTCCTTTTTCGCGCCCGCCGTGCCACCGATGATGAATGTACCGGAGAAAGTATTGCGCAGGAAGCATTTCTAAGGCTCTGGTTGTTCCGTGAAAATGTGCACTCCGAAACGGAGGTTTTCGACTTTTTGAAGACCCAGGTGAAGTCTGCCATTCAGGCTTTTTATCAGAAATCGCGCAATAGATTTCACCGAAGCTTACTCCGCCTCGACAGCATTGAAGACTATCAGGAGTTTATGCTGGGCTATGAACTCGAAGAGGAAAGCGAAGACGATGTGCTCTATATCGAGCAACTGGAATTGGAGAAGAAAAATAAAATGGATCAGCTCAATGCCATTATGCCTAACCTCAACAGCGATCAACAGCTCTTTATTCGCCTTTGCCTCAAATATAGTTTTAACTATGAACGTATCGCTTATTATATGGGTAACATCTCTGATTATGAGGTTGGTCTTCAAATCGAGAAAACAATCGAATACCTGCGATCCATCATTCACAGTGAAGAGAAAATGCAGCTCATGGCTAAGCCTGTCGAATTTAAATTGAATGGCGAAATGACTGAAGAGGAGGCTGAAGTCTTCCGCATGCGCTATGAATTACAGTATTCTTTTGACAAGATTTCAGAAGCGTTACAATTGGATGGAGGACAGGTGCGGACATTATTTATCAATGCGCACGCAAAAATTAAATCTGCTAAGAAAACGGCATAAAAAATATAAAAAGATATGGCAGCTGATACAATGGTATTGACACGCAAAATACAGGTTTTTGTGGATTGTGATGATAAAGAAAAACGATCAGAGTATTTTAAACAGCTCTTTGAATGGCAGGATCTTGTCTTCCGTGGTGCTAATATGGTCATCACCCACCAATATGTACAGGAAAATCTGAAAGATCTGATTTATCTGCAAGAAGATGTTAAGATAAAATTGGCGGATCAGGCGAAAGATCCCGAAGGTGTATTGAATACTTCACGGATGAATACAACTTATCGCCTGTTGTCCAGTTATTTTAAGGGACGAATTCCTACGGATATTCTATCACAGATAAACACGGCTCTGATCAAATATTTTCAGGCGGATCGTCTCTCGTACTGGAAAGGTGAAAAATCACTCCGCAATTATAAAAAGGACATGCCTATTCCTTTTTCCGGTAGACAAATTAACTTGAGTAAAGATGAGAATAATAGAGATTTTAAATTCACACTATTCAAAATACCTTTTCGGACATATCTCGGTAAAGACCGATCGGATAAAAGGGTGTTGCTCCAACGTGCACTCGTTGGGCAGATCAAAATCTGTAGCAGCGCACTCAAGATTGTTAAAGGTAAAATCTTTCTGCTCTTGGCCCTGGAACTTCCTAAAAAGATCCAAGAATTGAAAGATAACGTTATCGCCGAAGCGTCGCTTTCTATCGAACACCCGATAGCAGTGACTATTGGTAAGGAGTCCTTTCAGATCGGCAATAAGGAAGAGTTTACTTACCGCCGTATGGCTATCCAAGCGGCACGACATCGCTTGCAGAAGGCAGCTGCATTTGATAAAGGTGGGCGTGGACGTAAGCGGAAAATGAAAAGCTTGGAACACTACAATGAAAAGGAGAAAAATTATGTAGACACCAAGCTCCACCTGTATAGCCGCAGGCTAATTGAACTATGCGTCAAAGCACAAGCGGGTACGCTCTTACTGGTCAACCAATCCAATAAGGAGGAAATTGCGAAAGGTGATGAATTCTTGTTGCGCAACTGGAGCTACTATGGCCTTATCGAAAAGATTAAATACAAGGCTAAAATGGTAGGTATCAATATTATTATCGAATAAATCAATCTAATTTTTTCCCTCTATAATATTCATTCCAGCTATCCTTCGCATAACCTTTGCCCAGATTTTCAAAGCTTGATGTGCTGGCATTTGCAATAGCTTCACCAAAATAATAGGCTTTCCAGGCATCTTTGGTATAGCCATTACCCAGTACCATAAAGGACGATGTAGCGGCTCCGGGGATTAATTTACCGCGGTAATATACTTTCCATACATCTTTGGAATAACCATCCCTTAGGTTTTGGAAGGTAGAGGAATTGGCTTCTGCAACATCCACTCCACGATAATAAACTTTCCAGGTGTCTTTGGCATATCCATTACCTAGGGACTGAAAAGAAGTGACATGGGCAGCCTTTACTTCCTTGCCTCGGTAGAAAATTCTGTTGCCAAGCTTGGCATAACCATCACCCAAGCGGACTTGGGCATAGGAAAAGGAATGCTTGTTGGCGATAAGTTTTTCCGTGCTGAATCCAGGAGTAGCCGTGGAAAATAGGGTAACCGAAAAACTGGTGAGCATAGCTTTCAAATATACTTTTGTCATCATATAAATAGTTCAGTTAATAATTGTTATTATGACCAAATAATTGTGCTGTTCTTTATATGACCCGTTGAATTCAATACAGTTTAATGCGTGGATGGCAATTTGCGGTATGCGGTTGAAAAAGAACTATTTAAAATATGAAGTCTGGAATAGCCCTGTATAAGTCATGCGGGAGTCAAGGGTAGAGGTGATATGAATGGATATTTGGTATTTCAGTATATTTTTTGTATATTGCTGGTTATGAGTTTTAAAGAAAAATTAGAGAACTGGCGCACGTCAATCAATCGCGCCGGTAGTGGTGAGGAATTGTATCTTTTGCTTTTGAACTACAAAAAGTTTATCAATAAAAATTGGATGGACGATTTTGGCGATCCAGGCAACTGGAAATCGGAATTAAATCAGGTCATCAGCAAAGTAAGAAAGAAAGTGGATGTAGCGGAAATTCGAACATGTGAGGACTTGTCTTCCTATCAGGATGATGCCCGACAGACAGCACATTCGCTCAATCATACCTTAAAATATCATCACTCATTGACAAAAGGGTAGGCTAGGCCTACCTTTTTTTGTCTATTTCTTGCACGCTGTTTTGTTTGATAATAACGATTACTGCAGCGGAATCAATACATTTTGTTCCAAACGTACCGGGACATGCTTTACCGAGGTGAAACCGTCTTCTTTGGAGATGATGTTGGAAAGATCTAGCCCTCTTTTGGAGAACGTACTGATCAAAGCGGTTCTAAAGGTTGCTTTAGCTGAACCCCAGCCTTGTCCTAAGATAGTGTCGTTGTTGAGCTGTATCAGTTCGTCCGTAGAATAGTAATTGAATTTTTCCAGTAAGTGTTGATAAAGATTTGTTGTTGTAGCCATACAATTTAAAAATTTAAAGGATTAAACCATAAACTGTATCCAGATCTTGTTGGGAAAATAACCGTTATGTAACGTTTATTTTGGTCGAAACCCGTATTAATTTACCACCGCGGTGTCTACACTCGGTTGGTATTGCATCATGCAATTCTGAATACTCTACAAATATAGTAGATTATTTTTTATAAATAAAAATATTTTTGTTTTTAATGGTAAAAAAGTATTGGTAAACAGGCTAGGGAGATTAAAAGTATGGTCTGTCTTCTGCCTGTGATTTGGTTATGAAGCGGATAGATGGCTAGTTAATTTATCATGTTACTGTAATCTCATTGAAAATACTTTAAAAAACAGCAATAAGACAATACTTTTGCGGCATGAATAGAATTGCGGAAATTAATGAATACATTGCTGCCGAACGCGAAGTATTATTGCAACATCCCTTGTACCATAAAATCAAAACGATCAAGAATCTACGCTCTTTTACAGAGGGGCATGTCTATGCGGTATGGGATTTTATGTCTCTACTAAAAGCTTTACAGATTAAATTGACCTGTACGACTTTGCCTTGGTTTGCAAGTGATCACCCATCAACACGCTATCTGATTAATGAAATTGTATTAGCAGAGGAATCTGACGAATATATCGATGGTCGTCGTTTGAGTCATTTTGAGATGTATCTGGATGCAATGAATGAAATGGGAGCAGATCCGCACCTGATCAATAAATTTATTGCCCATGCCAAGAAATCGAAGAGTATTTTTGATGCCATTGCCTTGACAACACTGGATAAACGGATTAAAGATTTTCTGAATTTTACATTTGAAGTGATCGAGGAGGGGCAGGTACATAAAATCGCGGCCGCCTTTACATTTGGTCGTGAAGATCTTATCCCGGGAATGTTTACTTCCATTTTACAGGAATTAAAAGCTAATTTTCCAGCATCAGGTTTGGATAATTTTATCTACTATTTCCAACGTCATATTGATTTGGACGGTGATGAGCATGGACCTTTGGCCATGCAGATGATTACGGATTTAGCCAAAGAGGATGATGAGAAATGGGAAGAAATGAAAATCGTGAGTAAAGAGGCGCTGCAAAAGCGTATTGAACTCTGGAACGCAATAGAAGATTCCCTTTAAGGAATCTTCTATTGTTTACTACAACCCGTTGTGCAGGTATTTTTGTCTTTATCCAATGGAAACTATTCCGACAGGGATGTTTTTATGGCTGTGGCAAATGAAGTAATAAATCGAGGTTCTAAAGTGCCAGAAAATGTATTGATATTCCCTAAACTGACGATGAGCGCTGGTATTTTTGCTCCCCGTAAGATAACGTGACGATGGCTTTCAACCGGTTTCTGCGTGCTCAATCCTTGATTTTTTAAATTTTGTATGAGACGGAAAGCGAATTCCCGACTTTGATCTTGTATCTTCGGGAGTTCAACAGCTTTTGGATAAAATAAGCCGATTGGCCGCTTGGCGTTTGAAGGATCAATATCAAAATGAATAGAAACTAATGCATCACCAGTAAAGGCTGTACGGTCTTTGAGCATCATAAACTCGTCTTCCGAATGGGTCAATACGACCTTGAAGCCATCTTTTTCAAGTTCATTTTGGATCATCTTACAGGCCTGTAACGTGAGATCTTTCTCTTTCACACCTTTGTTACTGATGGCTCCCGCATCTTTCCCGCCGTGTCCGGGATCAAGGATAACAGTCTTTTTACTATTTTTTAGCGCGACGATGGTGGCAGCTTTTTCTTTTTGTGGATTAATAAAAGAAAAGGAAGCAATTAGCACGATTATACAAGGAACAAACAGTAAATAACGATACCTCTTCGCGCTTGGTGATAGACGTTGCATCAATCTGTCAATGCGTTCTACCAATTCGTTTTGGTTTTTTAAAATTCTACTTTGCATATAATCTAATTGTTGATGTTGTTGTGTTATATTGAGCAGGAAATTCGCATAATCTGTCTTTCCATAGCGTTCACCCACTACATGGTCGACCTGAAATTCATGGAGACGATGTAGTTCCTTCCGAATCCAGTAGATGGCGGGATTTATCCAGAAGAAGCAGTACATCAGCTCGATGTATAATTTGTCCCAGGCATGTCCTTTTAAAATATGCTGTGATTCATGCGCAAAGATGAGCTGGCCCTCACGGCTCTTAAGGAGCTCCGGATCCATGATGATGAAATGAAAGATTGAACAGTTATTGAAATGTTTGAAGGGACTGACCACTTTGATACCATGGTGTTGATGCGAGGTTGCTCTTTTTAAACGGAATACTAACTTTAGGCTACGATAAGTTAATCGTGTAAGAAGAAAGACCACAATCAATAGATAAGCATTTCCAAGTATTTTTTTAAATGCTATCCGTTCCCATAGACTCAACTGTTCCTCGGGTTCCAATGGAATCGTGTAATCGTACTGAAATGGCTGCTGTTGAACGAGAATCTCCTGCTTAGCCTTCGCTTTGGGGCCTAATGAAGACGGGAACCCAATTTTGAATTTCAATAAAGGAACTATGGTGCAAAAGGTAACGAGTGTAATCAGTAGAAACCGGTTCAATTGGAAAAATGAAAGTTTCCGAAAAGCCAGAACAAAAAGTAAGGCCAGAACGAGGAGACTAATATTCGCTTCGATCGTATAGGAAAATAGCTTATTCATCTTCTTTATTTTTATTGATAATTTCCTTGATCTTCTCAATATCCGTTTCGCTGATGTGTTGTTCCTTGACAATGAAAGAAACTAGATTTTCCACAGAATCATCAAAATATTTGTTCATCATCCTAGAAAAGAAAAATTTCCGGTATTGCATCTTGGAAATTAATGGATAATACTGATAGGTCTTGCCATAAGCATGAAAACCCACATAACCTTTTTTTTCTAAGATCCGTACAATGGATGATATGGTGTTGTAAGGAGTCGATTGTGTCGGATCCATATATTCAATCATATCTTTTACAAAGGCCTGCTTCAATTTCCAGATGGCATGCATAACCTCTTCTTCTTTTTTTGTTAATTCTTCCATAGTTTAAAGCTATAACTTATTTTTCAGTTTATCAACTTATTTTTCAGTTTTAAAACTGAAAAATAAGTTGATAAACTATAACTGTTTGATAGTTAGTTGTTTTATTTTTTTAAAACTAACTGATTCTTGATGGGAAAGCTTTGTCGGCTTTAATTTTGTTTTTTCAATAGATCCAGTTTTACAGGGTCTGAATCTGCTGGATGGAAATTCTTGTGCTTGGCTCATTTGTTTTGTTCTTTACCTTGTTTTTGGCAGATTTTGTTCTTTTGTTTAAAATTGATTGAAAAATGTCTTTTTTTCATAACATATTGGCGTTTGTGAAGAAATGGATATTCCGATTAGTATCTAAGTTTGCAACGCAAAAAATAATAGAAAGACATTGAACTTTTTTTCGTCGCATTGGGCAAAGGCAATAGGTATCCTATTGGTACTTGGATCCACAGTTTTAGAAACACAGGCCCAAGATTCGTTACGTATATCGCTCGTTGATCTGATCAGTAAGTCATTGCAAAACAGTAAGTACATTGAACAGTCACAATTGCAGTTAAAAGAAAAGGCGATAGCCTTACAGCAGCAGCGGATGGAATTGTTACCCAAAGTTGGTATCCGGGCTTCAGGCAGTTATGCGAGCAACATGCCTGTCTACGATCAAGGAATATTCGCTAAACCATCGCAGCATGATGTTATCCATTATTTGTATGATACTGGACTCGATTTTTACTTGAATCTCTACAATGGCCACCGGGATCTTATGAAAATTGAATCGAAAAAGCTGGAAGTGGAATTGGCAAACATTGATTGGAAGAGTGCCACTGCACAGATTAAGCTAGAAATCTCCACCTTGTTTCTTGATCTGGATTTAGGCTATCGCAATAAATGTCTAATTGAAAAGGATATCAAGGATCAACAGACCCAATTAAAAGAGATTGAACACCGCTATGCTGCCGGAACTGTGTTGCATAGTGATGTGTTGCGTATTTCTCTCGAGTTATCCAAACGTGAATTGCTCTTGGTTCAGATCGTAAATGATATCAAAATAAATAACCAAAAATTACAATTGATCGCGAATATACCGCAGGAGATTATCCCCTTGAGTTTCCCTAGGGTGAGTCGCCCGATGAACTATGATGAGATTGCTGCCATCGCGAAGCAGCAGGCTTTTGTATTGCTAAAATCGGAACAGGAAGTTGCCTTAAAAAAACTTGCTATCAAACAGGCTAAGTCAAATTATCTGCCCGAATTGGGATTGGTCAATACATTCACCTTTGCCAATCCGCAGGTATTCTTATATCCTTATAATGACAGCTGGTATAATTTAAATATAGTAGGACTTAGAATGAATATTCCCATATCCGCACTATATCTCAATAAAAATATTGTCCGGGGAGCGCAAGTGGCTTTAAAACGGGCGGAGGTCAAACATCATCATGAACAAGAAACGATTGAAAATGAACTCATGCGGGCTTATTTGGATTACAACCTTGCGCAGGAACAGGAGGAAGTGTGCCTGAAAAACCTTGCGCTCGCCAAGGAAAATGAACGCATTGTTAAAAATAGATATTTCAAGTCTGCGGCACTGATTACAGATCTTCTGGATGCGGATATGCAATACCTCAAGACAAATTTTGATCTGGAATCCGCCCGGATCGCACTACAGAAACATTATTATTTTATCGAATTTTTGAAGGGTACTATCTAATGAAACCTAAATCAGACCGGTCACTGACCGATGTCCAATTGACAAGGATCACCAATTGGCTTGCAGGAATTGCTTTGTTTGCACTTTTGTTGTGGGGCGGAAGAATACTTTGGCTGCGCATAGGGTACACCTATACCAATGATGCCCAGGTGACCCAATATATTAATCCTATTATTTCCCGTGTCGGTGGTTATATTGTATCGGTTCATTTTAAAGATCATCAATCGGTCAAACGTGGCGACACGTTATTGCTGATCGACAACCGGGAATACAAATATGAAGCAGATCAAGCTTCGGCTTCCATACACAAGGAAAATGCAGAGATCAGTGTGTTGGGCAGTCAAAAGGAAATATTGCAGGCTGAGCATGAATCTTTGGAAAAATCTATTGTGGCTGCGCAGGCGCGTGTAACCAAACAACAGTTGGAATACGATCGTTATAAGTTTCTATTTGATGAAAAATCTGCGACGGCCCAGCAATTGGAAGATATCAAAGCATCGTTGGATGTGTATAAAAGTGAGCTGGCTTCCTTACAGTATAAGTTGGAGGCTGCTCAAGATCGTGTCTATGATGTTGATGTAAAAAAAGGAGTACTTCATGCAGAGAAGGTACGGTTATCAGCCGCAGCAAACCGAAAACACCTCGATGTGGGCTACACCGTGATTCGGGCGCCTTATGATGGTCAAGTAGGAAAACGCAGCATAGAAAAAGGGCAGATGGTCAATCCGGGGGAGGTACTTGGGTTTCTCGTAAATGCCGAAACGCCAATATGGGTAACCGCCAATTTCAAGGAAACACAATTACGTTATCTTAACCTGGATGCGCGTGTAAAGGTGGTGGCGGATGCTTATCCAGATGAAACATTTTATGGAAGGATAATTTCTATTTCTCCAGCTACCGGATCTTCCTTCTCCCTGCTTCCTCCTGACAATGCAACGGGAAATTTTGTGAAGATCGTGCAACGTGTGCCTGTCCGGATTGAACTGGATAAGGGAAAGGGTGCAACAAAATTACGTTCAGGGATGAATGTGAATGTGTCGGTCGCAAAAAAATAATAGCGATGAAGGGGATTTTTAAAGAATGGGTGCCCGAATGGTTGATCAAGCTGATTTTATTCAGTGGATTGATGCCAAGTATGGTGCTTTTTTTTCTGCCAGGGGCCAATGTCAATGTCACTGCGGGTTTCTATGGTGCACAGCCTAGCGATGTACAGTTTCTCATTATTTTATTCTATGCTGGATTTGTGGGATTCTATGTCCTTGAACGCCGTTTTTTTCAATATTTCCCAACGAAACAGTACTATATCATTTTTAATCTGCTGCAATTGCTAAACTGTTATCTGATGTATAGTACCACAGAGATCAGCTGGGTATACGGGTTGCGATTTTTTCAAGGGATGTTGTTCGCGTCGGCTGTCAATCTATCCATATCTATGATATTTTCCAGGCTAAAAACCGAACGGGCTAAAGAGGGGAGCTACGCGATCTTTTTTGGTATGTTACTCTGCAGTTCGCCTTTCAACAGCTTTGTGACAGCGGAATTTATTGATTCATTTAACTTTGATGAACTTTACTTCTATGCGGCCTTGTCTTTTGTGCCAGGTCTCTTGCTGATTATGGTCACAATGAAACCAATTCGACATCACAAGCCTTATCCGCTATTTTCGTTAGATTGGGCAAGTTTCATCTGCTATAGTTTCACCGTGGTTAGCTTTGGTTATTTGATGGTCTATGGTCAGGAGCGTTATTGGTTTTCGGATGCGTCGATGTTGATCGTAATGATCGGAGGAGTTGCTTTTTTTGGCTTGTTTATGGTAAGACAAAAAGTGGTCAAGCGTGTTTATATTGAATTGTCGATCTTTAGAAATAAGAGATTTCTGCTCGGAATCCTGATCGTGTACATGATGTATATTGAACGTTTTTCTCTAACAATTTCCAATCAGTATTTTCTTCAGATCATCCAGCTGGATCCAATTCATCTCTCCTATATTCAATGGTTCAATATCTTGGGGACTGTCTGTGGTGTTATGTTATCTCTTTATTGGTTATTAAAGCGGCTTGCGGTAAAATGGATCTGGATCGTCGGTTATTGTTGTCTGTTGGCTTTTCATCAGTATATGTTTTTTTCGTTTGAAAGCGAGGGCAATGAAGAGCACTTTTGGCTACCCTTGGTATTACATGGCTTTGGGGTTGGCTTGATCATGGTTCCGACAATCTTATTTGTTATTGCCAGTGTGCGTCCGCAATTGGGTGCATCAGCAGCGGCAGCCTGTTTGGCGATACGATATCTGGGGTATACCAGTAGTATTGGTCTTCAGAATTTCTTCCAATTGGTTGAACATGCCCGACATCAGGAGGTTTTTCGAGATCAACTGCAGTCAGACAATCCGATATTTGAAAGCTATATAAAGGCAGGGGCACAACAAGTAATGCATCATGGATTGCAGTATAAGGAACATGCCGCCGCACTGAAACTTATTGCGGAACGGGTCAATAAGCAGGCTTTTGTTCGATATGGTATGGATTATTATGAACTGATGTCGATTATCAGCATCAGCATTTTGTTGCTGATACTGATTTCACCCTCCTTAAAAAGTATGTATAAAAAGCTCAAGAACAATCGGATATCACCTGTGTAACGGGATTTTGGCTTCAATGCGTATCCATGTTCCAAATGGCCGCAGCACGTTGTAATTCGATCAAAGCGACCGTACAGTTGTAACGAGCTTCATGATAGGCTAGCTGGGTATCATTGTAGCTGCGTTGCGCGTTGATCACTTCCAATAGGGCGGTTTCACCTCGATTGTAACTGTAGATTTTTCCTTCTAAGATGGCTTTTGCTTCGAACAGCATGGAATCGTTAAATTGTTCAATCTGTTTTTGTGTGGCTTTGTATACGATATATGCTTGGTTTACTTCGGTCTGTATACGTAGTTCAGCTTCTTGATAGGCAAGTTCATCCTGCTCAATTTTAAATTGGGCTGATTTGAGTTCGCCTTTGTTAAAATTGGAAAATTTTAAGGGGATGGCGATTCCGGCGTTGATGGCATTGAATTGTGGTGTTGGTGCAGTTTCATTTCTGGCCTCACCATTGGAGGTAAAACCGATGGAAACTCCCAAATCCATAACGCGGTTTGCCTTTGTTAATTGGAGTAAGCTATGGGAAAGCTGTCGGTTTTGTAGCGCGGCTTTGAGGTCGGTACGTTCCTGGACTGCCTTTGAAAGTAATGACTGGAGTCGGAAGTTTTGATCAAGTTGAATAACGGGTTCCTGTGGTACCCATAACGTTTTGCTCGTATCTCCCATAAGTAGTGATAGACTAGCGAAGCTGGACTTGGTGGTGGCTTCACTAGCCAATAATGTATTGTGCATATGGGCGGCCTCCAGCTTCGACTGCCTGTAATCAATCTGGGGAATAATCCCCAGTTGATAGCGTATACTGTCTGAAGTAGCAAGCTTACAGAGCTGTTGATAGGACTCGAGGTAGATTGCTGTCAACAACTGGTTTTGTCTTGCTAACAAGAAAGCAAGCGTAGCATCGGCGCGCAAATTACGAAAGTAATCTCCGAGCAGGAGACGGGTAATTTCGGCTTCATCATGGGCAACCTGTCGGCGTGCCTGCCGTTTTGCCCCCAATTCAACTGTCCAACCTAACCCCAGATTATATCCCCGGCCAAGTTGCTTCGTTCTTTCACTGTTGTCAAATAATCCCAGCGTAAATTCAGGATCTGGGAAAACACGGGCACTGATCATATTGGCCTCCGCAATTGAAAGATTGAATTTCTCGGCCGCATAACTGAGATTGCTTTTATTGACTTTGGTGATAAAGTTGTCGTACTCCAGAATATTTTGTGTAGAAGTGGAATCTATAGCTTGTGCTGTGGCATTTCCCGCGAGCAGTATAAAGCAAAAAAAAAGTAGATGCTGTGTTTTCATTGAAATTTTATTTTGTGGTTTCGATCATATTTAAAAAAGTACTGCTTTCAACAGCATACCGTATTTGCTTTTCATACATGATCTCTGTATTGAGTTGATTGTTAAACGGCTTGTGAGTTAGTGTTGCCTAGACGTTTGCGTTCCATGAGAAGATATAACGGTGGAAGCATAAATAACGTCAGTAGGGTGGAAAATAGTAAACCGTAGACAATCACTGTAGCGAGCGGTCGTTGAACGTCTGATCCAATGCCGGTGGCGAGCGACGCTGGAAGCAGACCGAGGATGGCCACTGTTGCCGTCATCAATACTGGACGGAATCGGCTGAATGCTCCTTCGATGACAGCTTCGTCTAATGACATTCCATTCTTTCGTAGGACATTGAATTGAGATAGCATTAATACGCCATTTTGTATGGCAACACCAAAAAGGGCGATGAAGCCCACTGCTGATGATACATTCAAGGTCATGTCTCGTATATTGAGGGCGAGCATCCCGCCAAAAAGTGCTAGCGGGACGATACCGATAAGCAATCCTGCTTGTCCAAAGGAACCAAAGGTACTGTACAGGAGGATAAAAATAATTGCCAGTGTCATTGGGACGATGACCGCTAGTCGGTTGTAGGCACGATGTTGGTTTTCAAATTGCCCCCCCCATTGTAGTTTGATTTTTTTTGGATCGTACTTCAGCCTCTGGCCAATTGTCTGTTGTGCTTCGGTTAGAAACGTTCCTAGATCTCTACCCCGCACATTTAATCTGACGGTCAGTTGACGACTATTGCGTTCGCGAGAAATAGTGCTTTCTCCTGTGTTGAGTTTAATTGTGGCGACCTGCGCTAAAGGTATGCGCGTGCCATTATCGGTATACAGCATGAGGTTGCCAATCTTTTCAGGTGAGTTACGTTCTTCTTCAGCATATTGACAGGTGATATCATACACTTTAATGCCCTGATAAACCTGTGATACGGCTTTGCCCCCAATAGCAATTTGAATCAGATCGGTCACATCTGAGATGTTTAATCCGTATTGGGCGATTTTGTCACGGTCAACGATGACTTGCAATTGTGGAAGGGGTGGTTCTTGGTCGATAGCCAGATCCACTGCACCTTCGACGTTTTTCAATGTGGTGATAAGGTCTTGGGCGACACGTCGGGTTTCTTTCAGGTCGTCGCCAAAAAGTTTGACGACAAGCTCACTATGTGCACCGGCAATTTTATCCATGACCCCATCGATCATGGGTTGGGAAAAAGCTACATTATAACCTGGCATTTGGGCATATTCTGCAGCCAATTCGTTGATGAGATCGTCTTTTGTCTTTCCCCATTTCCATGTTTTGTAGGGTTTTAGGCCTACACTGACTTCAAAGTGTGAGGGAGTCCAAGCGTCAGTGCCATCATCATTGCGTCCAGCCTGCACCATGACATAGGAGATCTCTTCATATTTTAAGGTGCGTGCACGTAAGGTATCGCTCATTTCTTTGGATTTCTCGACAGTAATTCCTGGAGGAAGTGAAACCTGCAACCAGATCGACCCTTCGTCGAGTGTAGGCAGAAAATCTTTGCCGACAGATGTTGTCAACAACCCCGTCGCTAAGAGAACAATAATGAGGGGGACAAAGACCTGTTTGGGGTGTAGCATTATTTTTTTGATCAGTTTATGGTACCATGTTGTTAATTTTTCCAACCATCTATTATGATACACTTGTTGCGGTTTGCGGTAGATCAGGTAAGCCAATCCAGGAATCAGTAGCAACGATACTGCTAAAGCCCCTAATAAAGCATAGCCTACTGTATAAGCCATTGGTGTAAACAGTTTCTTTTCCACCCGTTCAAAGGCAAATAGCGGAAGATAGGCTGTAATAATAATAATTGTAGCAAAGAAAATAGGTTTGGCTACTTCGACAATTTTAGTTGCCAGACTATGTTCGACTAGTGCCACTCCTGGTTTTTCTTCTCTTTTTTTCAGAATAGTTTCGAGCATAACAATGGAACCATCCACGATAATCCCAAAATCGATAGCCCCAAGGGACAGTAGGTTTGCAGGAATATTTGTAAAATGCATCAGTATAAAAGCGATCAGTAGTGAAAGCGGAATGGTGATGGCAACCAATAATGCGCCGCGCCAGCTACCCAGAAAAAGAATAAGTACTAAGATAACTAATACCATACCTTCAAGAAGTGTCTTGGATACAGTCTGCAAGGTGTTGTCGACCAGACTGGTGCGATCCAATACAACATGTATTTTGACATCTTCGGGGAGAATCTTATTGTTCAGCTCATCTACTGTGGCATTTACATCTGCGAGTACGCTTGAGGGGTTTTCATGTTTCAGTAAGAGAACAATACCTTCGATATTATCAGCGTAATTTGCGCCTCTTTTATCACTATAGCCTAAAGCACCTTTGCGGGCGAGGTTTCCAAGTTTTATCTGACCGAGATCCCGCATGTAAATACGATTTCCTTTGGTTGATTTTACGACGATATTACCGAGGTCATCGAGCGATTTAATGAGACCTATGCCCCTAATTACATAAGTTTGGTCGCCGCGATTCATCATGCTTCCACCGGCATTGGCGTTGTTAGCTTCTATTTTGGCAACTACTTCGCTAAGGGAAGTTTCATATTGATCAAGTTTTTTTGGATCCAGTTCGATCTGGAACTGTGTTGTGATGCCTCCAAAATTGGTGACATCGGCAACTCCAGCTACTTGTTTGATTTTGGGAATAATGACAAAGTTTTGGAGTTCGGTCAACTTTCGGAGATCGTGGGTGTTACTTTCAAGGATATAACGAAAGATCTCACCTGTAGGCGAGGTAAGTGGGTCTAGTCCAGGGGTAGCTCCATAGGGGAGGCTAAGATCTGCAAGACGTTCCTGGATGCGGGTTCTGGCCCAATAATCGTCGACACCATCTTTAAAGACGATCGTAACCATGGATAGTCCAAATGTAGTTTTGCTGCGCATAACTTCCATTCCGGGCAAACCATTGATGGCCTGTTCGATCGGAATTGTTATCTGTTGTTCCATTTCTTCGGCGGCCAGACCAGGAACCTGGGTGACAATTTGTGAAGATACATCAGCGATATCAGGATAGGCCTCCACCGAAAGCTGTTTCCATGCGTAATATCCGAAAAGTGCAATAAGTAAAAAAGCAGTGGCTATGACCCATCGCTTAGCGATGATCTGGCTACCAAGTTGTTTCATTGGGATGAGTTTTTTTGATAAGAATTTAATTGCTTGCCATTAAATAGAATGCACCTTCACTAATGATATGTTCGTCTTTGGACAGTCCTTCAATAATTTGAACCTGTTCATTTTCGGTCACGCCTGTACGAACAAACCTTTTGATAAATGTGTACGGTGCTAGCTGTACCCAAACGAAGCTTTTATCATTAAACTGGAGTATTGCTTTTGCAGGAACGAATATACTGGGAGTGGCTGCCTGTTCAAATTGTGTATTGACATACATGCCGGGTTTAAGCAGGCGATCTTTGTTGTCGCATTCGACCAATACTTCAATATTGCGGTTAGCTTCGTCGACGAACTGATTGATATGGACTACTTTTCCTTGCAGCTTTTTCGTTGGGTGGTTGTCAATATGTACTTCTACGGAGCGAATTTGTGCGATTGCACTAAGATCTTTTTCTTTGATATAAGCGGATACCCAAACTTTAGAGAGCTCGGCAATCCGAAGTAATGCTGGAGCATCTTCTTTATTGTATTGGCCAAGGATGATACTACTGTTTAGGATTTCACCCTGAATGGACGAACGGACAATCAAAGGCTGACCGAGTACAATCTGTGTGGGGTTGTTATCATATATTTTTAAAGCAGCGGATGCATTGTTGAGTGTCGTCTCGCTGATGGCGAAATTAGTTTCGGCTTCTTCTAATTCCTTTTGGATGCCAACCCCATGGCTAAATAGGTCTTTTTGACGCTTCAGTACATTTGTGGCGAGCGCATGGGTTTGCTTTGCGTCGAGATAGGCCCGTTGTGCTTCGAAATAATCGGAAGAACTGATTGAAAAAAGTGCTGTATTGACAGCTACTTTCTGCCCTAGGCTTACATAGGATTTGACAACCCGTCCTGCAAAGGGCATGGGAATTTCAACATAACTATTGGGGATGATTTTGACCATTGCAGCAGTGTTGAATGTCACCTGATGTGGTTGCTCAACGACCATACCACACTTGATCTTTGAAAGTACCGGAGCTTGTGCATTGATCGTCAGGGTATCACCTGCGAAATGCATTGCAGAAGATTCTTCTGAAGGTACAACTGACTGTGGATTGCAGGCATACATCATTGCGAGGATAGCAATCCAACCCATGGGTCTAATGGGATGATTGGGAAATTTGATAGCACGGTTAACCATTGTTTTTTAGTTTCTTAAGGACATCGGTCACTTCTCCTTGATCTGTTCAATCGAATAGAGGTGACGATGACTGGTGTTTCTGTTTCTAAAAATTATGGTGCAAAGCTATCTATGCCTTTGATGGAAGACGGTTAGAGAGGCTTTAGAAAAATATTAGAATTTTATTAGAGTGACAATGAATGTGGGAGATTGATTTGAAATACACTGCCGATACCCTTTGTTGACCGGACGACGATTTCACCTTGATGCAGTAGAATAATCTTCTTGGTCAGCGAAAGGCCAATTCCGTTCCCTTCACTGTACGTCTTGTTGCTGCCTCGATAGAAGGGGGTGAAAATACGTTCAAGATCATTGGTCTCAATGCCAATGCCGTCGTCTTTAAATTCCAATTGTATGGAAGATCCGCTGGATTTGACCGCTATCGAACATTTTTGGTTGTCAGAAAACTTGCAGGCGTTTTCAATTAAATTTACAAAAGCGACCTGAAGTAGGTATTCATTCCCGATAAGCGAAATCATGTGCTCGTCGTCGAGAGTGGGGTCTACAAAAATGTCAAGTTTATTCCTTGGGTTAGCTTCCAATACTTGCTGGCTAGCATCAAGCAACAGTTCGTCCACACGTAGTAATTTGAATGAAATTTCTGAACTGTCATAACTGGCTTTTGCAAAATCCAAGAGACTATTGAATAGTTTCTTAAGTTTCTGGGCATCATTCAGTGTGTTGCCAATAACAACTTTATATTCCGTGGTGCTACGGTCTTTATTTGCTGAAATTTCAAGTTCGGTAATCATCGCCGCCAGTGGTGTACGTAGTTCATGGGAAATATTGGAGACAAAGTGCTTTTGGGCATCAAAAGAGCTTTCAAGACGGTTCAACATATCGTTGAAGGTGTTTGCTAGTTCGGATAGTTCATCTTTGTTCCCCGGGCTCCGAAGCCTTGAATCTAAGTTGTTGGCTGATATATTTTTGACTTCTTGCGTCATTGCCTGAATGGGACGAAATACTTTTTTTGAGAAAAATATCCCAGCAGCATAGCTTAAGAAGACCGCGAAAACAAAAACAATTAGGATGGTGGATAATAGATTCTGAAGCTTGTTATAACCATACTGATCAAAAGCGGCGGCAGTGATAATAAAGTTTGCATTGTTGTAAGCATAGTTCATGCCGATGACCTGCCATTTGTCCTGATAAAAACCAATTTCTTTCTTTTGAACAATATCCCCCAACATGGCCGGAGTCTCTTTGACAAAATCAATGTCTACAGCATCATGGTATAAAAGCTTAAAATGGGTGTCGTAAATTGCTACCTCAACTTCATTGAGAATCTTTCGGTTGTTGTGATAAATATCCTCCAGCGTTTTTTTGTCAACTTGTGCATTTAAAAATAGATTAGCTTTTGTATAAGCTTCCTTTTTTAGCAGGGCATAAAACTCTTTCTCCCGATTCTCTACTGCCGAAAAATAGACGGTGCAGGCAAATACCATCAAAATGGTTGCCGTGGCGATTGTAAACAGTATGGTGATTCGAGTTCTGATCTGCATTAGTCCTGTTTTAAAATAAAACCCATTCCCGATTTAGTATGGATATATTTTTTATTAAAGTCCCTATCTATTTTTTTTCGAAGATAATTGATATAAACATCAATGAAATTCGTTCCTGTATCAAAATGGGTTTCCCAAACTTTTTCGGCAATTTCCGTTCTTGACAGCACCCGTTCGGGATGCTGCAATAAATAGTGTAGTAATTTGAATTCTTTGGGTGTCAGGCTAATTTCGACATTGTTTCGCCTGACATTTTTAGTATGCAGATTCATTTCCAGATCTGCATAGCGTAGTATGGTTCCTGTTGTGGTTTCCTGTTTCTGATAACGTTTAAGTAAGACCCGTATCCGAACCAATAACTCACGCATTTCAAAAGGTTTGACTAAATAATCGTCTGCTCCGGCATCAAAACCTTCGATCTTATCATCTGTTGTACCCAGTGCTGTAAGCATGATAATCGGTAGGTCGGGTTTGATATGACGGATTTCCTTACAGAGATCAAGACCGTCCATTTTGGGTAATACAATGTCGGTAATAACCAGGTCGAAATCGTGTTGTAAGGCCATTTTCTTTCCCGATACGCCATCATAGGCAATGTCGGTTTGAAATTCACTTTCATCCAGTCCGCGTTTTATTAGTCCTGCGACACGGACATCATCTTCGACTAAAAGAATTTTCATACAACAGTGCAAGATTATGTGTTAATACTTTAACCTCAATATTGACTTCGATCAAAGCGTATGGATCGTATAGCACAAAGTTATCAAATTTACCTTGGTTTCATTATTTAAGGGTTGTTCTTTTTGATCAGCTGTTATTCTTGCCATACGACAAGTGTACTGTATTCTGAATCAGGTAACTTTGTTTCATAACCAGGTGCTTAGCGCCTATAGATCAATAAGCAATGGATAAACCAACATCAACAAAATTAGAAGTCATTATTCCTGCGTACCGGATGCACAGCCAAAGTTTTATCAATGTTCTGGATGGCATTTCGGAGGAACATGCACGTCAACGTATCAATGGGCAGACCAACCACATTGTCTGGATGGCGGGTAACTTTGTCAATGTACGTTATGGGATGGCATATGTATTGGGGCTTCAGGAAGAAGATCCCTATCACGACCTGTTTTTTATGGGTAAAACATTGGACGAACAGTTTAATTATCCGAATTTAACAGAATTGAAAGATAGTTTTTATGCTATTTCGCCAAAGGTTTATCAGCGTCTACTGGAAGTGGGGGATGCGGAACTGGCGGAAATTTTCAAGATTGACATGAACATTCCTTTTGTTGAGGAAAACAAGCTCAACTTTGTAGGTATGTGTATTGGACGGCAAGACTATCTCTGTGGTCAAATGGCCCTCATGCGGCGTATACTCAATTATCCGAGTATGAAATATGAGATGAATGAACATATAACCTACTAGGAGTAGTAAATAGCATAAGCTGGTACTTTGTGAACAAAGCGCTAGCTTATGCTGTTCGGACAGACCTTTATCCGAGCTGTAGTAGGATTTCATCGACACGTTGGAGAGCAATAAAACGTTCGTGTGCTAGATCCATCTCATGCTGTTCATGTGTCCAGGTAATGTGATAAGGGATGTGAACACCGAAACCTCCAAGTTCGAGTACGGGAAGGATGTCAGACTTAAGTGAGTTGCCCAGCATCATAAAATGATCGGGTGGACAATCCAGGTGTTTGAGTAGTTTGCGATAGTCTTTTTCTTTTTTATCGCTCATGATCTCGATGTGATGGAAATAATCTTCCAGTCCCGAATTTTTTAATTTACGTTCCTGATCCAGTAGATCGCCTTTGGTGGCTACGACTAATCTATATTTTCCTTTGAGCTCTGCGAGGGTTTCGGTTACACCAGGAAGAAGTTCAATGGGCTTTTGCAGGAGGTCATGTCCGATCGCTATAATCTGATTAATGACCTGAACAGGGATTGTATTCTCCGAGATTCGGTTGGCTGTTTCTATCATACATAGTATGAAGCCTTTAATACCATAACCGTACAGCTGTAAATTCTTCATTTCTGTGGAAAAGAGTTCTTGTGATATTGTATGTTGGGGAAGATAGTCTTCTAACAGCATGCAAAATTGTCTTTCCGCTTCCTGAAAATAGGATTCATTTGCCCAAAGGGTATCGTCTGCATCAAAAGCGATGGTTGTGACTGTATTTTTCATCTATATAATTGTTTATCCGTTTCACAGCATTTGTCTGAACACCTTGAATACTGTTTATTCTGTAGTATAACGATCTATCTGTAAGTTGTTTTTTTATTCATGAACTCACAGTACTAACTGATGCTATATACAGCTCGTTTTTAATGCGATCAATTTATACTAAAAGGCTCAATCTGAATAAATCGTGCCGGTTTCAGTGATACTTTTGTATTTTTATAGCGCTAATTTCCCAAAAGGAAATCATTATTAAAAGGACATTTGTCCCAGATCGTTATGTTAAGAACAAATCCCTCATTTTTGGATCGAACGATGATGCTTTATGTACAGCAGCAACGTCAGGAAGATATTGTAATCAGACAATATGTCAAAGGTCAGAATTTATATGTTCAGGGAGCAGTATCCAACAAGGTTATGGTGATTCGTGAAGGAATAGCTAAATGTTATTTTACAGAAGCGAATGACAAGGAATATATTGTTGAATTTCTTTCGATCGGTGAAATTATTGGCGAAATTGAATGTATTCGTCCTATTTCCAGTCTGTGTAGCATACAGGCAATGACGGATGTAACGGTGTATGCGTTTTCCAAACCGTATTTTCGCGAGCTATTGGGAAGGGATATCACGTTGAGCAATATGTTGTTGGATGTTATGGCGCAACGTATCGTGCATACTTCAAGCCGCGCTTCTTATCAACAGTTGTATAGCCTTGAACATAGTTTAAACCGTTTATTAGAAATACAGTCGCAGCAGGATATAACGATACGAAAGGAGGATATGGCCGCTTATCTTGGTATTTCAGTCCGGAGCCTCAATCGGGAACTTAAGAAATTACTGTAATTACAGCAAGAATAATCCAGTCTGCCAAAAAATGAAATTTTCAAAAGACTGGATCAAATGCTTATTATTCGCAGCCTTTGACGGTCAGTATAACTCCGGAATAGTTGTCGTGATCAGAACCAATATAAAGTAGGTCCACGCTTTTTTTATTCGGTTCCTTTAACTGTTCGAGAAATAGTTTATAGTTTATTCGCTCTACTTTTTCTTCCCATTCTGTTTCAGATTGGGGTTT
The DNA here is from genome assembly GCA_031277685.1 of Sphingobacterium sp. GTDB lineage: Bacteria > Bacteroidota > Bacteroidia > Sphingobacteriales > Sphingobacteriaceae > Sphingobacterium. The sequence continues at coordinate 106,802 of JAITLV010000087.1, read as the reverse complement.
GATGGTGCTGATATTGTCCATATCAAAAAGGGCATTGCTTGTTTCAAGCTGTTTGGAACGTTGAATGAATAACGTATCAGCAACAATCTTGTTGATTTTTATCCAACCAGAAGGGAGGCCGTCGAGACTCTTACCCTTACTGTCAGTGAAGAAAGTCACCCCATAAAGCTGGCCGGCTTTCAAATGCTGGAGATTATTGAATAGTTTTTCTGTTTCATTTTCACGTTGCTGGCTGGCTATTTTGTTCTTTACCCCATAAACTGCTGCCCAGATCAAAATAGCAGCAAATATGAAAAGGAAACCTTTCCATAATTGAAAATAAGGGATCGCATAATTTTTCTTAAAGGCTTTGATCTCTGCCTTTAGTTCTTCTGAATAATTACGGGCATGGATCAGTTTTCCATACTCATCATATAATCGTGAAATTTTAACAAGACCACCACCAAAGGGCAAACCAAGGAATTTACGGGCTGGTGTGATAATCTGCAAGGTAAAGTTTCTGGCTGAACTTTCATTTTTTAGTGTCGTGGTGATTGTTTTTTCGGCTAATACAAAGTCGTAGATACTGTAAATAAATAACATAGTTATGGTGATTTTTAAACAAAATAAACAGCTGTCTATCGCTGTTCTCATAGCGCTCCTTGTTATAAAGAGGGAGGACAAATTTAAAAGAAATAAAGAAGAAACCGGAAAAAGGCTGTCCATTCGTCGGGAGATTTGAGTATTGCTTAAAAAATGGGTAACTTGAAATCGGTGAAAACGGAGTTTTTGAACTAAAAACAAATATAAATGTCGTACTATAGTAGCATGTACCTAAAACTCACTTTATTTTTTATCTGTATATCAAGCTATGCAATGGGGCAGAATATTGACAAATCCATATTGGATAAAACGTTGGCCAAGTATTACGCGAATGAAAAAGAACCGGGAATAGCGGTTGCGGTCAGCCAACATGGCCATATAAGGTATCGCTATGCGGTAGGAACCGCAAATTTAGAAACGAAACAAAAGATAACGGAAAAGACCCATTTTCGGATGGCCTCCGTGAGTAAGCAGGTGACCGCGCAGGCTATTTGTCGTTTGTTCGCCCAAGGGAAACTCAAACTAACAGATACACTGGGGCTTTTTTTTGAGAATTTACCCGCTGCATTACACCGTATTACCGTTGACCAATTACTTCAACACCGTTCAGGTATAATGGACTATGAGGCACTGATACCTGCAGATCGAGCTGTACAGGTATCGGATGAGGATGTACTGAACTATATCAGGCAAACAGATACACTCTATTTTCCAGCAGGGAGTCGATTCAGGTACAGTAATACAGGCTACTGTTTGCTAGCATTGATCGTTGAACAGGTTTCGAAGGAGTCCTTTGCGGCTTTTGTGAAAAAGAATTTATTTCAGCCGAATGGTATCTTGGATGGAATTGTCTATACTGCTGACGCGCTTATACCCAATCGGGCTTTCGGCTACCATCTAAAAAAGGACGCCGTAATATTTGCAGATCAAAGTGTGACGAGTGCAACCCAAGGTGATGGTGGTGTTTATCTATCCACATTGGAATATCATCGGTGGGCAGATTTTTTGCTACATAAAAGTTTTCAGGAAACGAATATAGGGCATTTGTTGGAGCAAGAAAGCTTTCCGGTAAAAGATGGTGTTTCCTATCATTTGGGCTGGTTTATCTATCCTATAGATGGAAACACGCTGTTTTTCCATTCAGGTGAATCAACAGGTTTTCATAACATCGTGTATTTGGATAAGAAGAAAGATCTTGTTATCACCTTGTTCAGCAATCGTGATGACCTCGTTATTGCGACAGCATTTGATGCCCTGCTGGATGTATTGCAATTAGATAAGCCAATGGATAAAACTGATCAAAATCAATCGGTTTTTGGTTGGCTCAATGCTGTGTATGGAAATTAAGGAGTTGACTATAAAAATGAAATCGCCTATTCTTTTTTCAAAGAGATAGGCGATTTGCTTTTATGGTTGTTAAAGTGTCCTGCTACTTTAGAAAGTCCGGTGCTTGATAGGCTGGATTAGGATAAGTATAAAAACCTTGTCCAGTTGCGACACCTAATTTATTCTTATCAATAAAATGTTCCTTGAGGTAGGCGACAGTTTTTATTTTGATGGGATCAGCTGTCGCTTCGGCGGCCATTTTGTTGATGTTGTAAGCTGTAGTAATACCTACAATATCCAGGATTCCAAAAGGACCGGTTGGTGCACCTGTGGCCACCATCCATGTTTTATCTATTGTTTCCACATCTGCGACTTCGTTGACAAGCAGTTCTGTTGCGGCTGAAAGTAAAGGTACTAGCAAGGAGTTGACGATGTAACCTGCTTGTTCTTTATGCAGTGGAAGGGCGACCATGCCAATTGACTTGGCAAACTCAACTACAGCATCGAATACCTGGGGATTTGTGCTGGGGTGTCCCATGATCTCTGCTGTATTATGTTTCCATATTTCATTTGCAAAATGTAGTGCAAGGAATTGTTTTGGCCTTCCTGTATCCTGTGCAAACTGACTCGGCAATAGTGTCGAAGAATTTGTAGCAAAGATGGTCTTCGCAGGAGCGACTTTTGCCAGCTCCTCGTAAAAGGCAATTTTAATTGCTGGATTTTCGGGTACAGCTTCAATCAATAAGTCGCTATCTTGAACCGCCCGAGCCAAATCTGATGTATAAGAGAGGCGGTTAAACGTTGCGGCCAGCTGTTCGTCATTGGCATGGAGATCTTGTTGAAAGGCTTTTGCTAAACTATCAAATTTAGCTTTAGCTTTTTCAAGTACTTCATCACTGATATCGTATACGACCACCTGATAACCGTGAAAAGCAGTCTGGAAGGCAATTTGATAACCTAAAACGCCACTACCTGCAATTGTTATATTTTTGAAATTCATACTATTTTTTTTTATAAAACCTATTACTCACTATCCAAAGAATGAATTATCCTTTAATGCCTTTAAGCCAATCTTTGAATTTGCCGACTTGTTCAGTGATAAAAGATTCATGATTTTCATGTTCTTCATCTCCTCCTGGGAGAATATGTTCGAAATAAGATCCTTTCAGGATTTTGCGTAGCAGTCCCTCACCAATGAAAGGTCTATCGTCATTGAGTGTCCGGGCTGCTTTTAGCAAGTGACGGATATCGTATTGTAGTGGATTGATGTCGGGAACCTGTTTGTTGAGGTTCAGTAGTTCGTAGACGGCAATACGTGCTGTTCTGACAGAGCTTTCCATTGTGAAGACAACATCATTATTGGTTTCAACGAATTGTCCAACAAGGCCTAGATTTTTACAGCCATTGGGTACTACCCTTGGGCGGTCACCTTTGGCACGAGGCATGAACATGGATGTGATATACGGCATAAATGTGGTACGAACAATGGTGTTTTCGATAACATCATCCAGTTCATCTATTATTCCGAGGTGATGACATAGTTCAGCTAAAATTTCATTACCTGTACATTCGGGCATGGTCTTTTTAATATAATTTCCCTGTTTGTCCATAAATAGGGCATAGACCCATAGCACAAGGACATCATCGGGTTGGCCTGGGAAGTGTGGTTGTCTGTTACAGGTGAAACTCATTAACCAATTGGAATCGGTAATCGTAATAATACCGCCAGTCACTGTTTTTCCAGAATACGGATCATTGACTGAATAGCCTTTTAATTTTTCAATTAAAGCGGAAGGTCTACAGGTAAGGGTAGCAGATTCCCAAGCCGATTTTTCGATATTGCTGCAGAATTTCTCAGGTTTACCAAAAATATCGGATTTGGCGGCAAGATTTTTCCAAAGTTTCCAGCCTGCGCTTTGTCCACTTGTGCTATTGTCGATACCAATGATCGGTGCTTTTGTATTATCGCCATAGAAAGTATCTTCGGTCATCGAACCGGTCGTGACGATCACAAAGTCATTTGGACCTAGAGGGATACGGACCTCCTTACCTCCTTGTTCGGTAATGATACCTTCAACGGTTTTTCCTTCAGTATTGATTTGTATATCAAGGTCTTTTACTAGTACATCAAATTGGATCTTAACACCTTTTTCTTGCAATACCCGACGCAATGGGGTGACGAAGGTGTCGTATTGATTGTATTTTGGAAATACAAGAGAAGAAAGATCGTTTAATCCATCTATGGCATGGAGGAAGCGATGCATGTACAGTTTCAATTCCAATAAGCTATGCCAGTTTTCAAAAGCAAACATGGTGCGCCAAAAAGTCCAGAAATTACTGTTTAAGAAAGATTCACTAAAATAATCTTGAATCGTTAGGTCATCCAATTCTTCCTTCTTTTTCAATAGTAACTTGATGATGGCAAGTTGGTCTTTTTTTGCTAGTCCAAATTTGCTGAAATCTTTAATTTCGCCAAGATTATGGATAAGTCGTGCTTTTGAGTAGTTGGAGTCGTTATCGTTTATCAGTCTATACTCATCGAGCACACTGTAAGGTGCTGGCATTTCCAATGCTGGAATATCCTGAAACATGTCCCATAGATTTTCGTAGGTCATGTCCATCTCTCGTCCACCACGGATGACATAGCCGTCCTTGGCATTTCCTGCACCATCTAGGGATCCACCATCGATATGTAGTTGTTCTAAGAAAGTAATATTCTCGGCTGGAACCTGACCGTCACGGATGAAGTAATATGCTGCAGACATTCCTGCAATCCCACTACCAACGATATAAATTTTACTGTCTTTATAGGATTTGGTCGGAATACCTTTATTACGTTGATAGTTTCCTATCTGATCTGAAAAAGGCATTGCCTTTTTGGGGGTATTGCGTTGTTGTTCGGTGCTTGAATCCGGTTCATGATTTACATTTCCATATTCAGCAGATGCATTTAATACTTTGTCGAATTTTGAGGTGATTTCTTTCATGATTCTTATTGTTTTTAATTCTTGAGTAAAGTTAGCTATACTCCATAGATCATTTATGCCCTCAAATTCGCTATTGTTCTACCGAATTTCCTTTATTTACATATTTTGTCTTTTTCGATATTCAGAAGGTGATAACATGGAGTACTTTTTGAAAAAACGACCAAATGCAGAGATCGAATTGAAACCTATTGCGTAAGCAATGTCGGAAATAGTCTTTTCAGGATTTCCAAGCAGGGCATACGCTTCTTTGAGTAGATTTTCATCTATGATTTCATGTGGTGTCTTCCCAGATGCTTTCTTAACAATACTAATCAGATATTTGTTTGAAATAAATAACCTGTCGGCGTAATATTTTACGTCTTTGGATTGACAACAATGTAGTTGTACGAGCGCTGTAAATTTAAAAAAGAGACTGTTTGCCTCCTGAATTGTTTCAAGGCCTTGTTGGTTCTCAATTGCGAGTACATCGGCGATTTCCAGTAAAAGATTAAAAATGATGGTGCGAATAATGTCATTGGTAAATCCTGTTGTCCGTAGGGTTACTTCGCTCAGATATTCAAGGAGCTTTAATAGTTTTTCGACCAACTTTTCTGCACTGAATATAATGGTAAAGGTCGCTTTATTGAAAAGGCCCAGTTTTTCGATGAAAAACGGATTGGCAATGTTTTTAAGTAGAAATAACTTGTCAAAGAAAAGTAGTTTCATTCTGAAATCTTTGCTGACCTCAGTGAATTTTATAATTGTGGATGGAGCAGAAAGTAGAACACTATGCTGTGAAAGTGTGTACTCGTGATTATCTATTTCAACTTTAATCGTCCCTGCGGTGCAAATACATATTGCATAAAAATCAATACGGAATGAATTTCTAGGGTATTCAAAGAGTGGATTGCCAGAGGAGATATAATAGGGACGATTACAATCCACGCCAAAGAAAGATAACGTATCCTGCAGGCTGTCGTGTGTATTCGGATTGATCTTGATGCTAAATTTCATATAGGTGAATCGTGCTATGCTCTTTTATTCTTTCAAGAAACGAAGTAGGGGCTATGACCTTTTTAAGATAAGTTTTTCTGTAGCAATATCGTCTTCTATACCGATGAAGAAGCGCTGAAATCCAAATTTTGTCAATAGTTGTCTGGAGGCAGCGTTGTCAGGGTCAATAATGCCAACAACATCCTTATTGGGGTCGATATGGTTAGCCATTGCCAGCATGGATTCACAGATTTTGGTCCCGAGACCTTTACGCCAAAATTCTTTTTGAAGTAAATAGCCTATTTCAAAAACTGTTGGATCTTTTTTGTAATTGACCAATTTACAGTCGCCTAAAAATAATTGGCTCTCTGAATCTATGACCTTAAAATAACCTAATAATGGGTCTGTATTGATATCTAGAATCGATGCAAATTTTTTTTCTGCCTGTTCAGCTGTTAACCCCTTACCTGAAATATATTTCATGATCTCATCATCTTTGACAAGTTCTTTAAAAAGTATGAAATCTTCGGGTGTATATTTTTTGAATGCGAGTGTGTTGTACATGGCTAATGTGTCTTCAACACAAGATAAGGTTGTTTTTCTATTAAATCAAACTCTAGGGGCATAAATCATCATTTTTCTGTCTTATTTAGGATTGTTCTGACCGAGCTATTGGAATTTAACTTACATTGTAATGGCGTAATAAATACAGGGGTTCATCGTCAGGAAAGGCTTTGAATGATGTATGAAACTAGATTACATTTAACTCGTGAAACAATGGAGATAACAGGATTATATGAAACCCATATTCAGGTTCGGAACCTGGAAGAATCTGTGAATTTTTATACATCGGTATTGGGACTGCGTATTGCACACCGTGACCCTAACCGGCCTATCGTTTTTTTGTGGATTGGTTCTGGAAAAGAATATATGTTAGGACTTTGGCAGGAGGAAACTAACTTTCAACCACGGCATTTCGCTTTTAGAACCAGCAAAGAGGATATTTTAAATTATGCAGTAGACTATCTCAAAGAACGGGATTTACAGCCTTATAATTTTTTGAAGGATGGTCTAGAAAAACCCATGGTATTTGCATGGATGCCCGCACTCGCAATTTACTTTAATGATCCTGATGGCAATCAATTGGAGTTTATCGCCATATTGGAAGGTGAAGGAAAACCAGCATTAGGGGTAATGTCCTATGAAGATTGGTTACAGCAGTCATAAAAAATAAGCGGTTAATAAATAGCCGCTTATTTTTTATGAAACGAGGTCGAGAGCTCGCCTTGAATGGGCCAGCGCAGTTAACTCTTTGATAGTCTAGTAATAGCTTCGTCCCGGGTAGTAACAAAGTTAATTTTACGGCCTTTATTACTTTCGTAGATAAAATCATTTAGACTCTTGCTATTATAGATGGAGAAATCACCGACAATTGCGATATCAAAGCCGTATTGTGTATATTTTTGAAGAATGTCTCCAGCCAATTTAGTTTTTAGCTCAAAAAAATCGGCTGAAATATTTTCTTGGTATAAGATTGCTTTATACGCTTCTTGTGCAGCACAATCCACCATGATCTGTAAACCGTCATCAAGATTGCTGATGAGAATTCCGGTGTCTTTTACTTCGGCTATATGCTCATTATTGTGTTTAAAAACGTCTATTTTCATGTTTTTGTTTTTGATTGTTCCTGTATCAGTTCGATGGCGGATTACAAGCCAAGTTTTATGATGAAGTTAGTCTCGGAAACAGCTAATTCGACTATGTTTATCCGGCAAAATCTTTTAACATATCAATCGCTGGACAGAAGTATAGGGTGCCACTTTGGGCGGTACTAAAGTCTAATATTCTATCGTAGTTACCTTCGGGTTCACCGATAAACATCCGCTTTAACATGAGTGTTACGGTACCGAATTTACTGGCATAGGCAATAAAGTAAGTGCCCATTTGATTGTTGGCGATATGACCAAAAGGCATATTGTCCCGGACGATTTTGAGATCATCCCCCACATTGGCCAATGCGGAATGTGAATTGAGAGGTTTTACATCATCTGCCATTTCAATATCATTGGTTTTACTTCGCCCAATAACCTTTTCTTGTTCAGATACTGGTAAGGCCCGCCAGCTGTTCATATCATGGATGTACTTTTGAACAAACAGGTAGCTACCGCCTGAATAGGTTTGATCTTCATCTCCAATAATACCAAAGAGAGCACGGTCTTGGCCTGTAGGATTTTCGGTGCCATCGACAAAACCTAAGATACTTCTGCCGTCCCAATAACGAAAGCCGTGAATTTCTTCTTTACAGTCGGCAACTGATGCAAGGGCATCGGAAATTTCGGCCGCCATATCAATACAATAGCTTTGCTCTTCAGCCCGAATATGAAAATGGAGGTCTCCTACTGTAGCAACAGCGATGTGCTTTTGTCCTACGATGGGTTCAAAAGGAACTAATTCTTTTGGTAACGGTTCCTGTAACGCCAATTTTTTCCAGGCGTGATAACTAATTCCCATGACGACACTCGCTTTAATACCGGTCGAACGTACTTGGGCCGAGTTATTCAGATTGACTACCAGTGCACAAATCCGTTCAAAAACAGGTTTCAGTTCCTTGTTTTCGTGAAAATTCCATACCATAAAAACGGTATTGTTACTGGGGGAATCGATAACATTCTGCGCTTGATTGTTCATAAAATATTGTGTTGATTGGGCATTGTCAATAATACTAAGCTACAAATAAATTTATTTCTAAACAGGTCAAATTATTCTGTTGAGGTTGTTTTTTTGTATAATGAAATTCATAACATTAAAATATAGACTATGCTGGCCGACACTGATCGTCGTATCTTTTGATTGTGCAATTAGCGCACAGGAAGAAAGTGACAATAGGAGGGAAAAGAAAATAGCGCGTATATCGTTCATGTTGGTATTATTAAATTGCAGCTCTCACCTCATTCATCTTAAGGGTCATTGACAGGGCTTCTGTTTCAATCCAGTTGCTGTAATCTTCAATGGCCTTCAAACGTAATTCATCTGTAATATATCCTTCTGTTACCATTTGTTGAGACTGAGCCACTTTGATCCAGATTCCGAGATTGGTTTTGAAATGATCTTCTTGTCGTGTGTAGGTCTGATCAGCATTGATCGTCTCAATGGCTGTAAATCCCTGCTGCTCAAGCAAGGCAGCGATTTCATCCGCAATACGGTTGTTCATGCCTGCATCAGCACGCCACTTTAAAAAAGTTTGATAAAACTCCAGCATACTGGCCGGAGGAGCCGGATTCCATTCAATTGCGGTATGGTTATAATCCAAAATTGAAAGTTGTCCTCCAGGTTTTAACCAAGACTTAAACCGTTTTAAAGCGCCAGGAATATCACTCAGCCATTGCATGGTTCTGGCTGTCATGATCAGGTCAAACTGATGTGGAGGCTCATAACTAAAGATATTATCACAAATCAGACGAAGGTTGGCGGTATCACCGTATTGTTGATGCCCTATATCAATAAAAGATTGGGTATTGTCTAAACCGATCACTGTTCCATCGGCAATAAGTGACGCGGTTTCATGCGAGAGCGTTCCCGTGCCACAACCAACATCCAGTATACTTAAGCCTGGTTTTAATAAAGGGAGAATGGTTCGGTAATCACTTGCTAGCGTCCTTCGTTCAAATATTTTATTTGCTTGTTGATCTTTTCTATCAATAAATTTCTCTTTCATTGGATTGGTTTAGTGAGTTGTAAATATAATTTGCTTTGATGATAAAACAAACTTCTTTTTGATCGAATGGGTACCGGGGTGCAGCTCCTATTAATGAATGCTACAAGGCCTCTTTGTAATAAGCAACAAACTCCCGGAAGACTGAATAGCTATCGCGCCATTCAAAATAAATTGGGCTGGCACTTTCAATATGATAAAACCCATTATTCCGAAAGAGCGCCTTTGTTCGTGTCTGGTGAAAATATTGAGAAATGGTAATGGCACTTTTATAGTGTAGACTGTCCATGATGCGGATACTGTTGATGACTGTTTTTTCGGTATCATTACCATAATTGTCCACCATAATTTTCTCCATGGGGATATGGTTCAGGACCAGATAGTCTTTCATCTTCTCGCCTTCCCAAAAACCTTCCTTTCCGAAACCACCACTCACTAGAATTGTTTGAATCCGCTTTGTTCGGTATAGTTCGATACTTTTGTCTAACCGTGCGCGCAGTCTTTCTGATGGACTACCGTCAGCATCGATTTTATTGCCGAGTACAATGCCAACAACCGCTTTCGTTTTTTTATCGTATAAGCCATCGATACAAACCAGCGTACTCTGGATTAGAAATAAGATAAGCCCAAGTTTTACTCCTATTTTAATGATTGTCAACATATCCTACACCCATTGATTTTTTTAACTCTATTCACAGTTGTCGTCGTTATATATTGAAAATAGGAAAAAATAGGGTTAAAAACTAAAAGACTCCTGCTAAGTCAAAAAAATGATATAACGAAGTTTTGGAGAATAAAGTCATCCAAAGAATGAAACGATAAAAGTATTTATAGGGGATACTTTTAATGGTATTTTTTTATTAATAGTTTTGTTTAAACAAAACTATTAAGTATTTGTTAATATACGAAACAACTATTTTATGAAGTATCTTTTTTTGATTATTTTAATTGTAGTACTCTTGCAAGGAAAGACTGATGCCTGTACCCGGGTAGTCTATAAAGGTCCGAACCAGACAGTGATTACAGCACGGAGCATGGACTGGAAGGATGATATTGCCGCTAATATTTGGGTGTTTCCCAGCGGTATACAGCGAAGTGGTGAGGTAGGTCCGCAATCGTTGACCTGGACCTCTCAATATGGTAGTGTGATTTCCAGTGCTTGGGATATTGCCACGGTGGATGGATTGAACGAAAAAGGATTAGTCGCCAATGTACTTTGGCTAGTCGAATCTGCTTACCCCAAATTTGATCCTGCGGGAACCAGAAAAGGGCTGGCGATCTCAGCCTGGGCGCAATATGTACTTGACAATTTTGCGACGGTGGCTGAAGCGGTGAAGGTCTTGCAGGATGAGCCTTTTGTAATTGTGAGTGATTATATTCCAGGTACCGAAAAGTTTACAACGGTGCACCTATCTCTTTCGGATGCAACGGGTGACAATGCGATATTTGAATACATAAATGGAAAGCTGGTCATTCACCACAATGCTGCTTATACAGTAATGACAAATTCGCCTATATTTGATGAACAGCTGGCATTGAACAGGTATTGGCAGGGAATTCCAGGGACAATTATGCTACCCGGAACTAATCGGGCTGCAGATCGTTTTGTACGCGCCTCCTATTATATTAATGCTATTCCACAAACGGATGATACACGGATCGCTGTAGCCAGTGTATTTAGCGTTATTCGTAATTGTTCTGTCCCATTTGGTATTAGTTCGGAAACCGAACCCAATATTTCTTCCACCCGTTGGCGGTCAGTGGCGGATCAAAAAAATAAGGTGTATTATTTTGAAAATGTGTTGACACCAGGTACTTTATGGGTTGATCTTACTAAATTTAACCTGAAGCAAGGTGCTCCTGCAATGAAATTGGACTTAAAACAAGGTGTAGCAATAAATGGAATCTCAAATGAATTATTCAAACCAGCAACAGCTTTTAAATTTATGGGCATTTAGCCATTTGAAGATCTAAAAAACAAACGGGGCGTCCAAAATTTTTGGATGCCCCGTTTGTTTTTTATTGGTATTTCCTACAGTTTCTTGTTCAGCTATTAAATTCTCAGGAATACTTTAAAGAAGTAGCATAGCTTACCCAACTTTTTATTTAATTGTGGTGCCCTCTGCGATTTCTTCATCAGCTTTACTAATGAGCCGTATCGTTGGGCTAAGGTTTCCAAATATTTCTACCTGACCATCAATGCTGCGTCCTTTTTGTACTGGTACACGGCTTGTTTTATTGTCAACGACAGCAATCACAAAGCTTCCTTCACCAGAGGTAAAGACGGCAGTTTTAGGTACAACAAATGTACTATCTTGAGATGTCAAGGGCAGTTCGACCTCTGCCACCATACCAGGAAGAAGTTTATTGTTGGTATTGATAATATCTATCTCGACTCTTTCAGACCGAAATTTGCTATCTAGTGCTCCGGATTTACGTGCGATCTTTCCCGAAAACTGTTGACCGGGAAGGGACTTTACAGTAAACTGTAGCGGTTGATCGGCAGCCAGGAAGCCAGCATATTGTTCGGGTACCGAAACAGCCAAGCGGAGTTTGCTCTGCTGCTGAATGGTCATGATTGGCATTTCTGATCCCCTACCAGCGGGACCTACATACGCGCCCTGATTGACATTACGTGTAGCAATAACGCCATCAAATGGAGCGCGTATTTCGAGGTAGTTCAATAGGTTCTGTACTTCAGCATAGGCTGATTTTGCAGCTTGAAATTGGGCGAAATCCGCATTCTTTTTAGCTTCGGCGACTTCAAGGTCTAAGCGGGCGACAGTACCTTCTACTTTGCTGGTCTCAAATAGTCTATCGTAAGTGCTTTTGGTAGCCATGTAAATTGCTTCCTGCGATTTCAGCCTTGATTTTGCAGCAGACAACTGTGAGCTCAATTCCGGTGCTTCCAGGACAGCTAACAACTGTCCGGCTTGTACCCGACTACCGATGTCAACTTTTAATGCCCGGACATAACTGCTTACTTTGGCATAAATTTCTACCTGTTGAAACCCACTGATCTCACCCGGTATTTGCATTTTATTTGTTAGCTTCTGTTTGGTTGGTACAAATGTTTCCATGGTTGGGCTTGCCATCACCGCTGTCGTTTTTTTGCCATTTTCTTCCGCAGCAGACTGACATCCGGTTAAGTAGGCTAGTAGGCCAACTGCGGACAATATTTTCAGGAAATTATGTTTCATCTTTAAAATCTATTTAGTCATTAGTCAATTTTCTCTTTAAGGCATTTATATTACCTTTGGCAGTTTGATGATCAGGGTTTTAATGCTGCAATATAATGTTTACTTTCTTCGTCTTCGGGATCCAGGGATATGGATTGTGTACTACTTTTCTCTTGTGCCCATGCAAATATCAACGGTAAAATAACGAGTACTGCAAAAGTGGAGAATAATAATCCACCGATGACAGCACGTCCCAATGGGGATACTTGTTCACCCCCTTCGCCATGGCCAATTGCCATCGGTAACATACCGACAATCATCGCCAAACTGGTCATAATAATGGGGCGTAGACGAAGTGAGGCTGCTTCGCGCGCAGCCGCTAATGCATTTTGATTGTATTTGCGGATATGTTCAGCATTGGTGATCAACAGTACTGCATTGGCTATGGAAACACCAACGGACATAATAATACCCATATAGGATTGTAGGTTGAGTGTTGAACCGGTTAATAAAAGCATCAGCAATGATCCAAGAACAACGGCTGGAACTGTTGTGAGAACCACCATGGATACCTTAAACGACTGAAAGTTGGCTGATAACATCAGGAATATCACAATAATTGCTACAGCTAGACCTGCCTGTAGACTATCCATCGTTTCGCTGAGGACTTTCCCTAATCCGATTTGTTCCACAGAAAGTCCACGTGGAAGTTCACCTAAAGCCTTAATGCTATGCTGCACATCTTTTGAAGCTGTTTTTAGATCGGTATGGTCGATATTGGCCGTAACCGAAATGTAGGGCATCGCACCTAAATTGTCGTTCTCTCCATAGGTATAGGATGGCGTTATGGTCGCAATGTCACTCAAGATGGGCCGTGAAGAATTTTTTAGCAGGGGAATCTCTCCAATTTCTTTCTCGTCTTTCATTTTATCAATGGGAACCTGAACTTGCACGTTATATGAAAGACCTGCTTTTTCATCAATCCAGGTGTTTTTCTCTGTATATCGCGAAGAAGAGGTCGCCGCAATCAATGAACGGGTCACCTCAGCAAGGTCAATGCCAAGCTGAGCAGCACGCACTCGGTCAATGTTGATGTCATAGGATGGGTATTTGATGGACTGTGCCAGCTGTACATCCCTGAAATAGGGGATGGCTTTCAGTTCATCAATGAGTTTGCCTGCATATTTTTCATTATTCTTTTTGCTCTTACCTGCAATGCGGACCTCAATGGGTGTCGGTGAACCTTGGCTCAGGACTTTATCTGTGAGTTCGATCGGTTCAAAAGAAACTTGTACATCAGGAAGTGCGGCTTTGAGTAGTTTTCTATATTCATCACGGAAACTATCCATATCGTGGTGGTAATCTTTGAGGGCGATTTGGAAAACGGCCTCATGGGGACCTGCCATAAACAAGTATATTGGTGATACAGAAAATTGTCCGGGATGTTGGCCAATATAAACAGATGATATACTAATATGTTCTTTGCCAACCAGTTTTTCAAGTTCAGCTAATGCACGTTTGGCTTTTTCTTCGGTACGTTCAATACGGGTACCTTCTACGGCGCGTAGGCGCATCTGGAATTGACTCGAGTTGACCTTCGGAAATACGTCCTGTCCAATACTGTTGAGTAAAATCAGTACCAAGCTTATGGCACCTGTTAGATAGACGATGGTGATAATTTTCTTCCGTTTGAACAACTTGTCGATCATTTTCATAAAGCGATTTCTGAATCGTTCAAAGTAGCTGATTTTGCCATCGCTATTAAAATCCTCCCGTTCGACCAGGAGTCTCTTTTGATTCAGGGTATCTTGTTCTGATTCGACTGAAAGACCCGTTTCGGCAAATTGGACTTCATCTGCGTTGAGACCTTTCGGGTTTATTGTATGTGCAGTAGTTTTATGATGGCTTTTCATCAGCCAGTTGGCCATGATCGGTACGAAAGTCTGTGACAAGAGGAAGGAGATAATCATGGAGAATCCAATGGACAACGCCAGGGGTAGAAATAGCGATCCAGGAATACCTGTCATCGTAAATGCCGGAGCGAATACTGCCAGGATACACAATAAAATCAACAGCTTTGGCAAGGCAATTTCCTTACAGGCATCCCAGATCGCCAGTGCTTTGGGCTTGCCCATATCCAGGTGTTGATGTATATTTTCTATGGTAACTGTACTTTCGTCAACCAAGATACCAATGGCCAGTGCCAATCCACTCAATGACATCAGATTGATAGTCTGTCCAAATAGTTTCAGGAAGAGTACACCTGAAATAACAGAGATTGGGATTGTTAAGATAACGATTAAAGCTGCTCTACGGTCTCCTAAAAATAGTAAAACCATAAGACCGGTGAGTATGGCACCGATAGCCCCTTCGGTAATCAGGCTTTTGACAGAATTGATGACATATACTGACTGGTCAAATTCATAGGATAATTTAACATCCTCAGGCAGTGTATTTTGAATTTTAGGTAGTGCAGCTTTCAAATTTTGTACAACTTCCCAGGTCGAGGCATCTCCGGCCTTGGCAATGCTGACGTAGACTGAGCGTTTGCCATTGACGAGCGCGTAACCAGCTGTAACGTCGGCTCCGTCTTTTACGGTGGCAATGTCACCTAGGTATAGATTTTGTACTCCACCTTTAAAGAGTGGGATTTTTTCAAAATCCTTCACATCCCGAATGGTATTATTGGTCGGCGTAATGTAGTTTTTATCTTTTATACGGACATTTCCGGCAGGCGCAGTCTGGTTGTTGAGTTTTAAGGCTTCAACGACCTGATCTGGGGTCATGTTGTGGCTACGCATGAGGTCAGGATCTACATTAACTTCTATCGTGCGCGGGCTGCCTCCAAATGGCGGTGGCGAGAGTAATCCAGGGATGGAGGTGAAGGAGGCGCGCACGTAGACATTCGCAAGATCTTGTAATTCATTGTTAGAACGTTTATCGCTGCTGAGGACCAATTGTCCGACTGGAAGTGAGGAAGCATCAAACCGAATAATAAAAGGTGGTTGTGAACCTGGGGGGAACGCAGCCTGAATCCGGTTGGCCAGTGCACTCAATTCCGCCGCAGCCTGCGCCATATTGGTATCTTCGTAATAGGAGATTTTCATTAGGGTCAGACCCTGGATGTTTTTGGTCTCAATGGATTTAACTCCATTGGCAAAAAGTAGGATATTAACGTAGTTTTTGGCGAAATAGGACTCCATTTGATCTGGAGAATAACCTCCAAAAGGATGAGCAATATAAATAACAGGTAGGTTCATTTTGGGCAAGATATCTACCTTTATTGTGCGTACTGCACCTATTCCAAATACAATAAGTCCCATGACCAGTACAAGGATGGATATCGGCTTACGTAAGGCAAAACGTATTAAATTCATGCTGTGTTATTTATAGTTCTTTATTGAAAATATCGAAATCGCCAGCTGCAGCGGCTTTCAGTAAAAGTGACTGCCAAAGGTTGATATGGACGATCTCGCGATCGGTCTCGGCTCTGTTAAGTGTATACAAGGTTTGGGTGACATCGACAAGCGTTGCGAGACCGTTTTTATACATTGCCATCTTTTGATTGTAGGCCTGTAGGGCAGCTGACACTTGCCTTGGGGCCTCGATATCGCTCTGTTGGGCTAATCTGATCTTTACATCGGCAGCGTCTAGTTGTGCGATAAATTGTGCAGCGGCAGTTTGATATTCCTCCCGCAAAGCATCGTTTGTATATCGCTGAGCGCTGATTTTTTTATTAATCCGGGCGATTGAAGTTAGATTCCAATTGATTCCCAAACCCAAAAGATAGTTTTGTCGGTTGGGACGAACACCTTCCCAGTAGTTTCTTGTAAAAGCGTGAAGGTCTGTTATGTATTCGCTTTTGAATCCAGAACCTCTTGCCTGGAAAACACCGAATGCAGACAATGTAGGTAAAAATTCTTTGTTGGACAGTTTAAGCTGTTGTTCACCAACCTCAATTCGACTTTTGTAATATTGAAGAACCGGGTTGTTATCGACCAATGTGGGGTCTGTCGCAACTGGCTGAACTGGTGTTTTTGTGACCAAGGTAGTGTCAATCTGTAGATCCGTTGAATTGATTCCCATCAATACAGTCAATTTGTTGTTTTGCTCCTTTACATTTTCTCCTGCCTGATTTAAACTGATTTTGGCACGGGATACTTCTGCAGAAGCCAATGTTGAATCAACACCGGGTAAAATCCCGTTCTTGGCTTTTGTTGCAGCGATGTTAAAGAAAACTAAGGCGCGATCCAGGTTTTTCTGTTGATTTCTTTGGAGACGTTGGCTCGCAAGTAGATTTAGGTAAGCCGCAGCAATCTTAATCTTGTGTTGAAACTGTTCTTGTTGCAGATCAGTTTCCAATCGTTTACTGTCGGCTTTGCTTAATTCAATGCGCTCCTTTCTGCGACCGAAGGTATAAATATCCCAGTTGATGTTGGCGAGATAAAGGGCCCCAAAAGCAGAATTCCAATTTTGTTCTGGAAGTGCTGCTCCAGAAGAAGCAACACCAAGTCCTCCAAATCCATACAAAGGGCCATTCTGTCCGTTGATGGTTCCAAAATCCTGTTGGGCTGCAACGGTCAAATTAGGCCAGAAGTCGCGTTTTACCTGTTCGTTGGTCTGTAGTGAAGACTGGACATAATACGCTTTTGCTTTGATAATTCCATAATTTGCAAGACCTTGGTCTACGGCATTTCGGATGGTAAGCTTTTGTGCAAATAAGGTTGAGGTCGCAAGTGATACAGCCAATGACAACACTAAATTCAATTTCAGCATAGGTTATATATCATTTTATGGAAGCGAAGATAAGTACCAACACTGCTGTAGAGTCCGTTTAAAATGATCTATAACGTTTAAAAGTGACCAATTTAATTCGTCATTTATTTTTCGGTGGTTATAAACTTAATACTTTTACTTTGTAACAGATTTTTACAAAATAAGGGATTATGAGAAAGGTTCTGGAAAATAAGATCATACAGGAAATCACATTATTGGTTTTTTCGTTTATCCTCTTCACGTTGAATGACTGGATTCTGATTTTAAGCTGGAAAGGTTTTTTAATGGGAGTGATCTATTTCCTGATCTTATATATTCATGCACAGGTGAATCGTTTCTTTTTGTTGCCGCTTTTGCTCAAAAAGAATAAAGCCATACTGTACGCGTTTACTTCCGTCGTCATCCTGCTGATTTTCGCTTTGATTCTAAAAGAAATAACTGAAAATGTCATCTACAAGAATTGCTTTTTGTATAAAAATCTCGCTCAGAAAACATTTCATTATCAATTGGGGGTACTTTTAGGATCGTTAATCTGTATTTTGGGTAGTATCCAATTTATCGAATTCTATCGCTTTCAGCGATTGAAAACACGAAGAGAACTATTGTCCAATCAGACCCAATTGTCTAATCTGAAAAAGCAGCTAAATCCCCATTTTTTGTTTAACACATTAAATACGATCTATGGCATGAGTCTCAAATTTCCGGAACGAACTTCTGAGCTGATTATAAAAGTGTCACAATTGCTTCGTTATCAAATGGAAAGTAGCGATAGAGAATTTGTTTCGATGGATGATGAGATTGATTTTATATCCAGTTATATTGAATTGGAACGTGAACGTCTAGGCTATCGTACGAAGATAGACTTTGATTATCAGCGGGAAGAGGGAATCAATTATCAAATCGCGCCGATGCTTTTGATAACATTCGTTGAAAATGCGTTTAAGCATGGTACCTGTAGTATAGAAGATTGTTACGTAGCGATTTCCATCAAGATTGAAAAAGGGAACTTATATTTGCATGTAAGAAATTCAGTTCCCGTGAAAAAGCGGAATGTTTTTTCAGCAAAAATAGGTTTGGAAAATACGGTGGCACGATTGAAGCTATTATATCCGAATCGATATCAGTTAAATACAAATTCGAGTAAAGAAGAGTTTGAAGTATCATTGGCCATAAATCTTTAGTCATGGAGAAAAAGCGTTGTATTGTAGTTGATGATGAACCAGCAGCACATTATGTATTGGTAAATTATATCGAAAGAAGTGCTGATCTGGAATTGGTTGCCCAATGCTACAATGCATTTGAAGCACTGGAGTTTTTGAGGAATGATAAGGTTGACCTTATTTTTCTCGATATTGATATGCCTGAAATTACAGGAATGGAATTTCTGAAGATGTTGGATAATCCACCTAAAACAATATTGACGACAGCGTATTCTGAATACGCTTTGGAAAGCTATGACTATGGGGTTGTTGATTACTTGTTGAAACCAATATCTTTTCCTCGTTTTTTCAAGGCAATACAGCGTTTTCTCTCCTATACTAATACTACGCTTATTTCGCAGGAAGAAGAACCTAAAACAATTAGTATTCGAATGGATGGACGGTTGATTGAGGTAAAGCTTGCTCAAATTGACTTTATTCAAAGCTTTGGGAATTATGTGAAAATTGTGACAGCAGCACAGACATACCTCACTGCCAGTACTACACAACAGATTTTAAAACAGGTACCTGCTTCCAAATTTGTCCGCATCCATAAGTCATATATTGCCTCCATCAATAAGGTCAGCAAGTATGAACATGGTATGGTGCAGATCAATAATATGAATCTGCCCGTTGGGATTACTTTTAGAAGAGAATTACAGGAACGACTGGGGAACAGATAGATTATCCTGTCGTTTTTACCTGGGGCTGATGGAGTACCGGAAAATTCATTGAATTTGCAATAAAACAATACTCACTGGCCTTTTTGTGAAGTGCTATCGCCTTGGCTATCATCTCTGGCTGTTGGACACGGATAGAAGGAGCGAGTATAACCTCTTTGAAAAATCCCTTGCCGCTTTCTTCCTCGATCATGATTCCTGTCGCATGATCAATGTATTCTTCTACAATAATATTGTCGACTGAACAGAAATGGAGGTACCATAGCATATGGCAGGAGGATAAAGAAGCTAGCAGCAGTTCTTCGGGATTATGTTTGGCGGGATCTCCTCGGAACGCTGGATCAGATGAGCCCTGGATAATTACTTTGTCCTGTATACTGATCTGGTGGCTTCTTTCATAGTTTTTATAATGATCTGTACCACTGCCTAAATTACCTGTCCATTCAATCCTGGCCTTGTATTGATGTTCCTTCATGGAAAAATGTATTTTAATAGCTATTCGTTATGAAGTTATAAAATATCTGAAACATTCTCGCATAAATACCATGAGTTTGGGGATAGGGCTAATAGCCTATATTTTTCTCATATTTAAATTTTAAGGGATTAAAAATAATATACTAAACGGTATTTTATTTTTATATTTGTTTTGTTTAATAATCTTTTATTGGTTTTATTTATCTTTTATGGATTTTTGTGTTTGTTATTAATATACTTATTGGTATTTTTTTAATGTACTGCATATTTGAATGGAAGGATAGGTATAAAAAACGAGAAAATAAGCTAAGCACCTTAAATAATTTGAAATATGGAACATTATGATTTAGTTATTATTGGCTCTGGTCCAGGTGGATATGTTGCTGCTATTCGCGGAGCTCAATTGGGGTATAAAACAGTATTGATTGAAAAATACAATACATTAGGTGGAACATGCACTAATGTCGGCTGTATTCCGACGAAGGCTATTTTGGATAGCACTCACCATTATCATGAAGCTGTACATCATTTTGCAACACATGGCATTATGGCAAATGAGCTATCTGTGGACTTTGGTCAGTTGTATACACGTAAGGATAAAGTGGTTTTACAAAATACGCAGGGACTTAATTTTCTCATGCGGAAAAATAAGGTTGCAGTTATTCATGGTACAGCTTCATTTGTAGATCATACAACATTACGTGTTGTTAAGGAAGATAATGGTACTGATCTTATTCAGGGAAGTAATATTATCATCGCGACAGGATCGAAGCCAGCGACTATCCCTGGTGTAGTGATAGATAAAAAAAGGGTGATTACATCTACTGAAGCTTTATCTCTGAAACAGCAACCGAAGAGCCTTGTTATTATTGGAGGTGGTGTTATTGGTGTAGAAATGGCTTCCATATTCAATAGACTTGGAACAGCGATTACGATCATCGAATATGCGGATCACCTCCTCGCGAATATGGATCATGAACTTGGGACAGGGTTAAGAAAAATACTATCAAATGATGGGATTCGTATTTTACTTCAGCAAGCGGTCTATAAAGTAGAGAATTTGGGAGATACAGCGAAGGTTTCGTTCAAAGACCGCGTAGGGCAGATACAGGAAATCGAGGCTGACTATGTTTTGGTAGCTGTTGGGCGGAGTCCCTATACCGAGGGATTGGGACTGGAAAATACGGCTGTTGAATTGGATGTCAGGGGGGCAATTCTAACAAATGATCGGTTGCAAACCGCAGTACCCAACATCTATGCGATCGGAGATGTAATCGGCGGAGCTATGCTGGCCCACAAGGCGGAAGAGGAAGCACTGTTCGTTGTCGAACAGATCAATGGTCAAAAGCCAAAAATACACTATGATCAAATACCGGCAGTCGTCTATACTTGGCCTGAGGTCGCGTCAGTAGGTTTTACTGAAGAAGAACTCAAGGCTAAGGGGGTAAATTATACCATTGGAAGCTTTCCATTTTCTGCCAATGCCCGTGCACGCGCTGGCATGGATACGCAGGGGTTTGTGAAAGTTTTGGCAGATCCTGTCTATGGAGAGCTTTTGGGGGTACATGTCCTTGGTGCGCGAGCGGTGGATCTCATAGCACAGGCAGTTGTGGGCTTAGCATATGAAATTACCGCAGATAGTATGGCTCGAATTTCTTATGCACATCCAACCTACTCAGAGGGCATGAAAGAAGCGCACACCATTGCTTCAGGAAGACCTTCGATCAATATCTAATGTTATTCTGCTTGTAGATCGCCAGAGTTATTGGCTTTCTACAAGTAGTAAACAATTGATGGAAATCTTGGTTTGGATTTCGGGATAAACTATATTTGTCGTATATCAATCCATATTATGGCATGAATCAACACATACTAGCAGAGAGCATACAGCATCAGATTGATCTCAATGCAGAGGAAATGGAGCTTTTCTTTTCTTTTGTAAAATTCAAAAAGGTCAAGAAGAAACAATTTTTGTTGCTGGAAGGCGATGTCAGCAGATATGCACTATTTGTCGTTTCGGGATGTCTACGGAGTTATTGCGTGGATGAAACGGGCTATCAGTATATTCAGCAGTTTGCTCCAGAAGGTTGGTGGATAGGGGATATGTATAGCCTAGTTACAGGTGAACCAGGCTATCTTGCTGTAGATGCAGTCTTTGATTCTGAGGTCGCGATGATTGCAAAAGCAGATCTGAATAAGTTGTACAAGGATATACCACAGTTAAATATCTATTTCAGGATATTAGCTGAAAATGCCTTGGTCTATTACCAAAGCCGTGCGATGGAAAACTTGCGTTTGACTGCAAAGGATCGTTATGAGCGATTTTGTACACGATATCCTAGCTTGATTGCCTGTCTTCCACAAAAGCAAGTGGCCGCCTATATTGGCGTGACTCCCGAATTCTTAAGCAAGATGCTGAATCAATAGGGGAATCTACCATTTTTCCTGTAACAATGTTTCCAATTGACCAATCTCTTCCTGGTACATTGTTTTCTTACGTGTGCCAAAATACAGTGTATTCTCAACAGGTGATTGCCCTTCCCAGACGAGTTTAATTTTGCCAGAAGCAATGGCTTCTGCACACAAAAAATCAGGAACAATGGAAAAACCTTTATTATTACTAAGACAGCGTATAATGGAGCTGATGTTGGGTACAATGTAATTGGGACTGAAATCTGGGTGTTCGCCAAAATGTGTTGACCAAAAGTTCTTGAGGTGATCCATATCTGCCGCAGTGCTGTACCATAATTGTCTTTTCAATAGTAGTGCAGCTTCTTTAATCTTATTATCGTTGAGCAAGGTTTCCAGCTCAGTTGTTTCCGTTTGGCAGCCTGCAATCAATACAATACGTTCCTTTGAAAAAGGCTGATAGACTAAGTTCTGCTGATTACCTTTTTGTGGTGTGATAATCAAATCCAGTAGGCCATTGTCCAAATCCTGTTGCATCTGAGGGTATTCTCCAAATTTAATAATGAGATTAAAAGGAAGTTGTGCTATGTGCTCCTCTAAGGTGTATTGAAAGGTCTCAAAACACATTCCAACACTAATGGTAATACGCTCATCCAGGGCCCGTTTGTGAAAATGCTGCTCCCCGGTTTCGAGCTTCTTTAGTGGATCTATAATATAGTTATATAGAATTTTACCCTTTTCTGTTGGTACCATCCTACGTGCTGACCGATCAAAAAGTTTGTGCCCAGTAAATGCTTCCAGGGAGTTGAGATGTAGACTCACACCGGGTTGTGAAATAAACAGTTCTTGTGCAGCTGCGGACAATGTACCAGTCTCGTAAATTGCCTTAAAGGTGCGAAGCCATTCTAAGTTCCATTTCATAGTTATTATTTTTATGATACAAATATACAATTTAAATTATTTGTATGATTTAAAAATATGATAGAAATTTGTGTTATCAATAAGAAAAATTATAGAGATGAATATATTTATTATTAACGGTGGACAGGAGTTCGCACACTCGGGTGGTTCTTTTAATACCACAATTACAGATTGGACAGTACAGACCTTAGGTAAAAACGGGTTTGAAACTCGTGTGACCAATGTAAATGATGCATTCGACCCGATGGTTGAAGCGGAAAATTTTAAATGGGCTGATATTATTGTTTATCACTTCCCAGTATGGTGGTTTCAGGTACCTAATCGTTTGAAGCTTTATATCGATGAAGTATTTACGGCTGGACACAATAATGGAATTTATAGAAGTGACGGTCGTTCGCGTAAAAATCCAGCAATCAATTACGGTACTGGTGGGTTAATGCACGGCAAAAAATATTTTGTGACCTCCAGTTGGAATGCTCCAGATACAGCATTCACCATGGAAGGGGAGTTTTTTGATCAGCATTCTGTCGATGAGGGGGTCTTATTTGGCTTCCATAAAATGAATCAATTTGCTGGATTGGAACGTATCGGAAGCTTCCATTTTCATGATATGGAGAAGGGGGCGACACAGGAACGTGTGGACAATTACGAAAAAGAGTATAAAGAATATTTAGATGAAGTATTTTATTTAGAAAATCAATTGTCATGAAAATCTATTTAACAGCTATTTTAAAGGCAAATCCGGTCTATCGGGAGGAAGTCATCAGTGTATTGCAGCATATGGTTAAAGAGAGTCGAAAAGAAGCCGAGTGCATTCAATATGATCTGCATCAGTCTACTGCTGATGAAAATCAGTTTATTTTTTATGAAATCTGGGAAAGCCGTTTGGGGCTAGATGAACATAATCAGCAGCCTTATATTTTATCATTTGGACGAATTGCCGAGGAAAAACTACAGGAAATTCCCCAGATTTATCTAATGGAAAAAATAGCCTAATTTTTTTTGCAGCTAGGTCACATCTGTAGCCTACCTGAAGAAACGATTGTTTGTTGTGGTATGAAAAATTGTTGAAGTCATTCGTGTTAATATCGTGTGGTATAAATAGCTTATTGTTAATCGGTAACACGAATGATTTTACTGCTTCCTTTTTCTACGCCAATAGTGAGTTTGTTTCGCTGCTTTAAGCTCTTCTGTAAAAGGCTCAATTGATCATTTCGGTCTCCTTCTTTATTATCCAACCAAAAAGAAGAGGCCATCATACCGATCTGTATCCTGTAAACCGAATCTTGTTCGTGGACAACCTGTTCAATAATTTGGTTTTCGTACCAAATCAAATTTTCATCATTCTTTTTGATGGAACAGGAAAACAGCAAAAGGCCTACGATTAATAAGGCACTGGTGTTTAGTATATGCTTCAATTTAAAACCCATTAGCGTCTTGTTTTAATAAGCTAAATCTACAGTATTTTTTGTGCACATTTCCAAAATATAGGATAAATCTGATACTGCAGAGGTTGATCTATTCTTTTTCAGCATTGGGCCGTTGTATTATATGGTGGATCACAGCCTATGTTGCAAGCTAAGTGAGCTGTTTCTTTTTACGGATTATGTTTTGTGTGACGATAGGTTGTTTCGAGGTGATCAAGAAATTGAAATAGTCTGTTGTTCATTTCCGTATAATCGTAACTACGTATCTGTTCTGGAGTCTGTACAAATGTATGTTGTTGGCTCTTCACATAAAGATCTTTTTCTGCTTGGATAAGCAACTCAATAACTTCCGAATTGAGCTCCATATGGCATTGAAAACCATAGACTAAATCGCTGTATTTTACGATCTGTCGTGGACATCCTGCACTGACCGCAAGGATCTTGCTTTCAGGGGTGAGCCCGGGCATATCATTATGCCAGTGGCCAACGGCTATTTCTTCTCCAAAATGCTGTATATTTTTATCCTTCAAGCCATCCGCAGTAAGTTGGATCGTAAACACGCCTATTTCTTTTTCTGGACTCGATTCGTATGTTGCTGATAGGGCTTCACCAATCAATTGTGCTCCCAAACAAATACCGACAACAGCTTTACCAGCGTGAATACATTGTCTGATTAATGTGATTTCAGCAGGAGCATCAAAATAGGGATATACTTGTTGGGAAGAATCTGGGCTTTGAGGACCGCCCATAATCACCAGTAGGTCTATTGTTGAGCAATCCTGAGGTAGCGGATCATACTGATATACGTTGGAAAAACTAGTTGTATGTTGCCGCTGTATTGCCCACTGCAAATAGGCTCCTGGAGCTTCAAAATCTTCATGTTGGATAAAGTGTATATGCATAAATAATAGTTTTAAATCTGATTTTCGTTCCAATAATAGCTATCAGGTGTATTTCGTTGTCCAAAGATAGCCGTGCCTACGCGCACAATCGTAGCACCTTCTGCAATAGCTATTTCTAAATCTCCGCTCATTCCCATGGATAATTCTGTCATGACGACATTCGGAATATTGAGCATAACAATTTCTTGTTGAATCTGTTTGAGCAATTGGAAACACTTGCGTACTTGCTCAGCTTCAGCACTTAGGAGGCCAATTGTCATTAACCCTTTTATGTGGAGCGTGTGTAACGGTGCTATCTGTCTGACCAGGTCAATGACCTGATCTGGTGCAACACCGTATTTACTTTCTTCGAAGGAAGTGTTTACCTGAATGAGTATATCCATCGTTTTATTTTCGGCTGCGAGCCGCTGATGAAGCTTTTGAGCTAAATCCAAACGATCTACGGACTGTATACACGAAACATTATATTTTAGGATTTCTTTGATCTTATTGGTTTGTAGGTGTCCAATAAAATGATTGTTATGTGGAATTTCTTGTAAGTCCTCATATTTCTCCTTCAATTCTTGTACTTTATTTTCGGCTATCAAGGTTTGACCAGTTTGTAGAGCGATTTTAATGCGCTCTGCAGTTACGGTTTTTGTTGCGAGTAATAGTTGTATTTCCTTTGGATCCCGATGACTTCTTGCACATGCCTGAGCGATACGCTGCTGTATGGTGTTTATATTGTTGATAATAGTCGCATTCATTTTTTTTAAATTAATTGTTGATCCTATTTTTCTTCATCATAATATCAGTTTGCTCATCATCACCTAATCTAAAAATATGTTTATCGAATGCGATAAAGCCATTTTTTTGATAAAAGCTGATTGCACGTGAATTTTCCTCCCATACACCTAGCCAAATAAACTGTACGTTTTTTAATTTGGCTATATCCAATGCTTGTTCATAGAGGAGCTGTCCTGCTTTTTTTTCGTGAAATTCTCGTAATACATAGATACGTTCTATTTCCAGTCCATTTTCAGACTGTAATTCGGTTTGCGCCTGCTCACTGTTTATTTTAAGATAGCCAATAATCTTATCTTCCTGTTGTGCGAAATAGAATTCAGACCCCTGATTGCTTAATTCCGCTAACAGCTGGTCTTTCGAAAATTTTTCAGCAAGATATTTTGTCATATTCGCTGGGGTATTTAGTGCTGAAAATGTCTCGATAAAGGTTTTCTGACCTATATGTATTAATTGATCAATATCTGTCATTTTTACTTTGATAATTTTTATGGACATTGAATTTGAGTTCATGTGATAATTTTTTAATAAATGCGCTTATAAGTTTTTAATAGATTCGGCAATACTTTTTTCTACTTGACTTTCGCTTTTTTCTAAGTATGTTGCAATTCGTTCCCGTTCGGCAGCAGTTTTGTTCTGACTAATCTTTTTTTGCCCCTGGATAGCTGTTACTTCTAAATCAAAGGCGACTATACCTCGCATCATACCCCTTTTAAAACGATCCGAAAGCCCTTGCCATTGTTTTAAATAATCATTGTCATAGGTTCTGATCATCTGTTTAAGTATGTTTTCTTTGGCGTCTTCCTCCGTTATAATGTTGGCTGTTCCATAAGCATGTACAGCAATGTAATCCCAAGTCGGGACACTTTCTTTTGCATCGTAATGAATAGGAGATATGTATGCATGTGGTTCTGAGAAAATAACTAAAGAAGTGTTTTCCACAATATACTTGACCTGTTCATTTGCAACTGCAAAATGAGAACTCAAAGAGAGTTTATCAGCTTGTTGATTTATATGAAAAGGAAGCTGCGTTGCTATTGGAATATTATTTTTAATGGATACGATTGTTGCAAAGCTATATTGTCTCATAAATGCAATCTGTTCCACATAATTTTCAAATTGAAAGTGTTTGGGTACGTACATATCGTCCATCTTTTTTGATCCTATCAAAATTAATGCTAAAGAAATAGGATCGCATGGTCCAAATTTGATAAAGTAGCTAGTCCAGTGGTTCGTTTAAATAGGTTTAAGTGATATTGTTGCGTATATTTACTTTTGATGAGTATAAAAGCAGAGATAAGGAAAGAAAATTACGTATTGCAGCAGCTAGATGCCACACAATGGCAAAACTATAAGAAGATTAGGCTGGAAGCATTGCGGACAAAACCTGGGGTATTTGGTAGTAATTATCGGAAAGAGGCCGCTTATACGCAACAAGAATGGGTAGATCTGCTTGATAATCAAAATTGTATTATGTTTGGATTGTACGAGCAGGGAAATATTGTTGGTATAACAGGAGCGGTATTGGATCGGGATGATTTGTCAAATGCGATTCTGATTGCTTCTTTTATTCAGGAGCCACATCGAGGGAAGGGCTTGTCGAAATTATTCTATCAGGCACGGATAGCATGGGCACGGCAAAAACAATGTGTGCAAATTACAGTCTCGCATCGTGCGGGGAACGAATCCTCAAAAGCCGCAAATCAAGCTTTTAATTTTAGTTATTCGCATGCTCAGGAAGTCGAATGGCCAGATGGCACTAGCGCAGCTGAGTTGATGTACGTGCTGAAGTTATAAAGGCATAAATAACGATCCTAACACCTCATGATTCATCAAATAAATTCGCTATTATAATCAAGCCAAAAAAGTTTCTGTGTCCTATCGTCCATGGCATTAATTGACGAAATCAGGGTAATTTTTTACTACTGGAAAATGGCCTTCAGATGATGCTATATGTTGATAAGCGTAATATAGTATGAATGTTAGGTTTTGTTACTGCTATTCCTTTCTTGATATTGTGGTACATGGTCAACTTTCGCGAACAAATGAGGACCATTCATCTCAATACCTGCAGCAAGGAAATCATTGAGAATAAGCTGATATATTTCAGATTTGGCCAATTCAATTTCTGCTGATTTTGAAATGTATACATTTAGCTCATAAAGGACATAAAAATCGTCGAGTTTCTTTTGTAATACAAAAGGTGCAGGCAGTTGATTTACGCGTGTTATACGAGGTGGAATATTGAGGAGTAATTCGTGTATACGTTGCCAAGGTTCTTCATAACCCACCGTGAGTTCAACTTGAAAACATATTCCATCTTCAGAAAAGGTCGAATAATTAACGGTGTTTCCCGATAGGATAGATGAATTCGGAATGGTAATCTCTTCATTTTTAATTGTGCGTAGTCGGGTTACCAAGGGCGATTTTTCAATGACTACACCTGTCTTGTCCGCAATTGTAATACGATCTCCGATTCGGAAAGGGCGCATATAGGTAATGACTAGACCTGCGATAATATTTGAGATTGCGGAAGATGAACCCAGCGAAAATAACACCCCGATAAAAACAGATATTCCTTTAAAAATGTCCGAATTAGCCCCAGGAAGATAGGGGAATACGAGCACTAAAGTAAAGGCTTGAAGTAAAAAACGGACAATGGTAAATGTAGGCATGGCGAATTCACGGTGAAAACCATTTATCTCCAATTTTCCTTTGTCAATCTCGTTGAAAATATATTTTACAAAGCGTACCGCATAACGCATCACAAATAGAATGACGAAAACGGTGATCAGATTTGGAATATAATCCCAGATAGCCATCACAGCCTTTTTCAACGGTTTGGTAAAAAGGCCAATAAGATTGGAAGCCCAACTCTGTGTAAAAGGAAAGACACTGAATACAATGGGGAGCATAACAAATGCAATAAGTATGATTAATCCCCAACGCACAATGTTGATTGTATTGATGAATATACGGGTTTTTTGAACAGAGGTAACAAGCACATAATTTTTAATCTTGACATCCTTTATTCGTTCTGTACGTTCAGTCAGAAGGCGCTTTGTGCCGTATTTTTTTAGTCTATTAATCAAATAGACCAATATCGAAAAGATAATGAGAATCAGGAGAACAAGTCCGGTACGAATCAGCATTTTGGTGATGCTATTATCTGCTCTTTCCTGATGAATTGCCAGTTGAATACGCTTGAGGTATTGTTCCGCAATCTCCGCTTTGTTTTTTCCTTCAAGCAGGGCATCAAGTTCTGTGATTGAGGTAATGACCAGATCTTTATAAACAATGTCAGCACTGATTTCATTGTTTTCAATTTTGAAAGAGTCGACTTTTACAAAGTCATCTTCATAGAGGTTTTGAATTCTGTTGACCACATTATAGGCGCGATCCTTAGCCAGGGACGAACCTAATTTGTTATAAATATAAAAGAGAGTGTCATTAAATGGTGCTACAGCGTAACGTTTGGTGTTTTTTTTAATGGAGTCGACTTTTATTTTTAACTGTTGCTTACGCATGTTATTTTCTTCGTCAAGCTCATTGAGTTGTTGTTTTAGATTTTCTTTCTTGGGACTGTTCTGACTTTTGAGACTGGCGATTTCTTGCTGTAATTTAAGGCGTTCCAGCGAATCGTTGATCTGTTGTTGTCGGATATCATTAAGCAGGGTACTTAATCCGAGTTCTTTTTTATTGATTGAGTCGTTTTCTTGTGCATAGATCCCAATAAAAGTTGAGGAAAAGCACAGTATAATCGTTAAGAAAAAAAAGTAAAATCTTCTCATATTCGCTAAGGTAATATTGATTCCAAATCTATACATGCGTAAGATGTCTGATGCTGATCAGATGGTCAAAGATAATAATGTTTTTGGTGGAACATAACCATGAACTGTTCTATTATTTTTGGAATATCGGTTTATAGGTAGGCAACTGTATCTACGGATGAGGTGTAATATGATATAAATTGCACATAAAATGATACGAAGAGGCAACTGAATGTCAGTTATTCCGCCGTTATTTGTTGTTAAGCATAACCTTTCTTATACGTGTTGGGGTTTATCAGTATCCTTTCTGTGTCTGAAAATAGATTTGCGGCTAAATTTGTCAAAATAAATGATTGAAACCTTTAAAAAACCTATCCTTAACATGAACAAACTCGGAAAATTGAGTTTTTGTTGCCTGCTGGTATGTATATCGAGTTTTTTTGATGCAGAGGCACAAGAAAGAAAGGCTCCAGCCTATCCCTTAATTACACATAATCCAAACTTTAGTATTTGGTCAATGACGGATCAGTTGAATGAGTCTACGACCAAGCATTGGACTGAAGCAGATCATTCGCTTCTGGGACTGATTAATGTCGATGGCCATATCTATCGTTTTCTTGGTAAGGAGGAACCAAATTATAAAACAATTCTTCCGACATCAGAAGACCAACCCTTTACTGTCAAATATAGTGAATCTAAGCCAACAGGAGACTGGCAATCGCATTCGTATAAGGACAGTGCCTGGAAGTCAGGTACCGCGCCAATAGGTGATGATGAAAAGCATGTCAAGACCTTATGGAAATCTGATGATATTTGGGTACGTCGTGCTTTCACTTTGGCTGACCCCCAGCGTATCAATGAACTCTTTTTAAAATTGAACCACGACGACAATGTTGAGGTGTTTTTAAATGGAAAGAAAGTTTATGAAAAAGCTGGTTGGACAAATAGTTTTCAGTATCTGCCCATCAATAAATCTGATCTAAAGGCTGGTCAAAATCAGATCGCTATCCATCTACGAAATACCGCTGGAGGCCGTTATCTTGATTTTGGCTTGGTGGATAAGCTTAAAGAAGGTGGCGCTAGTGTACAGACTGCTGTACAGAAAAATGTTGAAGTAACAGCCACACGGACTATTTATAACTTTCAGGCTGGTAATGTCGATCTGAAACTTACATTCACTTCACCGCTATTGATGGACGATCTCAATCTGTTAGCGAGACCAGTATCGTATATTACCTATGAGGTGAAGGCAAATGATGGAAAACAACATACTGTAAAAGCCTTTTTAAGTGCTGCATCAAATATTGCTGTCTATAAGCCATCACAGGAGGTTATCGCTGAAAAATATGGGACTGATCAATTATCTATTTTGAAGACTGGAACGGTTGAACAGCCTATTTTACAGAAGGGAGCTGATGATATGCGAATTGACTGGGGCTATTTCTATGTTGCTTCACCTAAAAAGGATCAAGCGCAGCAGTTTATCAGTCCTATGGCAACCGCTGTAGATGGCTTTAGAAAAGGTACGATAAAATCAACAAACGCAAAGGGAACTGCTTTATCGTTGAATACTATTATTCCATTTGGGACAGTGGGAAGCAAAGAAGTAGAACGTTTTGTTGAACTTGGCTACGATGAAATCTATGCTATCCAATACTTCAAAAATAACCTGCGTCCTTGGTGGAATAATTCTGGTAAGGAAACCATCGAAAATCAGCTAACGTTAGCAGCGAATGACTACCGTTCGGTGATGGACAGATGTGTTGCTTTTGATAAAGAAGTGTATGCGGATGCATTAAAGTCTGGTGGAAAGGAGTATGCACACTTAACAACACTGGCTTATCGTCAAAGTATTGCTGCCCATACGCTAGTGAAAAGTCCATCGGACGAATTGTTATGGTTATCTAAAGAGAATAATAGCGGTGGTTTTATTAATACTGTCGATGTCACTTACCCTTCTGCACCGCTATACTTGCTCTATAATCCCGAATTATTAAAGGGGATGTTGACGGGTATTTTTTATTTTAGTGAAAGCGGTAAATATCCCCATCCTTGGGCAGCACATGATTTAGGGACTTATCCCTTTGCTAATGGACAGACGTATGGCGAACCAATGCCTGTGGAGGAATCTGGGAATATGATTATTTTGACTGCAGCGATTACGAAGGTACAGGGCGATGCCAGTTATGCGCGGAAACACTGGAAAACACTTACCACATGGGTGGATTATCTCGTCAAGGATGGTTTCGATCCTAAAACACAATTATGTACGGATGATTTTGCCGGGCATCTCGCGCGAAATGCAAATTTATCGGTAAAGGCTATTGTCGGTATTGCCTGTTATGCTCAGATGGCAGAAGCGATCGGTGAAACTGCGACAGCACAGAAATATCGTGCTATAGCAGAAGAGATGGTGCCAAAATGGATGGAAATGGCAGATGCTGGAGATCATTATGCGTTGACATTTGATAACAAAAATACCTGGAGTCAAAAATATAACCTGATATGGGACAAAGTATTGGGCTTAAATTTGTTTCCACAAAAAATCTATGATACAGAGATCAAGTATTATCTCACGAAACAAAGCCGATTCGGAATCCCTTTGGATAGTCGAAAAGCTTATACCAAGAACGATTGGATTTTATGGACGGCAACTTTTGCGCCAACACGGAGCCAATTTGAAGCGTTGGTGCATCCGGTTTATAATCACGCGATCCAAACTGAATCACGTGTTCCGCTCAACGATTTTTACGATGCAAATACAGGGATACGAGAGAATTTCAAAGCCCGTAGCGTTGTGGGTGGCTTTTATATGAAGGTACTAGCTGATAAACTGCTGCAAAAATAAACAGCAGATGGTTCAGGAAAGTCACTTTATTCTAGTATGAAAAGTTAAGGGAACCATTGGTTCCCTTAACTTTTTGCGATTGATTATGGCTTAAAAAAGTGAATCCAGGAATTGCGTCAACCTATTTTATAGCTAAATATATGACAGATTCACCGGCCGAAAGTAAAATTAATTAATCTTTCGTTTTTACAATATGTTTAAATTGATTTGCTATTGTTTTAATGTGTTGTTTTTTAGCTGTTTTAGTTTTGTTTTTGAAGGCGTTTACTG
Source organism: Sphingobacterium sp. (assembly GCA_031277685.1). GTDB lineage: Bacteria > Bacteroidota > Bacteroidia > Sphingobacteriales > Sphingobacteriaceae > Sphingobacterium. The sequence continues at coordinate 73,585 of JAITLV010000087.1, read as the reverse complement.
TTCGAATTCGAACAGAGTTTTGTTCAGATACGGACAATTATACGCTGCAATCTGTACTGGCGAAATCTATCATTGTCAGCCACCATTGTCCGCCAATTTCAGTGACATAAAAAATAAAAGTACCTGTGTCACAGTTAATAATAATCCGCCGACTCTGGTCTTCAATATACTTGACCTTTCGATAGAGATGGTTTAGCTCTTTCGCTTTATCCGATGTGATTTTTTTACCGATAACGTCTGAATAGTATTTTCTATAAAAAGTAATAGATTCGGATAAGGTATGATATTTACCCTTATTGGCGACAAATATGCCCTTTTTATAGATTGTTTCACATTCGAAAAAAGGACGATTGCTATAAGTTACATTTTTTGAACTTAGGTTAGGAATCTGATCCTGTGCAAGAAAGTCTTGGTAGGGATCGTTGATTGAACAATCTGTATTATAATTAAAAGAGATTTTTGATGTATGTGTCCATCGGTTATTGGCTCCCAAAGTGGTTATGAAATAGAGACCAACCTCTTTGTTAAGAACTGCATTAAATGCGAGGCTGTCTTTGCTGTTATAGGAATGAATTACCTGATCTACGATCTGCTCAACTGTACGATGCTGTCCATAGACAGCGATATGGATGAAACATGATATAACTAATATAATAACTCGTCTCAGGATACGCATGGTTGATCACTGTTTTTATTCATTACGTTAAGCAAACTTGATACCATTGCTTATTTCCACTCAATTGTGACTTTTAGTAAATATACCATAATTTCTCTTTTTTCATATTTTTCAAACTTTTCGGATGTCAGTGCATTACACAAGATATAATCCGCGGAACTTGTGTCGCTGTTAAAGCTGTCGGTATTGGAAGACTAAAAATAGCCAGGTCATAGTTTTACAAAAATAGTTAAGATGTAATGGGGATATGCAATGATACAAGGGTTCCACCGGCTGCATGTTTGGAGATCTTTATTCCTGCTTTCCTTCCCAAGAGCTGCATCCGTTCATGACTAATTGTTCCGGAGAGAGAACGGTGTGGCGTTTCAGTGATTTCGGGCTCGGATTTTCCTGTATCAAGCACTGTCACAGTTAAAATATCTCCTTCCAATTGAAAATGAATATCAATATTGCCTTTACAGCTTTCTAAATCAATACCATGTAGGATGGCATTTTCGACATACGGTTGTATCAACATCGGCGGGAGCATTATGGCACTTAAATCTTGTTCTTCAGGTTGCGTAATATGATAGGTAAACGCATTCTCAAAACGCATCTGTTGTAGTGTAAGATAATTTTCGAGCGTCTCAATCTCTTCATTGAGTGGAACCAGGTTTTCCCGACTTAGCTCGAGGTTGCTTCGGAGGAGACGACTAAAGCGATTGAGATACTTAATCGCATTTTCTTTCTTGTCCAATCGAACAAAACTCTGCACAGCCGCCAATGTATTAAAGATAAAATGCGGTTCCATTTGTGTACGTAATAATTGCTGTTGTAGCAGGACTTTCTCTTTTTCCTGGCTTAGACGTCGCTGACGAAAACTATAATATAAGAAGAGTAATACAATGATCAATAAGACAAGACCTAAAGAAGATATGGCCAACCACAAACGGTTTTGTTGCAGTTGTAGTTTGTTGATCTTAATATTTTCGTTCAAAGTACGTATGGACTGATCTTTGGCCTGTAATTGATATAAGGCATTCATTTCAGCAATCGCTTGCGTGTTTTCTGTATGATAAAATCCTTTCTGTAATTGAACTATTGCGTTTAAAACGGCTATTGCTTGATCCTTTTTGCCTTGCAAGCGGTAGAGTTCAGCTAAACTTTTCTGAAAAAGGATTTCATTATGTGGAAAGATAAGTTGCGGAAATTGGGTTCTAAGCTGTTGGGCCTTTTCGGTATAGGATGCAGCTTGTTCCGGTTTTTTAAATAATACATAAATTGATGCCACATTGCAATAATTTACAAATAGGTTATTCATTAACACAGATGATTCTTTAATATTACCCAGGCGTTCATCAATTTCTATTTTCAATAATTGATAGTGTAGTAATGAATCCTGTTGTTTTGTTGTTTCAAAGTATTGTATTTTTGAATCATACAAAAAGCTGATATTATATTTAGCTGGAAATGCTCGATGAAGGTCTTCTAGTTTTTCAAGATAAGGCCGTATTTCCTTGGCAGGCTTCTGAAGAGCATTTAAGGTCTGAATCATTTGTACGAATACACGTTGATGGTTAATGTGTCCTTCGGGAAGTGAATCAGAAAGTGGGAGCGCGGCGCGATTCATTTTTTCGGCGAGCTTGTACTGAAATGAGCTTAGGTTATTTTGTGCAGCAGAGAGTAGTATCGCGGATTTAGCTTCAGCGGAAAGTCCTGTGGTTGTGTCAGAGAGGACGATTGCGGCTGCTTTGTTGTAATAATAGCCAGCCTCACGTTCTTTCGCCTCAGCGCTCCGGATATTACCAATACCATTGTAGATAAGTGCTTTGTATTTTAGATTACCTGCAGTTGGTTCAATCAATTCAAGGGCTTGCTCCACAAAAAAGCCGGCAGAATCCTGTTGAAGCATGGCATAAAGTCGAGCTGTATTGTATTTAACTCTCGCAAACAATACGGTATCATTTTTTATACTTGGATTTTCACCAAGCTGTCGCCAGGCTTGTTTAAGCGAGTCTCCATTGGCAGCATTCAATCTTTTGTCTTCGAGTTGCTTTAGCTGTGCGGAAATAGCATCATGATCCTGAGAAGAAATGGTTGGTTTTTGACTACAGGCTAGAATCTGTACAATGAGTGCCAACAAGAAAATACCTCGTAGTAAATGTCTCATTTTTCAGGAAAAAGCTGGTTTAAAATTACATTTTTGCGTCGTGATGAAATGGGTATTTCCTCTTTATTTTTCAATACGATATATTCAGAACGATTCACACCCGAGATATACTTCCGATTTACCAGATAGGATTGATGGGTACGAAGGAAATAGGGGGCGGGGAGTAATTCCTCATAATATTTTAGCGGTTTTGATATCAGTTCTTTGGAGCCATCATTCAAAAAGAAAAACGTATATGGCCCATCACCTTTACAATATACAATGTCATGAACCGCGACTATACGGACATTATGTATCGATGTCAAAGCAATACTTTCGGGTATATCTCCGATATGCATTGCATGCTGTGCCATATTTAACTGTTGCATCCATTGTGGATTATTATCCGTCCGACGACGGTATCGCTCCAATGCTTCTTTTAATTCGGTCTGATCAACAGGTTTTAACAAGTAGTCCAAGGCCCCATATTTTATTGCTTTGATCGCAAAATGATTATAAGCTGTAATAAATATGACATTTTGAGGGATAACATTGAGCTTTTTTAAAAGATCGAAAGCTGTACCATCCTTTAGTTGAATATCCATCAAGATTACATCAGGTTGTTTTTCTTCAATTAGCTTTACGGCAGTTCTGACGTTATCGCTCCAACCGATTAGCGCTGTATCAACTTCCTGTTGTATGAGGTAACTTATTTCCTTCCGAATGGCAGGTTCATCTTCTATTATAGCTACTGTTATCATTTTTCACCTTTTTTCAGTTCAGTAAAAATAATAATTGTGAGTAAAAAAAACTTATTCATTTACAATTTGTATTGTTTTTGTCAATCTGTATGATGGGATATGATCGCGATATTGCTATTATTCCACGAATCATAAATGACTTTGGCGGATTGTAAATGCATGTATAGGATAGCTATTGTGTTCATTATATTTGAGTTAGGTAAGTCAGGTAGACAAGATGGAATTACTGCTTGAGACCAAGAGCGCAAAAGATTTAGATTTTATCAAAGATCAACCCAAAACGGAATATACTTTATATTCATGAATTTTATATCAATAAAAAAATCAACATGGACAGGAGAAACCAATTGCTTGAAATAGTAGCTGATTTAAAATAGATTGAAGAAATCGTTATTGACAATTAATGGGGAGAACTATAGCAGGACAGAGTTGATGACCGAGTTAAAAAATACATAAACAAGGATGGGGTTTTTAAACAAGATTTTTGGAAAGGGTACTAAAACAGAACAAGGTACCGAAAGAAAACAAGGAGTACAAGCGGATCAGGTCACGTCTATAAAGGAGCCAGAATGTTGTACAGAACAGGAGTTGATTGCGAAATTTGGAGGGATCGCTTTTGACAAACAATGTGATTTCGCTGAGATCATTGGCAATAATAATTGGAATATAGACATGGTCAAAGAAGAAATAAGCTTTGGCCCAGATCTTTGTTTTCCTATTCAGGTCTTAGCAACATTTTCGTATTCATCGGAAACTTGGCTGTGGGCATGGGCAAATTCTAAATCAGGCCTTTCTGAGCATATTATAGAACAGTCTCTTTTGTTAAAAAAATATGGTGAAGATAATGGAATCGATCTCTTGCATAATAATAGCTTTGATTTTTCCAAGGACGAGTTACACCTTATAGGGTTAATTGCTTCGGGAATGTTCAATACAAGTGCTTATTATATTGCTGATTATGGTCAGGGGGCAATGGTGGTGACTATAAAAAGCGATTTTATAGATCGTCAAGGTAAAGATGATCATCATCGGATACTGTCGGTATTCCCTCAGTTAATTTCTCAATTTGAAATGAATCATAAGGATGCTTTATTGAATTATCTGAAGGTAAAAGGATACCACATATCGGGGCATGATGGACAGGTCTTTGCAAGGAAGGAAGGCAACAGCATCACAGCCGTATTTGATGAACAATCGCGTCTTCTCGAACTCAAGGGTTAGAAATTTTGAGCGATGAAAGGATTAGGATTGATCTTGTTGGTATTGTTACTTTGGCTGAACTCGGCTTCCTATGCACAGACAGATCAAGAGTCAAAGCTTGTTCAAACATTTCTTGCGTTCAACGCAGGCTCTGACGATCTAGACACTATCGCCAAAAATATACTTTCTCAAAGATTTGAAGAACAATTGATTCATACGCTTGAGAAAGAAGATATAACAACTTTCGATACATTCAGAGAGAAGCTCGACAGTTTAAACTCAGCTTTTAGTTTGAAGAAATCGGGAGATTACGAGCTATTTACACTGAGATTTAATATTGAACATTGGAATTACATCCTAAAAAATAAGGAAGTGATCAATAAACAAGAGAAAACCTTTGATTTCTTTTATGCAGTTTATCCGTTAGATCAGATGCACTATTTACTGATCAAAAGAATGGATGAGATGTCTTTTTCCTGTTATCAGGCCTATATTTATAAAGAGAATTTTGGTTTGTTTACTGCTGATGATCCGATCAAAGATATGGTGACAAGTTTCTTATCTGTATATAGCTGGACGAATGTTAGTGAAGGTAGTTTGAAAAGGCAAAATATCTTGGAAAGCGAATCGACAGATCGGGAAGGGATACGATCTTATCCAGCAATACCGATAAAATTCAACACCAAAACGAAAGAAATCTCTTACAGTTTTTATCGCCAGCAGGATGGGAAAAAGATAACGAGAAGAGCACGCTATCTGAATGGTGGTTTTATGATCAAAAGTTACGATGCGCGAACATTCGAAGAGTAGATTTGTCTTGTCATTCACTTCAATATGGATAGCCAGAAAAAAAATATAAAAACTCTGAGTTGTGCTTTATTGTTATATGAATTAGAATAGCGTGGAATTTGGACGTGAGATGGATTTTTTGTTTTAGTTGGTCTGAAAATAGATTAATTTTATTTAATTGGATTTTGTAATGGTAATACGATTTTTTGTTTGTGTCTCTTTTATATTAAATACGATTTGCTGTTTTGGTCAAATAAATGTGGATAAAATGCGGGCCGAATACGCTACCGCAGTTAAAGATAAAAAGCTCTGTGAAGCAAATTTGAAGATATTGAAATCGGGGGCAAATACAGCTACTGAAAAGGGGTATCTTGCTGCTTATGAAATTCTTTGGGCAAAACATATGGGCAATCCTTTTTCGAAATTGGGTCAATTTAAAAAAGGTAAAAAATTATTGGAATCGGTTATAATAAAATATCCGGATAATATTGACCTCCGTTTTATTCGTTGGAGTGTACAGACGCATGCACCATCCTTTTTGAATTATAGTAAAGACCGATTGCGGGATAAAGAGTTTCTGGTTCATAATCTTTATAAATTGCCGAATCTTGATGGCAAACGAATCATTTATACCTATTTAAAGGAAGCAAATAGTTATCTTAAAGGAGCGCATGTATTTACGGAAGCAGAACTTACCGAACTATCCAAATAATTTTAATTGATATAAAAGCGTATATAAAAAGTAATATTACATAACAGTGAGTAAGATTAATGAAAGTAGTTATCGTCAACTTATCGGTCTTTGGAAAACGTCAGGGGAGGTTAGGCTCGGGACAACAACGGTGCCGCTAAATGGAACCGATTCTTATGAGTTGATACTTGATGGATCTTGTATTTTACATAAGGCAAATGTCAGTATAGGAAGCGAGCGAAGTGAAACATTTGAAATAATCACAACCTTGCCAGAAGGTAAAATAAAGATGCAATACGCAAATTCTAAAGGCGAAAGTGGAGTTATGATAGGAAATTTGGCCGATAAAAGGTTTACAATTGACGGCGATGGAATAAAGTTTGATGGGCAAATCGATGATGGATGTACCGTTATTGTCGGGAATTGGTATTTACAATCAAACAATAATGATTGGGATCAATTTATCGTGCTCAAATTGGAAAAAATTCTAGCTTGACAATTTCGGAACTGGCCATGTTCATACAATGTTTAATTCTTGGCATATGCCAAGTGTTATGTTGACTATAATATGCAATTTTGAGTTAATCAATAACAATAAAAAATTAAATGATGGAACAGGTATTTATTAATCTCGCTGTAGCGGATGTCAACAAATCGATGAATTTTTATACCCAATTGGGGTTTGAGGCAAATCTACAATTTTGTGATGACGAAGCTAAATGTATGGCTTGGAGTGAGCATATTTTTGTGATGATCATGACACATGACAAGTTTAAATCCTTTACTAAAAAACCAATAGCGGATACTAAAAGCCATATTGCTGGACTATTTGCGCTTTCAGTTGAGAGTCTAGAGCGAGTAAACGAAATTGTTGAGAAAGGACTAGAAGCCGGAGGAATTGAACCAATGCCGATGCTGGATCATGGCTTTATGCAATTAAGAAAGGTAGAAGACTACGATGGTCATACCTGGGAGATATTTTATATGGATATGAGTAAATTTCCAGGTGCTTAACATAACTTATAAATGGTCTACAAAAAGAGTATGACCAAAAGTATTAATATCCTGACAAAGGTCGTTTGACCTGTAATTCGTACTATACCTCATTAAAATTTTGGGAAAAGAGCGGAGCACTATTGTTTTGTGTTTTATTTAATCCAATCAATATGTTTCGTATGTTGAGTTATTTTCCCAATGCTATTGTTGTTGTATTTATATTATGGACACAGTCCTTATATAGTCAACATGGACAGGGCAAGGATGTTGTCCATGAAGTGAAAGGAAAAGTTGTTGATGCGCACAATGCTTTGCCAATCGAACATGCTACAGTGTCCTTGATTTTAGGGAGCGAGGTTTTAAGCACGGCAACTACCGATAGGGAAGGTGTTTTTAAACTTCCTGCGATGCGCACTGGAAACTTAAGTATTTTAGTTACTTATGTGGGATATGAAAACCACCTCTCCGGGGTAATTGGGGCATCTGATGTATTAATGATTAGACTTGTCAGTCAGTTCAGATCGTTGGAGGAGGTTGTTGTGAAAGCGAGGCGAAAACCGATACTGTATAAAAGTGATAAACTAGTGTATGATGCAGGTTCTGATATCAGTAATAAATCAGGTTCAGCTGTAGACCTGTTACGGAAAGTGCCGATGTTAACAGTAAGTGGTAATGGGGAACTTAGGATGCGGGGCAATACAAATATAAAGGTTCTGCTTAATGGTATACCCTCTGGTATCATGGTGAAGAACTTGAAAGATGCATTAAAGATGATCCCTGCAAGTTCTATTAAGTCCGTTGAAGTGATCACATCGCCATCTGCAAAATATGAGGCTGAAGGAGCTGCTGGTATTATTAATATTATTACAAAAAAGGTGACCAGAGGCACATCTGGAAATTTGGATCTCAATATGGGAACCTTGGATCAATCCGGAAGTGGTTTTTGGTCTATGGGCACCGAAAAGTTTGATTTCAATCTTAATACAACGATGAATGCCGAACGCGAGCGAAATCTGTCGACGCTGAAAAGAAGCTCCTTATCCAATGGGGTCGTGATCGGCGAGCTCTTGCAGCGTAATGATGCGGTTGAAAAGGAAAGAGGACTATCGACAAGCCTAGGATTTGTGTATCGCCCAGATACGTCACAGAAGGTAGCCGCAGACCTATCTTATTGGTATGGAAGTTGGCCTTCGAAAAGTTCATTCTACAATTTGTACCAGGATGGACAAAGATATGCTGAATATAATCAGTTGAGTCGTCAGAAGAATTCAGTACATTATTATGAGCTGTCTCTGAACTACCTCAAGAGGTTTAAACGAAAATCGCAAGAACTACAAATTCTTGGGGTAGGGGCCCGGTCAGACGATAGATCAGAATATATTACCCGTCAACAAGATCTTGCTCTTGTGAGTTCCTTCGAAGAAAAGGGGGCCAATAAAGGGAATTCATGGGATTGGGATCTTCAGGCAGACTATACACATCCAATAAATGCGACCGGAAAAAAAATTATTGAAACAGGTGTAAAACTAAAACGAACCAATTCAAGTAGTCTTTATACTGTTTTTAATAATGCATATGCACCTGGTAATGAGCATTTGGTCGAAATCCCCTCAAGATCCGATCAAATGGATTACCATAGTACTATATTCGCTGGATATGCCAGTTTAAGAATTGAAACTGAGAACAATTGGACAATCCGGCCCGGTCTTCGTTTCGAAACAACCTTACTAGGAGGAGATTTTAAAAGTTCCATCCCGTCGTTCAAATCTAAATTTGGTAACTGGGTGCCGAGTGTATTGATCGCAAAAAAAATAAATGATCAACATGAGCTCAAATTTGGCTATACAGAACGCATACGCAGGCCTTGGATTTGGGATCTCAACCCTTATGTGAATGCCAGTGATCCTCAAAACTTGCAGTCCGGGAATCCACAATTGAGACCTGAACGGATCCGAATGATCGAATTGGGACATAATTATAACACAATAGCTGGTTTTAACTTAAATAGTAATGTCTATTATAGTGCAAACAATAACTCGATTGAGTCGTTTACAAGTGTTGATAGCGCGGGGATTTCAAATACCAAACCCAGTAACATTGCGGTTAATAAAAGATTAGGAACTAATATCAATTTGTCTATGGAACTGCATCCAAATTGGATGATTAACGGTGGATTGGAATTGTATTATGTCTGGTTCAGAAGTTCGGCTTTGGATGTCAAGAACAGTAAAGGGGTTTATGTCGTTAATCTTAATAGTTCATATCAGCTGTCTAGAGGATACAGTTTTCAGGTTTCGGGAGACTACAGCAATGGTTATGTGCTGTTGCAAGGAAGAAATACCGCGGAATGGTCTTATCGTTTTTCAGCGCAAAAGGAATTTTGGAATGATAGAGCGAATATTGTATTGACAGTCAGTAATCCGTTTCAACGTCGTATGTCTCAAAGGAACATGGCTGCAGCACCTTCGTTCAGAAGTACAACATTTAATAACTATTATAATCGTTCTGTGAATATTTCCATTAGCTGGAAATTTGGTGGTAGCAAGCAACAAGAAGGCAAGGAGGAAAAGAATTCACGTGAAATGGAACATATTCCTCATAGACGGAAATAAAGGATATAAAGACTGAAGAAGATTGAATAGCTTAATTGGTTGATGTTCCTTTAGTTCGTTCAAATCGTGATTTTAGATGTTCACGACGTGAACGACGCAAACGAGATCTCTTAACAGGGTAGTGTCGATTTTTAGTGATATTATTAAAAATAAGTGCCACTAGAAATAAAATTAGACATCCGGAAAGTACAGGGCTTAATACATACCAGTAGCCCATGGACGAAATTTTGGTGCCACTACTTACTGCGATCAGCGCTGTAGCACCTCCTGGAGGATGTAAGGTACGTGTATGTTGCATACATACAATAGACAGGGCTACAGCTAAAGGAGCGGTAAGCCAGATAATATCAGGAAGTAATTGTGCTACTGTTACGCCCGCTATAGCGGAAACGACATGCCCTCCAATGAGATTTCGAGGTTGTGCAAGTGGGCTCTGTATCGCTCCGTAAACCAAGACCGAGGAGGCCCCAAATGACCCAATCAGAAAAATATTTTCTAATGGCGGGAAATGTAGTGATTGAATAAAAGCGATAATAAATATGCCTACAAATGCACCAACGAAAGACCAAAAATGTTCCCATGGATCAATTAATGTCTCCCGATAAATAACATATCTATAAATACGGAGTTGCCGATGAAGTTGATTTTTCATTTTGATTTTAACAAAAATAGGGAAATTAAGGGAGTATTGTTTTATACCTTTTATCTAAATCCTTGTGGCATTTATAAATGCTTATAAAAATTGTTGTTTTGACTAAATCTATCGAGAAAACGTTTTAAAGTATTTTAGAAAATGCCAGCATTTGAATAATACGGTTAACAATCTTCTTCTATGCAAACTGAATATACATATGATAATACTGTCCACCAGCAAAAGTTATCTTGCTTCCTACCTTAAAGCCGATCCGCTCATAAAGTTTTCGGGCACCTGGATTTTCAATATCAACCAACAAACCGATCTGTTTGAGTCCTTTCTTCTCTGCATGCTTAGTCGCATATTTCAGTAATTCACTTCCTATGCCTTTGCCTCTAGCGACAGGAGAGACAGCCACTGAATCGATATAAAACTCTTGTCCTTCCGTTTCTGGCTCAGGTATTAATTCATTACTGTACTCCTTTTGTATATGATCCAGGATGGGTTGTCTAAGCGTAATAAAATTATCACCATCATATCCTGTCAATGATCCCAGAATGTTTCCCTCGTCATCGACCGCTACAAAAGTATTTTCGTAGCTATATAAGTTTCCCGTTTGCTGAAAAAGATCGGTTAGGAAACGCACTGCTTCTTTTTTGTCTTGTTTTCCTATAAAGCGAAAGATAATATCCTCCATCGCCTGCAACATGATCTCAGGTACAATCGAGGCATCATGTTGTTGCGCTGGCCTAATTGTCATATGCATAATCTGTATTTTATATTTGTCAGCAAAGTTAATAAAATGATCTGTCTTCTTGTTAAGCATTATAACCATTGATCGTCTACATAATTTGTCAAATAGCACGGATATGAATTGATTTTCACTGAATATGAATTGTCGTGTACTTATAAATTCATTTCTTATTACTTTTGAGTAAAGTTGTTCTTGTTTTTCAAATTGTGTACTTGAAGCAAAATGTAGACAGGAAACCGCTATATCTTTTATCATACATAATAAAATCTATACATGGTTCTTAAAGCTACGATTTCAGCCTTTATGGTGACTCTTTTGGGCTTGTTCGCAATGTTGCTAACACAGGATGCCGATATGAACTTGGTTTACGCGGCATTTTGTGTTTCACCCTATTTTCTTTTAATTACCCTTATTTATTTTCATTTCAATAAGCTTCGAAAAAAAATGAAGGTATTTGATAAACCCAGTTTTGCATTCGAAGGTGTTTATAGTTTTATATATTACATGCTATTTTCCATATTGTTAATCGTGCTGCTTTTTGTCAGTACACTAGGTGATGAATACGAGCACAAAGCATATGCTGATCTAGGAGGGGTCATCTCGGAAATGTTTCCTTTGATTTTAATTTTGAGTATTTTTTTGAGTTTATTCAGTAGCATCACCTACGTTTGGAGTCTGAAATCGTGGAAAACTTTGATACCAACATTTTTGGCTTATATTCTGTTCAGCGTGCTCGTATCTATTTTTTCTACAGTTGGCCGTGAAGTTAAGGACGCTGAACGGGAGCGGCGAGATCTGGCCGATAATTTAAAGGAAGGTCGATTTGAATGGGCAGGGGCAATGAGCAACCCCGAAGGTTATCCGGTACAACTCTATAAGGGGACCTTCATCTTCCCGAAAGATGAAAATTATGAGTTTACGTTCAGTGAAGGAAATACTGTGAATTATCACGCAAAATGGGGAGAAGCTGGTGCCGAAACCTACAAAAGAATGATGTCTTTGCCAAAGGCAATTGATGTTACTTGGTACTCGTTTTCTGAAAATACGTTTTACCAATACCATGACACAATAGATTACAATAAATTGCTAACACTTTTTAAACAACCTTATATAGAAAGAAGAACGACTGATGATGTTGAGGAACATTACGACAAGATTATTTTCGGGTTTGCACCAGGTGGGAGACTGGTCATATGGGCTAGTGGATCAGGATATCGGCGGATCGAAATAGGCGAGTATCAGGCGAAGAAAGCCACTGTTGATCAAAAGGTTTCTGATAGTAAGGAACTGGTTTCCGGTGATTTATTTAATCAGGAGTGGCGCAATAAAGTCTTGACTGATACCATGATCGTTCCTTTGACCATACAAATGGCCAAAAAAAATCAACCGGTTTCTGAGGATTATTGGCATAAGCTTAGCAAAACTTATGTGTGGAGCCCAAATTTTGTGATCGCTACGGAAATAAAAACATTTGATGCTAGTTTCCTATATTTTAATGCAGAGCGTTTTGTTTTCGATGAAAGAGCAAAAAATATTCCCCTCGAAAAAAGAGGAATTCCACACAATATTTATATCAAATGGTATGATCAAGATCAAAACCGTCGCGGGGTGAATTTTGAGTTTGATGAAGCGGATGTTTTTAAAAAATTCAATGCCTTTTTTGAACGTGATAAAAATATAAAGGCTGACATGGAAATTACTATAGATACGCAAAATAACAAGGCAATTGCACGATTAAAAAATGCTGAACATCAACTTTTGCTTATGGAAACTAAAATCATAAAATATGAAAAGAGGTTTTGATCTCTTCCGCATATAAATGTATATTTACGACAATGAAGCGAGGGACAATAACCTTGTTTTATGAGTCAATATTAGCCATTTTGCTAAATCATAAAAAGTTATGCTGATAGCCGTTGGGGAATCCAACTGGTAAAAATGTGCTTGTCAAATTTTGATTACGCCGCATTTGTTATTGTGATCTATTGGGAATTGACTCATTATTATTAGCCATTTGCATAAAAAAATGACCTTTTGAGAATGAGAATTTATTTGCTTTTACTGTTTTTTCTAGTTGTACTGAGTATAAAAAATACGAATAGGGCTGTTGGACAGTCCATAGAAAAAATAGTGCGTATTGAAGATCCCCTTCGTCAGCTTGAAAGTGTTTTACAACTCCCTGTCAATTTTGGAAAGGATACCGCTGCATTAAAGAAGACATTGAATCCTGTACTTGAGCTTGCAGACAAGAAACATAATCTGCTATTGAAATGGGCCTATTACATGCGCATGGCAGATGGATATTCAATTGCTTTCGATCAAACGAATGCTGTTTCTGACCGATATTACCAGCTTGCGCAACAATTGCTGCAAAAGGATCACAATCCCGAATTAGAAATGATAGGCAATGTGAGACAGGGGTATTATAACTATGTGTATCGGAAAGTAAAGGAAGCATTTCCATTCTTTTTACATGCAAACGACCTGAAATCTAAAGTTAACATAAAAAAAATACCATTGCTCGTAAAGCACTATCAGTTCATCGCTAATTTTTATAGTTATATCGGAGATCAGGGGAGCGCTGTCAATTATCTACAGGAAGCACTGCCTTTTTCGAAAGCGGCTTCAAGAGAGCGGGTTGATTTGACGAATGCAATAGCCGTTTATCTATCAAAAGATTCTCTTCATCAGCAAGCGCTAGCCTATTTTAACCAAGCGATGAAAGAAGCACAATTGGCCAAAGACTCTGTGTGGATTGGGATTATCGCCGGTAATCTGGCAGATCAAGCATGGAAAGCAGGAGAAAGACAAAAGGCAATTGCTTTGGTTCAAAAGAATATAGATCTTTCTATGCGCTATAACGAGCGTAAGGATGCAATGCGTGCAAATCTCAATTTAGCGGGCTGGTATGTTGTTCTTAAAGAATGGAAATTGGCCAAACAACATGTCGTATCGAGCATAGCGCTGATGGAAGAAAAACCATATTTCTTGAAATATAGGATGGATGCCGCTAAATTACTGTCTGCTATTGCACAGGGACTGAATCAAAAGGAGGAGGAGTTAAAACAATTACATCGCTATCTGATCTTAAAAGATTCATTGGAAAAGAGAATAAATGATAAGGAAATACAGCAGATTCTGTGGCAGCGAGAAACAGAGCAGTATGATCAAACTATTCAGTCTACTGAGGAGAAAAGGGTTCACAGCAAACGCATATATCAATTTATTGGACTTTGCCTGATTTTGGTGTTTGCGATCGTTGTGCTCTTAATCAATAGATCGAAGGCAAAAATCAAAATGAGGAATGCGCTGCTCGAGAAGGACCAACTCACCCTGGCTTATGAAAAGCAATTACTTGATCAAGAACTCTTAATCTTAAGAGATTCCCTTGGTGAATTTACGGACACGATTAAGAAAAATGATGTGACGATCCAACAGCTTAGACAAGAAATTGTACAGGCGTCTGAACAAAATCCCGCCTATATGGGGGAGGTCTCCGACAGTTTAAATGCGATGCTACAGAATCATATTATGACTGACGAACGCTGGATGAAATTTAAACATGTTTTTGACAAAGTTTATCCAGGTTATCTATCACAGATGAGGCAAAACTATGCGAAAATAACGGATAATGATTTGCGTATACTCGCTTTGTTAAAGCTGGATCTTAACAACAGCAGCATGAGCGAACTGCTGTGTGTATCGACCGAGGCGATTAAAAAAGCAAAACAACGTCTAAAGAAAAAAATGGAGGCACAGGATCATCCGTAAATCAAAGCATATAAATTTATTGTAATTTCTTATATGTAATTAAATGGATGTGGTATGCTGTAAATTGTATAGAAAAACAAATAGGCTCAGAGAGGAGAGCCTATTTGTTTTTCTATACTAATTAGCTTTTTCAGCCACTAGAAATTTATTTGGTGTTTTTAGCTGTAACATTTAGTTCAATGTCGACATTTTGCGCGATCATCCAATCTTGAGGGTTACCTTCGGTACCGTATGTAAGTCCCCAATCTTGTCTTTGAATTGAGAATTTAGAATAGAAAGTAACTTCATCGCCATTGAAGGTGATTTTTGCAGGAAATGTAACGTTAACTGTTTTGTCTTTAATTGTCAAGTTTCCACTAACTGTATTAGTCGCATCTGCAACGACACTTTTTCCTTGAGCAGCATCAAATGGTGCAACTTTAGTGATTTCAAATTTAGCTGTAGGGTATTTAGCTGTATCAAAAAAATCAGCACTTTTTAAATGCCCATCTAAATCTGTTGATTTTTTACCACCTGCTGTTGTTGGATCTACAGAAGCACTATCTGTTACAATTGAATTGAGGTCTATCGTGAAAGATCCACCAGTTACGGCATTGTTTTCAACCGAAAGGGTACCGTCGCTTTTTAAGACACCATATCTTGGATTCAAACCACCTTTGTGGTAACCTGTCCATTTCAATGAGCTTTTGTCAGCCTCTAATGTATAAGTTTGTCCTGTTTGCTCAGTCACTTCTTGTGCTGATGCTGTCTTTGCTTTGTCGCCGTTTGTATTCTGACAAGAAGCGAATAACAAAACTAGGGCTAAACCTGAGATTAATTGTTTTTTCATTTTTAATCGTTTTATTTTTTTTAAGATGTTTGTATTTTATTTATTGCCGACATCAATCATGCCATTTTATTGCATTTGCATTTGTAAATACAAAGGTAAATTATAGATAGTTTATTTTTGGTATTAGTTTCCTTAAAGAAACTACTTTCCAAAAAGATAGTGCTTTTTAAAGCTGTAAATCAGTATTTTTGTCTAAATAGGAGATGAGAAAATGAAAAAGGAAGCACTATCAAGTTCCTCTGGCGCCTGCAAGACAAGAATACAGGCGATAAAAGACACGATGGAGATTTTGGCAGGAAAGTGGAAATTCCATATTATCGGTACGTTAATGTTATTTGAGAAACTGCGTTTTATGGAATTATTGCGTGAAGTTGATGGTATTGGCGCAAAGATGTTGTCCAAAGAGTTACAAGATTTAGAAATGAATCATCTTATCCGAAGGACAGTATTAAATACCAAACCACTGACAGTAGAATATGAATTGACTGAATGTGGGAAAACACTGGGCCCTATCATCGATGAAATCGCAAAATGGGGCATTACTTATAGAAATACGCTTTACCATAAGGAAGAGACAAACGAATGAGCTATGTAGAACGTTCATTTGTTTTCCTGTAAAGAACCTGATACGTTTAAGCTGATTTCTACTGCTTTTATTTTTGAAAAATATAATAATCGTATGTTTGTTATAGAATTTATCTTTAACCTAATAAAAGAAGACAGGATGCGGTTACAGCAATTTTTTTATTTGTCTCTTGGAATTTTAAGCATAAGCAGTTGTGGAATAACCAAGAATGCAAAGAAGCAAGAAACGTCCTTTGACGAAGGAATCAAACAGATTAAACACGTCGTAGTCGTCTATATGGAAAATCATAGTTTTGATAACCTATACGGCGAATTTAAAGGGGCAAATGGCATTGCCAATGCAAAAAAAGGTAATTATTTACAGGTAGATGAAAATGGTAAAGTTTATCAATATTTGCCTGAGATTCCTAGAAATAGTTCATTTCCCACCAACCTACCCAATACGTTCTTTAATATAGACCAATTTGTTCCTGCAGACAAGGCTACACCTGACGTAACTCACCGTTTCTACCACAATCAATTGCAGATCAATGGTGGAAAGATGGATAAGTTTGCGTTATACAATGATTCCAAAGGGCTAGCGATGGGCTATTATCATACGGAGAAACTGCCATTGTTTCCCTTCGCTAAGAATTATACATTATGTGATAATTTCTTCCAAAGTGTCTTCGGCGGCTCTTATCTCAATCACGTGTATATGATTTCGGCTGCAGTGCCTACTTGGCCTAATGCACCAAAATCATTAATAGCTGAAATTGATGCACAGGGAAAAATGGTTAAAGACGGTATTGTTACACCTGATGGGTATGCCATCAATCATGTGCTTTCGCGAAATAAGCCTTATCCAGCCAAATCAGATACCTCTAAATTATTACCTTCTCAAACGATGCCGACTATTGGTGATCGTTTGACAGAGAAGAATATTTCCTGGGCCTGGTATTCCGAAGGATGGGATGATGCAGTTGCTGGTCGCAAAAATAATTTTGCCTATAATCACGAACCTTTTCTCTATTTTGCCAACTACGAAGAAGGTAAGGAAGGTCGGAAACATATGAAAGATCAAAATGATTTTATCAAAGCAGCGAAGGAAGGTACGCTGCCTAGCGTTTCCTTTGTCAAACCAGGTGGGGGTAACGACGAACATCCTGGGAGTTCTGCTGTTTATTCTTCGGAACAGCTAGCGGTAAATTTAATTAATGCTGTATTGGAAGGCCCTAATGCGAAAGATGCGCTAGTCATCCTTACGTACGATGAATTCGGAGGTTTCTATGATCATGTCAATCCTCCCGTCACCGATCGCTGGGGACCTGGAAGTCGTATTCCAGCGATTGTTATTGGACCATTTGCGAAAAAGGGAGTTGTAGATCATACAGCATATGAAACAGTTAGTATTCTTTCTTTTATTGAACATCGGTGGGGAATAGAACCATTAGCGGAGCGGGATAAAAAGGCTAATCCCTTTAGGAATGCGCTTGTATTTAAGTAAAATGATTGTGTAATCGATGCGTGGGAATGTATAGAAAGTTTGTAGTTGTAGCTTTGCTGTTTGCCGTCGTACTAACTTTAGGCTTTGGTACAGGGCGTCCACAGCATCCAAAACAGGACGATTCAAATTTTCGTGAAAGAAAGATCCAACAGGCAATTGTTAGCCAGATGCTTTCATTTCGTCGATATGTTAGAGATACACTCTATTCTGTAGCGACTAGCGAACCGATGGATACACTGCATTTACAACGTGTTTTTCTGACATCAAGGTTGCTTTTTAAAGATTTTGAATGGGCTGCGGAATATTTTACGGCTGATTTGACAAAGAGACTAAATGGACCACCAGTTGAAGAGATTGAAAATGCGGACCTGCTGGATCCTACTTTAGCACGTGGTGTTAATCCCGTAGGATTACAGGTGATAGAGGAGCTGATCTATCCGAATTACGAGATTGTTAATCAACAAAAGCTGAGGACTGAGATCAGGCATTTGATATTAAATGTAGATTATCTAATTTCCTACTTTTCTGACCATGATCTCGATGATTGGCGTATTTTAGACGCAGCAAAGTTGGAAATATTTCGGATTATTTCTCTAGGGATAACGGGGTATGATAATGGACTTGCTTTAAATAGTATAACCGAGTCGGCAAGATCATTGGCAAGTTTGCAAAATGTTCTTGTTTATTATGGTGATAAGAAAAAAAATAGTATGTTGTTTCAGGCGCTGGAGGCGGGTATCAAATACCTTCAGGTACATACGGATTTTGACAGTTTTGATAGGGCTGTATTTATCACACGTTTTGCGAATAGGATCAGTACCGGAATCGCAGAGATCGAGCAAGCAATGCCTGGCAATAGGATTCGATACAATAGAATGCTCCGTCAAGAGGTAAATACGCTTTTTGATGAAGATGCTTTCAATGCGAACGCATTTTCTCCAGGACCGGAATTTCATTTGACGGATGAAAAGGTCGTACTCGGCGAGAAATTATTCTATGATGTACAGTTATCAGGCACCGGGACGCGAAGTTGTGCTTCCTGCCATAATCCCAATAGAGCATTTACGGATGGATTGGCAAGGCAGGACGATATTCATGGCTCAGGCCAGCTGCTCAAAAGGAATACCCCAACATTACTTAATTCGGCGCTGCAATCAAATTATTTTTATGACATGCATGCACTTACACTCGAAGACCAAATACGAGATGTTATCGGCAATACACAGGAAATGGACGGTTCTATGGATCATATTAGTCTATATCTTTCTGGAAATAAGGCTTATCGTAAGCTGTTTAATCAAGCATTTCCAAATAGTAATGGTACGATCAATTCCGACCATATCGCAAATGCGCTTGCCTCATATCTTCGTCATTTGACAAAAATAAATAGTCGATTTGATGAATATATGCGTGGGAAAGACGATGCATTATCAAAACAGGAATTGCAGGGGTTTAACTTGTTTATGGGAAAAGCAAAATGTGCTACCTGTCATTTTATCCCGTTGTTTAACGGTGTGACCCCACCAAAATTCGTTCAGAGTGAAGTAGAAGTGTTAGGTGTCCCAGGAACGCTCAAAGATTCTATTCTTGATGCTGATTTGGGATATTTTGATGTTATTGGTATCGATTCCTACAGAAATGCATTTAAGATTCCGTCTGTCAGGAATATAAAAAAAACTGCGCCATATATGCATAATGGGGTTTATCGTACTTTGGATGAAGTAATGGAGTTTTACAATAATGGTGGCGGAGCTGGGCTTGGGATAAATATACCCAATCAAACACTGCCTGAGGAAAATCTCCGCCTTACAGAAGATGAGAAAAAGGATATTATCGCTTTTATGGAAAGTTTGGAAAGTCAATAAAGGATATATTGCGCATGTTAATTAAATATAGTTGCTAAGGCAATAGCTGACTATTAAGGTGATACTATCGGGGTGAATTAAATGTATTAGAGGGTTAATTTATAATATAGAGAATAGCCAGTTGTACCATCTAACCAATGTACAAGTTCTTGATGACTATATTCAAAACCTGCACGTAGGATTGCTATTTTTGAGATTGTATTAATTTCTCTGTGACTGATAATGAGTTTTTTCAGTTGATGTGAATTGGCCCAGTCCATTCTGACGCGATACAAAAGACGAGAAAGTCCTTGACCTCTATGTACTGGTCTAATAAAAGACTGTCCAAAATAAGCTTCTTTATCAGCTAAAAGCAGCATACTTGTCATTCCGATTAGCTCACTTTTTTTGAAGAGTCCAAAAACAATTCGAGGAGATTTGATCCGCTCCTGCCAGTCGAAATCTGAAAGACTGCTTTCCGCGGGGTTACTCCATCGGAATAGCGTAGGCTCTGTTTGAATTGCTTCCAGACGAATAGATTTATAGTAGGCAAATTCACTTTCTACTAACTGACGGATATGATAGGAAGCGGATTGAACGACTAATGATTGATCAGACATAAATTGATATTTAACTTTTTTAGCTTTGGAAATACATCCGAAAGTAGAAATTATTGAACCAATTTCAAATAATAATAGTAATAAAAAGCTGCTTTTGAAACTATTGATCTTTTATATGAAAAGAGCGTATTCAAGGGCAAGATATCAGGTTAAATCAAGTTATTGCTTTGTCAGTACGTTGACGATATTTTTCCGATATCCTTGATCTTTTTCTCTCAATTCAAGAACCTTGTTTTTTAGGTCAATATTTACATACCATTCTGCATAGTGCTCTTTTTCATTGCTGTCATCAAAGAAAATTTTGGTTTTTATATACTCTTCTTCGAAATATTCTGGTTGGCCGCTGAGGACAAAAGCTGTGGCGTGAACAGTAGCTAGCATTCTCACAGCGGTATATTCCGTTTTAAACAAAGAATTCAAGGCTTTAGTAAAATTATCACTCAATTCTCCCATAGAATAAAAGTTGATGCCTTCCCGATAAAATCTTTTCTTGTCAACCTCTGTATTAACAATTCCTATTTTCATATCGCGTTGAAATGAGATTTCTATACCAACAGTTTCTTTTTCCCAAAGTCCCTTTGCCTGAATGATATGATTTAGATTTTCATCATTCCAGTTCTTCGTTATTGTTAACTGTAGATCAACGAAATCTTGGTCTTCACTGACATCGATCTGTTTTAATTTGGGCTGTCCTTTTAAGAAATTTAAAAAGCTCATATGTATCGTTAATATTTTTAAGCATGATCTTTAGACTTCATCTCAGTTGCCCCTGGTTTGGCTAGGAGATTTTGTCACTATCATAACGCTGGCTAAGTGAAATAAAGATAGTAAAAGTTTTAGTTTTTAAATAGCCTTGAACAAAGAGCAATTGTAATATATTTTGTTTGTCGGTTAATGTATTTCTAATGAATATGGTTTATATGTGTTGTTTAAAACAGCTCACAATACAGTTTTTATGGTTGTGAAATGATCCATCGAAAAATGTACTACTGATGTATAATTATGCCTGTTTAACTGAGACTAATCACTTGTGATCTTTTTGAACCATCGTGGATAGTTTGGGACTAATCT
Source organism: Sphingobacterium sp. (assembly GCA_031277685.1). Taxonomy (GTDB): domain Bacteria; phylum Bacteroidota; class Bacteroidia; order Sphingobacteriales; family Sphingobacteriaceae; genus Sphingobacterium. Next base: position 52,138 of record JAITLV010000087.1, on the reverse strand, counting down.
GAGTTTATCTATTTGTATCGTGACTGAAAAATCATTGGCTATATTCTCCCATTGAACTGGCATATACCAGTTCAATGTTTCCTGTGACCGCTAAAACTAAGTCGCTATTTAACGGATAGTAAGTGTCGTTGTCGTTCTTGTTCCACCTCGTTCTTAACTCGTTTATTAATATCTATTTTTGCATTGATAAATGTAAAAATCATTGTTCTATATTCTCTTGAGTAATTGTTTGTGATAGAATCTGAACGCATGGATTGTTCGAAGTATGGGCTAGTTTCATCCATCTCAACATCGCTTTCCCATGAATTTTTTATGCGAATCAAGTTGCGAAATTCATGAGTGAAATCAAACCAATTGATATAATCAGCATTGAATGTCACTGCGCGAATTCCACATTTGGAATAATAATTTATTGCTCCCGCTTGTCCATAGTTATCGCAGAGTACGAGGGTATTTTGGGGGTTGGGAATTTGGCTATAAATACGATCCACTTTTTGGGCGAGCTCTTGCCATCCCAACATATCTGCAAAATCTTGTGGAAGTTGATGCTCTTTACCATCTTCCCATGTTAACATGCCGATCGCTCTGTATTTTTCGGGATGATTTACGAAATATTGCGGACTTCTATTGGGAAATGCCAACATATAGACCGGAATAAAGAAAACCAAGGGAAGTGCAATAAGAAGAGGTTTGAAAACCATTCCAGCGCGGTTTTCAAAAAAAGTGGAAATATATACTGAACCAAAAGCAAAATAAATGGGATAGATGCCAATGGCGTAGTAGTCTTTGGCTCTTAAGAATAGAAAAATACCAATTGTTATAAAAAATGAAAAAAAGAATAGGCGATATTTCCTAAATGATTGGTAGCGTAATAGAGCATATAATCCAAAACCAATTACTGGAAAAGTACCGAAAAAAAACATAAACTGAGATTTGATAAAGCTCCATCGATTGACATTGACGAGTTGGGTTTCCGCAAGTTCTTTAAAATGAGATGCAACTGGAAAATTATTGTTGTATTGCCAGATCAAATTGGGTAGGATGATTAAAAATACAATAAAGATGCTATAGTAAAATTTTTTATTGGAAAGCACTTTACGTTCCGGTACAGCCAGAATCGCGGGGACAATTCCCAGAATTAGAAAGGCTACATTGTATTTGTTTAAAAATCCCACTGCAAATGTCACTGCAATAAAATATAACCATTTATTCTGTTCGCTGTTGATATACTTTATTATAAAATAATAGATCAAAGTCCAAGAAAGAACATCTAAAGAGTTGGGCTGATACAACGTGTTTAAACGGAATAAGACAGAAAAAGTAACACAGAAAGAACCAAATATCAGTGCAAAAAGATTTCCTTTGAGTTCTTCTATTGTTTTCCAAACAACAAGGGTGGTTAGTGCTCCAAAAAGTGCTGGGAAAAATTTGATCCAAAAAACTGAATTTCCCAAAATCATAATAAGATAAGAAAGCCAAGATGTTAATGGTGGAACCGACAAATATCCCCAGTCCAAGTGATTCGCCTGATCTAAATGTAAGAACTCATCTCGATGTAAATCATATATTGGACTGATTAATTGATACTGGATAACGAATTTCAAAAGAATAAGAGCTACCAGAATGATGTGTTTTTTCATGAACGAACCGATTTGTCGATGCGCGCCGGTTTTATTTTCTCTTTATAGTTGATATCTGATTTTCAGCTTTCATTTTGGCGACATCTGCATGAGCTAAGGTAACCTTTTCTGAATAATTATCGCTACGTTGTTCCCTCAATTTTCGCAGACCTTTTGTTCCTTCTGCTTCATAGTCATTGACATCGAATGTAATGGAATCTTTGGTTACATTAGCGACGCGGTATAAGGTGTACAGGGACTTCCCATTTTCTACGCGTTTGATTTCATATATATCACCGGCAATGGGATTTTCTAGGTATTTTTTCGTTTTAATAGATGACGATATTCCTGCCACAGCTGCGGTTGCAAAGAAAAGAATGATAATGATTAATCCTGTGAAATATCCAATGGGAGTCTTTCTGATTCCACTCGAACGGATCGCTGTCAGCGTTTGATGATCAATCTCACGTTGATAGTTTACCTTTTTGCAATGATCGCATGCACTGATAATTTCTGTAGAATATGGAAAAATAGGAATCCAAAAGATATGGAAATATTTAACCTGTTTGTAGGCATGTAAGGATCCGGTAGTATGGCAATGATTGCAATCCCCTACAGCGGTATTGGAGTCGTTTTCTAGTAATTTTGTTCTTGTTCCGAAAATAATCATAATCAAGGTTTAAATGTTCTGTTTCTATTGATTGGCTCACGGGCATTTTATCCCATGTCGTTTGCCCTTTTAATTGGCTTGTCAAATTTTTTCAAAAATTATGCCATTCTATTGACCTTGAGTATGTTTCTATAATCCATCTGCGAACATATTGGACATACAATAAGGAGCAGCTATGGTTCTATAGCTGCTCCTTGTTGTATGATCCCGACAAAGATATTTATGTTGGAAGGGGTTTATCTTAAAAATTCTGTGAATCAGCAGAGGGGCCGTAGCTTGATGGTAGAGGAATGTTGTTTAATCTGTAGTAAACACCCAATTGTGCTCTGTGATGTGTGATCTGATTTAAAGAATGACGAATTGCTTCATATTTTGTCCAGCTCGCTAGTTTATGACCCGCATTCTTGATTGTCCAAGTTGGATTTAAATCGTCTTCGATAGCATTTTCCAAAGCTTTCTTTCCGGCTTCGAAATCTTGATCCAGTTTTTTGAGTAAATCTTCCCGCGTTGAAAGGATCGTCGGCTTATAGCCGCCATCAGCGAAATCTAGTTCAGAAGTTTTCAAAATGGTACTTGGCCATTCGAATACCTCGACCAGATGAGTTGCTAGCGGCATTATTTTCATACTTTTTTCATGTGGAGCGTAGTCATTCTTGTCCTCAGGAAAAAGTTCAATAAAATTTTTGGTAATCTGGTACTCATTCTCAAGTTCAGATTTTAGTTGTTGAAGTGTATTCATCTCGTTTTGAAATATAGTTTTTAATATCTAATGCTTTTTTGATTGAGCGATCTCTATTGATGACTTTTTTAGCTGAGTTTAAACCGCTTTCTTTATATCAGTAAACAAAGATAACGTAGCTTATTGACAGCAGAATGTCAGTATGATTGAACATGATAACTATTCTTGCCATTATTTCTAAAGCAGCGTCCATGATCTTTCAGCTTTTTATCTCCTAAACGATTTCAATTGATTTATGTTTGTTGATAGGTGTTTTGGGATATAGAAAAAAGCTTGAAGTGGGAACTTCAAGCTTTTTAACCTAACCAATTATTAACCTAAATTATGAGTTTTAAATAATGCTATTTTTGTGCCAAAGCTGATTTTTTTCTAACATTATAATGTAACAAATCTGTCTCTCGAGTTGCGTAGGTAGCATACTGGTCTTCGAATAGAGGAGTTAACAGTATTGCAATTGTTTCACGTTTTATGAGACAAAAAAATAGGGCAAGAATATTGAAAAAGATAGGATGTAAATGTTAAATGTTTTGTTTTTGTTGCTATTTTCAATAAAATTTTTTGTTTTTATGGTTTATTGTTGTGTGTTATATTGTTTATCACGAATATTGTTGTAGATATTTTTGCTCGTCGATCAATTGTCGTCATATCCGATGTATCCATTGCTAAAATGATATGAAAGAATACGAGATAGCGGGTCAAAGTTGAGCATGAAAATTACGTAATAAACCAAAATAGATATAAAAACATGAAAAAATTAGTATTGTTAATGACTGCGGTTATTTTTATGATAACTGGCGCTTTTGCTCAAATTCACAAACCTGTAAAGTGGACTGTGGCTAGCAAAAAGCTAAACGAGAAAGAAGCAATTGTCTATGTAAAAGCGACAATTCAGAATGGTTGGCATATTTACTCACAAAACGTAAAGGATGGTGGGCCTATTCCGACCTCTTTTAACTTTACAAAGGCTGCGGATTATGTATTGGCAGGTAAAACTGCGGAACCAAAACCAAAAGTAAAACACGAGGAGGTATTTAAGATGGACGTTGGATATTTTACTAACGAAGTGATCTTTCAACAAAAAGTAACTTTGAAAAAAGGGGCAGCGACAGTAAAAGGAACAGTAGAGTGGCAAGCATGTGATGAATCACAGTGCCTTCCTCCAGATGAATATGCATTTGCCGTGACGATCAAATAGTCGCATATAATTTTATCCTAAAAAATCCCATTTATTGAACTATAAATGGGATTTTTTTATAATCGAATATTTTTTTTAGCACCTTACAAAATAAGTCGTATAGAACAGACGTTAATAATGCAAATACTTTTCATAAAATAGGTTAATATATGGCTAAGACCCTAGAGTTCCCCGCTCTAGGGCTTTTTTATGTTGATCATTCAAGTCCCGATATTGAAGCACGCTACGTCATGAATAAGCCTAGCAGCTCGAGAGATTTTTACTGACTTAGTCGAGATAGAACATTGGTATTAATTGAAATAGAAAAAAGCGAATATTATCTTTCTTAATTATGTAAGTCACATTATTGTTACTAAAAATGATCTTATATATACTATATTTTTTTATAAAACGTTAATTATTCGATAATGCTTAACTTTTTAATGTAAATGTTTTCATTAAAATATTTTTTATTAATCGTTATCAAATAACTAACACAATTAAATGGATGCTATAAACTTAAAGTCTCTATATGAAATTTAGTGCTAACCAATGTAAACTTAAGGGGTCGTATGCTATTATATACTTGTTTATTTTGTATGTTTTATTAATTATTCCTGCGCGTGTAGAGGCTCAGCAAAAGACGATTACTGGTCATGTGATCGATTCGCTTACAAAGTCTCCACTATTTGGAGTTACGATCAAGTGCAATGATCAGAAAAAAACAGCAGTGAGTACAGATAAAAGAGGTGGTTTTGTGTTAGACCAGGTTGCGCAAGGGCAATCTGTTACTTTTTCATTTTTGGGCTATACAAGTCAGACTATAACAATAGACTCACGCTCGACTTATACGATTGCACTGGCGGGTGCATCCAATCTTATTGAAGAAACTGTTGTGGTGGGCTATGGGCGTCAAAAGAAACGAAACCTAACAGGGGCTATTGTTTCCGTTGGTGCTGCTGAGATTGAGAAGACGACATTACAAGATCCCATATCTATTTTACAGGGGCGGGCAGCGGGTGTGCAAGTGTCATCTAATTCAGGAGCACCTGGTGGTGAGATGAGCATACGTGTCCGTGGGAACTCATCATTAAACTCAGGTAATAACCCACTCTTTGTTGTTGATGGTATCCCTCTTGAATCCAATTCTATTTCCTCGCTAAACGGGACTGAGAATTCAGGCCTAAATCCAATGACAGATATCAATCCGAATGATATAGCATCGATTGAGATTCTCAAGGATGCAGCATCCACAGCAATCTATGGATCCAGAGCCGCCAACGGTGTTGTGATGATTACAACGAAACGTGGTGCAGAAGGCAAACCGGAGGTGATATTTAATACTTCTGCGGGCGTGAGCGCATTAACGCGCAAGCTTAGTGTTTTAAATGCGAGACAATATCGAGAAGCAGTTTTGGACTCCTATCGCGGGATGACAACTCCGGAAGAACCATTTTATACGATTATAGATTCGCTCAATCCAATGAACAATGGTGATGTAGACTGGCAAGACGAATTGATGCGCACCGCAAAACAGTATAAGTTGGATCTCTCTGTACGGGGAGGAAACCAAGGAACAAAATACGCATGGAGTTCATCTTATCTGGATCAGGATGGTGTTATATTGAATTCGAACTATAAGCGATTTACCTCTCGATTGAATGTTGATTTTACAATTTCCGATCGGGTTAGAATAGGGCAAAGTATTTCCTATACCAATGCTGTGAACAACCGAACGAATGCTGCCGGATCAGGAAATCTGAGTATTATTAGAAGTTTATTGATTCGTCCTCCAAATATGTCGATGTATTTACCGGATGGCTCACTGAATGGTTATATGATTGGACAGCGGAATCCAGTTGGTATGGCTTTGTTTGCAACAAACCTGAATAAGAGTAATCGCATTATTGGAAGTCAATACCTGGAAATTGATTTATACAAAGATCTTAAATTCCGAACTAATGTAAATCTGGACTATATTTCAATGAAAGAGGATGAGTTTATGCCATCTATATTGGACTACCGTGAGGGGTATAATACAGGAGCAGTACGTTCTTCTGGAAATCTTACCTGGGGGAATGAGAGTTATTTTACTTATACAAAAAATGTAGCCAATACGCATAATTTTGGCGCGGTGCTGGGGATGAGTTTTCAAAAATGGCGCTACGATAGAACCGGCCTGGATGGACAATATTTTCCGAGTGATGACATTCGAACACTAAATGGTGCGTCCGTGATTTCAAACCAAGGTGTAAATATCGCTTCTGAACATGCCATGCTTTCTTATTTTGGCCGAGTAACGTATGATTATCTGGGCAAATATTTATTGGAGTTTAATCTTCGAACGGATGGTTCTTCGCGCTTTGGAAGCGACCGGCGATTTGGTTTTTTCCCTTCGGCATCAGCAGGATGGCGTTTTGTGGAGGAAAAGGGAGTCAAAAATCTGGGTTGGTTGAGCGATGGTAAACTTCGCTTTAGTCTCGGAAGTACAGGCAATGAGGCTATCGGTGATTATACGGCGAGAGGGGAATTTAGCCTGGGGACAAACTATTTGGATTTTTCGGGCGCTGCCCCTACAGTAATGCCTAATCCTAGCCTTACCTGGGAGACTACACATCAATATAATCTTGGTTTAGAACTTGGTTTTTTTAAAAATAGAATAATTTTTTCAACGGACGCCTATTTGAAGAAAACAAAAGATCTATTGTATAACGTACCTATTCCGGGAACGACAGGCTTTGAATTTATTACACAGAATATAGGGTCGATTGAGAATAGAGGATTGGAATTTAGTTTACAGACCCGTAATCTAGAAGGAGCTTTCCGTTGGACTACAAATATGAATATTAGTTTGAACAGAAATAAGGTTACTTCATTACCTAAGAATTTATTGACAAATGGTCATATTCAAAATGGGGCTTTTCATATACTGAGAGAGGGCTTACCTATAGGCGTATTTTATGGCTGGCGTTTTCTTGGTGTATATGCGCGAGATGAAGATAATACAAGTGGGGTAACAAATGGTGCAAATGGTGCTGTATTTGTCGGTGGAGATCCCATTTGGAAAGATGTAAACAATGACAATATTATTGATCAGAATGACAGGGAAATTATCGGGTATGCCGAACCGAAATATTTCGGAGGGGTGTCCAATGATTTTAGTTATAAGAATTTTCATCTGAATGTGTTTTTTCAGTTTTCCGTTGGAAATCAAATTTATAGCGAATTGAATCATCAACGTAATTCCATTGTCCGTTACAACAATCTATCTACCGATGCCCTTAATAGATGGCGGGAGCAAGGGGATCAAACTGATTTCCCCCGATTGATTCGGGATGATCCGAAACAATCCGATAGTAGAGTACAAAGTAGATGGGTTGAAGATGGCTCGTACCTTAAGTTGAAAAATATCAATTTAAGGTATTCTTTTGACGCTAGCTGGAGTCGGCGCATCGGTCTACGCAAACTGGATGCGTTTATAACGGCGACAAATCTGATTACATGGACAAAATATACGGGCTTTGATCCAGATGTCAATTCTTATTCTGGTCTTCGGGTCGGATTGGATGAAGGCTCCTACCCACAGAGCCGCACATTTATGTTTGGTTTAATCTTTGGACTTTAATATATAGCGATGAAAAAATTGTTTAAATACGCATTTTGGTCTATTTTTTTTCTATCTGTTTCAAGTTGCTCCAATTCGTTATTAGATAAGGAACCCATTAGCAATTTTTCAGGACAGGGCTACTATAAAAAACCTAGTGATGCCCAAGCTGGAGTTAACGGAATTTATAATGGTTTGCAATCGCTTTTTCGGCAGAATTTTGCTTACTGGGGAGAAGGTAGGGCTGATAATGTGGTGACCCGGCATGCAGGTGATCCTGGCGCTTTGCAACAAAATTCATTAACACCGATCATCGCGTCGGCGCGTTGGGATAATTTTTATACCGTTATATCGCGTGCGAATTACGCCATCAAATATATTCCACAAGCTTTTGGATCTGACGATAGTGAACTTAAAAAACAATTACTTGGACAGGCACATGCATTAAGGGCACTTGCCTATTTTTATCTGGTTCGAATATGGGGAGAAGTGCCTTTAGTGGTAGAACCTTATGAAGGATTGGGGCAAGAGCTGTTTGTTCAAAGGAACACAGAAGCTGAGGTATTGGCCCAGGTGGAAGCAGACTTAATTATTGCGACAGAGAACTGCGCGCTGAACTATTCAGGTGCTGGTAATCGTGTACTGATAACGAAAGGAGCTGCCTATGCTTTTCTGACACAGCTCTATATGTGGCAAAAAAAATATGTGAAGACGGTGGAAATGGCTGAAAAAATACTTACAGATGCTCAATATGCTTTGGCTCCGATTGAGGATTGGAACAATATATTTGTCAAAGGAAGTAATGTGGAAAGTATTTTTGAAGTCGGATACAATGAGGTACAAACCAATAACCTTCGTATATGGTATGCAATGGGATCTGATAGTGATTATGTACCCAGTTCGGGTTTTATTGCTTCTATTGAATCTGGAGATCTGCGCAAAGCTCGTATTTATGATGTATCTGAAGTTCAACCTCGGAAGATATGGAAGTTTTTTGGACCCGGATTTAATGATGAAAGTCCAGAACCTTCTGGGGGCAATATTGTATTAACGCGGCTAGCTGATGTAATTTTATTAAAGGCCGAAGCGCATGCAAATTTAAACCAGCCTATCGAGGCATTGGACTTACTTAACCGAATTCGTATCCGTGCCGGACTTGCAGCTTTAGATCAAAATAAAGCCAAAATTCAATTTGGAAGCCTAGTTGCCAGTATTCTACACGAACGATCAATAGAACTTTGCTTTGAAGGACATCGGTGGTTCGACCTGTTGCGCAGTGAAACAGCTATTTCAACGATGAAACCGATCAATGGTCTCTCGGATAAACGTAATTTGCTATGGCCAATACACGAAGGTGAGCTCCTTAAAAACCCAAATTTGAAACAAAATGAATTTTATAGATAACTTATGATGAAGATAAAATACATCGCCAGTTTTTTCCTCTTCGGTTTCGCTGTGCAGGTATCGTTTGTTAGTTGCGAAATACAGGAAAGCTTTGAATATAACTATGCAGAAGATAATAGTAAATTGAATAGTTCTGCCTGGACATATATTCAGGGTAATGATTCGTTGTCTTCTCTTAAGGACGCTGTTTTGCAATGTAACGATGAGGCATTGTATAAGCGGACAGAGAAAGCGACCTTTATTTTACCTACCAATCTAGCTTTTAGGACATATTTAAAGGAAAATAATTACCAAACTATTGCTTCTATCCCAACACCTATTTTGAAAGATATTTTACGCTATCATATCGTCAAGGCGATTGTAAATTTTAGCGACCCTGCATTGGCACCGAACAACAGGCCAATTGCTTATACGACTGAAAAAGGTCAAATCATGTATCTGTCTCATACGAGTACATATGTAGGGCTGATTAATGAGGGTACTAATAAACAATGGCAAATCCGTACATCTAATTTAATACCTAATAACGGTGTAATCCATATCGTAGACCATATTGTTTTTTACTCCGAGAAAGCAAAATAGCTATATACTAGTTATTTACTTGTTTTTCAATTTAGGGTAATGAGAGGTTGAGCTATGCTAACTAATCATAAGGAATAAATGTAATAATAGGCCATTTTATCGAAAAATAATCTCCAGATAAACATTATCCTCAGTTTATTGTTTTGTTTTATACTAAACAATAAGCCAGTAAATTATGGTTGATTATACGCTGAACCGAAGAAAATTCATTCAAGGTGCGGGCTCTTTATTAGCATTATCAGTTCTAGAGGCAAAAGGAACATCTTTTTATGAAATACCAGCTATGAAGGTCGGTTTGATCGGGGCGGGATGGTATGGGAAAAGTGATCTATTCAGGTTAATGCAGGTGTGTCATGTTGAAGTAGTTGCCATCTGTGACGTAGACAGTAGGCATCTACAGGATGCAGGGCGACTGGTCAGCGACCGTCAGCCTTCGGGGGAGCTGCCAAAACTCTACAAAGATTATAGAAAAATGCTTGCAGATCATCAGTTTGATCTTGTTCTGATCGGCACACCTGACCATTGGCATGCAAAACAGGCGATAGATGCAATGCGTTCTGGTGCTCATATTTATCTACAGAAACCTATTAGTGTTGATGTACTTGAGGGAGCTGCAATACTCCATTGTGCTCGAAAGTATAATAAAAAAGTACAAGTGGGTACGCAGCGGAGAAGCACAGCGCATTTGATAGATGCTAAACAGCGGGTGATAGATCAAGGGTTGCTTGGTAAGGTTTCGCATGTAGAAATGTGCTGTTACTATCATATGAGAAAGAACGGTAATCCAGCGTTAGAACCGGTGCCTGATTTTCTCGATTATGAGATGTGGACTGGCCCGGCTCCGTTACGTCCTTACGACGGTTTGCCGCATGGAGGCTGGTGGCGAACTTTTATGGAATATGGTAACGGCATTACAGGCGATATGGGCATGCACATGTTTGACACGGTTCGCTGGTTATTACAACTGAAATGGCCAAAGAAAATTAGTGCGACGGGTGGAATATATGTGCAAAAGGAGGGAAAGTCAACTATAGCGGATACACAGACCGCTGTTTTTGAATATGATGAACTCAATTGCGTGTGGCAACACCGTACTTGGGGCAGCCCTACAGATCCTGAATACCCTTGGGCATTTATTATCTATGGGGATAAAGGAACTTTAAAAGGTAGTGTGATGAAATATGAATTTATTCCAGCTGATAAAGGTGAGTCCATAAAAAAAGATGTTGTATATGAAAGAGAGCAATTCCCTGCGGATCTAGAAGAACCTCGAATCGAATTGCATACAGCACCCGCTACAAGACAACATCTATTGGATCTATTGTCAGCAATAAAAAATAATCGACTGCCTGTGGCGGACATTGAGGAAGGGTATATATCCACATCCTGTTGTATTCTTGCCAATATTTCCATGCAATTAAATAGACCTTTGCGATATGATCCCGTAAAAAAGATATGTATCGACGATCCAGAAGCAACCAGGTTATTACGAAGACCATATCGGATGCCTTGGCAGCATCCAGATCGGTCTTAGTTACCCCACAATTTACGAATTGAAAGAAAAAATAAGAAGATCATATCTACTTTGAGCGATCTTATAATGAAGGATATGGTTATAGAAAAAGGAATGGTTATGATTTTTAGATCAAGGGGCTTGTTGGCATAATTCAATACCTTTGCAAGTTGTATAACTAGAGAAAATCATAAGGGGGGCTATATTTCATGATTGATTAATTGAAATTATTGTACACAATTTCAATCAGATGTAACAGTATAGGAGGGATAAGCTAGGGGGATTTTATAAAAAATGAAGTTTACAAACAAACAGAAAGCGATTGCATTACTAAAAAGCATTGAGACAGGATCATTAGAATCGTTTGCGTATGTTGATGCGAACAATTATACGCAACATAATTTAGCCTTTGCTGATGGATTAATTGGTATTCATACATTGTTGCAGCAGCTGCCTGCTGGTTCGGCGAAAGTAGATATTGTACGTGTATTTCAAGACGATGATTTCATCTTTGTTCACAGCGAATATAATTTTTTTGGTCCAAAAACTGGTTTTAATATTTTTCGTTTTGAAAATGATCAGATTGTGGAACATTGGGATAATTTGCAGCAAAGACCAGCAAGTCCTAGCCCAAGTGGTCATACAATGACTGATGGTTTTACAGAAATTAGAGATTTAGATAAAACTTCAGAAAATAAACAATTGATCAAAAGTTTTGTGGAGGAAGTTTTTGTACGTGGAAGAATGGATCAACTGGAGAATTATTTTGCTGGGGATAATTTTATACAACATAATCCACATATACCTGATGGTGTAACGGGATTGAGAAATACGTTTGAGAAATTGGCTGTTCAGGGGATTTTTATGAGGTATAATACAATACATAAGGTACTGGGAGAAGGAAATTTTGTTTTGGTTGTAAGCGAAGGATATTTCGGTGTTGATTATGATTCATTTTACGATTTGTTTCGTGTAGAAAATGATAAGATAGTAGAACATTGGGATGTTATCGAGCCTATCACGAGCAGGTTAATATGGAACAATGATAATGGTAAGTTCTAGCCTGATTATAAAAAGCTAAGTTATAACTCAAATATTGATATCGGTTCTTCGAAAATTTATTGTCGTGCCATTTATTTTTAATGGTCAATTTATCTTATGGCCTTTTTACGATATTTAACTAAATATAGAACCCATGCAATCGAATTCTAATATACTACTTGTGCTGTTATTGACCTTATGGACTAATTTTGCCTGTGGACAACAGAACGAACAACATATCGATGGTGTCTACAAATCTTCGAATGCTGCTTTTGTCATAAATAAAAATAAGACTTTTTTGATCATCGCCTACGGAACACTGATCAAGGGTACTTGGCGTGTTGAAAATGATCTTATTTATCTAAAACCCAAAAATCCTGATGCTCAATTTTATGTCTATGGTCGGAAAAATCCTACTATCAAAAATGGAATGCGGGTTTGTTTCATGGGTGATCATCTGAGTAGTTCGATTTTGTTCGGAAAGTTCCCTGATAAGATGCAGCCGCTTTTTAACGATGATGCCAATTGTCTGGATTTCCCGAATGTTCATCTGTTTAATGAAAAGATTGATACAATTACCTTATTCGAACAGCAGAACGACGATAATGATCGTGCTGTTGTTGTTATCCCTAAGTTGATGTATCATTTTGCCAGCGGCGATTGCAATGATTTTATTGTACAACATATGCAAAATAGTTTGTATCATAATGATTTTATTCTCAAAATAGGCAAAGAAGGTTTATATGCAATCAGTGATCATTCGGATGCGCCTATTCGCAAATCTACTATAGGGGAGGAATTTTCTGACTTGGAAGAACTTAAATTTTTAAACGAATCTTTTGATAAAGCGTTTGATGCGGATTATAAGTTGGTAAATAATGGGTATAATACCCACGATGATATGACTAGGGAAATAAACTTAGCCTATTACCGATACGATGAACAGAAAAATCTTTATGTCAATCCGGCAGTGCCTATCAAAGAATTAGACTATAAGAGCACAGCATATGACTACAATGATATTCTAATGAAGTTTGATCGGATTAAAGGAACTTCACAAGCGCAAGAAGTTATAAGAATATTGCCTAATCCTTTGTTTATTGCTAATTGTGATAACTAAGCCAATTGGAAGTATCTTATTATTGAAGACCTAAGTTGCCTTTTTCGTGTCGGCTTTGATTTTCTTTCTATATTTGGATGTATATTTTTCAATCCGGTTGGTTTTATAGCAACAATGAATTCTGCTCCTAAGTTTTTCATGATGCTGCCCGCGAAGTAAAACAATTCCTTTTCTGGGGAAAACGACTTCCTTATTCTTCAATATCATCATCGGTTTGCTGCTTTCCTGTATATTAATGAAGAGATGCACCTCCCGTTTCGTAATATTTTACATGTTTTTACGTGTTTTATACATCCCTGATTTAATTTATATTATTTCTTTTGTTTATAGATCAATTGTCAGGAGACTGTCAGGTGGCCCAATAAAATTTTACTGCCATTTTCAACTCGTCAACTACCTAGAAAAGCACATATGCAGAAAGTATGAATTATTTTCTGTTTACAGTAAAGCAATTGAAAAACCAGGAATTATAGAACTTCGATAGAAATAGAATTATGAGTCTAGAGGACAACGCAATATTGCTCTTACAATTGGCCAAGGGAAATCAAAAGGCATTCGAAACGCTGTATTATGCTTATAGAACACAGATCTTCGGCAGGATATTAAAGCAGGTCAGATCAGTGGAGTTTGCGCAGGATATTGTTCAGGATGTATTTGTAAAAGTCTGGCAGAATAGAGCACAGATTGATGTGTCAAAAAATTTTAAGTCTTATCTCTACACAATCGCACAGAGCACAGTCTACGACTATTTCCGGAAAATCGCTTCGGACCAGGCTAAGAGTGAACAGTTGATGATTCTGTCTAAGGGTATATGTGCGAATGATATTGAAGAGGAAGTCTCTTATAAAGAAATGGAGAAATACCTAAATGATATACTGGATATTATCCCCGAACGATGCAGAGAAGTATATGTGCTCTGTAAACTCGAAGGTCGGAGCTATGATGAGGTATCCAAGCTATTGAATATTTCCACAGCTACTATTAACAATCATATTGTTAAAGCTACAAGTATTATTAAATCACATTGGAATTGGAATTACTGTTGCTTCCTGATGATGTTATTTGCAGAATATTACCCGATATTTCGCAGTTAGATGATATTATCATCCATAAATCCACCTACGCTATTATAGGTAAAACATCAGCGTCTTTCTAGATAATCTGAATTTTTGCGGCATGCTGTTTACTGTATCAAATAAGTCCAGTAGCCTGTCGTGTGGGAATAGAATCGCCTTACAGGGTAGACCGATAAATTTATTTTTGGATTTGGTATAGTTGATATTTTTTTTGCTTACGTATATAGAATAAAATTAAGACCAATTATACTGTGGAACAAACCAAATTAATAAGCTTATATAGAAGATATCTTGCTAAACAGTGCACAGATGAGGAAATCCATTTGTTAATGCATTATATGCGGCAAAAGGAATATGCAAAGCTGTTCAGAGAACTAATTTTGGAAGATCTACAGATTGAGGAGGAAATCGAATTAGATGATGATGCTAAAATGTCTATTCAGCAACTTGACGAATATTTCGATCATGAATATTTTTTTCAAAACCGGAAAAAGAACCCGCGTAAGCTGTTTGCTTGGATTTCAATTGCGGCTGCAGCTTCAATAATCTGTGCTATTTCGGTACTGTGGTACGGAAATGGACGTGATCTATCTGATCACACAACACGAGCGGATGCTCGAAGTACCCTTATAACGAGTAATGGCAAAGAGATCAAGCTCGATGGTACTTCCAACGTAGAATTATTGCGGCAGAATGGGGCAGTGATTCTGCAGGATAGTTTAGGAGATATCCATGTTAAAGTATTGGATAGCCTGTCCAGTCTGAAGCCTCCAATTATTTATCAGACGATCAGAACAGCCAAAGGCAAACAATCGCGTATATACCTCACCGATGGTAGCGCTGTGGTGCTGAATTCTGATTCTCAGCTTAAATTTCCTCTTTTTTATGAAGAAAGTCATCGCGAGGTTGAGCTTCAGGGAGAAGGCTTTTTTGAAGTAGAAACCAATAAGAATAAGCCATTTATAGTGAAGACGCACGATCAACGTATTAAAGTGTATGGAACCAAATTTAATGTAAACAATTATGAAAACGAACAAACAACTAAAACCACCTTATTCCATGGTCAGGTTTCGGTACAGAATCTGATCGGTTCATCCCCGCAAAAGGAATATGTTCTTAAGCCCGGTGAACAAATCGTCCTTGATAAAAAATCGAAAACATTAAAACAAGATAAGACTAAAAATGAAGAGCAGGTATTGGGCTGGAAAAATGGTGTATTTGTTTACGAAAATGCAACATTAAAGGAAATTATGAAGGATTTTGCCAGATGGTATAATATTGAGGTTGATATCGAGTCTTTGCCTGTGCTCACATTCAGTGGAACTATACCAAGAAATTATGAACTGGACAGAGCGCTAAGTGTTATTTCGCGTACCGCCAATATCAAGATTAACCGAACTGGGACTATGCTAAAATTTGAAAAATAGATGGGGAAAAAAACTTAAGCAGAAAAAACCGACAGTACTGCCATACCGTCGGTGAACATTAGGGTATTACAAAAATTTCTAAAAACCTAACATCACAAAAGTATGAATTTAAAAGTTCAATACAAGCATTTGTATTGTTTATTACGGCACTTAATTGGGGCTGTAGTATGTACTCGAAAGCATCTAATCATAATGAAGCTAACATTTGTAATTACGTTTTTATGTTCAATTTCGGCATTTGCGAAAGGCTATGGTCAACGTATTAATCTAGATCTGAAAAATACAGCTATAGAATCCGTGTTGAAAGAGATCAAGAAACAGTCTGGGTATGATATGTTCTATAATGTGGATTTGATCAGTCCCTTAAGAAAGAAAAACTTTAGATTGAAGAATGCCACAATTGATGAGGCGTTGAAGGAAGTTACAGACAATCTAGGGCTGGAGTATGCGATTGAGGAAAGAATGATCATTATCTCAAAAAAAAGAGAGTATCGGACCAATCAAAATTTGATCAAGGGTGTTGTTTCTGGAGAGGGAGGCAAGAAATTACAAGGTGTTTCTGTTGTAGAAAAGGGAACAAGTAATGGAACTACAACTGACCTGGAGGGAAATTATAGTATCAAAGTGTCAAACTCCAAAGGAACACTTGTTTTCTCCATCGTGGGTTATGGGAAGAAAGAAGTGCCGATTGAAGGGCTTCAGTCTATTGATATACAGTTAGTAGAGGATAAAAGTGAACTGGATGAGGTTGTCGTAGTTGCTTATGGTCAACAGAAAAAGGAGAGCCTGGTTAGCTCTATCACAACAATCAATCCGAAAGAATTGAAAGGGCCAACGAGTAATCTGACAACGATGCTTGCAGGAAGGTTGTCTGGGGTGGTTGCCTTTCAACGGAGTGGTGAACCCGGTGCTGACAATGCTCAATTTTTTATCCGCGGTATTACCACATTTGGTAGTGGAAAAGTAGATCCTTTAATCTTGATTGATGGTATGGAGTCTACATCTAATGCGTTGGCCAGATTACAACCTGATGATATTGCGGGGTTTTCAGTTTTAAAAGATGCCGCGGCATCATCTCTCTATGGGGCTCGTGGAGCAAATGGTGTTGTACTAGTGACCACAAAATCTGGTGTCTCTGGCAAAACAAAATTTAACGTCAGAGCTGAGAATTCACTTTCTTCTAATACACAAAACTTCAAACTGGCTGACAATATTACCTATATGAAGTTAGCAAACGAAGCCATATTAACTAGGGATCGTTTGGGAGAGCTACCCTATAGTCAAAACAAGATTGACCATACAATCGCCGGGGATAATCCTTTATTGTATCCAAATAATGATTGGATCGGATTGTTAATTAAGGATTATACGCTCAACCAGCGATTTAATATGAATATGAGCGGAGGCGGAAAAAATGCACAGTTTTATATCGCCGGCACCTATAATGTGGATAACGGCGTACTAAAGTCCGATCATGGAAATAAATTCGATAACAATATTAACCTGAAAAGTTATCAGATCCGTTCAAATGTAAATGTTAAGCTAACTCCTACAACAGAAGGAATTGTACGAACTTCGGGTAGTTTTGATGATTTTCAGGGGCCAATAGGGGGGGGCGGTAATATTTTTCAAGGTGCTATTGCCGCAAACCCAGTTAATTTTCCTGCTGTTTTTCCAGCTTCTGATATGCCCTATGCGCAACATCCTTTATTTGGAAATGCAAAAATTAGTGAAAGAGGAGAAGCATTGTATTTTAATCCTTATGCTGAGATGGTTTCAGGATTTCAGCAATATAATACTTCAACATTAAATGTACAGCTTGAAGTGAAGCAAGATTTTAAATTTATTACACCTGGGCTGAATGCGCGAATCATGGCCTATACCCAACGATATTCTTATTTTGATTTGAGCCGAAGGTACAATCCTTTCTATTATAGGGCAAATGCTTTGGATGCTAGTGGTGATAAATATGCGTTGGAATTGCTTAATGAGAAAAATGCAACAGAGTACTTGGATTACAATAAGGGAAATAAAGTTTCAAATACTGTTTCTTATCTGGAAGCTGCGGTTAACTATAATCGTGTCTTTTCAGAAAAACATAGTATTGGTGGTCTATTGGTAACGCAGTTACGCAGTTTTCTGACGGGTAATGCAGATGATCTTCAGGCTTCACTTCCTTTTCGAAACCAGGGGCTATCGGGGAGATTTACATACGGTTATGACAATAGGTATCTACTCGAAGCAAATTTTGGACTGAATGGGTCCGAGCGTTTTGCGAAGAACCACCGTTATGGTTTTTTTCCTTCAATCGGGGTAGCTTGGAATGCGTCCAACGAAGTTTTTTTTAGACCATTTAGACAAACAATAACGAAACTGAAATTCAGGGCAACCTATGGATTGATCGGTAACGATCAGATTGGCAACACAGATGACCGTTTCTTTTATCTTTCAAAAGTGAACCTGAAAGATGGCGGTCACGGGTCCGCTTTTGGTACAAATTATACATATGGAAAAGATGGTGTATCTATTTCAAGGTATGCCAACGAAACTATTACATGGGAACAGGCTACGACGGTCAACCTGGGAATGGATCTCAGCCTCTTTAACAGTGTCAATATTATTTTAGATGCTTATAAAACTCGTAGAAATAATATTTTAATGAATCGAGCTTATGTGCCAACAACAATGGGATTGTCAGCAGGTATACAGGCCAACGTTGGTGAGGCAGAAGGAAAGGGTATTGATCTTTCTGTAGACTACAATAAAAATTTTGGCGATATGTGGGTACAGGCTAGGGGAACATTTACCTATGCAACAAGTAAATTGCTTGTGAATGAGGAACCTAATTATCCGTCCAATCTATCCTACCAGTCTAAAGTCGGTCATCCGCTTAGCCAGTATTATGGTTTGGTCGCAGAAAGATTATTTGTTGACAATGAAGAGGTGAAAAATTCTCCCGTACAGACTTTTGGTGAGGTTATGGGAGGAGATATTAAATATAGGGATATAAATGGAGATGGTATTATTTCCTCCTTAGATTATGTGCCATTGGGGCTACCTACAGTACCTGAAATTATTTACGGATTTGGATTGTCTTTCGGGTATAAGAAATTTGATCTTAGTGGATTCTTTCAAGGGTCTGGTCGGTCTTCTTTCTGGATAGATCCCGATAAAACCAGCCCTTTTGTTATGAATGGGGCATATCAACATGGCTTATTACAAGCAATTGCTGATGATCACTGGTCTGAAGAAAATGGAAATATCTATGCTTTCTGGCCGCGTTTAAGTCCGAATCTGAATCAAAATAATCTCAAACCTTCCAGTTGGTGGATGCGTAATGGTTCTTTTTTACGGCTAAAAACTGTTGAATTAGGCTATAACCTTTCGAGTAAGATGCTTGATAAAATGGGAGTAGGGCCGATCCGGCTTTATGTCAATGCCAGTAATTTGTTCGTCAAAAGTAGTTTCGATCTTTGGGATCCGGAAATGGGGGGCAACGGTCTAAGATATCCGCTTCAAAAGGTATACAACTTCGGACTAAACGTCCAATTTTAACACAAAAGAGAAATTCAATATGAAAAGATATACAATTCCTTTGACCCTTTCGGCGGCATTGCTGCTATTTATGATGAATTCTTGTAAGAAAAATTTTTTAGATGTGGTTCCAGATAATGTATCTACTATCGATCATGCATTTTCTAATCGTAATGAAGCTGAAAAGTTTCTATTTACCTGTTATGATGGCCTACCACGTGAAGGTCACCCAGAAATGAATGCCGGGCTAAATACTGGAGACGAGTTATGGATTTATTGGCCAATGCCAACCGGGGAGGATTATTCAAGTTTATCCCCCTATAATATTGCCCGAGGACTTCAGAATAAAGATGAACCTGAATTGAACTATTGGGATGGTTTCGATGGACGATCCATGTGGAATGGGATTAGAAACTGTAATATCTTTCTTGAAAATATTGATCGGGTCAAGGATGTTGAACCTTATATGAAAGACCGTTGGATCGCTGAAGCTAAATTTTTGAAGGCTTATTTTCATTGGTACCTGTTTAGAATGTATGGTCCTATCCCTATTGTCGATAAGAACTTACCTATTTATGCATCACCAGAAGAGGTAAAAGTAAGCCGGCAACCAGTAGACTCTGTGGTTAATTACATTGTCAATCTATTAGATGAGGCTGCGGCAGGAGAGGGGAGTGTTGGATTACCTGATAAGATTCAGAATCAGAGTACGGAATTGGGACGAATTACTAAACCCATTGCACTTGCAATAAAAGCGCGAGCGCTCGTCACCGCCGCAAGTCCGCTGTTTAACGGAAATCCTGATTTTGCTAATCTCAAGAATCCTGATGGAAAAGCATTATTTAATGCTACCTATGATCAGAAGAAATGGGAAAGAGCTGCTGAGGCATGTAAACTGGCAATCTTGGCTGCAAAAAATGCAGATATTGATTTATATCGATTTATCTCGCCAACAAAACCAGTAGATGATTTCACAAAGACAGAAATGAGCATCCGTAATGCGGTGTGTGAGAAGTGGAACTCAGAATTGATCTGGGGAACAACAACCAAACCCAATGATACTTGGACACTACAGCTCTACGCCAGTCCGCAACTAGATCCGAATGTCCCAAATTCTGGCTTAAAGGGGCAGCTTGCACCTACCATGAAAATGGCTGAATTGTTTTATACGGCAAATGGAGTGCCCATTACAGAAGATAAAACATGGGATTATGCCAATAGGTTCCAGTTGAGAACCGCAACTGGTGCAGACCAAGGGATACAGAATGGATATCAATCTGTTGGCCTGCATTTTGACAGGGAACCTCGCTTTTATGCGGATATGGCTTTCGATGGTTCCAAATGGTATATGGAAAATGGAAATTTTAATATCCAGGCTAAATCAGGCCAGCATTCTGGAAAAAAACAAAGTCGTATTTATTCGGTAACAGGTTATTATACGAAGAAACTGGTCAACTGGAAAATGGTCGCCAGCGCAACCAATATTACGGTAGAGCGTTATCCATGGCCTGTTGTACGCTTAGGTGACCTTTATCTACTTTATGCCGAGGCATTAAATGAGACAGATAATAAGACAGATGCGTTAGCGTACATCAATATGATAAGAGATCGTGCAGGGCTAAAAACAGTGGAATCTTCTTGGTCAAGTTACTCGAAAAATCCAAACAAATATGCTGATAAGAACGGTTTACGAGAAATTATACAACAGGAGCGTTTAATTGAAATGGCGTTTGAGGGTAGCCGTTTCTGGGATCTTCGGCGTTGGAAGAAGGCTGGAGAATTTTTGAACCAACCCATCTATGGTTGGGATGTTATCCAGACAAGCTATGCAGATTACAACCGCAGAGTATTACTGTTTAATCAGAGCTTTAATAGTCCACGAGATTATTTTTGGCCAATAAAAGACTACAGTATTTTGGTAAATCCGAACCTGGTTCAAAATGGAGGTTGGTAGTGATTGCCAAAGAAAACTAGTATGAATGACTAATTATTGAGAAAAGAAATGAAACGAATAATAGCTGTATTATTTGCGGGATTGCTACTCGTCGGAACGATTGGATCCTGTCGTAAAACTGAAGTAGGGACAATGGACAAAAGTGATAAACAGGCACCAGGACCAGTGAGCAATGCTGACGTTGAAAATTTAAATGGGGCGGCTAAAATAACCTATAGTCTGCCAAAGGATAATGATTTACTCTATATAAGAGCCGAATATACTACGAAGGAAGGCGTCGTTCGAACCACGAAAGTGAGTAGATATTTGGATAGTGTAGTCCTTGAGGGCTTTGCTGATACGGATGTTTATGACGTAAGGTTATATGCTGTAGACAAAAGTGAAAATGAATCTACACCATTCATTGTAAAAGTACAACCCAAAACACCACCTTTTGCGCTTGTGAAGGACAAACTTGTGGCGAGTGAGGCATTTGGGGGGATAGATGTCTCCTATCAGAATCAGACTGGATCTGATGTTGCCATTGTGATCTTGACAAATAATAAATTAGGCAATTTTGTTCCCGTAAAAACGCTCAGTACAAAGGCGAAAACAGGACGTTTTGGTGCCAGAGAGCTTCCTGCTGTGGAAACCAGATTTGGATTGGTGGTAAGGGATCGTTGGGGAAACCTATCGGATACAACCTATGTAACCTTGACCCCCATATTCGAAGCAAGGTTAGACAGGACGAAAATGAAAGGATTGAATATTAATGGTACTGACGCGAAAAACTATCCTGGTAACGAGGTTGAGTATCTTTTTGATGGCGATGTGAGTAACGCTACGGCCTATCATACGACCGATCCTGTTAAAATGCCCCAGTGGTTTACTTTTGATATAGGAAAGACGGCAAAGTTAAGCCGTTTAGTCTGGTATATGCGGCAGGGTTGGTATTATAATTTGCACAATCCAAGAAAAGTGGAAATATGGGGATCCAACGACCCTAGCCCCGATGGCAGTTTTACGAATTGGGTATTGCTTGCTGAGCATGAACAGATTAAACCATCAGGCTTACCTCCCGGACAGAATTCTAATGCAGATAACGAGGCCGCTCTCGATGGAGAGACGATCACAATTCCCGTGGAAGCTCCTGCTGTGAGATATATCCGGTTTAAAACATTACAGAATTGGACTAATGGGGTTTATGTCAATTTTACGGAACTCGCGCTGTGGGGCAATCCGAATCCGTAGTAATCATAATTTAAAAGGGAAAATATGAAAATAATAAAATATTTAATCTGCTTTTTCTATGTCACAACAGGGATAGCTATAATTTCTTGTACAAAAGAAGACGATTATAAAAAAATTACAAAAGATGGTGAAATTTATTATCCAGGTAAAGCAGATAGCGTAGCGGCCAATGGTGGAAGGAACAGGATTCAGTTGCGCATTATTCTTGGTAATGATCCATTGGTCACTAAAGTTAAAGTGTTCTGGAAAAACCATGGCGATTCTGTTGAAGCAAATGTTGTCAAGACAGCAGGCAGGGATGTAATCGATTTTATGTTCAATGATCTTACTCAGGGCGCATATACTTTCGAAGTGTACACGTATACCGCCAATAACGCAAGATCAATTGTTAAAAAAGTGACAGGTACAGCATATGGCGATAATTATCAACGTGCCTTGTCCAATCGTACGATTAAATCAATTGGTTTCTCTCCGGATGGGAACCGGCTTATTGTCCATTGGAATGCTGCATTGGATGGTGAAAAATCCATCGAACTAAAGTATACAGACGAAGCAGGCCTCTCAAAAACTATGATAGTTCCTGGAGGAAGTGAAACTACTGAATTACAGAGTTATAAAGACGAATCTAAGCTTATTTACCGATCTATTTATCAGCCCGAAGCTGGAGCGATAGATGAGTTTACTGTAGATCGGATGGAGACAGCGATTCCTATATTCGAACGACAGGTGGATAAATCGAAATTTAAAGAATATGTCCTGCCAACGGATGTGCGAGATGCCTGGGATTGGCTGATGCCCTATTTATGGGATGAGAAATATGGAACACCGGGTTTTGCTTCTACGAACGGTACCTCACAGTGGTTCACTTTTGATATGGGCGAATCTGTTTCCATTAGCAAATTTAAAACCTGGCAGGCGACAGATCGAATTTTTAGAGGTGAAAGTATTAAGCGGTTCGAGATATGGGGGAGTAATAATCCCGCCGCTGACGGTTCTTGGGAAAGCTGGACTAAATTGGTGGACTGTCAGTCTGTAAAACCTTCTGGATTGCCTGTTGGTGAGACTACAGCAGCTGATATTGACTATGCAAAAGGGGGAGAGGAATTTAAATTTCCCAAAGGGTCGCCCAAAGTTAGGTATATCCGAATCAAAGTTTTGGAGACCTGGGGAAATGGTTCATTTATCACTATGGGAGAACTGGGGGTGTGGACTAGCGATAAGATGGATAAATAATTAGATTTTTCAAGTAATAAAAGCATCAATCAGGATAAAACCATTGGATTTTACCCTGAAATTTTATACAAATTTCAAACAGGTAATACTATGAAACCAACTATTTTTAAAAACACAGTTACAACACTTTATTTAGCTCTTGCAGTGAGTGCAGCGTTAGCACAGACGAATGTTTTACCATCTAAAATAATTAAGATCGACGGAAATGGTACTGGAAGACTTTTCGACGGAATAGGGGCTGTCAGTGCGGGATCTTCTTCGAGGCTACTGATAGATTATGACGATCAAGCCAGAAGTGATATATTAGATTACCTGTTCAAACCCGACTTTGGTGCTGGCTTCACCTATCTTAAGACTGAAATTGGCGGTGATGGCAATACGACCTGTGGCTCAGAACCAAGTTTTGCCCGAACGCGGGCTGAAATGGAAAAACCAAATTACAATCGTGGATTCGAATATTGGTTAATGCGTGAGGCTGCAAACAGAAATCCGAATATCGAGCTTGATGCTCTAGAATGGAGCATGCCGGGTTGGTTTAAAGGTGTCTGGTCTCAGGATAATGCCGATTATTTGGTCAAATTCATAGCAGGAGCAAAACATTGGGGACTTAAAATGAAGTATATTTCTGGCTGTTGGAATGAACGTGATTATAACCGAGATTGGATTGTCAATGTTTTAAGACCTACCCTTGATAGAAGTGGTTTTAAAGATATTAAAATAAATGCACCTGAAGGAGCCGGAAAGGCATGGGAAATCAGTGATTTGCTGGTTAAAGATTCCGTATTCAGAAATACAATTTCCTCGATTAGTTACCATTACCCAGATTCCTATATGTGGGGATCTAGAGGTGAAGAGCCAAATCCGAACTCGGTTTTGACAGAATTACCATTATGGTCCGGTGAAGATTTTTCATTGCCAGGAGCATCCTGGAGAAATACGACATATTTAGCAAAGAACATTTTAAGATGTTACATCAAATGGAAAATTGTTAAAGTAAACATGTGGTGTCCAATTGCGTCTATGCCAGATATTTCCTGCTTCTCGAATGTGGGGCTGATGAAAGGGACAACGCCCTGGTCAGGATATTATGAGGTATGGCCAACGATCTGGGCTGTCGCACATTTTAATCAGTTCGCCAAACCTGGATGGAAATATTTAGATAGCGGCTGTGGTGAATTTAGTGGAGATGGTGCTTACTGTACCTATAAAAATATGAATGGAAGCAATGACTATAGTATTGTGGTCGTCAGTGGTTCAGAAGCGCAGCAATTAAAATTCACGATCACGGATCTCCCTAAAGACAAACTTCATGTGTGGAAGTCGGACAGTAAAAACCAATTTCAGCAATTGGAAGATGTCGCGGTAGTAAACGGAGAAATTGCATTAACTGTTGATCCAGAGAGTATATATACGATTACGACAACTACTGGTCAGCAAAAAGGAAAACATAATATTCCTGAAGAGAAAGCCTTTCCGACAAAATACAGTGATAATTTTGATAGCTATTCTTTAGAACGGGCACCGCTTTCCCCTAAATATTTTTATGACAACTCCGGTGCTTTTGAACTGGTACAATCAGAAGGAAATAATAAATACTTGAGACAATTGCTTGTAAATGATATCACCCACTGGATTCCAGATGAATGTGCCTATACTTTTGTTGCACAAAATACAGAATGGGAACAAGGTGAGATTTCTTCAGATGTTTTTGTGGAAAATGATGCATTTAACGGTGTCGGTTATGCCGGATTGATCTTGAGAGGAGCCTATGATAAAGCCAATCAATCAAATATTCCGTTCGGCTACCGTTTTAATATTTATAAAGATGGCAGCTGGAAACTTCAGACAAAGAAAAATATACTTGCCAGTGGAAACGTGGATGCCAGTAAATGGCATAAACTGAAGTTGACAGGAAAAGGAAACAATATTAAAGGTTATATAGATGGTCAACTCGTTGTTGATGTTAAGGACGATACCTATGCCATTGGTGCAGCAGGTTACGTATCGGGTTTTAATTTTGCCGGATTCGATAACCTTGTGCTCAACTATATACCTGCATCGGGTAAATTGCTGTCAGCATGGATGCCCGCTACTTCATCCGTTGATCCAGTAGGACATAGTTTTATCGGTGCATTTGATGGTAATAGCCTTTCTAAATGGAGCCCAAAAGCGGATGGTAGCGAACAGCATTTGGTCGTGGATCTGGGCGCTGTAAAGAAAATTAAACGATGTGAAACTTTTACAGATTTTGTAGATAAAGGGGCTAAATATAAAATTGAATATTCCGCTGATCATATAAAATGGTCTGTTTTTGCAGATAAAACCAATAATACCAAAATATCGATTCCTTGTTTTGCAGATCAAGGCAATGTGAAAGCGAGGTGGGTGCGTTTAACACTTTTACCTGAAACAGATAAGACTATTGCGAATATTTATGAATTTAAGGTTTATGGAGATTAGCGAGCTTATTTCATAAAAAGAGATTGGATACAAGATATATCATGAAGAAACTGTTAACTGTATTTTATTTATGCTGTTTCACAATTACAGCTGTGTTGGCCCAGCAAAAGCCCTTAAAATTGTGGTATGATAAACCCGCTGAAATTTGGGAGGCGACATTACCTTTGGGCAATGGTCGTTTGGGAATGACACCCGATGGAGGGATTCTGAAGGAAAGAATTGTACTAAACGATATTACTTTATGGTCCGGAAGCCCACAGGATGCCAATAATTACGAGGCGTATAAAAGTCTTCCTGCGATTAGAACCCTCATTTTGCAAGGAAAAAATGATGAAGCACAGGCATTGGTAAATCGGGATTTTGTCTGCAAAGGTGAAGGTTCGGCGGGAGAAAGATGGGGTAAATTTCAGACGATGGGTGCATTGGAAATTGATTTCACCTATAAAGGGGGACAGAAAGAGAAGCAAGAGGTTGAGCATTATCGCCGCGAGCTGTCATTGGACCAAGCTATAGCATACTGTACATTTACGCGTAACGGTGTCAATTATAAAAGAGAATACTTTACAAGTTTTGACACCGATGTCAATGTCATCAGATTGACAGCCGATAAACCGGGGCAACTTAACTGCCGCATTATGATGAATAGGCCGGAACGCTATCAGGTCAAGACAGTTGGTGATGAATTGCAAATGTCCGGTCAGCTCAATAATGGTACCGACGGTAAGGGTATGAAGTATTTGGCTAGGGTACAGGCCAAATTGAAGGATGGAACTGTTCGCCCGGATGGTAATAGTCTGGTTATTGAGGATGCTACGGAAGTCTTGATTTATATTTCTGCGGGAACTGATTTTAAAGGTTTCGCTTTTGAAGAAAAGACTAGGCAATTTTTGGCTGCAGCAATGAACAAAAAATATGATGTGCAAAAACAGAGGCATATTGAGGCATTTAGCAAGCTCTTTAAGCGAGTTTATATTGATTTTGGTGAAGGAACAGCAGCGGATTTGCCAACCGACCGCCGGATAGCAAATTTCTATAAAAAATTCAATGATGATCCATCACTTGCTACTTTGTTTTTTCAGTATGGGAGATATCTGAGTATAAGCAGTACACGGTTAGGACTATTACCTCCAAATTTGCAAGGATTATGGGCACAGGAGATTAATACGCCCTGGAATGGCGATTATCACCTGGATGTAAATGTGCAGATGAATCATTGGCCGCTTGAGGTGGTCAACCTCTCTGAATTAAATCTGCCGCTTGCGGAACTGGTGAAAAGTCTCGTTGAGCCGGGGCAAAAAACTGCGAAGGCTTACTATAATGCAAATGGCTGGATTGCACATGTTATTACAAACGTGTGGGGATTTACTGAACCAGGCGAGAATGCTTCCTGGGGAGCCTCCAATGCAGGCTCGGGATGGCTGTGCAGCAATTTATGGGATCATTATGCGTTTACAAATGATTTAAGTTATTTACAAGATATCTATCCCGTCCTGAAGGGGTCCGCAGAATTTTATAAGAGTGTGTTAGTAAAAGATCCTAAAACGGGTTGGATGGTTACTTCTCCTTCCGTCTCTCCGGAGAATACGTTCTACATGGCGAATGGAAAAACAGCGAGTATCTGTATGGGACCCACGATTGATAATCAGATTGTACGAGAATTGTTTAATCATGTGATTACTGCATCGAGGCAGTTGAAAATTGATGACAAGTTTAGACAGGATTTGGAGAGTTTACTAAAAGTGATACCGCCAGCAGGAGTGATCAGCAAAGATGGACGTATACAGGAATGGCTAGAAGATTATCAGGAGACTGAGCCGACCCATCGTCATGTTTCTCATCTGTATGGAGTTTATCCAGCATCGTTAATTACACCGCTATCAACTCCTGAACTTGCAGAAGCTGCAAAAAAAACACTGGCGGTAAGAGGAGATAATAGTACCAGTTGGTCTATAGCCTATAAGACGCTGTTTTGGGCACGGTTACATGATGGAAACAGAGCGTTCAAATTGATCCGAGAAATGCTGAAACCAGTAGCTGACCCGAATAATATGGGCGGTGGCGGTGGGGTCTATCCAAACTTATTTTCGGCACATCCTCCATTTCAGATTGATGGCAACTTTGGCGCTACAGCCGGTATTGCGGAAATGCTTTTGCAAAGTCATGATGGTTGTATAGATTTGTTACCTGCTTTACCGGACGTATGGAAGAACGGTGAAGTTAAAGGTCTTAAGGCAAGAGGAAACTATACAGTCGACATGAAGTGGAAAGATAGTAAATTGATCAAATATACCATTCGTTCTGCCAAGCCAGAGAAAATTAAGATCAGATTGAATGGTGCGTACCAATGGTATACGACACTTAAAAATTGATAAGCATTAAACATCTGAACAATGGTTAACAAAAAAAATCTATAAATTCTATAGATTTTTTTGTTTTTATTGTCTTAGACTATTATATTTGTACTATCATAATTTAGGTTTATAATTGGTTATTTAAAGGTTTTCATTCTCCCCGTTTGAAAACCTTTTTTATTTCGTTAGTCCACCAGTAGAAATCTAGCCATTTTGCTGTTTTAAAAACTTCTGTTACTCTTTTGGTAAACCAGCTAGTTCAATCGCATCTTATTGATTTTGTTTGGTAGATAGGTGTTATATTGTGTGAAACTCAGATATTTATCCATTTTACTGGGCTCGGAGATGCTAGTTTCTAGTTGAGTTTGTAAATCGAAGAACTGTTTTTCTAGGATGTTGAACGTAAACAGGACGCTCGGCCAGCTATATTTGATTTGAAAATTGATGACATGAACCTCAATGCTAAAATATATTAAGGGAGGAATGGGCAGCGGTGAAAAATATAGCAAAAAGATAATAGGCCAGTTAAAGCGTATTTTCATAAAAAATAATAGTATCGTCGCCCAAAGAAGAGATTTTAAGTGTATTGTTAACTCCATTATTCCAAGTTATCTCGACAGATTTCAGTACGCTTTCCTCATTTTCTCCTTCCGCCTGATACGATACATTCCATTTATATTCATTACCCTCAGCATCTTTGAAACGAGTTGTTCCATTCTGCAATAGTGTATTTAGCCTAAAAATCGATTTAAAACTTCCAATATTTCTTATCAAATTATAAATAGCAAATACATTGGTATATGGTATTTGTAACGTTTCAGAAGAATTTACATCATAGCCAGAGGTTATAGTCAACAGCATGCCGTTTTCGAATAGTTGTCTTGAAAAGTAGTTGTTGTTCTCACTTTCGCTTAAGGATTCAGCTATTTTTCCAGTTTCCCATTTAGTGGTTGGTTTAGATACTTGCTTCGCCCAATCCGAAAGCTTGTCGGTATGTTCCGCTGGTGGTTTGACAGGGCTGAAATTATCTCTAATCACATAACCTTGAATATTATTATAAGAGACCTTTATCCAATAGGTTCTGATCCCATTTTCTAAAATTGGGTTGTCTGCAATTTCGAGTTTATCTGCATCTGAATTGCCGGAGGTCACTTTTGCGCCATAAATGATAGTTGCCAAAGGATTTTCGAGTTTGTTTGGACTTTTGTAAAGCTTTACTCCCTCGGCAAGTGTGGCATAATAGGTCTGAGATACTTTTTGTGCAAATGTATCAAGGCTAATAAAGAAAAATACTAAAAAGCCGAAAAGGAAGGTTTTTTTTTGAAAACGTATTATGGATCTTGCCATAGCGATGATTTATTTTATTAAATATAGCAATAAATGTCATTCTATTGCGCGAAATTTCACGCTATCTTGAGGTCGGACCAAATATTTTTTGTGTTAATAAGCTGGCTGATTAAATTGGAAAATGTGCAGGAAAAAGAGGCAGACATCACTTTTTGCCTTAGGTTTGGGATAAAGTATGGCTAAGGACATGCTCATAAAAATTGACAGTTAAACTTAGGAAAATTGAAATATAAGAATAGCAAAACTTGGTGAAGATAGGGTAGAGTGTGACTGTTCGATATGAATAATAGCGATTGAGCTGAGGTACTGAGCATGATGGAAAAAAAAGGAGCGCTTGTTTAATTCACCATAAAATATTATCTTTTTGAAGTTTTACATTTTTTTAAAATCGAGGAGTAGCAATGTCATTAGTAGACTTATCAAAACGCGTAGCACTGGGAATAGATATCGGAGGAACCAACACGAAATTCGGTGTGGTAAATCATCGTGGAGATGTTCTTGAAAAAGGAAGCATCAGAACAGATGATTATGATCAGGTGGAAGAGTTTATCGAGGCCTTGTACGAGAAGGCATATCCACTCATTGAAATGTTTGGTGGTAATGATAGCTTTGATGGAATTGGTGTTGGTGCGCCAGATGCAAATTATTATACGGGGACAATAGATCATGCTCCGAATCTTCCTTGGAAAGGTGTAATTCGATTTAGTGATTTGATGACCGCGAAATTTAATATTCCTTGTACGATTACCAATGACGCAAATGCCGCAGCTTATGGTGAAATGCTTTTCGGGGCAGCACGAGGAATGAAAGATTTTATTATGATCACTTTGGGGACTGGTGTGGGGAGCGGCATCGTTGCAGGAGGAAAGCTAATTTATGGGCATGATGGATTTGCAGGAGAATTAGGACATACCATTGTCAAGCCAGGAGGAAGAAAGCATTGGAGTACAGGCTCTGAAGGTAGTCTGGAAGCATATGCTTCGGCCACCGGAATCACAATTACAGCTAAGAAAATGAGAGCAGAGTTTCCTGAGTCTATGCTGAATCAATATCCTGAAGATGCTATCAATTCTAAAACCGTTCATGAATGTGCATTGAAGGGAGATCCAATAGCAATTGAAGTATTCAGATATACCGGGCAGAAACTAGGTGAGGCATTGGCTAATTTTGTCATGTTTTCTTCCCCAGAGGCTATTTTGCTTTTTGGTGGTGTCATTAAAGCTGGTGATTTTATTTTAAAGCCAGCGAAATTGCATATGGAGCGAAACCTATTTCCCTTGTTTAGAAATAAAGTGAAATTAGTTTTCAGTGAGTTGGAGGAAGCTGATGCAGCTATCCTTGGCGCAAGTGCGTTAGTATGGGAAAAGTGATTAAAACAGCTCCAAAAGTAGAGCTGTTTTAATATTCTGAAGGATATACGGACATTATTGTTTTAAATTTTCGTATAAAGTGTTGATCAGTATATATATAGGTGCCTTGTTACCCGCTGAAAATATAAATTCGTCTGCATACCGATTTGCACCTCTTAAAAATTCGAGCAAATCGCTGTTATCAAAACCTTCGTCAAAGTGTATAAAGCGTTCTTCTTTCGTTTTCAGGTAATTTAGAAAAGGTTCTACTGACGCGTTTATTGTTGTTTCCGAGTGTATTAGCTTCATTAGCAATAAATAATTGCTCTTTGTATCTACCATGGCAGCTGAATTTCTTGAACCAATTTTTTGAATGCTTCATCTCTTACTGCCAATGGTAGAAACAGCTGTATTTCACCTCCGGGTAAATGTGGATTGATGATGCCTTGAGCAATAGGCTGTCTCGCTGTAACACCTTCCCAAACTTTTAAGGCTTTCTGCTGTGGCACTGTGTAAACATAAAATTTACTAAAGTTGTTCCATGCAGGCTGTACCGCCGTGCCACCAATGACCGATCCAATTGAACTGGGCTGTTTCTTTGTCCAATACCCTCCAGCAGGATTACCTCCAGTCACACGATATATTTTTGTTCCTGCAGGAAGTTCTTTGGCTTCTGCATTCACGAAGTTTGCTGCTTCGATTGTGGGTAGATCAAGCGCTGGATCATTCCATTCTGCACTTTTTTTTCCTTCGGTCATACCATTGGCAATATAATCTGATTTAGCTATCCCAGGGATATTGTCCCAGTCCAGAATATATACCCGTTGATGGTAAATACTTTGGGCCGTTTCTAGATTTTTGAATAATTCGGCTTTGTTTTCTGTTTTCCCGAAGGCTTCTTTAAGCTTCACTTGGCTGAGGCCTTTTTCAATCCAATCGTTTAATTTACTCTTTGTTCCTGCGCCAAGAGCAGATTCCAGATCATTCATCCAGGCTGTCGAATTTTCTACCTCTTGGTTTATAAGGTCATCATTGGAAGAACAGCTGCTGATAAAATAGGTCGTTGAGATCAAACTGATGAACAGTACTACTCTGAAAAATTTTACGAAAATTTTTCCTGCATGTTGCGTGTGGAATGGTTGCATGGTTGTTAAATTTTTAATTTAGTTATTATATAATGCTGTTGCTATTGTGGTTATTTACAAAATTAAAAAACTAAATTTTATATTCAAAGTTAAATTTTATGTTTTATATTAAATTAAAAGAATTTAATAATACTGGTTTTAATAATTTGGGAAATTATTGATCAAATACATTGAATAGGTATCTCTTAATTTTAGCCATTGATAGTCTACAACTTTTATTTGCTGATAATAGCTTTTCTCAGCCAAAAGGCATAGTATTTGCTTGTCAGATTCTCTAAAACTTAAATTTTTTTCATATGAAAAATGTCATTTTACTTTTTGCATTACTATGTACTGCATTGTTTTCAAAAGCAGATCAACTTCAGGCGTTGACACAGGCACAGGCGGAGAAAGCTGTTGGATACCTTAAAAAAGAATCCGTTGTTGTTTTGTGGTGCAGCTGTTGCGATAATGAAACACCTAAAAAAATTACGGTTAATGAGGTGTTTTATAAACAATATCCCGATGGGAAATATTATTCGGTTGTGTTGAAAGGTAGGGATGAAAGAGGGAATGAAGTGGAAGAATATGTCGATCTTGCTTACGTATTTGTGAAAAAAGGGAAAAAAGCAAAAAGCCTAGGTAAGGTGTTAAAATTTGAGTGTGATCCTTGTACAAAACCATTCGACTGGTTGACCTAAATTACAACAACAAATTTTATTCAGGCCCCATTAAAATAAAAATCCTTCCGAGGTTTTTAAACTCGGAAGGACATCAGGTGCGGAAGAAGGGACTCGAACCCCCACGCCTTGCGGCGCCAGATCCTAAGTCTGGTGCGGCTACCAATTACGCCACTTCCGCATTAGGATTTCTTTTATGTCGCAAATATATAAACCTAACCGATACGATGCAAATAATCTGTTTATATTCGTTCTATAAAGCAGATTATGAGTAAGATATTTTCAAAGGCAGTTACGCTCTTTTGTATTTATGGGTAATGGTAATTTGCAAATCCATCCTACCCCGACGAAAAAAGGTGGATAAAAAGAGTTTTATCCGAACAGTCTGATTTAAAAAAATTGGTATTGTGGGCCATTTAACCTATTCAATGACTGTGTCTAATCTGGAAACTTATTCGTTCGACATTTAATGTGTTCATAATTGGTGTGTTTTGAATTTATCTGAGCCTATTGTTTTCCTTTTTACCTAGGAAGCGAATCCATAGTAAATTATCTTTTCATACTGATTTAATAGTTAAATCATTCGTATTTTAAACATACTTTATACGCTTTTGTCCGAATAAGGTCCGAATGAAGTCCGAGTGAGGTCCGTATGAAATCCCTATTAGAAGGATATTCATTCAGTCATAGTTTACCTGATGTTAGTAACTAATCAGTTCTTTGTTTCTTCTTTAAACTCGAATACGGGAAATGCTTTTTATACCGAAGAATCTGATTTTAATCTAGACCTTTTTTTAGTAACTATCTGAAGACGAAAGTAATTTCATGGGCAAATACCTGACTTTATTATTCTCTGTATTCCTGTCGATAGGCAATGGGTGATTTTCCCATTTGTTGTTTAAAATAACGGTTGAAGTTAGAAAGATTGTTAAAACCTGAACTGATACAAATGGCTGAAACGCTTTCATTTTCTTCCCGAAGAAGCTTGCAGGCGTGTTCGATTCTTACCTCGAGTAGGAAGTCAAAATAGCTTCTTCCGGTGCGGGATTTAAAATAGTGGCAAAAAGCGTTTGGTACCATATAGACGATACCCGCGATATCGCGCAGTTTAATGTCTTTATAAAAATTATCCATGGTATATAAGTATACCCTGCTCAGACGTGTTTCATCTATTTTTTTAAATGGCTTGATCTGCTCATAGACCTGATTTTTTGGGATATCCTGGCTAGTGGCTATTTCATTTATGAGTAATAATAGAAAAGGTAGCTGTTCATGGCTTTCACAGTTCTCTAACCGTTGGAGTTTTCTGATGGCTCTTTTCTTTGTCTGTCCTTCTAGTTCTAGCCCAACTTTTGACGCTGCCAATAATTGGGACAAAAGATCGTTTTCGGGAAGATTAAGGAATTCTTTACCCAATTTGTTGGGATCGAAATGCAAGGTGAGAAGTTTTAACGGGACCGGTGTTCTACCATGTTTCATGGTGTAATCATAGTAGCGATTCGATTCGAATTTGAACATATGAGGCGTATTTGCTCCAATCAGGATGATGGCACCACTTGAAATTCTTTTGGAAGACTGACCTATCGAAAAAATTCCCTGTCCCGAACGGACATAAATGAGCTCGAATTCCTGATGATTATGAAAGTTGTTCAGCGCGTGATAGACCTCTGCAATCGCCAACGTAAAGGTCGAACTCTTTTTAATGACGAATTGTCCAAAATAATCCTTCATTATATAATATAAATATGATTATTGATTTAAATATTATAAAGTTATTAATATAATATCATTTTGTCTTAATATTTAACAAATAAGTGCAAGAAAAGCGACATAACTTCGTGTAAAATAATTGCCTAATGAACAATAACAAATTTACAATGCGTCTGATTGATGCCTCTATTGGGGATATTGATCTAGTAGGAGGTAAGAATGCTTCCTTAGGAGAAATGCTGCAGCATTTGACACCTCGGGGGGTACATATTCCGGATGGTTTTATCGTAACCAGTGAAGCCTATTTTCGGTTTATCACTGAAAACAACTTAGATCAGAAAATTAAGGCTATCCTTGAGGATGCGGACATTTCAGATTTGCAGGAGTTAGCACGTTGTGGTTGCTCGATACGTGAATACATTCAGTCCGGAACATTTCCAACATCGATGGAGCAGGAGATTATTACGGCCTATGGGGCGCTTATCGGTTTAGAGAATATGCAAGATATCGGTGTTGCGGTACGTTCTTCAGCAACTGCCGAAGATCTCCCAGATGCATCATTTGCAGGACAACAGGATACTTATTTGAATATTCGGGGACAACATGAACTTTTGAAAGCAATCAAAGACTGCTTTGCCTCCTTGTTTACAGATCGGGCTATTAGCTATAGGGAAGCTTTTAACTTTGGACATTTCAATATAGGACTGTCGGTATGTATCCAACAAATGGTGCGATCTGATCGTGGAGTTTCGGGTGTTGCTTTTTCAATAGATACAGAAAGTGGTTTCAAAGACGCGGTGATTATCAACGGTTCCTATGGGCTAGGTGAACTTGTCGTTCAGGGAGCCGTCAATCCTGATGAGTTTATCGTATACAAGCCCCTGTTAAAAAAAGGTTATGCTGCTATTGTAGAAAAGAAATTAGGCGAAAAGCAGTTACAGATGATCTATGGAGATTTTGGAAAAGAAACAGTTAGGGTTATTCCTACTCCAGTAGAACGGGCAAAGAATTTCTGCCTGACTGATACTCAAATTCTTTTGCTGTCTAAATGGGTATGTGTTATTGAAGATTATTATTCGGTTCTCAAAGGAAAATGGTGTCCTATGGATGTAGAATGGGCACTTGATGGCGTAAGCGGGGAACTGTATATCGTTCAAGCTCGTCCTGAAACTATTCATTCACGTAAGCTTTCTAATTATGTTACTGAATATAAGATAGATGAAAAGAACCGGGCGTCGAGAATTCTGTTGCAGGGGATAGCTGTCGGTGATAAGGTAGCATACGGAAGAATTCATAATTTCAAAGGAATTGATAAACACAAGATGCATGAAGTTTCCTTCAATGCCGGGGATATTATGGTTGCCGAAATGACTGATCCCGATTGGGAGCCAATTATGAAAAAGGCATCCGCAATAATTACTAATAAGGGGGGACGAACATGTCATGCAGCTATTGTTGCTAGAGAATTGGGGGTTCCGGCCGTTGTGGGATGTACCGGAGCTACTGAACAGTTAACTACAGGATTGGAAATTACTGTTTCCTGTGCGGAAGGTGATGTTGGTTTGATTTACAGTGGAATAATTCCCTATAGTAAATATGAACATGATCTTGCCGATTTACCTGAGGTGCATACCCCAGTGATGATGAATATTGGATCGCCGGATATTGCTTTTCGGTATGCTGATTACCCCGCCAAAGGCGTAGGGTTGGCTCGGGAAGAATTTATTATTAACAACTACATCAAAGTTCACCCAATGGCACTTTTAAAGCATGGAGAATTGAACGATAATGAATTAAGTGCTTACATTCATTCACTCATCAAAGGTTATGCGGATGAACGACATTATTTTGTCGAGAAGTTGTCTTATGGTATTGCAAAGATTGCATCAGCCTATTATCCCAACAAGGTAATCGTTCGTTTCTCGGATTTTAAAACCAATGAATATTACAATATGCCAGGGGGTAAATATTTCGAGCCAGGAGAGGAGAACCCGATGATCGGTTGGAGAGGAGCCTCAAGGTATTATTCAGCAGCTTATAAAGAAGCATTTGGAATGGAATGCCAGGCGATAAAAAGGGTTCGAGAGACAATGGGATTGGAGAATGTGGTGGTTATGATTCCATTTTGCCGTACGGTGGATGAATTGTTGCATGTATACCAAGTAATGGATGAATTTGGTATTAAGCGGGGACAGAATGGGATGGAAGTTTATCTGATGGCTGAAGTTCCTTCCAATGTTATCCTCGCGGAGGAATTTGCATGTCATATTGATGGATTCTCGATTGGATCAAATGACCTCACACAATTGGTATTGGGATTGGATCGAGATTCAGCATTGGTATCCAGTTTATACAATGAACGAAACGATGCAGTGAAAATAATGATTACAAATCTTATCCGAACAGCAAAACGAAAAGGAGTCAAGGTGGGGATCTGCGGTCAGGGCCCATCGGACTATCCTGATTTTGCGCAGTTTTTGGTAGAAGAGGGGATTGATTCAATTTCTGTTACACCGGATTCTTTTATGAAAACGGTGAAAGCGGTCAAGGAAATTGAAGATAGATTGCTTGCATACTAGCAGTCTTCTCAAAAGAACGACAAATTTTTAAGGGAATTCAATTATTTGATCCTTCGGAGGTATCAGGTATTTGAATTCCTCTTTCTTTTGGAAAACACAGTTGTAATGTGCTTGGTTGTCAATTATTAGCCGATTTGGTAAATCACAATGGTAGAAAATACAGCTTTTGTCATCATTGCTTTTATGATTAAAATTCGTTCCGAGGATTTATCTGTAGTCGATCCTACGATTGATACAGCTTGTTTTTATAGGCCTTTGTTTTTTCAAAAGAGATCGGCAGATCTAATGGTTATGTTCAAAGTCACAGGTATAATTTGAGTAGCAGCTAATCTATGTAAAGTGTTATGAATAATGGTGTTTGAGGGGTTAAAAAGGCCTATGTGTTAGATATGAAGAAAAACATGAAATATATTGTATATTGCTGTAGAATTTAAACCAATAGCTGACTAAATGAAGAGATTAATCCATATAATTTTGGCTACTAGTATTATTTTAACGGGATGTGCCGGTATAAAGGGACAGAATGATAAAAAAGGTTGGAAGGCGCTATTTAACGGAAAAGATATTAAAGACTGGTTTGTCAAAATTCACCACCATGACGTGGGGGTGAACTACGGAAATACATTTAGGGTTGAAGATGAAATTATTAAGATCAGGTATGATCAGTATGGTGATTTCGATGATCAGTTTGGTCATTTATACTACAAGACACCATTTTCTTATTATCACTTAAAATTTGAATATCGCTTTGTCGGTGACCTTCATAGCGGAGCCCCGTCATATACGCTACGTAACAGTGGAGTCATGTTTCATTCACAAGATCCCAGAACAATATTGAAAGAGCAGGATTGGCCGATCTCTATAGAGATGCAGCTTCTGGGCGGACTGAATGACGGGCAATCACGATCTACAGGTAATATGTGTTCTCCGGGAACCAATGTAATTTACCAAGGTAAGATGGCGTCTTCACATTGCTTAAATTCAACTTCTAAAACCTATGACGGTGATCAGTGGGTGAAAGGAGAATTGATTGTGCTGGGCGATTCATTGATTAAACATATTATTAATGGTGATACAGTGTTGGTGTATTCAAAACCACAGATCGGAGGTGGTACAGCAAATGGGTACGATCCCAAGATTAAGATAGATGGTAAGTTATTGTGTAGTGGGTTTATTGCATTGCAGAGTGAAGGGCAACCGGTAGACTTTAAAAACATCTGGATCAAAGAACTTCCTAAGCCAAATAAATAGAAACGATAACGCTACTGTTAATCCCGGACATTTGATTTTTATTCATTTCTTTCTATATCGTAGGCTAAAATTATTTATCGACAGTGTTTAACCCTCCCCAAGTTCTATCAATGTTTAGGCTTTTAGTAGGGCGTCGTTAAATCCGGATGGTAACGCTCATTTAGCAACAGAACCGTACCCGTTATAATGGTAGCATAAATGATGGTAAATAAGCATTTTTTCCACCTATTAGACCAATATATACGCCAACTTACAGCCCCAATGTAGGTAGATTTGATTCATAATGAATTATAAACTGAGTCTCCGAGGGAAACTGATTGGCGACTTTTATCTCAACTCCTGTGCTAATAATTAACGATGAGATCTGAGAGGGAAAATTTGAACCAATACAATAAACAAACTTTTATGTTAACTGAAATAAATACATACATGCATCTAAAAAAGTATATCAGTGTGAATGAATTTGCTGATCTCGATATGAGTGTTTTCTATTTTAAGAGGCGGCCATTCGTTGTTATGGATCTGTCTAATGAAAAAATATATTTTAATGATAGTGGGTTGGAGTGGTTACGTACAGAAAAGCAGATGGAGTTGCCTGTTCAATGGATTCGTAGTAAATATCTTCCCACCAAAAATTGGATTGGAATGGTCGTTGACAACAAACAAAATGATTTAATCATCCGATTGATAGATGATTTTTATCTAGCGACATACAACATGCTGCTTAGAAATTAAAGGGGGTGAAAATCTGTGTGAGACCAAAAATATTCCAACCGAGCCAAAGATTTTATTATCGCATGTTTCGGATTTTATAGGATTATCTTTCGACATAGCTTTGCATCATATAATAAATAAAATATGATGCAAATTTTTAAAGATAAGGTTGTCCTGATTACGGGAGCTAATAGGGGGATTGGTCTGTCGCTTGTATATGCACTACTCCATTATGGAGTAGGAAAGATCTATGCAACCAGTAGAGAACTAAATAAAATGCCAGCCTTTAATGATGATCGTATTGTACGATTGCTGTTGGATATTACAGATCAGCAGCAGATAACAACAGTTGCTGCTATTGCTCAAGATACTGAAATTCTCATCAATAATGCAGGAGCATTAAGCCCCGGGAATATCTTGGAAGGCGATCTTTTGGGGATGGAGAATGATCTAGAGGTAAATTATTTTGGAACAATAAAGATGATGCGGGCATTTGCACCGATTTTGAGCAGCAATAAATCATCGATGATAATCAATATTGTGTCAATTGCGGCCTATTCACCTTTGCCATCGATTGCTGGATATGCTGCCTCCAAAGCTGCACTTCTTTCTGCGACACATTCTGTCAGAATCGAATTGGCCAAAAAGGGCGTATCAGTTTACGCTGTAAATCCTGGCGCTATTGATACGGATATGAATAAGGGAAGTGACTGGGACATGCCGGATCCAGACAGTACTTCAATGAAAATATTGGAAGATATAGCTGCGGGCAAACTCGATAGTGTACCTGACGAAATGGGGCAGGGTATGCATGCTGCTTGGAGAGAGGAGCCTTCGAAACTAGCACAGTTATTTTCCGATTTATATCACGCTTAAATGTTTGTAAACAGATCTGCTAACATATGGATACATTCTTCTAGTTCCTGTTCTGATAGGGAGGCATACCCTAAGCGCATACCATTGACAGTTTTGTCAAAACTGTAATTGTCTGGTGTGATCATATTGAAGCCGTTTATATTGAGTTTTTCGGCGATAAGTGCCCAGTCGACTTGTTCTTTAGGTACTATCCAAAAAGCCAGTCCACCCTCAGGAATAAGGTAAGAAGCTTTATTCCCGAGGTGTTTTTTTAATAGTATTGCTGTAATATCTCTTTTTGACTTATAGTGATTTGTCGCTTTTTTTATATGACGTTTTATCGTGCCGTCCTTGACCAATTGGAGCACTGCTTGTTCCATGATACTGTCTCCCTGGACATCAATGATCTTTCGTAAACGACCAACTTTTTCGATCAATGTGGCGTCACTACTTGCTAAATAACCAATTCGCAACGCAGGCGCTACGACCTTGCTCATCGTACCGATATATACATAATTGTTAAGTTCTACAACACTTGATAAAGGTAGAATGGGACGGTAACCGAAATGAAATTCATTGTCATAATCATCTTCAATAATGGTAAAGCCATATTTATTGGATAGTTTGATCAATTCCAGCCTTCTTTTCAGACTTAATGAGACTGTGGTTGGATATTGACGGTGGGGTGTCACATAAATAGCTTTGATGTTTTTATGCACCTTAAGGTATGCCAGTACATCATCGATGATTAAACCGTCTTTATCCACACTAGCCGGTAGTAATTTGGCTCCGGTCTGTTCAAATGCATCCCAAGCGGGCTTATATCCAGGATTTTCAATGATGACATAATCCCCTTTTGAAAAGAGGCATTGGGCAGTCAGGTACATAGCCATTTGGCTCCCTCGCGTGATACAAATATGTTGTTCATTTATACGCATTCCCCGCTGGTGATTGAGCATTTGAACGATGGTTCTTCTAAATTCTAGCTCTCCCAATTCGTTTCCATACCCCATTAGTCTCCATCTCGCTTTCTGATTGAATATTTGACGATATGCTCGGGCTAATTCATTTATAGGTGCAATTTTACTGTTGGGGTGTCCGTCGTCAATTTGCAATCGAGCTGGCCTGCTTGTACTATCAGCTATTGATGCATAAGTTACGGTTATAGGCTGATCTTTCTTAAAGTCTGGGAATGTGGAAGCAACAAAAGTACCTCGGCGCTCTTTGGAGACAAGCCAACCCTCTATCAACAGCACATTAAGCGCCTCTACAATCGTATTCCTGTTCACTTTTAATCGTTGCGCTAGATTTCTGCTGCCAGGCAGTGCATTACCCGGAGCTAACCGGCCTGAATGAATGTCTTGGATAATAGCATCTGCTATTTGCAGATAAATGGCTTTATCTGATTGTTCATCTAATTGTATCTGGAATTCCCACTCGCGTAACATCTGGACTATTAGTTTTTACAAAATCTGTATCATATTACTGGTCCAAAGTTAACATATTTTTGTAATGCAATAATGCAAGGGACAATAAAAATTTATAGTTATGTCAAAATTAGAAACAAAAACAGATGTGAAAAAAACAATTCACGCTGAGCAAAAACAATTTACTTCTAACGATTTTCACCAGACATTCGCGAGACCTGCTTATGTAAAACCTTCTCATGTCATCCATAAAAATGTTGAGAATGCAGGGGTACACAGTCAATTTTCAACAGAAAGGAAACATCCTGTTTTTTTCGTGGACTTGCCAAGCAAAAATGTCAGTATGACGATTGGAGGTTTATTGCCCGGACAAAAAACACATTTGCACCGCCATACTTACGAAACTGTATTGTATGTGATTGAGGGCAAAGGATGGACCAAAGTGGAAGACGAAATCGTAGAATGGGAGGCCGGTGATGCTGTTTATATTCCATCTTGGGCTTGGCATCAGCATCAAAATACAAGTGATGTTGAAAGTGCAAAATACATTGCATGTGAAAATGCTCCACAGTTGCAAAACTTGGGGGTCGCGTTACGCGAAGAAGAAGGAAGGGATTTTTAGTTTAGGATATCTTAAAATAGAATTATATGAATAACATACCATTTAAAGGAATAATTGCCTACCCTGTAACACCATTTGACGACAATGAGATTGTAGATATCCCTTTATTTAAGAAGCAGGTTGAACGTTTAGTTGCCGCAGGTACGCATGGAATTGCTCCGCTGGGGAGTACGGGTGTATTACCTTATCTGAATGATGCTGAAAAGGAAGCAATCGCTGAGGCAACCATGCAACAGGTGGCCGGACGTGTTCCAACCTTAGTTGGAGTCTCTAACCTGACAACTGAAAAAACCATTTATCATGCACAGTTTGCAGAAAAAGCAGGGGCGACAGCAGTAATGATTATACCGATGAGTTATTGGAAATTGACTGATGAAGAAATAATAAAGCATTATGATGCTGTGGCTTCCAAGATCTCTATCCCCATAATGGCATACAACAATCCTGCAACCGGTGGGGTTGACATGTCGCCAGGATTATTGAAACGTTTGTTGGAAATTCCGAATGTAACCATGATCAAGGAAAGTACAGGTGATATTCAACGCATGCATTATTTAAGAAATGAATTGGGAGAGGATGTAGCCTTTTTTAACGGCTCCAACCCTTTGGCGCTGGATGCTTTTGCGGCCGGAGCAACGGGCTGGTGTACAGCTGCTCCCAATCTGATACCAGAATTGAACATCGCTTTATATAATGCTATTCAGGTAAACAATCTTGAAAAAGCCAGAAGCATTTTTTACAAGCAGCTTGAGCTGCTGAAATTTATTGTCGCTAAAGGTTTACCACGTTCCATAAAGGCTGGGTTAGATATTTTAGGTGTTGGTGGTGGAGGTTTTAAAAATCCTTTAAAGCCACTCAGTGATCATGATATTGCAACATTGGAGCATATTCTTACT
The DNA here is from genome assembly GCA_031277685.1 of Sphingobacterium sp. Classification (GTDB taxonomy): domain Bacteria; phylum Bacteroidota; class Bacteroidia; order Sphingobacteriales; family Sphingobacteriaceae; genus Sphingobacterium. The sequence goes on along the minus strand of JAITLV010000087.1, from coordinate 8,853 downwards.
GTAGTAAAAAATGAAGAATACCAATATCAAGTGTAAATAAATACGAAAGCCCGAATGCTTATTGTATTCGGGCTTTATAAGCTAGATTTTTGTATAAATAAAATAAAAGTATGGATTTCAATAAAGAGCTGAAAACCGATGAAACGGATCCTAAACAAAAGGATTTTGCAGTAATTACATTGACATTGAAGGGAATAACAACCCGTCTGCGATGGGATAAACAAATGCCCTTGCTGGATGCGATCCTCAATGCAGGAATTGCTGCACCCCATTCTTGTTGTCGTGGCAATTGTGGAACTTGTGTATGTAAACTGGAAGAAGGAGAAGTACGTTTGAAACGAAATTTTGTTCTTTCAGAGGCTCATCTGCAGCAGGGGCTGATTTTAACTTGCGTAGCTGTACCTATAAGCGATTTTGTTAAAATAAACTATGACGAATTTTAGACTTTAAATTTTAAACTTTAATGCTTTGATAATGGTTAAAATTTCGAGCCTTGTGCCATTTATGCCCTGCGATAAAATAGAGCGCTTTCCGGAGGTTAATCATAACGTTCAACGGATTTTACAGTCATTACATTGACATTGAACGGTTGGTAGTTAAACAGTAGCAGTATTTGCCGGAGCAGCCGCTGGATTTCTTTCAGAAAAATATCGCCGAAAAGAACTGCCATGCGTTTTTTGTTTATCAATTTTACTAAAAAGTCGTCAGAGACATAATCTATTTATATGTTGTAAATGCAATTTTGTTGCTTTTGTTGTGTTTAATATTTATATTTGCTCATAAAAGAAATTGTTATGAGCATTATTCCTAAGAATTTTGAAGAGTGGAAGATTTGTATCGAAAAAAAGTGTGGGATCCCATTGACCTTCCAGTTTGCCAAAAAACGATTGGCTATTTATCAGGATTATAGTCATCCTGAAACAATACGATTTATTGAACAATATGGTATAGCGCACTACCAACGTGTGTGTGGTTGGTTTTCAACGGTAATAAGAACGGAGGAAGGTAAACATGGCATTTAATCAAAAAGAGAGCATGATCAAAAAACTACCTGTTACAGTTTTAAGTGGCTTTTTGGGCGCAGGAAAAACATCTTTGTTGAATCATATATTACATAACAAAGAAGGAAAGAAAGTTGCTGTAATTGTTAACGATATGAGCGAAGTGAATATAGATGCTCAGTCTGTTGAGCGGGAAAATGTTCTTTCCCGTACCGAGGAAAAGCTTGTTGAAATGAGTAATGGCTGTATTTGTTGTACCTTAAGAGAAGATCTTATGGTAGAAGTAGAGCGTCTTGCGAAAGAAAATAGATTTGATTATCTATTAATTGAAAGTACAGGTATTTCAGAGCCGATTCCTGTCGCCCAAACCTTCAGTTATGTTGATCCCAATAATGAAATTGATCTTTCGTCTTTTAGTTATATTGACACCATGGTAACGGTCGTCGACTGTTTTAATTTTTCTAGAGATTTTGGCAGCACAGATACGCTATTGGATAGGGCGTTAGCGGATGATCAGATGGATAATAGAACAATTGTGAATCTATTGACCGATCAGATTGAATTTGCAAATGTCATTATTTTAAATAAAGCGGATCTGGTATCAGAGGAGACAATAGGTATTTTGGAGGCCACGATTGGCAAACTTAATCCTAATGCCAGACTCATTCGTACCCAATTTGGACAAGTGGATCCAAAACATATTATGGGAACTGGGGCTTTTGACTTTGATGTGAATTTTACCAGTGTTTTATTGATGGGCAGTCGTTATATCCTAAGCAGTTCACTAGCAGCTCATGAACTTACGACAGGTTTAGGTCTGTATATCAATGCAATGTTCATTTTTTATAAATATAGCTTATTTTTTACGAGAAAAATTGGGTAGCTGTCATACCAACTTATTGCGGTAGATGTGTTTAATCAGTTAAGTAAAAGATGCTACGCCGTATTGGTTGTTCTTTTAATACGTTAAACAATAAAGATGAGATGTCATCGAAGTTGGAGTCGCTGATAATAAAGAAATAGTCATCTTGTTATGATGAACGAAGGAGTCTATGATTTTTACTTTGCGAATTTTTTAGTTCCTGCCACACACAGGATGACTCCAATTGTAACAGCTAGCATTCCAATACTTATTTTTTCGTGAAGCAACCATCCCGCTAATGCAAGACCAAAAAATGGTTGTAGTAATTGCAATTGTCCGATAGTTGCTGTTCCTCCCTGTGCCAAACCTTTGTACCAAAAAATAAAGGCAATGAACATACTGAACAAGGATACATAGGCTAAACTAAGACATGCTCCTGTACTGATATTTTCAAAGGAGGGAGGCATATAACAATATGTTAACGACAACATGATGGGTAATGATAGTACCAATGCCCAAGAGATCACTTGCCAACCGCCCAATGTTTTTGTCAGTTTTGCCCCTTCTGCATAACCAAGGCTACAAAGAATGACCGCTGCAATCATGAGGACATCTCCTATTGGAGAAGTTGTAAGACCTTGTGCAATGGCATAACCAACGACAAAAAGACTGCCTATTACAGAGAAAATCCAAAATATAGGTTTTGGGCGCTCACCTCCGCGTATGATACCAAATACAGCCGTTAGCATCGGTAAAATTCCCAAAAAGACAATTGAGTGTGCTGAAGTAATATGCTGTAAAGCGAATGCGCTGAGCAAAGGAAAGCCTACCACTACCCCAAGAGCTACAATAATCAAAGGAAAGATTTGATTTCGGTTAGGGCGCTTTTCCTTAAATACCAACAATGCGATCAGTGCAAGTAGTCCAGCAATAGAAGCCCTCCCAACTGTGAGAAAAACTGGGTTGAGTTCCAAAACTGCTAGCCTTGTGGCTGGTAAAGAACCACTGAACAATAGCACTCCAATAAATCCGTTCAACCATCCTTGTGCTATATTTTCTTTTACTTTAGTCATATTCGATTATGTTATTATATAATTTATCGTACAAACTTTAACCATTTTCACGGATAAATACAGTTAATTGTCATTTTGTTATCTAAAAGATCTAGTGCGTTCGATCTATCAAAAACCTTGTCTCTTGTAATTTTCAAACTCCTGCATCGTTGCTACCAATACGTTCACACTGTCAAGGGGTAAAGCATTGTACAGGGAAGCTCTAAATCCACCATAATTGGCATATTGTTTAATACCAACCACCTGACGTTCGGCGGCGAAACCTAAAAATTCCGTTTCATGTTCCGGATTGTTCACCTGAAATGTCACATTCATTCTATAGTATCTATGTACGATTACAAAAATCGGTATTCAAAATAAATATGCACAGTCACAGTTTTTGATATTCGGATGGTCACACTTATATTTGTTATAATAAATAGAGGGAAATTTTACGCGCAAAAAGACAACGAACTTTAATCCATATAAGCAATGAAAAGAGACTTTTTATACAATGAGATAGCAGACAATATTGCTGAAAAGATCAAATCCGCTGTACTGAAAGAAGGTGAGAAATTGCCTTCTGTAAGAAATCTGAGTAAAGAACATGGAATAAGTGTAAATACCGCAAAACGTGTTTTTCTTGAATTGGAAGGACAATCCTTAATACAGTCAAGGCCTCAATCAGGGTACTTTGTCTCTCCTTTGAACTACCTCAAACTCCCATTACCCGAATCAAGCCAGCCTATACCGGTAGCCAATAATAATGAACCTGATGAATTGATGAACAGAGTTTACGCCACGATGGGACGTAGGGATCTTATTCCATTCTCAATTGGCGTACCATCAGGAAATCTTTTGCCATTGGCTAAATTGAAAAAGGAAATCGTTCTCGCCACAAGAGAGCTTAAAGAGGGCGGAACTGAATATGAACCGTTACAAGGGAATATTAAATTGCGTAGAATGATTGCGGCTCGTTCTTTAGCTTGGGAAGGAAATCTAAAAGAGAACGATCTGGTGACAACCAATGGATGTATGAATGCTTTGGTTTTATGTTTAATGGCTTTGACTAAACCTGGAGATACGATAGCCCTTGAGAGTCCGTGTTATCCTGGGATCCTCCAGCTTTCCGTTAGCTTAGGACTGAAAGTGATGGAAATAGCTACACATCCGGTTACAGGGATTGATATTGATGCGCTAAAGAAATTACTGCCAAAGATAGATGTCTGTCTTTTGGTACCCAATTTCAATACACCACTAGGGTATTGTATGCCCGATTCCAGTAAAAAGGAGGTAGTAAGACTTTTGGCGGAATACGATATTCCACTTATAGAGGATGATACATATGGGGATATTTATTTTGGATCGAAGCGTCCCAAATGCTGTAAATCCTTCGATAAGGAAGGTAATGTTCTCTGGTGTGGATCCGTATCCAAAACACTAGCGCCAGGGTATCGTGTAGGATGGGTAGCTCCAGGTAAATACAAAGATAAGATCCTTAAACTAAAACTTATACATTCTATTTCGTCTCCTTCCATCATCAATGAAGCGGTGGGGAATTTTCTGTTGACAGGAAAGTATGAGAACCACCTTCGCAAGTTGCGAAGAATATTATTGGAGAATTATCAGAAATCCGCCGATGCTATTGCGGAGTATTTTCCTAAAGGAACCAAAATAAGCAGACCCCAGGGAGGTCTAGCATTATGGGTGGAATTTCCGAAAGAGATAGATACAGGGAAACTCTACAATTATGCACTTAAAAAGCATATGAGCATTTCACCCGGAAGGATTTTTACATTGCAAGATCAGTTCTATAATTGTATGCGTCTTTGTATTGGTTTACCTTGGGATAATAACCTAAAGCTAAAGTTGAAAGAGCTTGGTAATCTTGCGAAATCGATACAATAGAAGCATTCTGGAATGGAGATTCAAAAAAAGTATTTAAGCTAAATAAGAATCATGCATAAGTATTCTTAAGATCCAAATCGGTAGCTCAATGACAATAAGATTTTTCTGTTATCTGGGAAATCTGAGTAGAATACCTTGAGGTCTCCATAGGTAGTGATCAGCTGTGGATTGGCGTTTCTGAGTAAGCCATTTGCCGTCAGCTTGATCATTCCTCGATCACCAAACAGTTTCTTTTCTGCGGCCAAATCCACCCCGTACCTTTTGTCTGTTCGTGAAGGCCCGGTTGTAATTCCGGATCGATAATACAAGGCTATTTCGGTGCGAAATCCATATTTGAATTGAAGGGTATGTCGGCTATTTGCCGTCCAGCTCGCTCCCTTGGAATCTAGGTTTACAGAACCTATTTCGCCAGAGTAGGTGTTGTAAAATGTATTGACATAATGGCTCGCGGTCCACCAGGATCGTAAGGTTTGATTGTACATCATGCTTGCGCTATAATTTAGATAACGTCCAATATTCTCAGGTCTTGACAGATTTTCACCAATTCTATCACCCTGACGGACAATCCAATTGATCATATCGCGGCCGTAGGAAATTCCTAATGTAGTGAATAATTTGTTTTTGTAACCATGACCTATTTCAGTAATATAACTCTTTTCAGGTTTTAAATCGGGGTTTCCTTCGTTGTAGCTATAAGCATCTTCATAAATTCGAAAGACATTAATGTCATGATCACCCGGCCTTTCAATCCGGCTACTGAACGATGTTCTTAATGTATTTTTGTCATTCAGATGGTACAACAGAGACCCGCTGGGGAAAAGATCAAAATAACGTTGCGCATTTTTTTTGTTCAGCGTTACCTGATTGGCGTTTATAAATGTATATTCTCCACGCAGACCTGCCTGATATTCTAATTGTCTATATTTACCAGAATAGATGGCATATAAGGCTTCAATATGTTGTGTATATTGAAAACGATTGGAAGTCGCATCATCTGGTATCCATGTACCATTATCCAATAAGGTATTGATTACATCATTATTGATGAAGAAGTAGGTTGCCTTCCAACCGAGCTCAATTTTGCTCGAATCCGTTAGGGGTTTACTGTAATCCAGTCTCCCAGCATAAGTCGTATTACTTAGATCTTGTACATTGGTTCGCCCTTTAGGTAATTTTGTGTTCGTTTGTAAATTGAACTGATCTGTCTTAAAACGATTGTTGTAATCGTTGCCATGTGGGGCAAAGTCAAAATTGAATTTTAAAAAGTGATCTTCCCCTTCATATTTGTTTAAATAATTTATGTTAAAAGTCCAGTTTTTAAACGACTCATCGAATCGATTGGTACTGATTGCATGCGCTGTTTGAATATTTTCCGGATAGTTCCAACTGTCCATCTCGATGGATGCATAAGGTTTATAATTGCCTGTCATCCAGTGAACACTTCCATCAAGTATACCGCCATCAGTAAATTCATATTTTGCGCCCGCCCGAACGCTATGGAACGATGCATCATCGAGTTGCTTACGTTCGTGCTGCCTTTGAAAGGTCATTAAATTTCCCTGGCTGAAAAAGCTCCTTTCGGTCAGATTATGACTATTGCTACGGTCAAAACTCTTATTGCCTTGTATGTACATATCCAGCCCATTCACCTTATAGTGTAATCCTCCCCCCAAGCCACCATAGAATTTTTGGCCCTGTCCTGCTCGGATAAAAGCGTCGCCCCCAAAACCTAGCTTCGTATTTCTCTTGGTTATGATATTAATTATTCCTGCCGTTCCCGAAGCATCTTCACGCGCAGCAGGATTGCTCATCAGTTCGAGTTTGGACACTTCGGATGCTTGAAGTCCACGTAAGATGCTTGCCAGCTGTTCGCCAGACACATACATATCACGACCATTGATGCGTACATTCGCCCCCGCACGGCCCTGAATCGAGAAGTTTCCTTTACCATCGGCAACAAGACCGGGTGTTTTTTCCAGAAGTTCGAGAACATTGTTCCCTTCAGCTAGTACACTTCCCTCTACGTCAACGACCATTTTATCTGCATACTGGCGTACACTGGCCTGCTTTCCGATCACATTGACCGTTTCCATCGTATGCGCGATGGGTTGTAAAAATAGTGGCGTGGCGGTTTGCTCTGCACCTGATAATGGATATGATTTGCTTAAGGCCGTCGCGTAACCCACGGAACTATAACGGATCATATAGTCTCCTTTTTTCGGTGCATGTAATAGATATGAACCATCTTTGTCGGCATCTGCTTGTGCGACCAATGCGGAGTCGGGCAAGCGTAAGAGACTGGCCGTAGCGCCCTTAAGGGGCAGTCCATTTTTGTCAAATATTTTTCCGGATAATTTTGTCTGTGCCATCATGCCCATGGCTGAACTTGTTAGCAGGATCGTTAATAATGTAGATTTCGTCATAAATAATATCTTCTGTTCTTTCGTAAGAAAGAACCTTATGAACCATAAATTGATAGTAGTGTTTCGAAAACCTAGGTGTTTGTGGATTTTGGCCGAAAACGGATCGACGGTTTTGTTATTTTAGGGTCTGTAGCCGTATGTTGATCCCCTAGGTCGTCAGCTACAATAGCATCTTTCGATGCTGTATGGCGACCTTTTTTCTTTCCCCATTTGCGGTTGTACCAGATAATAAAACCTGTAACGGGTAAGGATCCTGCGATGAAAGTAAGGATAAAAGCCAGCATTTTCGTTGGAAAGCCCCAGATAGATCCCACATGGATATCGTAATTGAGCCGTCTGAACTGTTCACCGGCACCAAGTTCATAAAAGTCCTTATTAAATAAGGATATATTGTTGGGCAAAAAGGCGCCTGTGTACTTATCGAAAGAATAATAACGGTTGTTGTACTGCCGATCCATGTTGTTTCGAATGTAAACGGAAATCGTAGCATCTTTTTTTGCTACATCCGGATAGGTGATCGTCAGGTAATGTGGATCTTTATACTGGGTGAGTATGTCTTGGATCTCCCGGTCAAAAGCTTTCGGAAAATGTGCCATTTGATCGATTTTTGTTGAATCCGAATGCACCGATGTGCGTTCGGCCAAAGGTTGCCCCCAGTTGGTCGACCAATATAGCGCACGATTGAACCACTCTATACCGTAATACATGCCGGTCACTGCGAGTAGTAACACCAAAAGAGAAGAATAAAAGCCCACCACGTTATGAAGGTCTAGATTGACACGTTTCCAACCTGCCTTCCATTTGATCCTAAAGCTTTTTTCACGCGTTGATTTTGTCCATTTTTTTGGGTACCACCAGATCAATCCTGTGATCAAGGTAATACTGAATATCAAGGTCGCATAATTGACGATGGGCGTCCGATATCCCTTGGTAGCCAAAGGAAGCGGTGTCCACTCAGTGTCCAGGCAAAAAAGCCATTCAATTTTTCCCTTAACTGTGCTTCTTTCGAATTGTCTTCCACTTGCACGCCCAGGTAATGGGCAGTGTAAGGGTGTAACAGATGCACCTGCGGCTTTGCTTTTGAACTAGCGTCCTTTCCTTTAGCGTCGTTTTCTTTTATGGTAAAGGACACGGGATGGTCCCGGGTATAGGTAATGCCCTGTACCACAGCATCTGGATAGAGTGAGTCCGCTATTCCGATGATCCGAGATGGAGAAATCAAGGACTGGCTGGAAGCAAGGATATATTGCCTTTCTTTTTTCGGGATAACAAGATCGATAATTTCATGGTTAAAAACCCAGAGACAGGCCATCAGGCAGATTACAAACACAATACTACCGGAAATCAGTCCCAGCCAAAGGTGCAACCAATTATTGATCTGCCGAAACAGCGAGTTATTTTTTTTCTTTCTTACAGCCATGTCCGATTTAATTTACCGCGAAACTCATGGAGCTGGCGCGGCTATACTCTTCAAAGTCTTGTCCGACGGCTTTTTCTCTTTTGGACACTTCAGCATAATATTTACCGGTCCATTCTGGCATAAAGCTGAGTACACCTTTGTCATCTGTTTCGAGCCATTTTATCCAGCCACTTGGCGCTATGATCTG
>JAITLV010000327.1 GCA_031277685.1 Sphingobacterium sp. | reverse complement strand
TTTTTGATTCATAAAGAGTTAGGGTTAATGTGTAGATCTGTTGTGAAACACGTCTAAAAATTTAGTTTGTTTTTAAAGTGAAAAGGTAATCTCCCCGGATTACCTTTCACTGTTTTTATAGACTGTGTTTTTGTTGCTAGTTTAATACACTGACTTTTTGTGTCCTTATGAATTGCCTGAAATCATCCGAAGCAGGATTCTCAAAGATTTCTAGGTCAAAATATTTTGTTGCAGCAAATAGGTGGTCGAAAACATCGGATACAATACCTTCATAATACTCCCAACGTATATCATTGACAAAAAAATACAATTCAATTGGTACACCATGCTCAGTTGATGCCAGTTGCCGTACCATTAAGGGCATTGTTTTATGGATATTGGACTTCTGGCGTAGGTAAGTCAGGGCATAAGCTCTGAACATGCCCAAATTGGTCATTTTTCGGCCATTAATTGGATTTGAAGGATCGATCTGATGAATGCTGTTGAATTCGTCTATAGTTCTCGCACGGTCTTCTATATAGGGACGTAGTATTTGTATGTCTTTGAGTCTTTCGATTTCGTCATCAGCTAAAAAACGGATGGTGGATATTTTAATATTTATGGCTCTTTTTAGACGTCTTCCTCCAGATTGTTGCATACCTCTGTAATTCTTAAAGGAATCCGATAGCAAGGTATGTGTCGGGATTGTCGTAATGGTTTTGTCGAAGTTCTGTACTTTAACATTGTTGAGATTAATTTCCTTTACAGTTCCATCTGCTCCATACTTAGGCATTTCAATCCAGTCACCTACACGTATGGAATCATTGGCCGATACCTGAATACTGGCAACAAAACCTAGTATAGTGTCTTTAAATACCAGCATCAAGATTGCTGAAGCAGCACCCAGTGATAGCAGAAATGACCAAGGAGAACTTCCAGTCAGGATAGAAAAACAGATTGTGCCGCCAATAAATAACATGATGATCTGGCAGACTTGTAAATAGCTTTCCAGCGGTTTGTCTGCAAAGGATTTTTTCGTTCGTAGAATATCGCGGATACTTTTTAAAAGGGAATGCACAATCATCAAGCTGACAACTGTCGTTGCGATAGTCAGTAATTTATTGATGTTTTCCTTCCAATTAGGGAAGCCCATGAAAATAATCGGTATGATATATTGCGCAACCAATATGGGGACAAAATGTGCAACCAGTTTTAATGTTTTATTCCGGATTAATAAATCATCAAATCTGTTGGTGCTTCGCCGTATGGCTTTGATCGTTAATAATAGCAGTGTTTTTTTACTAAAATAGTCTACAATGACTAAAATAGGGCAACCAGAAGCAATAAAATCATTGAGTTGATGAAATGATTGGCCTGGTTGTCGAAACCTAAACTTTTAATCCATTGAAAAGTCCAGTTGTAAATTTGAGATTGAGAATCCTTCAATAAGTCCGTTGCTGTGTTCTGCATGTTACAAATATACAAAAAGCCGCATTTGCGGCTTTTTGTTATTTCTAATTAAGCGGTTCTCGCTCGTGTTTATGTTTGAAAAATAGTGCGAAAAGTATCGCGATAATCAGCGTGTAAATCGCAAAGGCAAGCCAGATGTCGTGCCAATCCTTGAGCATAACAGTATTGTTCAATGTCCCATCCGGCAACAGCGTGGTACGCATTTCCTTCAGGAAATTCAGGAAATGTGTATCATTGAGATTGGTGTCGAGGTAATTGGCAAGATCTTGCCCATTCTGAAAGCTTTTAGTGAAATAATGGTCAATAATCCAGCCTGAAGCAAAACTGCCGAATACCGCGCCAAAACCATTTGTCATCATCATAAATAATCCCTGTGCGGAACTGCGTATGCTTGAGGTTGTCGATGTTTCTACAAAAAGTGACCCTGAGATATTGAAGAAGTCAAATGCCATTCCATAAACGATACAGGAAAGTACAATCATCCATAGACCTCCGGCGGGGTCTCCAAATGAGAATAGACCAAAACGTAATACCCAAGCAAACATAGAGAGCAACATAACTTTCTTAATGCCAAATCTTTTTAAGAAAAATGGAATGGCCAAAATGAATAGTGTTTCAGAAAATTGCGAGATGGACATAATGATTGTCGAGCGTTTCACCACAATTGACTCAGCATATTTTGGAAAAAATTTAAATTCATCCAAAAATACGTCACCATATGCATTTGTTAATTGTAAGGCCGCGCCTAGGAACATGGAGAACACGAAGAACAAGGCCATCTTATAGCTTTTAAATAATTTAAAAGCTTCAAGGCCCAGCAATTGAGTCCAAGAGGCATTTTCCTGTTGTAGTCTTTTTGGTGGGCATTTAGGTAAAGTCAATGCATATAGGCTTAAAGAGAGCGCCGCTGTTCCAGCAATATAAAATTGGTATCCGGTCGCTTTATTGCCTGTCAGATTTGTGATCCACATCGCTACGATAAATCCGAGCGTTCCAAAGACGCGGATAGGCGGAAACGCTTTGACCAGATCGTAATTATTTTCATTCAATGCCGTATATGCAATGGAGTTGGATAAGGCCAATGTTGGCATATAGAAACACATTGCTGCGAGCATCACATAAAAAAAGGTGTTCGGGTCATTTACCTGTGGTAGATAGAAAAGAACAGCAGCATAACATAAATGAAGGATAAAATATAATCTTTCCGCATTTATCCAGCGGTCAGCAATGATCCCCATTAATGTTGGCATAAATAGCGAAGCTATTCCCATTGTCGCGAAAATGGCACCAAATTGCGTACCATCCCAGTGCTTGGTGCCAAACCAATAGTTCGCTATTGTAATCAACCATGCTCCCCAGACAAAAAACTGAAAGAAGCTCATAATGGTCAATCTTAATTTAATAGACATAAAACGATATTATTTAGAGTTTTTGTTTCGCTTTAATGAGAGGAGTTATTTTCTTTTGGAAATTTCATCCCTAATCAACGCCGCTTGCTCGTAATTCTCTTCCGTGAGTGCTTGGTTGAGTGCTTGTTCCAATTGTTCGTCTGTCAACGAAGAAAAGGGGTTGTTAGGAGTTTTGGATGGTGTCTTTTCTTCGACCTCAACCATATTGGGATCTTGCACTTTGTTGGCTTTATCCAAATTTTCCAAAAATGCGAATTCATGTCCCTCAATAATGATCCCCGCTGATGACATGATAAATTCATAGGCATAAATAGGTGCTTCAAATCGAACAGCCAGTGCTACGGCATCGGAGGTTCTGGCATCAATTTCCACCATTTTGTTGCCGTCAGAACAAATAATCTTCGCATAAAAAATGCCCTCAATCAGATTGTATATCAGCACTTCAACGAGTTTAATGCCAAAAGATTCTGCAAAAGATTGAAATAGGTCATGTGTGAGGGGACGGCTTGGAATCATTTTTTCTATCCGAATAGCGATGGCTTGAGCCTCATGGCTACCAATAATGATGGGCAATCTTCTGTTGCCCTCCACTTCTCCCAATACCAGGGCATAAGCCCCAGATTGTGTTTGACTATAGGATAAACCAACGATATCTAATCTGATTTTCTTCATTTTAATTCCAAAGCGGTGTACAAACTTAGATAAATTTGCTTTTATATGCAATTATAAAATGCGTTAGCTGCGAAACAAATTTATGAATCTGCCCTCGTTCACAAGAACCTTTTTTATCAAGGAAATTGCGAATGGTTAAAGATAAATAAAAACTCCCCACTCATTTGCTGAACGAATGGGGAGGAAAATATGTTATAAAAAAGCTTAGTTCCCTTTATAAGCTTTTAATGCCTGTGTCAATTTAGGGACAATATCAAAAGCATCACCAACAATACCATAATCGGCAACTTTAAAGAATGGAGCTTCTGGATCCTTGTTGATGACAACAATCGTTTTAGAGGAGCTAACCCCGGCTAAATGTTGGATGGCACCAGATATACCGATAGCGATATAGAGATTAGGGCTTACAACAATACCCGTTTGGCCAACGTGTTCGGAATGTGGGCGCCACCCTGCATCGGACACAGGTTTTGAACAAGCTGTTGCCGCACCAAGAATATCGGCCAATTCTTCGATCATACCCCAGTTTTCGGGGCCTTTTAGCCCTCGACCGGCGGAGACAACGATTTCTGCTTCAGGTAGTGAAACTTTATCGGTAGCACGCACAATTTCCTTAACAATGGTAGAGAAGTCCGCCTGGGCAATGTTTGCTGTAAAAGGCTCAACTGTTGCTGTACCCCCAGTTTCTTTGGTCTCATAAGCATTGGGGCTTAAGGCGATTATCTTAATTGCTGCAGTCAATTCGACCGTAGCGAAGGCTTTATTCGAAAATGCGGTTTTCTTGACGGTTAACGTGTCACCTTCTATCGTTGGCAAAGCCAAAGCGCCATCAGCGAGTGCAGCTTGAAGTTTTGCCGCAATACGGGGAGCAAGACCTTTGCCTGAGAATGAGTTAGAAAGAACAAGCAGATTTGCGCCTGTGCTCCTGACAGCTTCAGCGATAATGCTCGCATAGGCTTGATTGACGAAAGAAGAAAGCTGCTCATTATTGACAGCGAGTACTTTTGAGGCACCATAGTTACCTAAGGCCGCAAGTTCATCCTCTGGAACATTTCCAATAGAGAGGGCCACTAGGTCACTGTTTGTATTTTCGGCGATGGCTTTTGCATAAGAGACTACTTCAAAAGCAGACTTCTTGAATTTTCCATCAGTATTTTCTACATATACGAGTATTGACATGTTTTTTTCGGAGTTTAGTGATTAAATAACTTTCGCTTCGTCATGAAGAAGAGAAACCAGTTTCTCGACCTCTGCAGCGTCAACAAGCTTTACAGTACCGCGTGGTGCTGGAGTTTCATATTTGACAATATGAGAAAGTGTATCCACAGCGGATGGTTCCAATACATCCAGTGGTTTGGTACGCGCACTCATTATACCACGCATATTAGGGATCTTGGGTTCCGCAACACCTTCAGCTGTGCCAATAACAATCGGAAGTTTGGCCGTCAAGACCTCTTTACCACCTTCTATTTCACGTTCAATACTGACAGTATCAGCTGTGATATCCACTTTTTTGGCGATTGACACCGATGGTATATTGAGCAATTCTGCAACAATTGCACCCACCTGAGCTCCGTTATAATCAATTGATTCCCGTCCAGTTAAAATCAGGTCAAAAGCATTGTCCTTTGCATAATTTGCAATTTGATTGGCAACAAACCAGGCGTCTCTAGGAGTGGCATTAATACGTACTGCATTATCTGCGCCTATAGCCAATGCTTTGCGGATGGTCGCATCGGTGGATGCATCTCCAACATTGATGACAGTTACTGTTCCTTTTCCACCTTCAGCTAATTCAACTGCCTTCGAAAGAGCAATTTCATCATATGGGTTTATAATAAACTGTACCCCAGCTGTATTAAAGGCTGTGTTGTCATTTGTAAAAGTGATCTTCGATGTAGTGTCAGGGACATTACTTATACAAACTAATATTTTCATATACGATTGGTTTTACCCAAACTTACCATATTTTCTTCCAAATAAAAAGCCCTAGGCCGCTTAAAATTTTGCTTCTCCTGTCATCTTCTTAATTATGTTATTTTAAATAAATAGGGTTTTTGTTTGTGTATTTTTGATATATTTTAATTATTTAGCCCTTTTTATATGGTATTTGTTAATTTTTATATAAATCAGTATTCTTTTTTTTAACGCGAATAATCCGTCAGCAGAATGTCATTTTGTATGCTAGCATAGTATTTTGATTACGAAGGAGCTTAAAATAACTGATATGTAGTGTTTGTGGGGTGGGTGGAATTGTAGTGCTACTAAATTAATGGGCTCAGCGTTTAAGAAGTTTAGCTGTATTACAGTGTGTGATATCCAAAGGGAACTATTGGTATTGCATATGAACTGTTTAGGTTTGAAATAGAGATTGATATTGACACAATAGTGCTAATAATAGTACATAGAGCCAAGCTACTTCAGAAAAAAATGTGGTGGCTTGCTATGCATAATACCTTCATAGAACAATTATGTACAGATTAAGCGCAATTTTAATTAAGTTTGAAATAAAAAAGATATGTCAACACGATTGGATCAACTCAACGAATTTTTGAAAGAGAGCCCTGAAGATCCTTTTTTAAAATATGCTATTGCTGCGGAGTATTTAAAGCAGAATGATGAGCAGGAAGCGCTGTGGAGATTTGAGCAGCTCATAGAAAATCATCCCAGCTATGTCGGAACGTATTACCATCTGGGAAAACTATACGAAAAATTGGACAGAGCGGAGCTTGCCATAACAACATATAGAAATGGAATTGAAGTGGCCCGTAAAAGCCGTAATTTCCATGCACTAGGGGAGTTACAGGGGGCTTTGTCATTTTTAGTAGAGGATGACGATGATGATTTTTAATCCATTCTAAATTTTTGGTATCTAATTTGTTATGAAATTTATGGGTGTAACTATTAGATGCTGATTTTTTGAATTTGGAATGAGATGAAAACGTTTATTTGGACAGTGGGAATGTTGGTAATGGTGATATTAGGGGGATGTGATAATCCCAAACAGAGTGTGGCCGTTTATAAAGACAATTTGCAGGAGTTAAAGGGGAGAGACAGAGGCGAAATTGTGATCGGAGAGTACAAAGGCGTGATGCCCTGTGCGGATTGTGATGGCATAGAAACACTGATCTCATTACACAAAGACAATACCTATACATATTCGTCCAAATATCTCAACAAAAGTGATGATGTTTTTGTGCGTGAAGGAAAATGGAAACTGGATGAAAATATTATCACATTGGATGGTGTCGACTACAAATTTAAATTGGGAAACCATATGTTAAGCCAACTGGATCTATCTGGAAATGATATTACTGGAGATATTTCCAAATATTACGTGTTAACGAAAAATTGAAATTTGTTGAACGGTGTGTAATCCCTATAAAACAACATGTCCGAAGAGAATTCTCTTCGGACATGTTGTTTTATAGGACTATTTACTTTTTGTGCAGAGTTCCTTTAGGGTTGCTACAACAAAGTCTACTTCCTCTTTTGTGTTGTTTTTGCAAAATGAAAATCTGACCGAAGGACGGTCTGAATTTGTTTTTATAGCTCCCAGTACATGAGATCCGATGTCGGTTCCTGAACTACAGGCGCTTCCACCAGAACAGGATATGCCTGAAATATCGAGGTTGAATAATAACATATCGGCAAGATCGCTACAAGGAAATGATACATTCAGTACCGTATATAGCGATTTACTGGGCTCGATAACACCATTGAAATCAATAGCTGGAATAGCCTTCTGTAATTCTTCGATCATATACGATTTAAGCCCTTGAATATAATTTTGGTGGGATTCCATGTGTTCATAGGCAAGTTCCAGGGCTTTAGCAAGCCCTGCGATACCGTAAACATTTTCGGTTCCTCCACGCATATTTCGTTCTTGTGCACCACCGTAAATTAACGGTTTGATTTTATTGTTTGCATTGATGTAGAGAAAACCTACGCCCTTTGGGCCATGAAATTTGTGGGCAGCACCAGTGATAAAATCGATCTTAAGCTTACCTAGATCATGCGGGTAATGCCCCATAGTCTGTACCGTATCAGAATGAAAGATCGCATTGTATTGCTGGCATAGTGCTGATATACGTTGGATATCGTTGAGGTTACCAATTTCATTATTGGCATGCATAATAGAAACAAAGGTCCGTGGATTCTTGCTCAGGAGCTCTTCCAGTTGGTTAAGATCTAAATTACCTTTATTGTCTACTTGAAGTAAGTCAAGGTGAACTTTCCCACTCTTCTCGAGTTCCTCCAATGTATGCAAAACAGCATGATGTTCTATTGGTGAAGTAATCGCATGTGTGATTCCGAAATCCGTGATCGAACGTACGATGGCCATGTTATCAGCTTCAGTTCCGCCAGAGGTAAAGAAGATTTCCGCCGGAGACACATGTAGCAGATTTGCGATGGTCTTCCGTGCTTTTTCTACAATTGTTTTTACTTGTCTTCCGTGACTATGGATAGAAGATGGATTCCCAAAATTGTTGTCCATCACATCTACCATTACTTTTATAACTTCAGGATCTAAGGCTGTAGTCGCAGCATTGTCAAAATATACTTGCATGCTGCAAAATTACAAATCTAAAAAGTAAATCAAATGTATTAAACGACTTATTTTCATCAGAATTTGGTCGTTTTTTTATAGAGACCGCTATTGAACCTATATTAGGCCCTTTTCGGTTGAGCAGAAGAGGTTATTTAGAAAATAAAGGCCCTTGGAAAGTAATGGTTGGTTTGGAATGTGGGCCAACTAAACGAGAACGATAGGGCTATACCAAAAAATAACCCTATCGCTTTAATTTAGTATAAGCGTGAATGGCGTTTACGAACAATTATTGTAAGAAATCCACCCAAAGCTATCGTTAAGCCTAGATATGCAGCGATGTCACCTGTTTTGGTATATGGCGTAATTTCTTCATTTAAATTGATCTCCTGATTTATAGCTGCAGGTTCCCACCATTTTGTGTGTTGTACAATATCACCACGTTGATTGATAAAGCCAGATATTCCTGTGTTTGCCGACCGGGCGACCCAACGCCGATTTTCGATGGCTCTTAATTTTGCATATTGCAAATGTTGGTCTTTTCCGGAAGTATTGCCCCACCAACCATCATTGGTAATAATAGCAATAAATTGGGCTCCTTTTTTGACGTATTTTGCCACGTAATCGCCCCAAATGGACTCATAGCAAATGACCGGGGCAGCACCGATACCACTCTGGGCATAAAAAACCGTAGGCTCAGCCTGTTTTCCGTAGCCTCCCGTTGTCCCACCAAATGCTTTAAATAACGGTTTTAAAAAATTCATTGCCGCACCAAAAGGCATCTGTTCAACACCGGGTACCAGTTTGGACTTATGATAAAATTGCAGCTTGGAAGAATAATCGATCAGTGTTGCCGCATTAAAGTTGTCCTGGTAGATGTTTGGTGCGATTTCTCGGGCTGTTGGTGTCTTGGGATAATTATATAATTGAAAACTCTCAATGCCTGATAAAACATTCCCATTTTTGTACTGATCCAAAAACTTTAGAATCCGCTGATAAGAATAAGTCTCCCGAAGATTTTCTTCATCAAAATCACCATTTTGAGAAAGGGCGGTTTCCGGCCAGATAAAAAACTCCGTGTTTGGCTTAGCGACTGAATTTGAAAGTGAAATTAAGGTATTTAACTGCTCCTCAGGGCTAAGCTGAAACTTAATATAGGGATTCACGTTTGGTTGCACCACGACTATCTGCGCTGGGTTTTGGTGTTCTTCATAGTTGAAATAGCGAATCAAGGAATAGCTGATAGGAAGGATTAAGACTAAAGCTAGACAGAGAACAGGCACCATTCTGTTTTTGAGTGTGTATAGACCTTTTCGATTAAGGTAGATCACAAAGATCAGGATATTGATTAGCCAGATCCATATTGATCCACCGTATGCACCAGTAATGTCATACCATTGTATCAGCTGATGGAAATTGGCGAAGCCATTTCCAAGCGTCATCCAGGGGAATGCAAGATCCCAGGATGCATGCAGAAATTCGTAACTGATCCAGAATCCCATTAATCCAATGAGGGCTAACGGTAGTATAGTCTTACGTCGTAATTGATAATAAAAAGTGAATGAAAGTGCCATTAATGCCGCTCCGAGGCAGAATGGGATCAAGCTGATTACAATCGCTGCAAATGGTGGCATGACTGCTGAGATGGAATTATATACCCAATATATAGATGCGGTATTCCAAATAACAGCTGTTAGACCGGTTGTTAGAAAGATTTTTTTACCTTTCTTTTTGATTGTTTCACTACGGATGATATTTTCCAGTGCAATCAATAATGGCAGAAAGCCTATAAAGAGCAGGACACTGGAATAAGGGATGGGAGGCCATCCCAACCATAATAAAAAGGCACTTAAAAGTGCCAATAAATAGTTGTTCTTCACAATATATCTTCTCTCGCTATTTTACAAACTAGATAAAACTTCTCTTTTCTTTTGCTCATACTCATCCTGCGTGATCAATTGCTTGTCAAAGAGTGTCTTTAGCTTTTTAAGCTTTAACGTAATTTCATCATCCTCCTCTTCTACAGCCGGAGCAGCTACAGGTGCCGCGGGTGGAACAACTGGTGCGGATACAATCGGCTGTGCTGCAGGTGCAGGAGTTGTCGGAATTTGTGTCGGAACGGGTACCGGTGCTGGAGTTGGTAGAACGATTTCTGCCTTTTCAACGATTACCTCCCGTGGATTGCTGGGAGCAATTACGATCTTTTCCTTTTCAGCAGCCAGTTCAGCTTTTTTATAGTTTTCAAGAGCAGCTTTAATATACTGGTATAGTTTTCTTGCCTGAACTTTTGGTATATAATCAATACTTAAATTTTCCCCAGTAAAAGGAATGACAGTAACTTTTGAGCCGAAGATCTCCTCTTTGAAAGCAATATCCTTAATATCCTGCCATCCAAAAATTTCAAAGTCCGTTGCTAAGCCCAATTTGGTAAATTCACACATGAAAATGCGTTTATTACTAATGGTGATACTATCCGGTAAAATTGTCACCGCTGGCTTTTTCTGCACAGCGATATAATCTATTTTTTCTCCTGGAGTGAGCATGTCCTGGACTTTAGTAATCAATTTTTCAATGATTTTAATATCCTGTCCATCTTGTGCAAATTGTTCCATGTTCATGTCAAATACGTTTTATTAAAAAAAGATTGTCAAAATTTATTCCAATCCACCTACACAAAATACAAATTCTCCTTTGATTGGATTGTTTTCAAAGTGTAATTTTAAATCAGCTAATGTTCCGCGGACATTCTCCTCGTACAATTTGCTTAGTTCTCTAGAAATAGAAGCCTGTCTTTCTGCACCGAAAATAGTCATAAACTCTTCGATAGTTTTGAGAATACGATGTGGCGATTCGTAGAAAATCATTGTTCTTTTTTCTTCCGCCAAAGCTTTCAGACGCGTTTGACGCCCCTTTTTAACGGGTAAGAATCCTTCAAAACAGAAGCGGTCATTGGGCAATCCAGAATTGACAAGCGCTGGTACAAAAGCTGTCGCTCCAGGCAAGCATTGCACGTCCAGACCCTCTTTGATTGCTGCCCTAACCAGTAAAAATCCGGGATCAGATATCGCTGGTGTTCCGGCATCCGAAATAAGAGCAATATTTTGTCCTTCTTTCAGAAACTTAATAATTTCGGAAACCGCTTTATGCTCATTATGCTGATGATGTGCAAATACTTTTTTATCGATGCCGAAATGTTTCAAAAGGGGGGCACTTGTTCTTGTATCCTCCGCTAAGATGATGTCTACTTCTTTCAGAATATTGACAGCACGGAAGGTCATGTCCTCCAGATTACCAATAGGTGTTGGAACTAAATATAACATGGTCAAAGTTAAGTTTTTTTTACTATATAATATGTGCTAAAACATTCTGTCTATTTTGGAGTTATTTTCAATATACATGCAAGAATAAATTATGCAATACATTGAAAAAATACAGGCACATCTAGGTGCAGAATCAAGTTATCTATTAGGATTTGACAAACCGGCCGTTTCTAAGGCGATGCTTCATCTTCCTGAAGCTACTTTTATAGATCAGGTATATGGGCCAAGTGATCGTACACCACAGGTATTACGCAGTCTGGGGCAGCTTTTCGGAACCGGCCGATTGGCTAATACGGGCTATCTATCAATTTTGCCGGTTGACCAGGGGATTGAGCACAGCGCAGGAGCATCTTTTGCACCCAACCCGGAGTATTTCGATCCAGAGAACATTGTGAAGCTGGCATTGGAAGGAAACTGCAATGCCGTGGCCTCTACCTTTGGAGTATTAGGTGCGGTATCCCGAAAATATGCGCATAAGATTCCTTTCCTCGTCAAGATCAATCATAATGAACTATTGACTTATCCCAATCGTGCTGATCAGATACTGTATGGTACAATACGAGAGGCCTGGAACATGGGGGCTGTTGCTGTTGGAGCGACTATTTATTTCGGCTCGGAGGAGTCTGACCGACAAATTATCGAAGTGGCGAAAGCATTTGAAGAAGCACATTCACTAGGTATGGCAACGGTGTTGTGGTGTTATTTGCGAAATTCTGCGTTTAAAGTAGGCGATAAAGACTATCATCTAGCAGCGGATCTTACGGGGCAGGCCAATCATCTCGGTGTAACCATAAAAGCGGATATTATCAAGCAAAAACTTCCGGAACTGAACGGTGGTTTTAAGGCGCTCAATATGGGTAAAAGTAGCTACGGAAAATTAGATGAACGCATGTATTCACAGCTATCATCAGATCATCCAATAGACCTTTGCCGTTATCAGGTGCTCAACTGCTTCGCCGGGCGGGCAGGATTGATCAATTCTGGGGGCGCATCGGGTCAAAATGATATACAGGAAGCGGTAAAAACTGCCGTAATCAATAAAAGAGCTGGGGGGACAGGGCTAATATCCGGGCGGAAGGCTTTTCAGAAACCAATGAGCGAAGGTGTTGAATTGCTGCATGCGATTCAGGATGTTTATTTGTGTAAAGACGTCAGTATAGCTTAGGAGATTGCACAAATCGGGCTTAAGATCATATTGCCACTGGTAGTTTTTCTATAATTAATTCTTTAAGTGATCAGAAATATAGTTTGAAACGTTCTTCAGGAAGTGGATTTTTCTGAGGAGCGTTTTCGCTAACTGCTTCGCCAGTATACTATCCACAAAATGTATTCGATTTCTGGATAATACCTACTTTTACAAAACAATTTTCAATGGTTCCCTCCATAATGAATGAAGGAAATGAGTTGTATGGAAAGGCTCAAAAACCTGCGATAAATAGATACAGGTGAATAAATTCGCTTGTATATGCAGGCAAATTTATCTAAGTTTGTTCACTATTTTTTAAATAACACATTTATATTATGTTGCAATTGAATTATATCCGTGAAAACAGGGATACGGTTATCGAAAGATTGGCTGTCAAGCATTTCAAGGAAATTGGATTGGTCGACGAAATCATCAGTTTAGATGAAGACCGCCGTAAGATCCAAGCGGAATCGGACGCACTTTCGGGCGAAGCTAATGCGGCAGCGAAACAGATTGGAGATCTGATGCGCCAAGGGAAAAAAGAAGAAGCTGAAGCCGTTAAATCCCAATCCTCCGGATATAAGGAACAGGTAAAGCAACTGCTGGATAAATTGAGTGCTATCGAAATTGAGTTGAATGATAAGATTGTTCAATTGCCTAATTTACCGCATCAAAGTGTTCCAGTCGGTGTAAGTGCTGATGATAATGAGATCGTTTTAACGAATGGTGAAATTCCCGCTTTATCAGAAGATGCCTTACCACATTGGGAATTATTAAATAAATACGATATCGTGGATTTAGAGCTCGGTGTAAAAGTTGCCGGAGCAGGATTCCCAATTTATAAAGGTAAGGGCGCAAAATTGCAACGTGCACTGATCAATTTCTTTTTGGATCAAGCTGCTGAGCAAGGGTATGAAGAGGTACAGGTGCCGATTTTGGTTAATGAGGATTCAGCATTCGCTACAGGGCAACTTCCTGATAAAGAGGGGCAAATGTATTACGTTAACAACGATAATCTATACCTGATTCCTACAGCAGAGGTGCCAGTGACCAATATCTACAGGGACGTAATTGTCAAGGAGGCACAGTTCCCAATTAAACATTGCGCCTATACACCATGTTTCCGTCGTGAAGCAGGTTCTTATGGTGCCCATGTACGTGGTTTGAATCGTCTACATCAATTTGATAAGGTAGAAGCTGTTCAGATTGTTCACCCAGAAAAATCATATGAAGTTTTGGAAGAAATGAGTACATATGTACAGGGCTTACTTCAAAAACTGGAATTACCTTATCGCGTATTACGTCTGTGTGGTGGTGATATGAGTTTTACTGCTGCATTGACCTATGATATGGAAGTGTACAGTTCTGCCCAAAAGCGTTGGTTGGAGGTATCTTCTGTATCTAATTTCGAAACATATCAAGCTAACCGCCTGAAAGTACGTTTCAAAAATTCCGAAGGAAAAATGCAATTAGCGCACACATTAAATGGGTCGGCTTTAGCCTTACCACGTATTGTGGCTGCAATTTTAGAAAATAATCAAACGGATAAAGGCATTCGCATACCAGCAGTATTGGTACCTTATACCAAATTTGAATATATTGATTAATACATACAATTAGTAGCGCATTCTTTATTGTCGAATTGCTATAGGAAAGAGGCTCTACCTGAGAAGGTAAAGCCTCTTTTTTTGAATAACTCGATTCATTTCAACTTTAGAATCGTTATAAATTACTTTTTTTTTCATGATGGAAGAATACGAAAATGTTATGTTAATATTTTCTTAATACATTGTTAATGTTTTGTTAGATATTACTGATTCCGTATAATATTCTGTTTAGAATTTGTTTGTAGAGTTTTTATTCTAAAATGAATCTTGTGTTTGAATTTTTAAGATACCGCTGTCTTTGTTGCGGTATTTTTTGTTTTTAAGAGTGAATGTTAAAAAACTTGTAAAAGCAACTTTGGCTTTCTATATTTGGAACCGCTAATAAAAATCGCACTAACTATTATATACTGTAAATGCTGAAAGGAGCAAATTTTACAGCTGAGTATTTTCAACGGATTGACTCTACATCTACCTAGGGACGCTTTTCCATTAATATTTTCAACTGTTATCACTTGAATGGCGATATGCTGTTTTGCGTATTGTTATTTATTGTCTAAACAATGTCTGTTTAGACAGTTATATTAACGGATATAATTTATATCAATATAAAGGATTAGAAAAATAATAAATTAACTAACTAAAACATGAAACAAACATTACTAAGTTTTCTTGTTGGTGGAATGATCTTAACTTCGGTTGCATTCGCACAAGAAAAAAAGATTAGTGGTCGTGTGACATCTGCTGATGGTAAGGGGTTACCAGGGGTTACAGTAGTTGTACAAGGAACTAATCAGGCGACACAAACAGATGCTAGTGGTAATTATTCATTGAATGTACCTGCAGGCAAAGTTGTCGTATTCCGTTCAGTTGGTTTTGACGATAAAACCATTATTGTGAATAACAATAGCACTGTTTTCAATATCTCCATGGAAAACCATGATAATGCATTGGAAGAGGTTGTTGTGACAGCGATGGGCCAATCACGTCAAAAACGTGCATTAAGCTATGCTACGCAAGAAGTTAAGGGTGATAAGCTAACCGAAGGAGCGAATAGCAATCTAGCTACGGCATTGCAAGGTAAAGTATCAGGGGTTCAGGTAACGCCTTCATCGGGTATGCCAGGAGCATCCGCTAATATTACGATCCGTGGAGCGCGTTCATTCACTGGAAATAATTCACCTTTATACATCGTTGATGGGTTACCAATTTCATCGACTTCAGATCAATCAACTGGAAACTCAGTTTCCGGTGCGGATTATTCATCCAGAGGATTGGACATTGATCCAAACGATATCGAAAGCATCAATATATTAAAAGGACAGGCAGCATCTGCATTGTATGGTATGCGTGCTTCGAATGGTGTGATTATTATTACAACGAAGAGCGGTAAAGGAAAGCAAGGCAAACCACAGATATCCTATAATTCTAATGTTTCCTTTGATAAAGTATCTGTACTTCCTGAATTCCAGACAAAGTACGCACAAGGAACTAATGGTCAATACTCGCCATTGTCTTCTATGTCTTGGGGGCAGCAAATCCAAGACTTGTACAACGATCCTGTTTATGGTGGAAATACTGATAATGACTATACGAAAAAGTATGGTAAGCATGAAGGTAAATATTATGTGCCGCAACGTGCCAATGCCGGTATGGATCCATGGGCTACACCACAGGCTTATAATAATGCTAAAGACTTTTTCAATACAGGGAACACCTACAATAACTCCTTCAATATTGTTCAAGGGTTTGAGAAAGGTAGCTATGCTTTGTCTTTGGGAGCAACCAATGCTGATGGTATAGTTCCATCAACGGGAATGGATCGCTATACAGCCAAATTATCAGGTGAGGCCAAATTGTCAGACAAGTGGACAACAGGTTTTACAGGTAATTATGTCAATTCGCATATTTCAAAACAAACAGGTGCTAATAACGGGATCGTCGCAACAGTCTTTGGAGCTCCAGCTTCGTATGATTTAAAGGGCATACCATCACATAATTTAAACGCGCCTACAACCCAAAATACTTACCGGAGCACGAGCGGCTTTGATGGAGCATATTGGGCTGTTGATCACAATAAATTTACAGAGGATACACAACGATTCTTTGGAAATGGTTTTGGGCAGTATGCGACTAATTTAGGTGAAAATCAAAAATTAACACTAAAATACCAAGCGGGGGTTGATTCTTATACAACAAACTATACCGATCTTTGGGGATATGGTCATGCGGATGGATTTGGTGAAGTTGAAAACTTTAATGTTTCAGTAACGGAATGGAACTCCTTAGGAACAGCTGCGTACAACTGGAAAATCAATGATGACTTGGTTTTCGATGCCATGGTCGGTAACGAGATTGTAAACCGCAACAGAAGAAGAGACTATGCTTATGGTGCGAATTTTAATTTTCCGGGATGGAATCATATCAATAATGCTTCTACGGTAACTACTGAGCAAACATTGCGTCATACACGTACATTTGGTACATTTGGTAGCTTAGCCTTGGCTTACAAAAACATGTTGTTCTTAAATGCAACAGGTCGTAATGATATTGTTTCTTCTATGCCTAGAAACAATCGTTCATTCTTCTATCCATCTGTTTCAGCAGGTTTCGTATTTACAGAATTAGATGCAGTGAAAAATTCTGTGTTGACTATGGGTAAGTTGAGAGCATCTTATGCAGAAGTAGGACAAGCAGGTGATTACTACGATAATTATTTTGATAAGCCAACTTATGGAGGTGGATTCTCGAATGGAACTCCGATTCTTTATCCTATAAACAGTGATGGTGTAACTTCATATACATCTTATCCGATTGTTTACGATCCAAATTTGAAACCACAAAATACACAAGCGTTCGAATTAGGAACTGATTTGACATTCTGGAACGGTTTAATCAATTTGAATTATACTTTCTCCCGTCAAAATGTAAAAGATCAGATTTTTGAAGTGCCTTTGGCTGCTTCCACAGGTTACTCAAGTTTAGTAACTAATGGAGGTAAAATCCATACCAATGCACACGAGTTGACATTAGCTGTTGCGCCATTCCGTTCTGGAGATTTCAAATGGGATTTTGCATTCAATTTTACCAAAATAGACAACTATGTTGATGAGTTGAAGGAAGGGGTGAATAGTATCTTTATGGGAGGTTTTGTTACACCACAAGTACGTGCCGGTATTGGTTCTAAATTTCCTGTGATCTATGGTGTTTCTTATTTAAGAAATGACGCTGGTCAAATTATCGTTGATAAAAACGGTCTTCCTTTGGCCGGTGAAGAAAAAGTGATCGGTAGCGTTTCACCAGATTTTAACCTAGGTTTCAATACAAATTTCGAGTATAAGAAAATCAGACTTTCAGCAGTATTGGATTGGAAACAAGGGGGGCAGATGTACCACGGTACTTCAGGAACCTTAGATGTTTATGGGGTGACTCAAAAATCAGCTGATTTCCGTGACGGTAATGGATTCTTGTTTGAAGGGTCGGCAGTCAAGGAGGTTGCTCCAGGGCAATACGCACCGAATGACATTCTTATAGCTCCTAATCCTACGTTTGGTGCAGATGGAAAAGTAAATAACGTATCGACTTATGATTACTTCAATCGTCTGAGCAATATTTCTGAGGCTGGTATTCGTGGAACTTCATTTGTGAAGTTGCGTGAAGTAGCAGTAGGATATCCTGTGTATCAAAATCCAAAGATTAAAGTTGATGTGAATGCCTTTGCACGTAACATCATCTTATGGTCTGAGTTGAAAGGATTTGATCCGGAGGTTTCACAAGGTAATACCAATATGTCGGGAGCTTTTGAGCGTTTCTCACTTCCGGGAACATCGAGCTATGGTTTAGGTGTTAACGTTAAATTCTAGAATTAGTATCATGAAATTAAAATTAAATATTGTTGGTTTATTGGCGATGGGCGTACTAGCTTCGCCAGCATTCTTCACTTCTTGTTCTGAAGACGCAATGGACAAAGTGAATGAAAACGTAAACAAACCGAATGATGTACAGGCTAAGTTTATCTTGACCGATGTGATCACACGAACAGCTTTTTACAATACAGGAGGTGACTTTAATACCTATTTATCCGTGTATGTGGAACATGAGGTTGGTACAGATAATCAGTTGTGGAATGCAGAACGTCGTGAAAGAGAACCTCAAAGTGCATCTACTTTCAATAATACATGGGGAAACATGTATACCGCATTGAAAGATGCTCGTATGGTGATTGAGAAATGTTCTCCAGGTGGTCCACAAGAAGGAAATAATACAACCTTAGGAATGGGTCAGGTAATGGCAGCATACAATCTAGCATTATTGACAGATATGTTTGGTGATGTTCCTTACGCTGAAGGATTCAAGCCATTAGAGATTCGTAACCCTAAATTGGATAAGCAGGAAGAATTATATAAGCAAGTAAATGCATATTTAGATGCTGCTATTGAAAATCTGCCTAAAGGTGATACACACGGATCAGGAAGTGTAGGAGGACAAGATTTATTATATAGTGGAAATACTCAAAATTGGCTTAAGTTTGCTTATGGTTTAAAAGCCCGTTATGGAATGCGTCTTGTTGCAAAGTCTACTGATAAGTCGGTTGCTTTAAAAGCTGTTATCGCTAATGTTGATAAATCTTTTAAAGATGCTAGTGAACAGGCAGCATTTGATCAATATGCAGGATCGAATCGCAATCCATTTTTTGACTTCCAATGGTCAAGAAGAGCATTGATGGCTAGTAAGAGCTTGGTTGATAAAATGATCGAAAACAGCGATCCTCGCTTGAATAGAGTATTTATTACACAAAAGTATGTGCAATTAGCAGATTTAGCTAACAAGGGGGAAAGCTATGCTAAAGTAGCTCCAAATGGTAACCCAATCCAAGATAAGAATACCTATAATTTATCTATTTTTGGATTCGCACAGTCAGCGCAGACACAATTGTTGAGCTATCACGAAATACTTTTCCTAAAAGCTGAAGCCATGCAACGTTTAGGTGAGGGATCTGCAGTTGTTGAACCTGTGTTAAAAGCTGCTGTTGTAGCCGCTGTCGCTAATGCAGAGCAATCTATCAACGCAAGTTTGAATTCTGCTTTGGTAAAAGGTGCAACTAAAGGAGTAGGTATTGTTGAAAAATCAGATAAGATTACCGCAACAGCAGCAGAAAATTACTTTGATACAAAAGTGAAAGCATTGTTCGCTGCTAATCCACTAAAAGTGATTGCAAACCAAAAATATATCGCATTTTTTGGAGCATCAGGTGAGTCAACTGAGATGTACAATGATATTCGCCGTTGGAAAGCAAATGGTGAAAACCTTGTTGAGTTGAAAAACCCGGGTAAATTCCCATTGCGTTTACCATATGGTAACGATGATACGACAACGAATCCGAATGTTCAAGCAGCATACGGTGATGGCGCATATGTCTACACTGAAAATGTTTGGTGGGCAGGCGGTACACGCTAGGCGATCAATTTAAGATGAAAAAAAGTAGTAACGTATGTTACTACTTTTTTTTTTGTTTTTTATTTTTTTTCGTTAATTTAAATTGTTGTTTTTAAAATAAAGTTTAATTTAAATGTATTTTGTATGAAAATTAAAAAAATGTTTTTTGTTGTGTGTATGATGTTAATTAGTTTAACGTCTTTCGGACAACGGGTAATTGTCGATAACTTCGAACCTGTCCCCGTTAATAATGATATTAATACAAATTTTAAAGAGGATTATGATTTTGGTTATCGATTAGGAAAAACTTATGTCTTGCGAAATGATAAAGCATCGTACGACGGACTATATTCTAGTTTAGTAGAATCAAGAAATAATTATCCTGACAGGGCTTTAGAGATAGAAGCGAAACTTTTGGGATTATCCTATGGATGGTATGATAATAATCAATACGCATCTATTGGTCCATATAAGGAGTTATTGCATATATCAAACGTTTATGGAAATGTCCCTAGATATACTTACAAAACTTGGAAAATTGTTTATAATGGACAATTTATAGTCGCAGTAGCTAAAGATCATGACATCTAGGGGGAAGTGGATTTTTTTGAGTTTTCAGGGCTTAGCTAAAAATAGAGAGCGAGTTGCTTCAAATAAAAACAGAATTATAGAAAAGTTAATCCTTGTCAGGCAATTGGCAAGGAATCTTTTTTATACATTAGTTGCTATTTGAAAATTGAAGCCTATTAAGTTGACGTTTTTTGTCAGAATTTATTTATAGCTAGGTTAATTATGACAGATTTTTTATAACAAGATTAGGCTTTTCTTTTATGAGTTTTTAAACGAATTAATCTGTTCAAAGCTCCAAGGCTTCATGTATTCCAGTCTTGGTGGCGTAACTGGGATCTTCTGACCACCTATTTCCGATATATAAACCCGTCCGAAAATTGATCTACACCACCGATACGATCGGTGGATTCCATCGCCAGGTCCGTAAAGTCACTAAAACCAAAGGTGAGTTCACTTCAGAAATGGCGTTATTGAGACTGGTCTATTTAGCACATAAAAACATTAAGAAAAAATGGACCATACCACTGGCCAATTTGAGGACTACAGCTCAGAAATTAGCAATTTGGTGCCCGCGGGTCGCTAATTCAGCAACTGACGCAGTTTTTTTTACTCCCAATGGATCTACTGATGATGATTATTATATTAATAATGCAGCAGATAACAAGAAAGGATTTAACGATAGGTGCTTTAAACCCTTGAATGAATAGATCGAGAACAACAGCATAATACCAAGCTCCATCAGGGGCAACAGCCAAAATAATAGATCTGCCCACCAGTCTGGAAACGGTTGCTGCACCAATGCTGCATAGAAACCGTCAAGGTTCCAAAGTTTGTCGAGTGCAACATACACCCAAAAAAGAATCATAAAGGCGCGGATACTGATGATGGTGATATGTGAAGCTGTTGTTTTCATTTTTTTAGCAATATGTTTTCAGGTTGTATGTTTTATATAACTATTTGTAAATAAGATATTTAAATTTTTTATTCGGTTTTTTGTTTGTATCTTAGTTTTACCAAATTCAATTATTTCATTCCTGTTTATATATAGCTACCACAAGTAAGCGATATGTACCCCTTATAAATGGATTTATTTTTTAAACTGCTGTTTACTAGGTATTTATTTTTTATTTAGATGGTTATATAAGCCTTTGTTACACTTAAATGATGAGCTATGGGGGAGGATCCCTTTGAAATTTTAGTTAAAGAGCCCGAACGGGGGTTGTGGCTCATTATGGCTAAACATGGTAGCCAGCTAAAAAAAACGAATCAAAAACATCATTAACAATGATGATGAAGTTGTCAAAGATGCGGTTTCAGAAACATTGATTGCCTTATTTGTGCAGCGGGAGAAGATCGCGATGCGCAAAGACCCTTTTGTATGGATGATGGTCGTCGCAAAAAATATTGCCCTTAAAATGCTTCGGCGGGAGAAGAAGGATCGGAAGGTCTCGATAGATGAGCTCCGGATCGTGCCCCATAGCCAGGAGATTGAAGCTGATCTATAATCAAGAAATGCTGGAAGTAGTCCTTTCGAAAGCGGAACAGCTTTCACCGATGGAAAAGAAAGTTTTGATAGATGCTAAAGTGCACGGTCTGAATAACAAGAAACTGGAGACCCGTCATGACCTAAAGCCACAGCGGGTGCGCAATCTATTGAGTACGGCACTTGCCAAGATCCGACGGCTTCTGAAAGGATCTTGATATTTAGTTAAAATTCAATATAGATTAGAACTGAAAAAAATGGAACGTGATAATATAAAAGTTCAAGAGCTGATCAAGAAACAGCTGCTGGAGATAATAACGCGAGAAGAAGAGGTAGAATTGGCAGCGAGAAGGGCGTACTATGCTGAACAAGAATATGACGCTATATTCATCAAAGTCCTAGGCGAACTGGAGGGGCAATTGCCTAAAGATGAACTGGATGAGTGGACGCCTGATTATGCGGAAATAAAAAGACGGGGAGAAGCTATACGAAAGAAAGGAAAAATAAAACGGCACAGCGAAGTTGGATATGCAGCAGCTTTGCTGCTATTTATTGGAGGTGTATTTTTTTACCTGTTTTATCCAGGTAAGAAAGAGGATATGATGCTACATTTGGAAGGATCATGTCTTGGCGTCACAGACAAGGCAGAGATCCCTTTAATAGAGTCTTCCTGTCTCTTGTTGGTTGCCGACTCTACATGGATCAGGGTGGATCAGGATACTTTTGGTACAATAGTACAACTCGGTGAGCTGGCTGTCACCCGTACGAGGGAGGGATTATTGCGTATCCAGAGACAGCCAGTGGAAAACAGTGTTACATCCAGTCTAAAAAATCTGGAAATCTATACCGCTCCACGCCAGCAATGTGTCGTTGAACTGGAGGATGGCACCAAAATACGTATGAATGCGCAGTCGCGATTAAGTTATCCTCTTCTAAAACGGGATTCGACAGTCGTGTACATGAAAGGAGAGGCGTATGTTGATGCCAATAAACGTCATGGCAGTGCTCCGTTGATTATTGGCAATGAAAAAGGCAAAGTGATGGCTAATCGAGCTGACTTTTTGATCCGTTCAGATAAAAATGAGATCAAGACCATGCTTAATGATGGAAAGCTGGAGGTTTAGTCTCATAGCTTGAACAAAACGCTGTATATAGTCTGTCCTGGTGATTTCGTATATATTGGGGCTAAATATGTAGGTAAAAGTCAGCTTCCCCGTGATACAATGAGCTATGTGGCAAACCAAGATTTCAACGAAGCCAAAATGTGGACCCGAAAAGTTCGTGTTTATAAAGATATGCCCCTGCGTGCTTTTGTGGATGAGATGAGCCGCTGGGAAGGCTTTGCGATCAAAAGATGGGAATGTATCCCAAAAGACAAGCAGATTTCGGCTGCAATCTGTTATCAGAGCGGTAGGGAAGCAGTATATGGCGCCATCCGTCAGGCAGGTGTGCTGTTGCACGAAGAGAACGGGATGATTAGTTTTTGCCCTGAGGATAAACGTGATAGGGTTGCAATGCGATTATTAGTTGAAAAAGATAGAAAATTAAAATAAGAAATGGATTATTCTGGGATTGGGTAGTCTAGCTTTGGCTGATAGAGCCCTTTGATGGGGAGCAAATTAAGACCAAGTTATTAACAAGTTCGCCCTGTAAGCAGTTTGAGTGTACAGTGAGTCCGCCTTGAGTCCACTTTCTAAGGTGCTTTCAATGTACCTGTATGTTTTTTACAAGCCGGGAAGAGGGCGAACTTGGGGCACACTTGTCCATAAGTTCTTTACAAGAAAGGCGTATAGAAATAGCAAGATTAAAAATTACTATTTTATTCTAGTTTGGAAATCCTCCAAATTAGACACCATACAATAGAAAAAGTTATATGAGATGTTGATAAACCAATTATTATAATGTTTTGTTACGATTTTTTTGGTTTTCAATTAAAATAATATACTCATTTATAGTTGTTTAGTTGTTTTTTTTACAAAGTTCTATTTTTAAAACTATGCACGCATTGCAAAAGATAAAAAAAATTATAAATTTGCCTTTAACATTTTTTAACAGGATAAAATTTTGTTAAAAATACATTACTAACTAAATGACTTTTTTAAGCGATAAATAGCCTGTGCTATTTGGCTTACTAAGATTATAAACAAATTTTTATAAACACAAATCATATGAAACAGACATTACTCAGCTTTTTTGTGGGTGGTATGATCCTGACTTCTGTTGCCTTTGCGCAAGAAAAGAAAGTTAGTGGTCGTGTTACAGGTGCCGATGGTAAGCCATTGGTCGGCGTAACTATTGCCGTACAAGGATCAAATGTGGCAACCTCCACAGATGCTAACGGAAATTATACACTGACAGTACCGACTGGTAAAGTCATTGTTTTTCGCTCTGTAGGTTTTGCTGATAAAACTTTGATCGTAAAAGAAGGCCAGACATCTTTTAATATGGTGCTGGACAACAAGGACAACGCATTGGAAGAGGTGGTTGTAACCGCATTGGGAATTTCTAAAAGCTCTAGAGGTATAGGTTACTCTACATCTAAAGTAAGTGGCGATGATCTGGTGAAATCAGGTGAAGCAAATATTATTCAAGGTTTAGCAGCGAAGGCTTCTGGTGTTCAAATTACTTCATCAGCGGGTACACCCGGTGCTTCTTCTAAAATAGTATTACGTGGGGCGGCTTCTTTTTCAGGGGATAACCAGCCGCTTATCGTTGTAGACGGTGTTCCGATCGATAACGGTCTTAATAATACAAAAGCAGGTGATGATCCTTATAACCAAAGTCTTTCTGGTGTTCAGGTCGCCAATAGAGCGTTGGATATCAATCCGGATGATATTGAAACAGTGACAATCCTAAAAGGCCCGGCAGCCGCCGCTCTATATGGTCAGGCAGCGGGTAACGGTGCTGTTATTTACACCACAAAGAAAGGTAAATTAGGCTCAGGTCTTGGTATTACGTTCTCCTCGAGTTACGAAATGCAAAAGGTAAATAAATTGCCTGAATTTCAAAAAAAATATGGTCAGGGAACGGATGGAGTATACACTAACGAGACGGCGGATAGCTGGGGTGAAAATTTAATAGCTGCGGGAAAGCCAATCTATAATAATGTGGATGAGTTTTTTAAGAATGGAAACGTTTTTAATAATAATTTGTCGATTACTTCCGGTGGAGAAAAAACCACAATGCGCTTTTCGGTGGGTTCCACAAATAATACTGGTATAATTCCGAACACAAGTTATAATCGCTATACTTCCCGACTCAACGCAGAATCAAAATTGAATGATCGAATTACTGTAGGTGGAAATTTCAGTTTTACAAATGCAAATACGCGAGCGGCTCAAAATGGTAGCAATATTGCTGGCGTCATGCTTGCGCTCTTGCGCTCCCCGGTGGATTTTAATCTGAAAGATTATCAAAATGAATTAGGTATACAAAAAACGTATTTCGAAAGTTATGATAATCCCTATTGGTCAACCGAGCGTAATCCCTATAAAGAAGAAAATAATCGTTTTTTAGGTAACGTCTATGCAGATGTTAAATTAAATGATGTTTTCTCTGTTTCTTGGAAAACTGGACTTGATACCTACGCAACGAACGGGAATCAGATTTACGCGGTAGGATCAAGTGGTGATGATGATTCAGCTGGATGGGGGGAAATTAAGCGGACAAATGTCAATTACCGTAATATTTATACCGATCTTTTATTGAAGTTTAATAAGAAGATTTCGGACGATTTTTCCGTTTCTGGTTTATTAGGGGGAAATTTTAATTATGTTCAAAGCGTTGCCAATTTTGCGAGGGGAAAAAATCTAAGTATTCCAGATTATTATAATTTAAACAATGCAAAAATGCTCTATGCGAGTAATTCAGAAGAGTATAGAAATAGCAAAGCAATCTTTTTGGATGCTACATTTGATTATCGTAGTATTCTATTTTTGACCTTGACCGGTCGTAATGAATGGTCTACTACTTTTGGTCGTAATGCAAAAGGATTCTTCTATCCGAAGGCTGATATTTCTTATGTTTTCTCAGATTTGTTTAAAGACTCTGAAATCGTCAATTTTGGTAAAATTCGTTTGGCTTATTCAAATGTGGGTATATCTCCTAAGGCTTATTCGAATAAAACGTATTTCACATCGCCATTAATTGCTGATGGTATGACGAATGGTTATTCCTTTCCATATCAAGGACAATTAGGTTTTGCCATTTCAAATGAAGTGGTAGCTGAAAATCTGAAACCTGAAAGAAACGTTGGTTATGAAGCAGGTTTGGAAATGAAGTTTTTGAATAATCGTCTCGGCTTTGATTTTACCTATTATCAACAACATGCATCTAATCTTTTGATTTCAATGCCTGTAGATCCAACCAGTGGATTCGCTTATTACTATAACAATTTCGGTAAAATGAAAAATAGTGGTATTGAATTGACGCTAAATGGTCACATTGTGAAGTCGGACAATTTTAACTGGAATGCTACTTTAAATTGGTCCAAAAATACCAACGAGGTAACGGAATTAGCGCCTGGCGTCGATAAATTATCTATTGGTGACGCTTTCTCAGCTCCGCAATCTTTTGCGATCGTAGGACAGCCATTTGGAGTGATCTATGCACAAAAATTTCAGCGGAATGCGCAGGGACAGGTATTGATTGATCCAAATAGCGGTTTACCGATGTATGAATCTGATTTGGGTAGCGTAGGAAGTACCATACCTAAATGGTTAATGAATATCAATAATGAATTTTCCTATAAAAACTGGTCCTTCTCATTCTTATGGGACTTCAGAAAGGGCGGTAAACTATGGGGTGCTACGAATGCAGTATTGATCAATAGAGGTAAGGCAGCTATTACGGAAGACCGTGAACGTAAATATGTTATTGATGGTGTCTATGGAGGCGGTGCTAATGAAGGCCAGAAAAATACTACCGAGTTGACAGCATTTAACTACTTTAAAAACTATTTAGGAAATTCTTCATCGGAAGTGTCCATTCAGGATGGTACTTGGGCAAGATTACGTTCTATTGATTTGAATTACCGTTTTACTAAAGTTTCTAAAGCGATCCAGTATATTCAGGTAGGCGTAAACCTTAGGAACCCGATCTTAATTACAAAATATAAAGGGATTGATCCAGAAACCAGTTTGACCGGTTCAGACCAAAATTTTGCGGGTTATGATTTCTTCAATAATCCTGGTACAAAGTCTTATTCCCTTAATTTTAGAGTTGGTTTTTAATTAAACATTATTTAGAACATGAAAAATAAAGTAAAATTTCTATATGCCCTATGTTTTACAGCTATTGTTGGATGTAAAACAGGCGATGATCTATATATAAGTCCCAATAACCCACTTGATGGGAACTTACCTTCCATGTTGACTGCTGCTGAGGTGAATACCTTTCAAAATGTGGAAGGGGATCTGTCTCGTATGAGCAGTATCTTAGTGCAGCACTCAGTAGGTCTAAATGCACAGTATTCAGATGTCCAAAATTACCGAATTACCCAAGGAGATTTTGATAATGTGTGGATCGGGTTATACACGAATACGATGTATAATTTGAAACTAATGATCGATAAGGCGAAGATCACCGAAACCAAAAGCCCGTACTATGAGGGAATAGCGAAAGTTATTATGGCGCTTAATATCAGTTTAGCGACTGACCTATGGGGCGATGTGCCCTATTCTGAGGCTTTTCAATGGACAACTGGTAACAAAACGCCTAAATTGGATTCCCAACAAGATGTTTACACAAGTATAGATAAACTTCTAGCTGATGCAATTACAGATTTATCTGTTGCCGAAGATGAAAACTATTACCTGCCAGCGGAAGATGACTTGATTTTCAAAGGGGATGTTGAAAAATGGATGAAGGCAGCTTATACGTTAAGAGCACGTTTTCTGAATCGGACGTCGAGTAAACAGGCAGGTACTGAGGCTAAAGTTCTTGATTATTTAAAGAAGGGGATTTCTTCTAATGATGAAAATATGATCGCACCACACGATGAAAACTCTCAAAACCAATGGGGAGCTTTTCAAGCTGCGAGAAGAGGCTATTTGGGGGCAAGCAATATATTTGTTGATAGGTTGTCGGCGAAAAATGATCCTCGGTTAGCGTACTTTCTACGTCCTAATTCTAAAAAACAATTTATTGGTGGTGATATTACGAAAGAAGCGATTGCACCTGATGTATCAGTGGTTGGTCCTTTTTTTGCGGCAGATCAGAATTTTCCGATCATCACATATTATGAAGCAAAATTTATTGAGGCAGAAGTTAAACAGCGCCAAGGTGCAAATGCTTCAGCTATATTAAATGAAGCAATCAAAGCAAATGTGGAGTATATAACAAGTGGAAAAGAGTCGGCTAGTGGTGTAGCAAATTATGCTACGGCTACTAAAACCGATATTTTGACCGAAAAATGGGTTGCTCTATATAATCAGGGAATTGAACCTTATAACGATTTTAGACGGACTGGAATTCCAGCATTAACACCAAGACCACAAAGCGTGGGTGCAACATTGCCAATTATTCCAAAGCGTTATCCGTTCCCACAAACTACAACATTGTATAACCCAAATGCGAAAAACATCCCAATGGATGTTGCCGTTTGGTGGGGAATGTAAGAGTAAATATTTAAACTCTCAGACGAAGAGAAAGGGTCATATCAATGAATTGGTATGACCCTTTTGTTTTATTGTTTTTCAATGAATTTATTTTTTTTCTTTACAATATTGTTCTTTTTTGAGAAAATTTATTTTATATAATGTGTTGATTGTTAATTGTTTGTTATGTTTTTTTTAGCTGAATGTTATGATAAAATTATGCATGCATTGCAAATGTTAAAAAAAGTTATAAATTTGTATTTAACATTTTTTAACAAGCTGACTCCGTCACTTGGAAAGATGTGCAACTAACTAGCATATATAAATTATGGAAGGTTTTAATAATACTGGCCAGATTATTTTATAAACAGAATAAACATACTTATTTAAATAAACATAAACATATGAAACACAAATTACTCAGTTTTTTATTGGGTGGTGCTATTTTAACTTCAGTAGCATTCGCGCAAGAAAAAAAGATTAGTGGACGTGTAACAGGCGCTCAAGGTGAAGGATTACCAGGGGTTACGGTAGTCGTTCAAGGTACTAATCAAGCTACTCAAACCGATGCTAATGGTAATTATTCAATCAGTGTTCCTGTAGGCAAGACTTTGATTTTTAAGTCTGTAGGTTTTTCTGATAAAACTATTATTGTTAGTTCTTCCTCTGTACTTTATAATGTTTCTCTACAAGATTCCAATAAAGAACTTGATGAAGTAATGGTAGTGGCATATGGAACCGCTAAAAAATCCTCTTTTACTGGTTCTGCTTCAACGGTTAAAAGCGATGTGATTGAAAATCGTTCAATTACTAATATCACAAAGGCATTGGATGGAGCGGCCCCTGGGGTGGTTTCTACTGCTGGATCTGGACAGCCAGGATCCAGCGCTGCTATTCGAGTGCGGGGTTTTGGATCAATAAATGCTTCTGCGGATCCTTTGTACGTTGTAGATGGTATACCGTTTAATGGTGATCTTAATTCCATAAACCCAAATGATGTCGAAAGCCTAACAGTATTAAAGGATGCAGCTGCGTCAACACTTTATGGATCCAGAGCAGCAAATGGTGTCGTGGTAATCACAACAAAATCTGGAAAAAATACTGATGGAAAGATCGATGTTAACTTTAAAGCGAATATTGGTGTCAACTCTCGGGCTGTAAAGCGATATGATGTAATGAATACCAAAGAATACTTGGAAACCGTTTTTCAAGCATATAAAAACCAAGATATTTTCGTAAATGGATTGTCTGAAACTGCTGCAGCTGCTAGTGCAGTGAATAGGATGAAAGGTACTGTTGAAGGGATTTTTGGTATAAACGAGCAATACAATCCATATAATGTTCCGGTTGATCAATTATTTGATTTAGCAACAGGCAAGCTTAATCCAAATGCACAATTGAAATGGGATGACAATTGGTTGGATGAGGTAACTGCGAATAATCCAATTCGTCAAGAATATCAACTCGATTTTTCTGGAGGCTCAAGCAAATATAAAGCAATGGCTTCAATGAATGCTGTTAAGGATAAGGGATTATTGAAAAACACCAAATTTGACCGTTATTCTGGACGTCTTAACAATGAATTTACACCAAAGGATTGGATTAAAGCTTCCTTATCGGGAAACTTTGCGAAATCTAACTCGGTATCATTAAATTCGACAGGAACGTCGACTTCAAATGTTTGGTACTCGTCAGAACAAATGGCACCAATCTATCCGATATGGATCAGAGATAATAATGGAAATTTCGTAAATGATGCTTTAGGTCAAAAACAATTTGACTATGGTAAAAATAGAGCCTCAGGTGCACAGCAAAATTTTAATTCTATTGCTACACTATATGAAGATCGGTATTATAATAATATTGATAATGTGGGTACAAGAGGTGGTGTCGAATTTAATACACGAGATGAAAAATATGGTGCTTGGCGCGGTTTTGCATTTGCAGTAAATCTTGGTGCCGACTACCGAATGAACGAATACACTTATTATTATAATCCTGTTTTTGGTAATGCTGCTGCAACTGGTGGACGTTTGAACAAAGAATGGACAAAAACTTTCTCATATACTTTTAACCAATTATTGACTTGGACTAGAGATTTTGGCAAGCATAATGTTGATGTATTATTAGGTCATGAAGCATATAGTTATAAATATAATTTATTAAATGCACAAAAGACGGGTTTTCCTTTTAAAGGAATCTATGAATTAGCTCCAGGGGCTACTATTTCCGAAGCAAATTCGTATGAAAATAATGATAAGATTGAATCATATTTCTCTCGTGTGCAGTATAATTTTGATAATAAATATTATTTATCAGGAAGTTTTCGTACTGATGGTTCCTCGAGATTTCAAAAAGATAATCGTTGGGGATCGTTCTGGTCCGTTGGTGGTGCCTGGAAAATTTCGGAAGAAAGTTTCTTGAAAGATGTTTCTTGGGTAAATAGCTTAACATTGAAATCGAGCTATGGAGGACAAGGTAACAATAACTTGTTAGACTCAGATCTAGACCCGATCTATTTTGCGTGGCAAGCATTTTATGACTTGACATGGAATAATGCAAATAATAATGGTGGTGCTGTAACTTCTGTAGAAAATGCTAAAGTAAGCTGGGAAAAAAATCAAAGTTTTAATATAGGCGCTGACGGAAGATTTATTGATAACCGCTTGTCACTAGGTTTTGATTGGTATACACGTAAGACAACCGATATGTTACTGAATCGTCCTATGGCCTTCTCTTTAGGTTTTGATGGTTTTAATTCTAATATAGGTGATTTGAAAAACTGGGGTTTTGATCTTTCTTTGGGATACGATATCATAAGAAATCAAGATTTGAAATGGAATGTATCAGTAATGGGTTCCCGTGTTAAAAATAAGGTGCTGAAATTGACAGATGAAAGCAAGGAAATTATATCAAACTCAACTATCGTTCGAGAAGGCGAGACAA
Source organism: Sphingobacterium sp. (assembly GCA_031277685.1). Lineage (GTDB taxonomy): Bacteria > Bacteroidota > Bacteroidia > Sphingobacteriales > Sphingobacteriaceae > Sphingobacterium. The sequence continues at coordinate 15,248 of JAITLV010000327.1, read as the reverse complement.
TTAATTCATTTTACATGGCTCGTAGTGCAGGAGTAGATCCAGCCACAGGAGACCAATTGTATTGGGTATATGATAAGAAAGAAGATGAATTTGACCGTAGCAAGCATTATGTATCTAATGATCGGACCAAAGCGGCTGCAAGCCGCGTTATAACAGGAAGTAGAATTCCAAAAATAATGGGCTCGCTATCTACATCATTGAATTATAAAAACTTCGATTTTTCTTTGATGACAACTTACTCTATTGGTGGTAAAATAAACGATGCTGTTGGGTATAATTATCTGAACCCCGCATATTTGGGAAATAATTACTCTCGAGAAGTATTGGGTGCATGGCAAAAACCAGGAGATATTACAGATATTCCAAGAATTCAAAAGGATATGGTGTTGCAATTAACTGATAGAACTTTAGTCGATGCCTCCTATTTTGCTATAAAAAATGTATCGATAGGTTACTCTTTTGATATAAAAAAGGTAGGATTAAAATCGGTTAGAATATTTGCACAAGCAGACAACTTAGCTGTATTCTCTGCTCGCCAAGGATTAAACCCGCAATATAATTTTACAGGAACTACAGATTATGTTTATTCTCCGAATAAAACAATTGCTGCAGGTGTAAATCTTAAATTCTAATTACTTAAATGCTTATTAAAATGAAAAAATTATTATATGCGTCAGTTATTTCTCTTGCATTAGGTATGTCATCCTGTAGCAAAGAATTTTTGGAAACTAGCCCAACAGATAAAGTTGATGCAGGAACGCTTTTAGAAACAACCCAAGGTGCTCAAGTAGCAATGGATGGAATATATAGAATGCTATATTCATCTGGATGGTCGGTAAGTAATACCTCTCAGAACTTCGGTATTACATCAACAAAAATGTTTACTTCTTTAATGGGAGAGGACTTTCTTCAAGACGGACAAGGGAGCGGTTGGTTTTATTTTGATTATAAATATGATGTTCGTAGCCGTTTTGCTTCGACCGGCTGGAGATCTTATGCCACATGGAATTTTTATTATACTTTAATTAGTAATGCCAATTATATTCTGGCTGCTGAGAAGACGTTGACTGGTGATCCAAAAACGGTTGACAATATTATGGCTCAAGCTTATGCAATGCGTGCATATGCATACTTTCAATTGATACAGATTTTTCAACAGACTTATGTTGGACATCAAACCTCACTAGGTGTTCCGGTTTACACAGAACCAACTACGGCTGCATCACAAGGCAAGGGCAGAGGAACAGTAGAAGATGTTTATGGACAGATCAACCAAGACCTAGACAAATCAATAGAACTTTTTGGAAAAGATAAAGCGCTTCAAACACATATATCACATTTGGATTATTATGTAGCAAATGCGATAAAGGCAAATGTAGCTTTAGTTCAGAATAAATGGGCGGATGCTGAAAAATATTCCACTGAAGCTCTTTCTAAATCAACTTTGGCTATGCTTAGTGGAGATGATATTTACAGTGGATTTAATAGCGTCAAATTAAAAGATGTTCTTTGGGGGGCTGAAATTATTGCATCGCAATCAACTATTTGGGCCTCATTCTTTTCACATATGGATGCCAGTGCAGGTCAATATGCTGAGTCCTCCAGAAAATGTATTTATAATTGGCTTTACGATCAGATACCGAACACAGATGCACGAAAAAAATGGTGGAATGGGCCTACAGATGGAGGAACGCCAGATACAAAACCTTATAATCAAGTTAAATTTAGATATTCAGATAAAACTTCTAGTTTAGGCGATTATATCTTCATGCGTTCAGAAGAGATGCAGTTGGTAAAGGCAGAAGCACTTGCCAATCAAGGCAAATTACCAGAAGCTAAGACAGCTTTAGCTGATTTGATGAAATTGCGTAATCCAGCTGGTTATCAAGCTATCCTTGATCAGGCGACAATGTCTAAAGATCTTACAATGGGATCAATAGGTACACCTAAAACTTTAATGGATCAGATTATTTTACAAAGACGTATCGAATTGTGGGGAGAAGCTGAACGCATTTTTGATATTTTGAGGCTTAAAACTGGATTCGACAGAACTGCAACGGGTTCAAATCATACTTTCAAACCTACCTGGAATAGTTTGGATCCCGCTAACAAGGAATTTATCCTAACAATACCTCAGAAAGAGTTTGATGGTAACACAGCTATGGATGCGAATAAGGATCAAAATCCTTTGTAATCTACTTAAGAAATAGAACATATGAAAAAGAATATATTTAATTGTATACTTATTACAGGAGTCTTGTTGTTTTTTTCTTCCTGTGACAAGACTGAAGGAGCTTTGTATTCAGGAGAAGCGAATAAAGTTAGCTTCTTTAATAAAACCATGAAGTTTAATATGGAAGGTGGATCAATTTCTGTTCCGGTTGGTCGAACATCAACTACAGGAGATTTTTCAATTCCGATAACATTATCAGCTACTGGTGCTGGCTATACTAATATCTTTAAATTAGCTGGTCCGGTACAATTTGGGAGTGGTGAAGGTAAATCCTACGCCAAAGTAAACTATGGCGATTTGTCGAAAATAGATCCAAGTACCTTGTCTATATCGCCAATTAATAAAGATGTTACTGTTGGGTTAGCGTTTCCGATTTCACTTACAATTCCTGACGAAAATGTTTCTTCAAGCAACATTAAAAAAGTTGATATCATGGCGACAAGCATCTTGGAGTTTGAAGATAAGGGTAATGTTACGATGAATTCTACTGATGGATGGGCTGGAAAAGTCTTAAATGTTAAGATACAAAAAGCGAAAACAACATCAGTTTATAAATTAGTAAGTCCGTTTGGGGAAAATAGCCTAGCATTTATGATCAAGGCAGATGGAAAAACTGTTGTTTTTCCTAATCAAGTACTTGGTAACGACCCTGATTATGGAGCTGTTACTATGTCGAATGTAACAGGAACTGTTTCTAACGGTGTTGTAACTCTTAATATTGGAGACTATAGAGTCTCTGCTGGATCTTTTGGTCCTGGTACCGAAATTATTAATTTACCTAAGTAGGAATTATTGTAACAAACTCTTCTGAAAGTAGGAGGCACTAAATTCTTTTTTTTAATTGATTATTATTCGATAAATATTAAAAAAAGATATTTAAAATAAGAAAGGCTTGTGAAAATAAAATTTCATAAGCCTTTCTTATGGGCATTTGTCGTTTATGAATCTTACCTTGAGTCTTCTATTTGAAGTAAACAGGTCTTCCGTTAATAATAGAATTTATATCATTATTACCAAATCATTAAATTTATGTATATAAATTAATAGACTAACAATTTATTAATACTAACTTAACATTGGGAATCTATTTTTACGGCATGAAATAAGAGTGGTTATATATTTAATGAAAACCAATAATCCTCTTAAAATTCATTTACTATTTTAGAGATTATATTATTCAAATGGAACCGTCAAGATTTATTCAGACACATGAAAGAACAATAAATCTGATAGCTTCATCATAGCTGAAAACATATTAAATAGATGAAAAAAGCACTTTTACTCGTAGCGTTGATAGGTCCGGCAATAGTTATGGCACAAAATAACAATGCTCCATCCAGTTATGACCCGCATGATATCAAAATCACAGGGTATCTTCAGACGCAGTTTCAAAAGGCTCAATCACCCGGTATTACTTCTTTCTCTGGTGGTGATTTTTCTAAGAATTCTGACAATCGTTTTATGATCAGGCGTGGACGTCTTAAGATAGACCGAGTGGATACATATTCCAGTATTGTATTCCAGCTCGATGCGACGCAGGATGGTGTACAACTAATGGATGCTTTTATCCAGTTGAGGCACCCTGATCAGAAAGGCCTGAGCTTGACAGCCGGTCTCTTCAATAGACCTTTTGGGTATTCTATTGTATACTCTTCCGGCTACCGCGATTTTCCGGAAAGAGCGCGTGTTTTTCAAACCTTAATGCCACGTGAGCGTGACCTTGGTGGAATGGTAAGCTATCATCCTGGAGGCAAAGTGAAATTTTTGAACTTGGACCTGGCTCTGGTCAACGGAAGTGGTCACTCTGCCAAAGATTATGATTCGAAGAAAGACCTGATCGGTAACTTGGCTTTTAAGTTTGATAGTCTGGCAGATAAAAAAATGCACCTCGGTTTTGGAGGTTCATTTTATAAAGGTTCTGTTCGTAATGATACCAAAACATATTACACAGCTATCAAAAATGGCTATACTGCGCATACAAGCGATGAAAACGAAGGAAAAGCCATTGGCCGGAACTATTATGGTGCAAATTTACAGATAGAATTGGATAATAGCTTTGGAAAGTCCAGCTTCAAGACGGAGTATGTCGCCGGTGACCAACCGGGAGTAGCAGGAGGAGCGGATATCAAAGGGCCGTATGCAAGCAGAAGTTTTACAACACAGCCAGCTACAGATCTGTATCAACGCAAATTTAATGGTTATTATTTTTGGTTTACCCAAGAAATCGCGAAAACAGGAATTACTGCTTTATTGGCCTATGACGTGTATGACCCCAATACAAAAGCCAGTGGAATGACCATTGGAATGCCTGATAATTTTACTGCGGATGGTGATGTCAAGTTTAGTACATTGGGTTATGGTGTTGCTTATCAAATCAGCAATAGATTAAAACTTACCGTTTATAATGAACATGTGACCAATGAAAAGACGAGTTTGATGAATTTTTCTGATGATCTGAAAGACAACGTTTTTACGACCCGATTGCTATACCGCTGGTAGCATCTAACATTTAATTTTATTGTACCGGTGAAAACTCATGTTTTCTCGACAACTTAGGCAGGATATTTGATCTTATGGTGAAATAAATAACTTAGGTTTTGAAAAGAGAAATTGTATGAGAATAACATTCCTATTTTTACTGTTTTTGTTTCTTGTTTCCTGCGCACAGAAAAAAGACATTGGACAATACGATAGCCGGACCGAAATACTGGCACATCTTCGTAAACTTTCCCCACAGGAACGTGCTGCTTTTTTTAAGCAGCAGATACAATTGATAGATACTGCCTTGGCAGAGGTGAAAGATCAAACAATTTATTTTAGTTTTTCAATGGGGCTATCCGCAGGTGATCCTAAAGAAGTGAATTGGGATACGGTAGACTGGAATCGGATGGATATCCAGAATAAAGCCTTTACTATCCCTAATCCGGATACACTCAAAGCCGCATTTGAATCTTATAACAACACGCTGAAAGCCGTACAGCGCTTTGGGCTTCCGCATTCATCATTTGAGCTTGAAGCTGCTGACGATCGTATATCGGAAATGGGACAATTGACAACTTCATTTAAACAATTGTTCCAAGGGAATAAATCGCTGGATTCATCCAAAGTCGGTATTTTGCCCGTGAGCCAAGCGCTTGTAGAAATACAATATCAACTCCCGCATGAATTGGATTCTTTGGTAATTGCTCCAGATGCTCAAACAGTGAAATATATGGGCTACGACTTGAGGATCGATACCATTAATCCACAGGGAATAGAGCTTGATCTACCACTGGACTTGTATCACAACTATCTCGGCCATCGGGGGAAAATCGCAAATAATAAACTGGTAGAATCAAACTCTTATTCGGCGATGCCTCTTTATGGTTTGCATCCGGCAATTCAGAAGCAGGTGAAATCAGTTACACAGCTATTTCAAAAATTTCAGACGGCAGCGATAACGGATGCAGCACTTGAAAACTTCGAGCCTCAGTTTACCGAAGAAATGTTTCAAAGCTTAAAAAAGTTGGATTACTACCAGTCAACTATTGAAAAGGAACTAAAAGTTCTTCTGGGAAATAACAAAGACGCAGACTTGTTTGCCGTCATTAAAAAACTTCGTGAATATATTGAGTCTAATGGGGAATATCTGGGGCCTGTTGAACAGCGACTTTCCTTCTCATTTCCTTATCCCGTAAAACAATTTGTGTTGTATTTTGGGAAATCGAATGAAATAATCAAAGCCGAACGTCGGATTCCTGTTTCACGTGGCACTGCTCACAACTATATGACTTATTGGGATCAAAATAGCAAAAAATATGGTATTGTAGACTCCATAGGTCATGTGATTATTGAACCTCGTTTTAAGGAGTTGACACGCAGCAACCAAGATTATTTCTTTGATTCAAGTGATAGTATTGATTATTTTTTAAATGTTAAGGATAAAAAGCTGGAGCCTGTTAAAACTGGCTACCGATTTGAACGGAATCTATTGGAAGACTTGGCTGTCTTTAAAAATAAAAAGGAAGATGTAGGGGTGTTGCGTAATGGACAAGAAGAGGTAATTCCTTTTAAGTACACAGCTATAGAAAAACAAGGCAAGATGTTTGTCGCTACATATACGTTACGAGGACGGCAAACTTTTGAACTCTATACACTGAAAGGTGACCTTGTTGAAACACCATTATTGAGTACTGTGGACATGCTTGTCGACAGTAGCTTTATGGTTCGTAGCAAGCTGCATAAGTTTGGAATCTTAAATTCCAGTGGGAAATTGGTGATTCCAATGGAATATGATAAAATTGAAGGCCTAAAAACGGCAAATTGGGTATACGCTACAAAAGGGCGCGAAATGTTTTTACTGAATTATCAGAATAAGCGCGTTGACCTTCCCGCTGATCTACGATATCTGGACATCAGTCGTAGTAGTGAAGGGATGATTCCGTTCTCTAACTACGACGGATACGGTTTTCTTGATCTCAATGGGAAGATCGTGATTGCACCTCAATACAGTAATATTACTGAATTTTATAAGGGGCGCGCATTAGTCCGAAATGCTAAGGAAGAGTTATTTATGATCGATAAAAACAATCGTATCGTTAAAAAAATTTTATTAGCTCCTTCTCCTGATGGTTCTCAGCGTCTCGATATCGGCTTTTCAAAAGATGGTGTCGGATATTTCACTATGGGGGAGACGGTTCTTGATATAGCAGGGAATGTTGTACATATTGCTCTTGATGATCTCAATTAATGCGGTGATAGACACTTTAAAAAAAATCAAACGGATGAAAAATACAAGGACAGCGATTATTGGTATTACAATTTTATTACTGAGTATCTTAGGCTGTAAACAGTCTGTCAAGCCATATGCTGAAGCACCTCTGCAGCTGAAAGGAGTTAGTATGGATTTGGATCTTTCGAAATTCCTAGGCAATGAGGATCTTTTTCGGGGGAAAGTTGATCAAGTAAATTTAGATGCTGAAGAAAATGAGATTGTATTGGAACGGAAAGATCAACCTGATAGCACGGTGTACTATGTCCAATATAATATCAATTCCAATAAAGGCAATATTAATCTCGCAGATTACGGCAACTTTAAGTTTAAAACACTTGAACTGCTAACGGACTTGGCAGAAAAAGAAGTGTTTGTCTGGATGGCTGAACAGGAGGAGGTAACTGCGGAAGATATCAATAAATTGGTCGATCAGATTACTTCGGATAATCCTGAAGCAACAATGAATTCACGGGAATTGGAGACTATTTCCTCTGGATTACGATTAATATGGCATACCAAAGATAAGGTATTTCAGATCGTATTACCCGAAAAGGAAGCATTGCGATTCGACCGTGGCAATGAGCCGTATTATCCGTCTTACGATGAAAATGGTAACCCAATCGAAGAAAAAGAAGCTTTTAGTAAAGAGCAGATCATTGCTTTGTTTAAAGAAAAACAACAAGATTCACTCAAAAATAAAGTTACATTTTTTATTGCCAAACCACAGTTTGATGAGTGGTTTCGTGACAATTCACCGGGTTCCCGGGGAACCATGACCCGGTATGATTAGTATCCCTGTGTGATATTTTTTCGGATGCGGCTTAAAGAAGACGCGGTAATCCCCAAATAGGAGGCGAGCATTGCTAAAGGTACGCGATTTGCCAGTCCGGGATAAAGCTTTAGGAACAGTAGATAGCGTTCGCTGGCATCGAGATTCAGCATGGTATTTGCCGTTTTTAATTTGCTTTCAATGACAAATCCGTACAGCTTAGCCATTAATAATGGCCAGATGTGGATTTCCTTTTCTAATAACAAAAAATTATTGATATCTAGGCTCCATAGCTGTGTATCGGTAACTGATTCGATGTAGTCGTTGGATGGAGTTCGATCCAAAAAACTTTGATAATCTCCAATAAAGCGACCTTCGTAGATAAAGTATCGTGTAAAATCATCACCTTTATTATTATAATAAAGGGAACGAAATACGCCACTTTCCACGAAGGCTATACTATTGGTAACCTTTCCGCAGGTGACAAAATAGGTAGCTTTTGGAATACTCTTCTTCTCAAATGCTTGCTTGATCAGACTTTCCTCTCGCTTGTCAAGCTGGCCAAATGTTCGGATATATGCTAAAAGCTGCTCCATATTAATGCTATTAATTACCTAATATAATCAATTCTTCTCGTTGCGGTCCAGTGGATAGGTATTTTACTGGAATGTTTAATTCTTCTTCTAGAAAAGATATAAATAATTTTAGTTCTTTCGGAACTTGTGTTGTTTGGTTAATTTTATTCAACGGGGTATCCCACCCAGCTAAGAATTTCCAGATCGGCCGTGGAGCATTGTCTACAAATGTAACAGCGGCTAAGGTTTTGGTTTCTCCATTTATTTCGTATGCAGTACAAATTGGAACTTCGTTCATACCATTTAGGATATCTGCCTTTGTCAACACGAGGTCAGTTACACCATTGATCATGACAGCATATTTTAAAGCAGGTAAATCAAGCCAACCTACTCTACGTGGTCGTTTCGTATTAGATCCGAATTCACCTCCTTTTTCCCGTAGCTCATCTGCAAGGGAACCGGTTATCTCTGTTGGAAATATGCCGTTTCCAACACGTGTACAATAGGCTTTGGTAACACCATAAATCTTGTCAATAAGCTTGGGTGATACGCCTAAACCAACACATGCGGCAGACGCAATAGTATTTGAAGAGGTTACGTAAGGATAAGTGCCATGGTCTATATCCAATAGGGTGGCCTGAGCTCCCTCTGCCAATACCTTCTTGTTTTCCCGAAGAGCTTCATTAATAATAATTTCTGTATCGGTAATTTGTAATTTCTTTAAAAAGTAACATCCTTCTAAAAAATTAGTATATAATTCCTGTATCTCCGGCATATCCTGTCCTAAAGCCTCGAGCTCAGCGTACTGTTGATTAAGGATATGGAACACATCGGTTTCGAAATCTTTGGACAAAATATCCCCGACACGGATATTTTGTCGAAGTATTTTGTTGGAATAGGTTGGTGCAATCCCATTTTTAGTTGTCCCAATTGTACGATACTGTGGCGAATCCTCATAGTACATATCCCAATACTTGTAGGTAGGTAATACAAGGTGTGCCTTCTGTGAAACTAGGATTCGATCGATTAGGTCGGAATCCGAAGTAATGGTCTGAACCTGTTGTATTTCGGCTTTGAGGGCTACAGGATCAATCACTACTGCCGTGCCGATAATATTTTTGATATGCGGATAAAAGATTCCCGAGGGAAGGAGTTTTAATGTGATCCGTTTGTCTTTGTGATAAATACTATGTCCAGCGTTCGCGCCACCATTGAATCGGGCAATAATGTCATAATCACGGCTGATCAGATCAATGATTTTTCCTTTACCTTCATCACCCCATTGGAGGCCAATTAAAATATCCATATTGTTGTAAAATTTATGGATCAAAGTTAAGGCGGAGTAGGAAGAGGACAATTGTCATTTGGCAAAAAAGAAGTGGTCACGTTTTTTCTTATACACTTGATTGCTTAGAAATCAAGTGAATTTTAATCATGTTTTTGCCCGAGCAGTTTGATTTTATGGAGCCATTTATCCCGCTTTATGTTATCCGAAGTCTTTATAATTCCAATGTAGGTGACTTTTACTGGAGATATACCACAAAATAATAAGGTGGATCTTTTGAGCTGATTTACACTAGGTTTGCCATAGACAAGTGCGTAATACCAGCCGGGTTGATCTAAGCTTGTTATAATTCGGGCAGATTTCCCTTTCAATAATTTGTCCCAAAACAGAGAATTCTCGCGGTATTGGAAAGCAAAACCAGGTAGAAAGAGTCTATCAATGAAACCTTTCATAATGGCGGGAATGCCGCCCCACCAAACTGGGTGTATCCAAACTAAATGATCAGCCCAAAGGATTTGCTCCCAAGCGTGCAGAAGATCTGGTTCGAGTTCCGTTCGCTTTCGATAGCCAAACTGTAGATTGGGATTAAAACTCAGATCTGCGATATTGATGGAACGCACTTCTGCACCCGATTCTTCAGCACCGGCCTTGTACGCTGCAGCAATACCAAAATTGAAGGATTCGCTATTCGGGTGACCGTTGATGACAAGTATTTTTTTCTTCATGTTATTTTTCTGATAACACAAAAGTAAAAGTACCAATACTTGAAATGTAGGACAAATGTCTAAAATGTAATTTCGCTCCGGATTCGGCTTAAATGCCGTTGGGTGATGCCGAGGTACGAAGCTAAATACTGTAGGGGGATTTGCTGGATAAATTCGGGTTGATTCCGGATTAGGGTCACATAACGCTGGAGGGCTGTTTCTTTTTGCAGTTGAAAAATACGTTTTTCAAGCTCCAGATATTGTTGTTCAGCGATCATCTTAAGGTATTTTGTCCAAACCAGACTTTCAGCGGCAAGGGTGTCAATAGTGCTTTTTTTGATCACCCAAAGTTCGGCAGGAGAGATGGCCTGCATTGTCTCAACACTTGGTCCACTGGTGATAAAAGATGAGTAAGCTGCCATTAAGCTGTTGGGAAACCGGAAACAATAGGTGACATCTTCCGCATTTGAAGTAGTGTAATACGAACGAAAGATTCCTGAAGCAATGAAGGCGACCTCATTGCAGGGTTGATTTTCTTTGACAAAGAAGTCGTTTTTGTTTAGCTTTCTATATTCAAAAAGCGGAACAATCTGGGCGATTTCTTCCTGATCAAAAAGACGCAAAGACTGAAAGTAGGCTGCTATCATCGAAATCAAACTTAACTAATTTGCGTTAGCAATGCAAAATAAATCCATCCTGATCGAATCACAGGATGGAGCCGTACTTAGCGATACGTGTTACCCATCGACGCTTGCCTCTGGTAATTTAACAGAAACTTTATTATTGGGCATCAATAAGAATCGCCAATTGCAGACACATTTGATCTGAACGGTTGCTCCAGGCGTGGTTGGTACCACGTTGGATAACAATATCTCCAGCTTGTAACATAGTTTCTTCGGTATCAGTAATCAGATAGATTTCTCCCGAAAGAATAACGATGTAGTCTAAGCTGGGGGTCTGGTGCATCAAGGGGTGGGGCTTGCCAATTGCTGCTTCAACACCAAGTTGTTTATCTGGTGGTATTTGCACGTAACGGAAGTATGTTCCATTTTTGATGACTTGTGGTATCGCTGAATTTTCGATAGGATTTTCTTCCCTAAACTGAGCTGGCATCTGACTTGTCTGCCAGATGTCTGAAATAATAAGATTGGGATAATGTTCAGAAATATTCGCTACGATGCTGTCTTGGGCAATATATGATTTTCCTTCTCGTTCTCCAGTGACGATTCTTCGTGGTATGGTTTTCATGTTATGACGGGTTGTGTATAATTAATTTGTGACCTTCGGTTTTGTTATTTTTTAATAACTGATGTCCTTTTTCGATCGTCTCTGAGGTCAGACCACCGATCGGATAAATAGGTACAGCTTGTATAATTTCTTCCTCAATATAGTTCGTGAGGCGGTTCAATGCCTGTTTGAAATAGATATAATTGAGGTTTTGCGCATGAATAAAGTTGGAGATATTGATGATTTTAGCTGCAGAGCTAAATAGGGTATCTCTCGCGGAGGTTGTGGTAAAGTGGGTAATATCAATATAGCAGCCATAGGGCTTCAATACTGCTGCAGCCACTTCTGAGAGGGTATTGCCGACCGCATCAATACAGAAGTCGAATCTTTGATTATGAATCTTGTTTTTTAGTAGGTCGATCAAATTATCTTGTTTGTAATCGATGATATTGTCGTTGGTTAATCCCAGCTGATACAGTCTTTCGATACCTATTGCATTTCCAGCAGTAACGATAATGTTTTTTATGCCATTGGCCAACAGTAGTTTTAGTAAAAAAAGGCCCACACCACCCGAAGCACCTGTAAGAAATACTTTGTCGGGTGCAGTAATGGCTGCGCGATCAAAAACTTGTAATGCGGTGATTCCTGAAGTTGGTATTGCGGCTGCTTGTTCAAAAGTGACATTCTTAGGTTTTCTAGCGGCTAATGCGGCGGGTAATAGGATGTATTCTGAATAGGTGCCATTGCTTCCCATACTACCACAAGCGAAGTAAACCTCGTCACCGATAACGAAATCTATGACTTCAGAACCTACATCTGTAACTATGCCCGCCCCTTCCCGTCCTAAAATTGGCGAAAATAAATACCTTCTCTCGTATTCATTTTCACGCATTTGATAATCGATGGGATTGAGTGCGGATGCGATTATTCTAATCTTTATTTCCTGTGGTTTTAATTGGCGTAATACAACTTCGGCATTGATCAATTGATTGTTTTTATTTAAAATGACAGCATTCATCTCGTATTCGTTTATATAAAACCGTATTGGCAAAATCCAATTTATTTGAAACTGATAGTTTCTTATGATCGTACCATATTTTTTTATTCTGAAGAGTTATTATGACAAATTTAAGTTAGTTTTGATCTATATTTGTTGGTGGTTAACAAGTGGTAACTAGTGCTTTTGGAAAATTAATGGGTAAAATCATCCAAGAAAATATTGACAGGGAAGCGAGCTGCAGTGAGGAACTGCGGGCAATGCGTGATGCATTGGACATTTTAGGTGGAAAGTGGAAATTAATGATACTCCGGTATTTAACGAACCGAGAGGCTCAGGATATTCATTTCAAGAAAATGCAACGGGAGATCCTAGGGATCTCAGCAAAGGTACTGACAAAGGAGTTGCGGGATCTTGAACAAAATTTATTGGTGTCACGTCAGTCAAGCGATGAACCTGTTCGGGTTTTCTATAAAATTACAAGCTATGGAAAAAGTGTCGTTCCAGTTACTGAATCATTAGTTGGCTGGGGATTGGAATATCGGGAAAAGATCAAACAAGAGCATTCCGTCTCGGCCAATGACATCATCTAAGCTGTTATGTCAATCCGGGAGAAATCTATTTTGGTCCTTTAAAGAAATAATATTGGCGGGCAGACTGAACAGGAAAAAACGGAGGAAAGTTCTTTACATGTCATTGATTGATCATTTTCTTGATTAATACAATCTGTCCCAGATGGTAATAGCAGTGTTCAATTATCCCTTCAATATTTCTTAGATAAGAACCATATTTTTCATCAAAAAAAGGTTGATCAAAAATTTCGGTATCAAGTTGCTCGACTTTATCGGCAAAAAGAGCTGCATTTATCAGAAAATCAGACCGAAGTTTATCCCAATCGTCCTTTTCGGTTATGTCAGGCAGGTCAAAACTATATTTGTCACTAATTTCTAGCTTTCCTGTTTCAAATGTAGCAATCAATCCTTTTAAATAATAATTGATATGATAAGTGAGTGCAGCAATCGTATTTAACGTACTGATCTTAAATGTCGCCTGTTCCCAACTGATGTCGTACAATTGTTCCTGATAATTGGTGTTTGCAATCCAATGACCGTTTAATAAAACTTCTCTGAGCCTGTTTGCAAGAAATAGTTGTCTTTCCATTTCGTATTAATTTCAATTGATTGTTTTTTCTTGCTCGGGCAAAAACTTCTGTTTTTTTAATCATGCCCGGTATTATCAGACTCAATCCTTTTCTAATTCTAATTTACAAACAATTTTATTATTCTTTATATTGGGTTAACTTATTGTTAGTGAGTATTTTTTTGTTCGAGGTTATTATTACCAATATATCATAGTTGCAGTACGTAGAAAAGTTTTCAGGCGTTTGGGGCTAACGTTGAAGTAGCCTCGATTTTTTCGCCTATCAATTATCTTCTGCACTTAAAAAATCTCCATAGAAATCAGGAATATCACTGTGATAAATAGCGTCAATAACTTGCTTTATCGGATAATCTACCTTGACTATTTGAGCATCTATCCCTTCATCCGTCAGCGTAACCAAAGCATAGGACGCCTTTTTGTCTTTTTCTTTGCTGCGTCCCACCGATCCACAATTGATAAATAGGACTTCTTTATACTTTTGGATATAGGAATGGTGGGTATGCCCCATAATTAACATATCTACCGCCCTTTGCCTCAATGGCGTAAATAGTTCGGATTTCGGTGTTGACTCGTGGATGTATTCGTCGTTACTTTCTAGACTGGCGTGAACAAGAAGTATTTTTCTAAGGCAGTTACCTAATTTAAATGTCAGCTCAATATTATAAGGTAATGTCTTTAACCAATTTTTATGAACAGAGGTAATTTCCTTTTTGCTAAGGTTGATTGCGATTTCACGATTTATAGTTTCAAGGGCTTCATGATGAGGTAAGGGAAGAATGGTCTCGTCAAAAGCTATCCTTTGGTCGTGGTTTCCCAGTAGGCATGGAATGTTTTTTTCCTTTATACGCTCAATCACCTCATTACCCCAGGGCGCGAAATCGACTAGGTCACCCAGGCAGTAGATCTGTGTTATGCCTCTCTTTTTTATATCCGTCAATACCTCATCCAACGCGATTATATTGGCGTGTATATCACTTATTATGGCGAGCTGTATCTTCATTGCTTGCAAACTTAATAATTCGATAGGCGAATTAATAGTATTGGTTGCTGTTTTGGCGAGAAAATGAAATTAGTATTATATTCATTGATATGATGACAAATAACAGGAATGAACGATCATTCGCGTAATATTTTAAAATAAGCATATGTCCGGTACTGTCTAATAGCAGGACATATGCTTGCTGATGAGGAGTCCGTTATTATAGGTTCATTCCGCCGGATACTTCTATACGTTGTCCATTGATCCATCTTGCATCTTCGGTGCAAAGGAAGGCAACAACACCACCAATATCGTCAGGCATACCAGCGCGCCCTAATGCGGTGACAGCAGCTATATGCGCATTTGTTTCTTTGTTATCCCGTACATGTCCGCCACCAAAGTCAGTTTCTATTGCACCAGGAGCAACGACGTTTGCTGCAATGCCCCGAGGACCGAGTTCTTTGGCAAGATACCTCGTCAGTACCTCGATTGCTCCTTTCATCGAGCCATAGGCAGATGATCCTGGAAATGCAAAACGTGCGAGACCAGAGGAAATATTGATAAT